>CAYMGQ010000008.1:5714-118646 GCA_964390055.1 uncultured Clostridiaceae bacterium
TCTTTAATATAACTTCTATAGCCTCTTCCCCAGCCTCTTCTATAGCCTCTTCCCCTTCTACCATGGGTAGGCTTATAGTTAAGTCACCGCCATCCTCAAGGGGCAAGCCCTCAATTTCATTGCTATATATTAGGGGCTTTTCTATAGCCTCAAATAATTCTAAACCCAAGGTGTTTACTCCTATATTTTCATAATTTCCCACCTGGATATCATGCCTGTCATCCACAAAGGCTGGGTCGATATGGGCCCTGAGGTCTATCTGGTAGTTACCCTGGGAGTCAAATAGTGCCTGGTTAGTTTTTTTCCCTGAGAAAATATAACTACTCCCATAGGAGGAGTTGCCCAGGCTTATGAGTTGGGCCTTTATCTCCTTGATTTCTTCCTGTATCTTGGTGGTTTCCTCCACGGTTAGGGGGCCATTTGCTCCCTGGACCATAAGTTCTCTAAATCGATGGACTGCCTCATTGGCATTATCCACTGCCAATTCTGTAGTCTCTAACCAAGATATTGCATCATCAACATTCTTGTCATATTGGTATAGTTGGCTTATATCGGCCCTAACCTTCAGGCTCCTAGAAACTGCAATAGGGTCATCTGAAGGTTTGTGTACCCGTTTACCGGTATAGGCCTGCATTTGCCGTTTATCTAAACTTAGCATGGTCCGATTTAAATTTAGCATCATATTTGAAATCATCATATTATTTGTAATCCGCATATCTCAAATCCCCCTATCTTCCTACTAGGCCAACCCTATTAATAATGACATCCAGCATCTCATCCATGGTGGTAATCATCCGTGCAGATGCATTATAGGCATGCTGGAATCTTATCATATTGGATAGTTCTTCATCCTGGCCTACTCCTGAAATTCTTTGCCTTTCCATATCCACCTGGGCAGTTAAGATGGCCTGGTTGGCAGCATTCCTCATAGCCTCCTGAGTATCTACTCCCAGGTTAGAAATTAAGGATTTTAAAAAGTCCTCAGGCTTACCTTCACTAAACATTCCTAAATTATCTCTGGTATTTGCTAGTTTTAAGGCATTTGAACCATCACCTGGTAGGAGGTCTTTTTCTGTAGCAGCCGCTATTTTATTTAAGTCCTCTATATCCAGGGCTACACTAATATTCTTAGCGGTAATCCTTGGGGCACCCTCATCTCTAGCTGCCTCTGAGGATACTCCATTAGCAGTAAAGAACAAGTAACCATCATTACCGTCTAGCCCATAACCCTGGCTATGTATCTTATTTATTTCCTCAGCAAATACTTGGGTAAAGTGGTTAAGCCTTTCTATATAGTAGGGTATTCCCTTATTGCTACCACTTGACCCATCCCTTAGGTTCAAGAGGGCCTTTAGTTCCCCATCAATCCCTGATACATTAAGGGCTGAACCGCTTTCCCACCTAACTGTATTTATCTCTAGATCTACCCCTATATCTTCAAAAAATTGGCTCTTTTCCTTAATGTCTGTATCTAATTTGTAGGCTTTATTATGGTAGACCAAGGGTTGTCCATTTATCTGCAAAACCATCTTTCTTCCCACATGGGCTCCACCGCCCAAGTTATGATCATTGCTATCGGCAACCTCTAGAACCTCCACGCTGACATATTTGGACAGCTCGTCAATTAGCAGGTTTCTTTGGTCCCTCAAATCATTAGCGTTGCTTCCGTCTACCTCATACCTGAAAATTTGTTCATTTAATCTAGCTATTTGTTCGGCATGGCCATTTATTGAACTTACAATATTGACTACATCGGAATTATAATTCCTTACTAGATTCTCCAATTGGTCATACATATGGTTAATGGAATTGGTAAAGGTAATTGCATTTTGTCTGACCAAGGCCCTTGTAGTTAAATTATCGGCATTCTCTGGTTTACTTAGTTGTTGAAAGGAGGCAAATAGTTGGTCTATAACTGTTGTAATCCCAGTATCTGATGGCTCATTCATTATAGATTCAATAAAGTGCAAACCATCTCTTTTTGCCTCCCAATAACCTTCGGAATTGGCTTCATCCCTATATTTAAAATCTAAAAATTCACTTCTTAGTTGTTTTATAGCCAATGTGCTTACCCCGGTACCCAGCATCCCTTGGCCACCCGGTAGTGGCATGGGTATACTTGCTGCCTGCTCTAGTCTTTGTCTTGTGTACCCCTTGGTGTTAACATTAGCAATATTATGTCCCGTAATATCTAAGGCTCTCTGGGCCGCAAAAAGCCCTGACCGTGCTGCATTAAAGCCCAAAAATGTTGATCGCATCCTCTAACCCACCCCTCATATTTAAACCTTCATATCTAAAATACTAGAAATTGATTTCTTGCTCCCCTTATCCTTTTCACCATAATTGCTATCTATATCTGATAAGGAAGTCAATAGACCTATATTGAAATTGATAAAATCTAGATTCTGTTGGATTAACTTTTCATTTAATTCATTTACATCTGCTAATCTTTTAATAGTTTTTAATAATTCAGTCCTTAAATCATCTAGCTCCTTGCCCTCATCATCATCCAAGTGCAATATCAACTCAGATATACTATCAGGCTGGGCTATATTTAACTCCTGGGCTATATTAGCAAAGATAGACCGCCTAATCTTCTCAAAGGCCCCCATGGCCCTTATGTATTCCTGTTCCTTTTCTATAACTTCCTCTAACTCCTTTAATTGGGCGGTCTTTATAGCCTGGGTTTTCCCCTTTGCCGTGGTCAATACGGCCTTATAAAGTTTTATCTCCTGATCTAAACTATCCTTTAGTTGTTGGATAGATTTCATTCTGACCTCACCACCTAGCATAATTATCCTGATAATTCCTTAGATTTTTTTATCCATTAATATACCTTCAAGAATCTTATCCAGTACTTCCTTGCCGGATACACTATAACTTTTGTTGTGGATTCCTGCCTTTAGTTCCTCTACCTTGTCTTGCCTAACCTCTGGCAAGTCTTTAAAGGCCTGCATGGCCACCTGGAATTCCTTTGCCTTGTGGGATAAGTCCAGTTTATCTTCCGCCTTACCAACATCTTGGGACTTTTCCATAGGCCTAATGGATTTGTTATAGAGCTTCATGATTTGAGATATATTGGAATTATTAAATATTTTCATTTAAAACACCCCTAACTTTACCTTTCTATTTATCAATAGTATTATCGGTTAGTTAGGGGGCTTTCTTTACATAAATCACTGATTTTATTTTTTTCCTCATATTGGGTCATGATTATAGGGTCTATCTTCTTTTTTTCCTCATTTCAGCCACATACATTTTCCGGCTCTTGCTAGTAAGCTTTGGCTTCTCGGCCTTCTCCTCCTTACTGGGCTCCAGAACTTGTGTAAATTCTCTTTTCATTTCTGCTATACATTGATTACAAAACCTACCATGTTTTATTGATGTCCCGCACCTCTCACAATCCAGCATCAGGCTGTCTTCATTGCTTATTTCTATTCTGCTTTCCCTTAAAAATTTTAATATCTGCTTTTCTGATACCTTGGTGGCCTCTGCAACCTCCGGAACTGTAGCTCCCGGATACTCGTATAAATAATCCCTTACCTTTTTAAAATCTGTTTCCTCATCCTCTGTATTACATCTAGAGCACAAGGTGGTTTCACCCGTATAGGCGAAGACTCTTCCACACTTTTCACAGTTTTTTAATTCCATACTATTACCCCCCCTTATTCAATTCTGGGGACCCCTGGTCCCTCTCCTTCAGAATACCTCTAGCGAAAGTAATAACTGTCACCGACTTTGCCCCAGCCTCTAGCAGGACCTTGCTACAGCTATTGGCCGTGGCTCCAGTGGTAAATATATCATCTATCAGTAAAATATCCTTGTCTTTAATAGCTTCCCTATCCCTAACCTGGAAGGCTCCTTCCAAGGTGCTACGCCGTTTACGCCTAGACATCTTATGTAATGCCTCAGTATATTTTTTTCTAATTAAAACATTTTTCATATCCCTTATTTGTAAAATTTTTCCCACATATTTGGCCAGCAGGTGGGATTGATTATAACCCCTCCTCTTTTCCCTTCTGTGGTGTAGGGGTACCCCTATAATCCCATCAATATTTAATTCCTGTCTTTTAATTTTATCTGCCATCATTTGAGCCATTTCCCTTGCCAAATACGGACAATCATAATATTTGAACTTATATATTAATTTTGCCACTATCTTGTCATATTCAACTAGGGCAATGGCCTTATCAAAAAAATACTTGTCTTTACTACAATCTCGGCAAAACACCGCCATATCTTGAGTTGATAGGACCTTAGAACACTTATCACAGCTATTTTCTCCAATAAAACTAATCCCCTTAATACAATGGGAGCAAATATTATATTTTCCCCTATCCCTAATATAAGCATTGCAGACTATGCAGATTTTGTCCTGAGGATAAATCAATTCCAATAATATATCTGCATATTCCCCTAGCCTATGGAAAATTCCCATACCCGGTCCCCTTCTTTAATCCTTTTTCCTCATTTTTGCATACTCTACCAATAAATTATCTAGGGTCTGGCTTAATTCCACCACTTCCTTGTCCGTCAAAAAGCCCTCCTTTGTCTCTATGGCTTCCTCTAGTGTTCTCTTGGCGTCCTTGATTCTTTTCTCTAATGCCCTTAGTTCATCCATGATGTTTTACCCCATGCCTCCTAAATGTCCTCTGATTTTTCTATTAATTATTGGGAATGGAAATCATAGAATTTTTTTAACCTATAGCCCAATCCTGAGTACCGTTGGACAATTTCATCATTTTCCACCATCATTTTTAGATAGTTTTCCATCCCTACTAATACCACAAGCTTTTTTGCCCTAGTTATAGCTGTGTATAAAAGATTTCTAGTCAAGAGCATGGGGGGCCCCCAAGCGATGGGCATAACCACAACAGGAAATTCGCTTCCCTGGCTCTTATGTATGGTAGTACAATAGGCCAATTCCAACTCATCTATTTGTGAAAAATTATAAGTCACCTGCCTATAGTCATCAAATATTACCAGCAATTCCTCTTCCTTATTATTAATGGAAAAAATGTAGCCAATATCCCCATTAAATATTCCTTCCCCTTCTGAACCCTCATTTTCATCTTTCCATTTAAGGGAGTAGTTATTTTTTATTTGCATAACCTTATCTCCCTCACGAAAAATCCTATCATGCAATTTTCTTTCATTTTTAAATTTGCTGGGAGGATTTAAAACCTTCTGCAACTCCCGATTAAAATTCTCGCAACCAATTTCCCCCTTTCTCATAGGGGTCAATACCTGTATATCCTTTAGGCTATCAAACTTATAATATCTAGGCAGCCTAGTCTTAACCAATTGTATAATACCCTTGATAATGGTGGTCCTTTGCCTCCTATTAATAAAATAAAAATCCCTACCCTCGGCATTAAGCAGGGGAAAGTCACCATTGTTAATCCTGTGGGCATTTACTATAATCATACTCTCCTCTGCCTGGCGAAATATTTCCTTTAGCCTAACCACCTTTACAATCTTACTCCCTATAATATCCTGGAGTACATTTCCTGCCCCCACTGAGGGTAGCTGGTCCACATCCCCAACCAAAATCAACCTAGTTCCGGGGGCTATGGCCTTAATCAAACTATTCATAAGGAGGATGTCCACCATAGAACCCTCATCCACAATAATTACATCACAATCCAAGGGGTTATCTTCATTCTTCTGGAAGACCATCCCCTCCCCCTCCTCGTCAAACCCTAATTCTAACATTCGGTGGAGGGTGCTGGCATCCTTGCCTGTGGCCTCTGTCATCCTTTTAGCTGCCCTTCCAGTAGGGGCTGCCAGAAGGACTTTTAGTTTTGCCTCCTCAAAAATTTTAATCATAATATTTATGGTTGTGGTCTTTCCCGTTCCAGGCCCTCCAGTAATTACAAAAACCCCGTTTCCCACAGCCTGCCTTATGGCCTCTTCCTGATTTGCAGCTAGGGTAATCCCTTCTTCCTCTTGCAATAGTCCCAACCTTTTTTCTAGGTCTATATCAAGGGCCTCCATTTGAACCCGGGATAATTGGATTAATCTCTTGCAAACATTGGTCTCTGCATGGTAGTAGGCCATTGAGTAAATGGCAGTTTCTTCCCCCTGAATCTCCATTTGAATTTGTTGGTCTAGGGCCAGGTTGTGTATGGCCTCCCTGACCCTTTCCCCCTCTATATTTAAAAGTTCCCTTGTCTTGTCTACTAATATTTCCATAGGTACATAGGTATGACCAGCCATATGAAAAGTCTTTAACATATACTTGCTAGCAGCATATATCCTATATTTTGAATTTGTTTCTATCCCCATGGTTTTGGCAATCCCATCAGCAGTAATAAAGCCAATACCTGCTATATCCTCAGCCAGACGATAGGGGTTCTCCTGTATTAAAGGGATTGTGTCCCCTCCGTAGGCCTTATATATCCTGACAGCATAGCTAGGAGATATATTATATTGGGACAGGAAGATAGAGACCTCCCTAAATTCCCTCTGCTCCTCATAGGCCTCCATTATATCTGCACATCTTTTTTCCCCTATGCCGGCAACTTCCTTTAACCTATGGGGTTGAGTTTCTATGATATCTAGGCTATCCTCCCCAAAGTATTCCACAATTCTCTTGGCGATTTTCTTACCCACCCCTGGCAGGACCCCAGAAGATAGATAATAAATCATCCCATCCTTGCTTGTTGGCAATACTGACCTATACTCCTCAACTTCCAATTGGTGGCCATATATGGGGTGGATCTTCCAATTGCCCTTAACTAGTAGCTGCTCCCCCTCCCTTAGGGTTGGTAGGTAACCCACAAGGGTTAGTTCTTCCTCGGGGGCATCCAATACAGCTACTGTATATCCATTATATTCATTTCTATATATGATTTCCCTTAGCCTTCCTTCTACTTCAAGCAATCTATAATCCTCCCATAATACAAGGCTTTTTATCTTCAATTATTTAAACTACAGTCCATTCCATTATCTGAGAATTCTATCTTAATTATATCATATAGTAAAAAACCTGTAAGTAATAAATATTCAAATTTGACAAAATATTGTGTTAGGGTCCTTTGGATATTTATACCCCTCATCATACGATAAATTTAAACAAAAAAACCTCTCCCTAGTGGGAGAGGTTGCCGATGGTTTTTGCCAATTCATGAATGCTAATTGTAAGGCTTTCCAACTTACCCTCTATCCTAACTAGGAGATAAATAGATATTACAATTGGAAATCCTAGATTAGCCACATGATTTAATATTTCAGGCATTTATTTCACCACCTTATCCTATCTGTAATTCTTCCTCTTCAGTTCTGACAATCTTAGCCCTATGGGCTTCTACCAACTCCGACCCTCCTGGCATAAATATGTTTTCCTCCAGGATAGTATCCATGGCCTCCTTAACCTCTGTCCCACTAATGTCATCCCTTGCATTTGCCACTGTTATTTTTGCTGTTTTACTGTCTTCCTTTATGAAAAACATTTCCAATACCTGCTTCAATACCCTTCACCCCCTGATAATTATTTAAAAGTTCCCTTAAGACTCCACTAATTCTTTTTCGTCAACTCTAATTATTGCCCTTACTTCCTTTTCCTGAAGTCCTGCAATAGTCGCTGCCACATTATATACTGAAGCATCATCAGCCTGGGCTTTTAAATTGCTATAACTCCTGGAGGAAAGTTTTTCCCTACCCTCTTGGTCCCTACTCTCTACAAACTGTAATCTAATCCTAGAGCTTTGGTCTATTGTTGAAACTGGCATATATAAGCCTCCCTTCTTTTTTTCCTTGCTGGCTGCAGCCCACACATAGTAAATGTTTTTTAATAGGATTTATTAGCACTGTCCCGTAAATATTTTTTTAAATTTTCTAGGGCTCTTGCCTTGGTCTTTGCAATGGTAACCAGGTGGACCCCTCTTCTTTCTGCTATTTGCCTTAGGTTTTTATGGTCAAAATAATATTGTTTTATTATTTGTCTTTGGACGGGGGTTAGTTTATCTATTGCCCCCATAATTTCCTGTCTTTTTTCCTTGTTCAAATACTTGTCCTCTACATCCTGTTTAGGTGCCACTAGACCTTCCAAAAATGTTGTCCCGCTACCCTCTTGTAATCTTTCTTCTAAATAATAATAGGGTTTTTCCCTCCTCCTCCGATTATGATAATAATAACGCATCCTGCTTGTTATATAGGCCAAAAAAGCTACCCCCCTATCTATATCATAATCCTCCAAGGCCCCCAGTATTTCCAACATTCCATCCTGGAAGGCATCCTCATCCATCCCCTGGCGGCCCCCATATCTTTTACTATAGGCAATTACCAATGGCCTTAATCTTAATAACAATTCCTCCTTTGCCTCTTGATCACCCTCCATTCCCTTCCTTGCTAGGACTTCTATTTCTTTGCTCATTTTTTTACATCCCTTTAAAAGATGCATCTTTCTTTATTACCGGCAAGGCCATTATAGAAAATACTAGGGAAAGTGACCAAGGCAGAATAAAAAAAATCCCTCCCAGCTTAGCCCTTCATCCTAGGAGGAATTAGAAGATTGCATAAAAAAAAGGAGGTTTTTAACCCCCTCCTTTTCATCCTTTTACTATTTCATCATTTTTAAGAATTTGGGCCTTATCTGTTTTCTCCCAAGGCAAGTCTAAATCATTTCTCCCAAAATGCCCATAGGCTGCAAGTTGCCTATAAATAGGTCTCCTTAATTGCAAATCCTCAATAATAGCTGCCGGCCTTAGGTCAAAGTGTTTCCTAACCAAGTCCACTAATTTCTTATCTTCAACTTTTCCACTTCCAAAGGTCTCAACCATCACTGAAACTGGCTGGGCCACCCCTATAGCATAGGACAGGCCTATTTCGCACTTGTCTGCCAAACCCGCTGCCACAATATTCTTAGCTACGTATCTAGCCGCATAGGCCGCAGACCGGTCAACCTTGGTAGGATCCTTGCCAGAAAAGGCCCCCCCACCATGGCGAGAGTAGCCGCCATAGCTATCTACAATAATTTTTCTTCCTGTTAGCCCTGCGTCCCCCTGGGGGCCCCCCACTACAAATCTCCCCGTAGGATTTATGTAGTATTTTGTATTTTCATCCAGGAGGTCTGAGGGTATGATTTCGTCTATTACATATTTGCGAATATCCCTTTCTATAGTATCCCTATCTACCTCTGGGCTATGTTGGCTGGATACTACAACTGCTTCCACCCTTAAGGGCTTGTCCCCATCATATTCTACCGTTACCTGACTTTTGCCATCAGGCCGTAGGTATGTCAGGGTCCCATCCTTCCTAACCTCTGTCAACCTCCTAGCCAGCTTGTGGGCCAGGGCAATGGGTAGGGGCATGAGCTCAGGGGTTTCATTGCAGGCAAATCCAAACATAAGTCCTTGGTCCCCAGCACCTATAGCAGCAAAAGCATCCTCCCCCTCTCCCCTTTTCTTTTCTAGGGCTTCATTTACCCCTAGGGCAATATCCGGAGACTGTTCGTCTATTGCTGTCAATACCGCACAAGTATTACTATCAAAACCATATTTGGCCCTATTATAGCCAATATCATCAATGATTTTTCTGACTAGCCTGGGAATATCTACATAGCAATCGGTAGTTATTTCCCCCATAACCAAGACCAAGCCCGTTGTTACAGTAGTTTCGCAGGCCACCCTAGCATTTGGGTCCTGACCAATTATTTCATCTAAAATTCCGTCGGAGATTTGGTCGCATATTTTATCAGGGTGTCCCTCTGTTACAGACTCAGAAGTAAAAAGTTTCTTCATCATAAAATTTCCTCCCTTGTTTAATTATCCAGCTTTAGGGTACTGATATACTATTAATAATAGCTTTTTCTTTTTACAAATTAAATAACCCCTTCTTTTAAAGAAGAGGTATTGTAAACCTAATTTGGTTTCCTCATCTTTCAGAAATAAGTATTCTGTGGGAATTAGCACCATACTTATTATGGTTGCCGGGTTTCATAGGGCCCTTCCCTCCACCTCTCTTGATAAGGCATCAAGTTTTTATTTAATTAATTTCAATGCTATGATACCATCATATTTTTTATATGTCAATAATTTTCAACAAGGATTTACAGTAATTAACTAGAATATATAAGATAAGATGTATTTAGCATTATTTCTAATCTGCTTTTATAAAATTGCAACCCAATAGGTTAAGACAAAAATTATAGTTCCAGCTATAATTGTCCCAAGGCTTATAGCAGGTAAAGCATATCTAAAGGGTATGTTGAGGAGAAGGGCCACCAGGCAACCACTCCATACTCCTGTACTTGGAATAGGTATAGCAACAAATACCACCAAACCAATAATGCTATATCTTTTAAACCTTCTAACTTTCTTACTATTTTCCAAGGTTCTTTGGGAAATCCTATCAACCAACCTATCAAGTAGCTTGATTTTGCTAAGGTGTTTCAATACAGGCTCTAAAAACAAATACAGAAAAGGCATAGGGATTAAACTTCCTAAGATTGCTATAAGTGTAGCATGCAGGGGGTGCAGGCCCAATGATACGCCTATAGGTATTGCCCCCCTTAGTTCTACTAAAGGCATAGTTGCTATCATAAGTACCATTAATTCATTAGTTATGACCTCTAAAATTTTCTCCAATATCTTCACCCCTTTATGTAGTATCTATTATATATGATTTAAGAGGCCAATAGAACTATTCAAAATCCTTATAAACTATCTTTAAGGGCAAGTCTATGCCTAGCAAAAGCTTTTAATTCCATGACTAGTGTAAAATTAACTAATTTGTAATCTTAATTTAATGTTATTTATGGCAAATCATGGTATAATTAGGGAGGTCATTGCAAGTAGGTATAGTACTAGTACTAAAGGTTTTTCTTATATCAATTAATTTGAAAATAATCAAGGACAACCTTCCAAAGTCTTGCAAGTGTTCGATAGGAGGGAGAACAATGGCTAAACCGGAGAAACTCAAGTTGGAGATTAATGAATTAAGACACAGGTTAAGTGATTACTTAGAGAACGATGTGGGGCATGATAAGATATTCCAACTCAATATAGAAATTGACCAATTGATTGTCAAGTATTACAGGTTAAAAATGGAGAATAAGACTTAATAAGTAAAACCATCCACCTAACTGCAAATTGTGGATGGCTTTCTTATTATTAGAAATTAGTAGCCCATATCTGGTCTTTCTAAGGGTTCTTCTATGAAAATATGTCCCATTAGGGTCTCTCTCTTACTACCATCAACTAAAATCTGTACGGCCTCTACCCCTTCTAGTTCCGTTAGACTATAAACAATTTGTTGCAAAACCAAACTTTCCTGCAGGCTTCCACCACTTAATTTTTCCCCCGAAATATTAACATAGGCTATTTTTTCTGCAGTATCCACACTAAGGATCTTGATATTATCCAAGGCTGTGGATAGGTCCTGCTCACTGGGCTTTTCCTGCAGTTTAGATAGGACAATAGACTCCACTGATTTTTCCCCTATGGTTATTTCCCTTTCCACAGGAATAATTCTATCCAAACTATCCTCTCCTGTTAGGACATATTCTTCATTGACATAATATAATTTAACTGTGATTGTCTCCCCCTCTGGTTCTGGGTCCACTACAATATTTTCCCCACCCTCCCCAATATTGTCCTCAGCTGGAGGCTCTGGATTATCTATAGGGCCCTTACTACAACCAACAATCAAGGCCATTATTAGGACAATTGCTAATAAAAATCCTACTTTGCCAGAATATTTTCTCATAATAACCTTCCTTTCTTCAATAGATAATATTTCTATTACTAATATTATAACCTATCAATATTAAAGGCCAATAAATAAGTGTAAAGAAACTATAAAGAAAGTTTTAAAGAATCCTTAGGAACCCTAATCGTTACAATAGTCCCCTCATTTAACCTGCTAAATATATCTATTTCCCATTTATGGAGTTGCAATATATCCTTTACTATGGATAAGCCCAAGCCGGCTCCACCTGTATCCCTAGAACGTGAGCTATCGGTCCTGTAAAATTTCTCAAATATGCTGGGTATTTCCTTTTTATCTATTCCTATGCCATTATCCTCTATGGAAATCTCATAGTTATTTGCCCTATAGTGGCCCTTAATTAGGACAAATTTTTCCTCCTTGTCCTCGTCCCTATATTTAAAGGCATTGTCAATTAGGTTAATTAGAACTTCCTTTATCCTATTCCCATCACAAATAAGTCTTGGCGGGGTTTGTAAATCTAATATCACATCTATCCCATATTTTTCCGCCAGGGGCTTTAATATCCTCACCCCTTCTTTAATTAAGTGGCCCAAATCAAAAACTCCCTTTTCAATACCCATCTCCCCTATTTTATTTAGGGTCAAAAGAGTATTAACTAAGCTGGATAATCTATCTATTTCACCATCTATGTCCCCTAGATATTCTTTATATACACCAATATCTTCCTCCCCATAAATTAGGGATTCTACCAAGGCCTTGATAGATGCAAGGGGGGTTTTAAGTTCATGGGAAACATCTCCTATAAATTGGGTCCTACCCCTGTCTATCCTGTGAAGTTCCCTACTCATATAGTTAAAATTTTCTGCCAATCTCCCAATTTCATCCCTGGACTTTATATTTACCGTCTTGCCCAGGTGTCCCTCTCCTATTCTTTTGGCTGTTAGAGATAGGGAAACTATAGGCTCCGTCAATCTTTGGCTAGCAAACATAGCAATAATAACTCCTATCATGGCTACAGCTATTGAAATCATCATTAATTGCTGCCTAAAATCCCTTATTGCCTTCAGGTCCTCCTCCACATTTATAGAAAGCAACACAGCCCCTATTACCTCTTTGCTGGGCCCACCGGTCTCTATAATTGGAACTGCCGCCTGCAAAATATCCTTATCCTCTAAATAATAGCCTAGCTTCTCTTCCCCCTGGAAGGCCTGCCTTATTTCATCATTATCTATCATCCTTCTTTCCAATAGGTGGAAACTATCTACCATTACCTGCCTGTTTTTATTTAGGATTAAAATTCTCCCCTCCAACATGGGGGCATACTGATAGAGGATTCTCCTTAACTCCAGGGATTTATTTAAGCTATCCCTACTTACATTAGAAATTATATTTGCAGTTTTCAATGTGTTTACCTCTATTTCCCCTAGAATAGATTCCTTGAGGTTTTCCACCGATAGGTAATTTATAATAAGTAAAGGTATAATAATCAGGATAATATACATACCTGTTAACTTCTGCCTGATGGATGAGAGCATGACTTTCAATCCCTTCTAAAAAAATAGCCCACACCCCACTTGGTTTGTAGCATGGGGTTGTCCTCTTCATTGTCTCTTAATTTTTCCCTTAAATTCTTAATATGAACATCTATAGTCCTGGTATCTAGACAGGGTTCTTGCCAAACTAATCTAAAGATTTCCTCCCTGGAAAAAACCCTCCCCTTATTCCTAATAAGCAATTCTAGAATTTCAAATTCCTTGGGGGTTAATTCTATATCCTGTCCATCCTTTTTTACAGCCCTATATTTTGCATCCAATTCTAGCTTGCCAGATTGATAGACAGTTTTCTTCTCTGACCCCTCCCCCTTATCTAGCCTCCGCAATATGGCTCGAATCCGGGCAATTAACTCCCTTGTATTAAAGGGTTTGGTAATATAGTCATCTGCACCCAATTCTAGTCCCAATATCTTATCAATATCCCCGTCCTTTGCCGTTAACATCACTATAGGTATATCACTCTTTTGTCGGATCATCCTGCAAAGACTTATCCCATCAATCTTGGGTAACATCAAGTCCAATATTAATAAATCAAAATCATCAGTTTCAAAAGCATCAAGGGCCTCCTGGCCATCATAGGCAGCTGTAACCTGAAAACCTTCCTGTTCCAAACTTCTTCTTAGGCCCTTTACCAATAATCTTTCATCATCAATTAATAATATTTTCATGGTCTTCACCTCTCAAGCTTATATATATATTATACCTTTCTTGATAATTCCAAACAAAAACCCCTATAAGCCCTTCCATTGAAAAACATAGTCATTAACCTCTACACCCAGGCTGTCCGCAATTACCGGACATTTAGCCTTTAAGAGAAAAAACATTTCCCTTTTTACCCCCGAAAGGGTTTCGTAATTCCCCTGGCCTTTACTAATAATGATATCTGCCCTATTAAATATTTCTAAAAATTCTTTACTACATTCATCAATAATCAAACCGGGGGCATTGCAATCTGTTGAAATAATCTTTGTGCACTGGCCCAGCCCTGACTCCTGTGCATCCTCAAGGGTTGCATCATTAATAATGGGCTCACTCCTTACTGCATAAGTAATATCAAGATGCAGACATTCTTCAATTAATACCCTGTCAAATACTGTTTCCCCCGCATTATCCCCAATTATTAAAAGATTTTTGCTTTTTTTCAGCTGATCTTTAAACTTTTTCATATGGCTAATTATAAATTCCTTTTCAAGTTCTTCCATTAGCTCATCTTCAATATTTACATGGCTGTAGACCCCATAATCTATAATATTGCCAGTAGCAGCTATCTTAAGGGCCCAATATAATCTGTCGCTTTTTCCATATAAAAAATGTTTAAGGCTTGGGTAAATTTCCAAGGCAGTTTTTATGCTTTCCTCCTTAATGCCCTTATAAGGGTCTGGTATATTTGTATGTTTTTTCACTATTTGATGAATTTCCCTCCCTATTTCTGGTGAATACCTATAGTCTTGGTAATTAGAAATAAGCCCTATTGCCTCTTGTACAATAGCCTCCTGTATTTCCTCCTTATCACTTGCCAGTCTGGATGCATCTATAGACTGCCTAAGTAGGCAGGGCAAACAATCAAGATATATTTTCATACTAACATCCTCCATCTAATATTATACTCTAATATCTAATTAAGATATCGTGCCTTCAAGAATTTATAAAAGTTTTGGGCTTATGCCCAATTCCCTTCTTCAAATTCTAATCCTCTTGGGGACTTATGTCAATAGGACCTTATCCTTTAGAAATAAAAAGAAAATGCACTTGTCCAATAGCAACAAATGCATTTTGTCCCCGGCTTTCTTATCCTATTCTTTTAAGAACAAAGTCAACAAGGTTTTTTACCGCCTTCCTAGAGTTTTCTAGGGAATCACCTACAGCACTACAGTATATCTTGAGCTTTGGCTCCGTCCCCGAGGGTCTTAGGGCTACCCAAGTTTCTCCCTCTAAGATAAACTTTAAGGCATTTTCCTTAGGCAATATACTTTGCTTTAGATAGTCCTCCACAGCCATAACCTTGTAGCCCGCCATGGTAGAGGGTGGATTGTCCCTAAAATCTTGCATAATCTCTTGAATTTTTTCCAAGCCCTCTTTTCCCTCTAGGCTTATGGATTTCAAGTCCTCATAAAAATAGCCATATCTGTCATATAGTTTATTCAAGGCTTGGTAGAGGGTCATTCCCTTGGATGCATAATAGGCCGCCATTTCACATATTAGCATGCTAGCCCCCACCGCATCCTTATCTCTAGCATATGTGCCAAACAAATAGCCATAGCTTTCTTCATAACCAAAGATAAAGGTTTTTTCTCCACTTGCCTCAAATTCTTTAATCTTCTCACCAATGTATTTAAAGCCCGTTAGGGTATTAAATATATCTACATTGTAGTCTTGGGCTATGACCCTACCCATCTCACTAGTTACTATGGTCTTTATAATAATCCCATTACTGGCTAGTTTGTTCATTTCCTTCATGGCTGACAATATATAGTCCACTAATAATGCCCCTAGTTGATTTCCTGTTAGAAGCTGGTATTGACCCCTATCATCCTTGGCCAAGGCACCCACCCTATCACAGTCTGGGTCGGTACCTATAATTAAATCTGCATCCTTTTCCTGGGCCAGGTCAATAGCAAGTTTGAAGGCTTCTTTTTCCTCTGGATTAGGATAGGCCACCGTTGAAAAGTTAGGATCAGGTAACTCCTGTTCAGGGACCACAAAAACCCTTTTAAATCCTATTTTTCTTAATACATTTCTAATGGGAATATTTCCTGTCCCATGAAGGGGGGTAAAAACAATCTTAAAATTTTCTCCCTCTTCCATAGGAATATTTGTCCTTAGGGCTTGCTTTATCACCGCCTCCTCATAGGCTTCATCTATCTCCCTGCCTATATATTCCAAAATACCACCCCTTAGGGCCTCCTCCTTATCCATGGTGACACACCTATAGAAATCCCGTATTTCATTAATCTTTTTTATAATCTCCTCTGCCAGTTCTGTGGCAATTTGTGCCCCATCCTCCCAATACATTTTATATCCATTGTATTCTGGTGGATTGTGGCTGGCCGTAATGACTATACCTGATATAGCCTTTAGCTGCCTAATAGCAAAGGAAAGTTCAGGAGTTGACCGAATATCCTCAAAAATATAAACCCTAATTCCATTGGCTGCCAAAACCAGGGCCGCCTCCTCAGAAAACTCCTTTGATTTATGGCGGGGGTCATAGGCAATTACTACCCCCCTGGCCATTGCCTGGGGCCCATATTCCTTTATGTAATTGGCCAATCCCTGGGTCACCCTCCGCACAGTATACTTATTAATCCTATTAGTACCTGCCCCTATAATTCCCCGCATTCCTCCAGTACCAAATTCCAGATCCTTGTAGAATCTTTCTATAATTTCTGTCTCCTTACCCTTAATGGCCCTCAATTCCTCCCGGGTCTCTTCATCAAAATATGGGTCAAAAAGCCAGCTTTCATAATTTTTAATAGTCCTTAGATCCATTTTAAATCCTCCAAATTAAAATTTTCCCACCATCTATTATAGTATTATATTAAGAATTGACAAATAAACAAAAAAACCAGAGATATCTCTGGTTAAAATTTCAACCCATATAAATCAGTCTTGGTCCACCATAGCAAAGGATATATTTGCTGCACAGGCTAGTTCCTCACCCACATAGGCCTTACCCTCAGCCTTGGCAATCCCCCTCCTAAATGTTAAAATTTTTACCTCCAGTCGGAGTATATCTCCCGGTACAACCTGCCGTCTAAACTTGCATTTGTCTATACCTGTAAAAACTCCCAGCTTACCCTCATTGCCCTCTAGCCCACTACAGGCAATGCCAGCAACCTGGGCCAAGCCCTCTACCATCAACACCCCAGGCATCAGAGGTCTCTGGGGAAAATGTCCCTGAAAAAATGCTTCATTTATACTCACGTTTTTTATCCCTATTGCTGATTTCCCCGCTTCCATTTCTACAATTTTATCCACCAGTAGAAAGGGATACCTATGGGGAATAATCTTTTGTATTTCCATAGAATTTAGTTCCATATAGTCCCTCCTATTTTAGATGGGTTCGTGATAATTGCTTATAAATCTCCTGGGCTATACCAACACCCTGCCCCTTGGAAATCTCCTTAGCTATCTCTTCATCCTGCATGGATTCATATATATCCCTTGCAAAGCTCTTCTCCACCAGACCTCCCTCGGGGACTGTCCTACGCATTTGTTTTATAAGGATATTTAAAAATATAGCCTCAAAATCCCTACATGCCTCCATAAGCTCCTCAGGATCTTGGGACTTGTCAGCATTTTTAATTTTAGAAGTATCGTCCCTATGTATTAAGGGATCCACTATTTTCATAATTACACCAACCTTTTAATTCCTATCGTTTTAAATTATTGGCCATACCTAGCATATCATCAGCAGTTTGTATGGTCTTGGAGTTAATTTCATAGGCCCTTTGTGCAGTAATCATCCGCACCATTTCATCAACAATTTGTACATTAGAGGTTTCCAGATAGCCCTGTCTTAGAGTACTTGTGCGATTTTCTTCCTCCATGGGTATCTCCTCACCAGAAGCCACAGTTGCCTTGTAGAGGTTTTTGCCCACTGCTTCTAGTCCCTCAGGATTTATAAATTTTACTAGTTTAATAGTGGCTATTTCCTCTATTTCCCCATCTTCATTCTTAGCAGAAATCAGGCCCATTTCAGAAATACCTATATCCTCCATACCCTCAGTAATAACAATCTCATCATCAAATTCCGAAAGTACAGTATATCCATCAGAGGTCACCAATCTCATCTCATCCATGTCAACACTTAATTTAAAGTTGCCATCCCTAGTATATAAAAATTCACCGTGGGGTGTTTCTATAACAAAAAAACCTTCACCATCAATTGCCACATCAAAGGGATTATCAGTAGCCTCCAAACTCCCATTTGTAAAAACTCTAGAAGTAGCCACCGGCATAACACCATGACCCACCTGCAAGTTAGTAGGGCTTCCTCCCTCATCAGTTAAATCTGTATGCCTAATAGTTGTATATAATAAGTCCTTAAACTCCACCTTCTGCCTTTTGTAGCCTGTTGTATTTACATTGGCTAAGTTATTGGAGATAGTATCCAAATTTAGTTGCTGGGTTCTCATACCCGAAGCTGCTGTCCATAAAGCTCTCATCCCAAAACCCCCCTTATAGTTTTTATACCCTTCCTATATCATTAACCGCCTTCTGCAAAATATCATCATAAGCCTGGACTACTTTTTGGTTAGATTCATAGAGCCTTAGGCTTGTTATCATATCTACCATTTCCTCTACGGGATTTACATTTGAATTTTCTAGGAAGCCCTGTAAAATCTTCCCCTCAAAATCCTCTTCCTGGGCCTCTACTCCCTCTTCCATCCTATAGTATCCTTGACCGTATTTTCTTAGGTCCTTGACATTAGCAATATTGACAATATCAATCTCATCGAAATATTCATCACCAAAGTATATTGTCCCCTCTTCAGAAATATTTAAGTCCTCCACCCGCATATCCTCATCTAACAGGATGGATCCTCCCAGACTTAATAGATGGTAACCCTCCTTGGTAACCAGCTCTCCATTAGAATCTAAGGTGAAATTTCCATTCCGGGTATACATTTGCCCATCAGGAGTATTTATCCTAAAAAAGCCACTACCCTCTATGGCAAGGTCTAGGGTATTGCCCGTCTCTTCAGGCCCCCCCTGTAGGAAGTTTGTTTGAATTCTATCTAGGCCTATACCGCTATTAAGGGTACCTATAATATTATTCTTGGGTCCCAGACCTGGCCTAAATAATAGGTCCGCCACCTCTTGGCCATCTACCAGTAACTGGCCCCGGTTGTTTACATCTAGGTTTCCTCCCTCTAGCTGGATTCTTTCTCCCTGCCTGTCCAGTATATAGTTCCCCTCAGAGGTATCTATCCTTCCTTCATAATCCCTGACAAAGGTCCTTAAAAAACCATTTTCATCCCGGGCAAAGACACTAGAAGAGTTGTAACTCTTGCCCTGGGGACCCTCAGCTATAAAATACCCGCTTCCTGTATTTAACCTAAAGGCTTCCCCATCTCTCTCAACTTGGACATCCACTTCCCTTGCATGGGGTTTGCTTTCCAGCTGGCCATTTATTTTGGAAATTAAAAGCTCTGGAAATGTTTCTGTCACAACAAGGTCTTTTTTGAAGCCACTAGTATTAGTATTTGCTATATTATTAGAAATTACATCTAGTTTTTTTTGTGATGTTTCCATACCTGATACTGCAGTATAGAGTCCTCTTAACACCTCTTCACCCCGTTCATTTTAATAAAATTTAATAAGATAAGCATTAAAGACACATATATAATATATATCGGGCCTTCCAAAGAATTTCTTTAATTTATCCTAGCCCTATCTTCTACCCCTTGCCTTCTTCCCCTTACCATCAAGCAAATGTAAGGAATCCAAGGCATTTCCAGTTCCCTTAGCTACACAGGATACTGCATCCTCTGCCACCCTAACTGGTATCCCGGTCCTAGTTGCTATTAACTGGTCAAAGCCCCAGAGTAATGCCCCTCCCCCAGTCATTATAATTCCCTGGTCAGCTATATCCGCTGCCAGCTCTGGTGGTGTCCTCTCTAGGACCGAATGGACTACATCTGCAATAGCCGATACACTCTCCTCCAAGGCCTCCACCATCTCATGACTGCCAATTTCTATATTTACAGGCAGACCCGACACCAAGTTTCTGCCCCTTACATTCATATAGACTTCTTCCTCCCGCTTATAGGCCCCCCCTATTTTAATTTTCATCTCCTCGGCCGTTCTTTCCCCAATCATTATATTATGCTTTTTCCGCATATAACGGATAATAGCCTCATCAAACCTATCCCCCGCCGTCTTGGTGGAGTTATTTACAACTATACCCCCCAGGGATATAACGGCAATATCGCTTGTCCCACCGCCAATATCCACAATCATATGGCCGTTGGGCTGGGAGATATCCAAGCCTGCACCAATTGCAGCGGCTATGGGCTCCTCTATAAGGTAGGTAACCTTGGCACCTGCCTCATTAGTTGCGTCAATTACAGCCCTCTTTTCCACCTCTGTAACCCCACTTGGTACACATACTATTATCTTGGGCTTAAATATCCACCTATTGCCCACAGTTTTATTGATAAAATATCTTAACATTTTTTCTGTAACATCATAGTCAGAAATGACCCCATCCTTCAGTGGACGGATGGCTATAATGTTTCCCGGTGTCCTTCCTAGCATCCTTCTTGCTTCCTGCCCGACAGCCAATATTTCATTTGAATTTTTATCAATAGCTACAACGGAGGGTTCCTGCAATACTATACCCTTCCCCTTTACAAATACCAAAACACTTGCGGTACCTAGGTCAATACCAATATCTGAACCAAATCTCAATATTATTACCTCCCACCTGGTCTTTTAGCCTCAGAAAAAATAAGTATATATTCTGTTGCCTTCATTTCCAAATTAAAATATACCTTTATCCAATATTAAAGGCGAACAGTTATACATTCTATAGTTATTGTAAAAAATCCTTTTTTATTTATAAATTTTCCAAAATAATTCTTAAAACAACAAAAATCCCCTGATATTTCAGGAGATTTTATTAGCCTTTTCCCTGGGCTGCCCTTTGGTTCTTATATTTTAGTTTTGTTGCCCTACCACCCCTTATATGTCTTTCAGCCTTGTTCACCTCAAGGATACTTTTAACCTGTTTTGCCACTAGAGGGTTTATTTTAAGAAGTCTTTCAGTAACATCCTTGTGGACTGTGCTTTTGCTTACCCCAAATACCCGAGCGGTCTGCCTTACTGTAGTTTCCTTTTCGATAATATAACGTGCTATTTCTAGGACACGCTTTTCTATATAATCCTTCAAATATGTGACCCCCCTCTATCCTCTATTACAAGTCTTATTCCATTAATATGAGGAAGGGTCCATAATTAGAATTATTATTTTCATCAATTCCACTATTATCCTCTAGATAGCCAGTTCAAAGCCCGTCCATACCTACATATGGACGGGCCCTTATCTTACAAATTTAATTTTAATCTTCTGCATTTGCCCACTCATCTAACTTAATCATTAGTTTGTCAAGGCTTTCATAGCAAATTTCAGGCAAACTGCCCCCGAAAATTTCCTCCGCCTCCTTAAAGCCCTTTTCAATTGCAGCCTTTAATTCTGCAATCTTTTCCTTGTCACCACCAGATACAGCCTTGGCAAAGCTAAGCAACCTATCGCTAACTGCCTCAACCCCCCATTGGCCATCTTCAGAAATAGCCTCCTGGGCCTGTAGGCTAGTTTCCTCATCAATATGCAGCACATCCTTGCCAGATAACAAATCCTCTAACTTTTTTCCCTGCCTAGTAATTAGCCTCCTGATGAGTTCACGTAGCCCCTGAAAGGACCTTTCAGTTTCTGCAATAAGCCTCTCCACCCTATCATAGTCTAGCTTAGAAAGTTTTGGCCTAGTGTAGACTCCGCTTATAGCAATGTCATCCTTGTTTTTTTCGAAAACAACAGCCTTATCCCTTAACTCCTCCTTACTACTATGGGTTCTAGAATCCTTTCTCCCTGGAGGTTCATAATTACGGCCAACCTCTGTACATCCCTTCACATTGGTTACCATAGTCCCTCTCTCCTTTATATTTTTTTACTATCTTATATCATATATCGGGAAATTGAGACTTAAGCATTAGTTTTTTAATCAATTGCAGGTAAGTATTTCAGGGGATCTATTTCCTTATTGTCCAAGAGGACCTGAAAATGCAAGAGAGGCCCTTCCAAACTCTTGCTAGATGCGGTTTTCCCCACACCACTGATAACCTGTCCTTTTTTTACTCTTTGACCTAATTCCACCATAGCATCGGTGGATAAATTGCTATAGCTTGTAATTAAATTGCCATCATGTGAGAGGACTATTGTAATACCCATTATGATATCATTACTTATCTCTATTACCTCCCCATCTAGGGCTGCCCTTACTGGGCTCCCCGCCTGGGCATGAATATCTATCCCCTTATGGGTGCTCCAATGGTCTAGAGTTTTGTGATAAACTAGTTTGTCATCAGCAAAGGCTAATCCCAACTTACCCATAACTGGCTGTACCATAGTATAATTCCCTGGGCCCGAAGTTGCTATGCTAACTTCATCCTCAAGCTTTTTTTCATCCTCTTCCTTATCTATATCCTCCCCAAGCCCATCTGTCTTTTTACCTGTTCTAGCCGGAGGTATATCCTCTAGCATTGGCCTTTCCCGAGGCTTAGACTCCACAAGAGGGGGTTCCTCCTCCACCAAAATTACCTCAACCTGACTATCTTCCTTGTCCTCTTCTACCTTCTCCTCCTGCTGATTTTCTTGGGCAAAATGCTTTTCCTCCTGCCTGGATACCCACACAGCAGTAGTCAGTATAATTGAAAGACATAAAAGTAAAATTAAATAAAATGCACGTTTTTCCATTAGCCTATATAATTTTTTTGTTTTTTTCTTATTCCCATCATTATTCTCAAAGGACATAGAATTCCACCTCCACTAGTAATTATCGCCTGTTTTCAGTAAAATATACCCTGCTAGCAATGGAATTCAAGCCTGATAATAATATTATTTCAAGTTACTTCCTATGGCTCACCAACCTATTTAAGACAACCCCCCTATAATAATGTTCCAAGATTTCCTTATAAGTATTTCCCCTTGAAGCCATACCATTTGCACCCCATTGGCTCATACCTACCCCATGGCCATAGCCCCTAGTGGTAAATACCACCCTGCCCTTACCTATTTCAAGAGTAAAATCCGAGGACCTTAGATCAAAAAGTCTCCTGATATCTGACCCAGTAAAACTTTCATTAGCTATTTCAATCCTTTTAATAATTCCCCCGGGACTCCTTTCTACAATCCTTATTTCAGATGCAAGATCTGCCTCCTTGACCTTTAGACCCCCCCTAAGGGCCTTTAATCCCCTGATAAATTCCCTTGTGCTAAGCTCCTTTTCATCTGTAAAGACCGGAGATTCCTCCTCATAGGGACTAGCAACCCCCCTTAAATAGGGGATGGCCGAAGCAAAGACATCCTCAGAATTCTCCGTTTTACCCCCACTGGTAGAATGGTATAGGGGCTCTATGGGTTCATTATCATATGTCATAACTATCCCCCTAGTATCCTCAACCGCCCTTTGAATCTTAGGCCAGTAATTTTCCATCCAATGGCCACCATGAAGTTTCTCCAAATCCCTGGTGGACAGCCATTCTTGACAATGGGTATGGCTCGTACAAATACTAGCCCCAGGGTGGTTGTCGTCCCCATTTTCCCCCAGGGTTAACTGCCTCCAAATAGCAAAAGTTCTGGCCGCCACTGCCTGGGCCTTTAGGGCCTCAAATTCAAAAGCAGCTGGCATTTCCGCCGCCACAACATTAGCCACATACTCCTCCAAATCTAAGGACATAATCCCCTTAGTCCTATGATTATATACACTAACCATAGGACTGGACTCCAATATCCCATCCCCAGCCATATCCTCCCTCAGGGAAATCTGCATATCGCAACTGGTGGTAATCAAAAGAGGCATTATTAAAGTTGCCACAATAAGTAGGATAATAACAAAAAAAATATCCCTCATTCTTCTACCTCCTAGCTAAAACGACAGGCGATAAATACTGCCCATTATTTAGCTATATGATAGAAAATCAGGGTTTAGAACATTAAATTAATTCAAATGCAACAATATAGTCTTTAATAGTAAATACAAAGTTTAAGCCCCTATAGAAGTTATGCATACCTGGGCGGTAGCCAGTTTGCATATTTTAGGATTGGCAAGCCTATTATAAATTGCTGGATTCCTTGGCCTCACGATAAATATTGGCCCCTAATCCCCTTAACTTCTTCTCAATATCTACATATCCCCTCTCAATATGGTAAATATTATTGACCTCAGTCCTACCATCCGACACAAGTCCCGCTAAAATCAGTGCAGCCCCGGCCCTCAAATCCGTAGCCTTCACCTGGGCCCCAGTCAACCTATTTTGCCCCTCTATAATGGCACTCCTGCCCTCTATTTTAATTTGGGCCCCCATCCTTTTCATCTCACTAACATGCATAAACCTATTTTCAAAAACCGTCTCTATAATTACACTCGTACCCTCAGCTACACACAGTAATGCCATAAACTGGGCCTGCATATCTGTGGGAAATCCTGGATAGGGTAGGGTCTTTAAATCTATAGCACTTAACTTTTTAGGGGCTACAACCCGTAAGCCATCCCCCTCCTCTAGGAAGGTCACACCAGCCTCCTCAAGCTTGGCTATAACAGGCTTTAAATGCTCAACCTCTACATTTTCAATTAAGACATTGCCCCCAGTCATAGCCGTGGCTACCATATAAGTCCCTGCCTCAACCCTGTCAGGTATCACAGTATGGACAGTACCCCCTAATTTTTTTACACCATTAATTTTTATAGTATCAGTCCCTGCACCCTTAATATCCCCGCCCATTTTATTAAGGAAGTTTGCTAAGTCTGTAATTTCAGGCTCCTCTGCTGCATTTTCTATAATAGTCTGACCCTCGGCTAATACCCCTGCCATCATTATATTTTCAGTAGCCCCAACACTAGGAAAATCCAAATAAATCTTGTTTCCTACTAATTTATCTGCCTTGGCCTCTACAAAACCATGGCCCAGGGTTATCTCCGCCCCCAAGGCCCTAAAACCCTTCAAGTGCAAATCAATGGGTCTAGTCCCTATGGCACAACCACCGGGCATTGAAATTCTAGCCTTCTTCATCCTAGCTAAAAGAGGACCCATAACTAAAAAAGATGCCCTCATCTTCCTAACCAATTCATAGGGGGCCTCATAATTATCAATAGTCCTTGAATTTATTTCAATTTTTTCCCTATTAATTCTTTTAACATCTGCCCCTAAGCTATTTAAAACCTCACAGATAACATCCACATCCCTCAAGGGAGGAATATCTACAAGGGTACATTTTTCAGTAGATAATAAACTTGCTGCTAAAATTGGTAGTACAGAGTTCTTGGCTCCACTTACCCTGACGGTACCCTCCAGGGGTAAACTTTTTTCAACAATGATTTTTGCCAATATTTTTTCCTCGCTTTCCATAAATCCCAAGGGTCTTGATTTTTAATAATTTAGGGTAATCAAAGGATTGGCAATATATAAATAGGTCTTATTCTCATATTCATTATAGCGAATAGCCAAATGCAAATTCACCCTTTTACTATCATACTCTATTGCCCTCTGAATCAAAGGAGTATATATTGTAAGACTTCTATAAGTTTCTGCCTCTACTTCCTCAATAATTTTACCCCTTATATCTAGTAAAATTTTATCAATTATAGCCTGAATCCGCTTATCAGATATTTGTCCCTCATATGTTCCAACTATATTTATAGTAGTCTCAATTTCATTTCCAAAAGCTTGAAGAATTTCCCTGCTTTGATTACACCTTTCCACTATACCTTTATACCCTTTATTGTGTATAATGTCAATAATAATATACGAGCTTTTCATTTGTCCAAGATCCCCGGAATATACCTTGAATCCAAGGACATCTCCATTTTCGACCATATTGGTTGCCACAATTTGGTTAATATTATTATCCGAATATTCATCTATATACAGTTTATCCTCATCTCTTCTCATACTAGCATCTATATATTCCATTTGTTGATTCATATTTGTAATTATCTCTAGCTTATCCTGTAAATTAAGCTGCCTTTTTAATTCCTCTTTTACGCAAAGAATCTCATTCCTATTCCATATATTATATGGAAGCTCTAGTGTATTGGTTACACTGGATTCCAAAATATCTGCTCCGCTTTTTTCAAAAATTTCAACAAGGGTCGCAGCTTCCTGCCCACTTGCCTCAACCCCATCCAGAGCCTGATCGCCATATAAAAAGGCAAATAAAAATAAAATAATAAGTCCGGCTACCATTAATTTTCTCATATTTTTTCTTTTCCCTTCCTAATAATTATAAAGGGAAGAGGCTTAAGTAAACTGGCATGATGTTAAAGGGGGACGAAAAACATCTATACTCCACCTTACCTCTTCCCTTTGCCTTTAATTATTGACAGAAAAAAAAAGACCTATACAAGAATTAATATTTTTTATTTTCCAATATTTATATCCTTCTGGCATGCGGCACAACCCAAACCGATTAACCTGTCAAAGAAAGTAATCTTCCTATAGTCCTTGACCATATCTGGATCTATCCCCTCTAACTCCTCATAGCATTCCTTACAAAGGCCCTTATGAGCCAGGTCTAAAAACCTCTCTGGAAAGCCCTCCACCTCCAGCTCAACCTCTTCTCTATTAACAGCCTTGCTACTGGCTACAACCAGCCCCATAGCCTCCTTATGGCTGGTGGCCAAGGCCCTATATTCCTTGTTCATTTCCTTGGCTAATCCCATGTATCTACCGCTAATCTCAATGGATATATTATTATTTACTATCAAGATTTCAGCCTGGGGGTCCTTTAAGGCTTCTTTTACTACAATAATAGCCCCTGGTTTTTGAAGCTGATTTTGCCTTAAACCCAGTATTACCCTCTCCCTAAATTGTCCCAACCATTTCCTTCTCTCTTGGGGCCTTAGCTCCGGCACACCCCTTAGAGCTTGTTCCACAGTTCTTTCTAATTCGCTTTTCTCGGGCATAATTAAAACCTCCATTTAAGTTTGTCAACCATATTAAAATGGTATATAATTAGTTAGTCCACCTTATTAAATAGATGGTTCTACCATAGTTTATTAAAAAAAATTAGGGAATTAATTATGCTTTTTAGCAATTTTCCCTTATACATCCCATATTGGAGGGAGTTCTCTTGTTCAAAATTATGACAAAGGCGGATATTATACTAATTGTACTTGTTTTTGTCCTTAGCCTTGTTTCTATCTTTACTATACCCAAATTTTTAACCCCTAATGATAAGGGCAGGGAAGTTGTTGTTTACCTTGATGGTGACCCAATCCATCGCTTCCCCCTAGTTAATACTTCAGACTCCCAATTCATTGAATTTCCCTTTGAAATAGAGGGAAAGGAATATACAGGTAAATTGGAGATGAAGGATGGCCAGGTTCGTTTGCACCGCTTATCTAAGGAAATATCTCCCCTATCTGTTCATGCTGATATGGGTTGGATAGGTGAGCCCTACCAACTAATTGTTAGTTTACCCATCAAAATGTATATTACAATTGAAGGTAAGGAGAAGGCAAATACAGATTCCGATATTGATATAATTGTATATTAAAATAAAAAAATAAGAAGCCCGGATTTTATCCAAGGCTTCCTATTTTTTATTGCTTTCTAGTCTCATATACATCTATTCTATTTAATGCCCTATTCAATGCTGCTTCGGCTCTTATGATATCAATACCTTCCCTTACATCTAAGCGTTTCTCTGCCCTATCCTTGGCAGCTTGGGCCCTTTCAATATCAATTTCTTCTGGCCATTCTGCCGAATCAACAATGATTGTGGTGCCATCCTTGGATACCTTTATAAACCCTCCAGCAATGGCTGCCTCTTTATAATCTTCCTCTTGTCTAATCCTTAACTTGCTAACTTTTAAGGGGGCTACCATGGCAATATGACTGGCCAAGACACCTACATCCCCCTCGGTAGTTCTTGCTATTACCATTTCTACTTCATCATCATAAAACACCTTATCAGGTGTTACTATTTCAAGATGAAACTTGGAAGCCATTTCATCACCTACTTCCCTTATTGACTTGTTTTAGCTTTCTCTATTGCCTCTTCAATGGTTCCCACAAATAAGAAGGCTGCTTCCGGCAAATCATCATGTTTACCCTCTAGTATTTCCTTAAAGCCCCTAATGGTTTCCCTAAGGGGTACATATTTTCCTTCCATTCCTGTAAACTGCTCTGCAACATGGAAAGGTTGAGATAGGAAACGTTGTATCTTCCTAGCACGGGAAACTACGATTTTATCCTCATCAGAAAGCTCATCCATACCAAGGATAGCAATGATATCTTGTAGTTCCTTATATCTCTGTAAAACCTCTTGGACTCCACGTGCAACCTGATAGTGTTCATCCCCAACTACTCCTGGATCCAGAATCCTTGAAGTAGAATCCAAAGGATCAACAGCTGGGTATATACCTAGCTCAGAAATTTGCCTGGATAATACTGTAGTAGCATCCAAGTGGGCAAAAGTTGTAGCCGGTGCCGGGTCAGTCAAGTCGTCAGCTGGTACATAGACCGCCTGAACGGATGTGATGGAACCCCTCTTTGTTGAGGTAATCCTCTCTTGTAGTACACCCATCTCTGTGGCTAATGTTGGTTGGTAACCAACAGCACTAGGCATACGACCAAGCAAGGCAGACACCTCACTACCAGCCTGGGTAAACCTAAAGATATTATCTATAAAGAGTAGGACGTCTTGACCCTCTTGGTCCCTAAAGTATTCGGCCATTGTCAAACCAGTAAGTCCAACCCTCATTCTAGCTCCTGGTGGTTCGTTCATTTGACCATAAACTAGGGTTGTTTTGTCAATAACACCAGATTCAATCATTTCATAGTATAGGTCATTACCTTCCCTGGTCCTCTCCCCAACTCCTGCAAATACGGAAAGTCCACCATGCTCTGTGGCTATGTTATTGATAAGCTCCATAATTAATACAGTCTTACCAACACCAGCCCCACCAAAGAGACCTATTTTACCACCCTTGGAATAGGGTGCAATCAAGTCAACAACCTTAATCCCTGTTTCCAAAATCTCTGTAGTAGTTTCTTGTTCCTCAAAACTTGGAGTTTCACGGTGGATAGGGGCATTAAATTCAGAAACAACCTCCTCCTTCTCATCCACTACTTCTCCTAAGACATTAAATATCCTACCTAATGTTGCCTTACCCACAGGTACAGTAATGGGGGCACCAGTATCAATGGCCTCCATACCTCTCATAAGCCCATCAGTGGAGTTCATGGCAACGCATCGTACCGTGTCATCCCCAATATGCTGGGCTGCCTCTACCGTAACCTTCTGGTCCTTACTTTCAATTTCAATAGCATTTAATAAGGCTGGTAGGTTTTCACTATCGAATCTTATATCTACAACTGGTCCAATAACCTGTACCAGTTTACCTACATTCTTTTCAGGCATCTTATTACCTCCTTATTCTAGTGCCTCTGCTCCCCCAACAATTTCTGCAATCTCTTGGGTTATTGAAGCCTGACGTGCACGGTTATATTGTAGTTCTAATTCCTCAATCATCTCAGTAGCATTATCTGTTGCACTTTCCATTGCAACCCTTCTTGCCCCCTGTTCACTAACTGAGGACTCTATGAGGCCACCATAAATCATACTTTCTATATATTTTGGTATTAAAAAATCTAATACTTCCTCTGGGGAAGGCTCATAATCCATGAGTTCCATAGCCTCCCTCTCCCCATTGGCTATTCCTTCTACTGGTAAAAGTTTTACTAGTCTTGGTTGGTGGCTTATAGTGCTTATAAATTCAGTGTAGATTAAATTAACCTCATCTACCAAACCCTGTCTATATAATTCTATGGCTAATTTTCCAATGTTTTGAGCATCAGAATAACTTGGATCCTCGGATATTTGTAGGAATTCCCCTCCTATTTCATAGTTTCCCTTGCGGAAGTAATCCCTAGCCTTGGATCCAATGGTTATAACAGAAACCCCTTCCCTATCGTCCATGTGGTCCACCGCAGCCCTAATAGCATTGGTATTATAACCACCAGCCAGGCCCCTGTCAGCAGTAATTACTATATAGCATACCTTTTTTACCTGCCTAGAAATTAAAAATTCATGCTGTATGCCCCTAGTGGAGGAAATAATTTCCTCAATAGTATCACTGATAGTGTTAAAGTAAGGTCGGGTTTGTTGCAACCTCTCCCTGGCCCTTCTTAGCTTTGCCGAGGAGACTAATTCCATTGCCCTTGTTATTTGCATTGTACTATTGACGCTTCTAATTCGTCGTTTTATATCTTGCATCCCTTGTACAGCCAATGTATCTCACCTCCCGACTACTAGGCCTTAAACTGTTTTGTAAACTCCTCTAGGGCTTTTTTCAGATTTTCCTCTGTTTCCCCTTCAAGTTCACCAGTTTCCTTGATGGTTTTACCAATCTCAGGATATTGTGTATTAACATATTTTAAGAATTCTACTTCAAATTCTCGAATATCTCCTAATTCTATATCCGCTAAATATCTATTTGTTACAGCATAAATAATCATAATTTGGTCTTCTACTGGAACTGGTTGATATTGAGGTTGCTTCAATACCTCAACTATTCTTTCTCCTTGGGATAGCCTATCTTGGGTTTCTTGGTCTAGCTCAGAACCGAACTGGGCAAAGGCCGCCAATTCCCTATATTGGGCTAATTCAAGTCGTAATTTTCCTGCAACCTGCTTCATTCCCTCAACCTGTGCATTTCCACCAACCCTTGATACCGAAAGCCCGGCATTTACTGCGGGTCTAACCCCAGAATGAAATAGTTCTGACTCTAGGAAAATTTGCCCGTCTGTAATGGAAATAACATTTGTCGGGATATAGGCTGAAACGTCCCCAGCCTGAGTTTCTATTATTGGCAGTGCTGTTAAGGACCCACCGCCCCTATCATCACTCAATTTAGCTGCCCTCTCCAAGAGTCTACTGTGTAGGTAGAAAACATCCCCAGGATAAGCCTCTCGTCCTGGTGGTCGTCTTAGTAGCAAGGACATGGCACGATAGGCCACAGCATGTTTGGATAAGTCATCATAAATAACTAAAACATGCTTTCCTTCCTCCATAAACTCCTCACCCATAGCACATCCTGCATAGGGTGCTATATATTGTAGAGGTGCTAGTTCACTAGCAGTAGCTGAAACAACAATAGTATAATCCATAGCCCCATTGCTTTCCAATACATCTTGGATTTGGGCTACAGTGGATTTTTTCTGGCCTATAGCTACATAAATACATATAACATCTGTATCCTTTTGGTTAATAATAGTATCTATTGCTATGGCCGTCTTACCAGTTTGCCTATCTCCAATTATTAATTCCCTTTGTCCTCTTCCAATGGGAATCATTGAATCTATCGCCTTAATACCTGTTTGCAATGGTTCATGCACAGATCTACGAGCGATAATTCCGGGAGCTATTCTTTCAATCTCCCTATGTTTATCAGTATCAATAGGTCCCTTCCCATCAATGGGTTGACCCAAGGCATTTACAACTCGTCCTAATAGGGCCTCGCCAACAGGTACCTCCACAATTCTTTCGGTACGTTTAACGATATCTCCCTCTTTAATATTTTCATCAGAACCTAAAAGCACGCAACCTACATTATCTTCCTCCAGGTTTAATGTCATACCATAGACATCCCCAGGGAATTGCAATAGCTCTCCCGCCATGCATTTCTCTAAACCATGGATTCTAGCTATTCCATCACCAACCTGAATTACAGTACCAACGTCCTTCATCTCCAATTTGCCTTCGTACTGCTTAATTTGCTCCTTTATTACTGCACTTATTTCTCCAGGTCTAAGATTCATCAGATATCACCCCTATTCCTATACTAATGTCTGCAATAATTGCTCTTCCAATTTTGCAAGTTGATTTCTAATTGTACCATCAATTATCTTGTCGCTTATTCTAACAAGTACCCCGCCAATAACATCAGGGTCAACTTTATTCTTTAATTTAACATTTTTACCAGATGACTTGGTAAGATTAGCCTGTAACTTTAATAAATCCTGCTCATTCATGGCTACCGCTGTTATAGCTACAGCATCTACCATATTCTTAGCAGCATCTACCATATTACCGTATTCTTTAATTATTGCCTCCATATAGGCTTCTCTTCCCTTGTCTATAATAATCCTTAAAAAATTATATACTTCTTGGTTGATTTTATCTTTAAAAATAGCAGTTAAGACATCCTTTTTCTCTTGGATGGTTATTAGAGGACTCCTAAACAGTTGAGGCAACTGGGGCTCCTCCTGGAAACATTCTAAAACAAAATTAAGCTGCCGCCTAACTTCATCATAGTTCTTTTCCTCAAAGGAGACATCAAAAAGGGCACCTGCATATCTCTTAGATACTAATTCTGCCATTGTTGCTCCCCTGCCTTATCTATAAATTGCTGAATCATCTGCTGGTGTGCCCCTGCATCTAGGTCTTTTTCAATCACCTTTTCCGCAGCTGCAATTGCTAGGTAGGAAAGTTCACCCTTTAATTCATTCAGCATTTTTTGCTTTTCTCTTTCAATTTCTCTCCTAGCCCTCTCCAGCATTTTTTCTGCCTCAGCATCCGCCTCTGCTACTATTTCATCCCCTCTATTTTTGGCCTTAGAGGTTGCCTCTTCGATGATTTTATTCCTTTCTTCCTGAATTGCATTTAGTCTTTCCTCATATTGAGCTTTTAACTTGTCAGATTCTATATTTTTAAGTTCTGCCTCCTCAATGGAAGCTTCAATTGATTCTCTTCGATTTTCCATAAACTCAGTTACCGGCTCAAATAAAAACCGCTTCAATATCAAAAACATGAGTATGGTATTAACTAACTGCATAAAAAAAGCCGCATTAAACTCCACTAATCCAAGCATCCGTATGCCTCCTTTCTATGGGTTTAAAGAGGGAGCTTGTAAAAAGTCTCCCTGCCCTCAATTATAATAAGTTAATTAGTGGGTTAGCAAATAATAGAATCAAGGCAATAACCAATGAGTAAATACCAGTAGTTTCCGCTACCGCTTGACCAAGCAACATTGTTCTAACAATATCTGCCTGTGCCTCTGGTTGCCTACCTACGGCCTCTGCACCCCTACCTGCTGCGTGTCCTTGTCCTACTCCAGGTCCTATACCTGCAATCATAGCTAATCCTGCTCCCATAGCTGAAGCAGCTAATACTAACGCTCTACCTGTAATTGGTTCCATAATATTATTCCTCCTTAATTTTCCTTTAAATTAAAATAATAAAATATATTTTTAAAACATTAAACTTCTCCCCATTTTTCCTTATGTCTCTAGTCCAGGTTGCTTGATATAAATACCATGGACAGCATAACAAAGATAAATGATTGTAAAACACCAGAAAATAAATCAAAATACAAGTGAAAAACTGCCGGAAGACCCGCCTGGAAAATTGGCACTGAGGCCAATCCCAACATGCCACTAAGGGCCGCTAGGCCAGTATACATCAGGGACATAATGATAACCCCTCCCACCACGTTTCCAAATAAACGGAAACCAAGGGATATAGGTGTTGCTAATTCTCCCAATAAGTTTATGGGGAATAAAAAGGGAAAGGGATCAAAATAACCCTTTATATACTCTACTATTCCATTATGCCTTATTGAATTAAAATGAATTAAAACAAAGGTAGATATGGATAAAGCAAAGGTTGTATTGACATCAGCTGTAGGGGGTCTAAGTCCCACTAAACCTATTAGGTTACCCACCAAAAGAAACATAAATATTGTACCCATATAAGGTATAAAGTTTCTTTGTTTCTCTCCCATAGTTTGTATAACAAAACCATTTAGGGTTTCCACTAGCATTTCAACAACATTTTGCACTCCTCTTGGAATTTTCTCAAAATTCCTAGTAACGATAATTGCCACAATAGTGAATACTGCCATAATTAGCCATGTTACAACTACGGTTTCAGGTATAGGTATGCCGCCAATCTCAAAAATAATCCTAGGGCCAAAACCTTCCATCTATTCTACCTCCCTTCTTCGTAAAATTTTTTTGATAAATTCTTTATTACCAAATACTTCTTTGTACAAAATTACAAATTTGAATGTTATAATTCCAATAAATGTACCAAGAAGATTAATATGGTCAACTTTAATAGATACGAAAAAAACTACAGCTATGATAAAATACCTTATCATATACCTAGATGCCACATGGACCTCAGCCCTCCGCGGGGTAAAGGTCATGGCCTTTTCCAGTGCAAGAGCAGCCAAGCGAAAATTTAATATGGCAATTAGGCTCCCAAAGACCAGGCCTAATATAAAGGGCAGGGGTGGTTTAATAAAGAAACTCCCTACAATTCCAATGCAACCATTAAATATCAAAAAACTTTTGAAAATTCTTATCTGTAAATCCCGGGTTGCATCCACCTTATCACTTCCTTCTATCTCTTTCGTCTTTAGTAGCGATTTTAAACAGGTTTTGAAAGGCAGCAACTACACCAAAAATAATAAAGATAAATAAAAATATTGGTTGTGTGTCTAGCTTACCATCTATCCATTTGCCTATGTAGACACCCATTAAAATGGGTATTAGCATAGAAATTCCTATATAAGTTATTAAACCTATATTTTCTAAAAGCTTCCCCTTTTTATTAATCGCTATAGCCCTCCAAGTTTTTATAAAATAATTTTCTAACCTTCCCTTAAAAGTCCATTCTTATCTAAACCATTTTAAAACAATTGTCCTTATTTTGCAAGAACTTGTATAAAATATAACATTGTTATATTAAATAAAAGTTCTTCCCCTAAGTATATGTATATTTATTAGTATATTTGTATAATTATTAGTAGTCGAATTTGCCATCCCTTACTATTGTACCGATATTTTAGAATTTTGCAATAGATAAATGCAAATTTATCCAGATTTCTTACTTATTTTCTGTTTTTTGTAATAAATATAAATATATACCCAATTTTATTAGCTTTTAACAGCTATAAATAGGCCCTGTATATTCTTACACTGCCATTTTATTCAAAATGTTTTGTTAAAGCAATAACTATTTCTTCTGATGCCCTTCCATCTCCATAGGGGTTCACTGCCTCCGCCATTTGTAAATAATCTTCCTCATTTGTTAGTAAATTATTTACTTCCTTAACTATATTTTTTCTATCTACTCCTACAATTTTTACAGTACCAGCCTCTACCGCCTCAGGTCTTTCTGTCTCCTCCCTTAAAACCAAAATAGGTTTACCTAGGGCTGGAGCCTCCTCTTGAATTCCTCCAGAGTCTGTTAATATTAAATGGGCCCGGCTTAAAAGATTGGCAAAGGGCTTATAGTCCAAAGGTTCTATTAAATGAATCCCTTCTACCTGCCCCATTATCCTATGGGCCAGCTTACGGATATTAGGATTCAAGTGCATGGGAAAAACCACCTCTACATCATCATAATTGGCCACAATGTCTACCACAGACTGGAAAATATCCTCCATGGGCCTCCCCCAATTCTCCCTCCTATGACAGGTCATAAGTATAAGTCTTTTTTTATTGTAGTTTATTTCATTGAGTAGGGGGTTGTCAAATACATAATCTTCCTCCACAACTTGCAATAAGGCATCAATAACTGTATTTCCAGTGATATAAATTTGACTTGCCTGGATACCCTCATCAATTAAATTTTGGTAATTACCCCTAGTAGGTGCAAAATGCAAACTTGCTATCTTGCTCACCAGCTGCCTGTTCATTTCCTCAGGATAGGGTGAGTAGATATTGCCACTCCTTAATCCAGCCTCTATATGGCCTACAGGTATTTTTTGATAAAAGGCGGCCAGGGCCCCTATAAAGGTAGTAGTGGTATCCCCATGGACTAGGACCATATCAGCCCTTGCCCTTTGCAAGACTTCCTCCAGCCCCTTTAAGACCCCTACAGTTATATCTGTAATTGTTTGCCCATGTTCCATAATATCTAGGTCATAATCAGTTTCCAATTGAAATAAATCCAATACCATATCTAGCATTTCCCTATGTTGGGCTGTAACACATAAGATAGATTCAAATTCCTTAGATTCTTCTAGTTTTTTAACTAGGGGGGCCATTTTTATTGCCTCTGGCCTAGTTCCGAAAATTGTCATTATCCTCTTTTTTTTCATATACTTACTTCCCCTCCATGCTTCCATAATTTTTTGCCCAGTTCCTATCTTTCTCCCTAGGATAGCTCTACATCCGTCCCTAGTTTAACCTGCCCAATATCCTCCATTAGTATATCACTTTCAATATATAAGTCACCTATATCAGCAAACTTAAAAGGCATACCTTCCCAAATTAGGCCTATATAAATCCACAGGCCTTTCACGAAAGACTTGCAAAATCTAAGTTAAATATTTTATCCCCCCTGGGCAAATTCCTTCTTTAATTATAAACTAGCTTGCCTTTTGTCAATAAAGTCCTAGTAAAGTCCTATAAAAAAAACAGAAACCAATACATTAACTAGGTATTAGAATCTGTTTTAAATAATTCTTATATAATTGAATTTTTAGGAATTAGCCTTACCCTCCTGGGCTTTCTTAACTAGGCCCATCCTTATGGCTCCTAGTAATACCCCTAGGGATACACCCACTAGGATTAAATAAGCCCCCAGCTTACTGGTATCCGATACCACTATGGCACTGGCCCCAAATAGACCACTAATAAAGTATAGGATTAATACCGTTTGTTTTTGGCTTAGGCCATAGGCCAATAATCTATGGTGGAGGTGCCCCTTATCTGCCTCCATGATGGGTCTTCCGTTTAGTAGGCGTCTTATAATGGCAAAGGTAGTGTCAAAAATTGGCACTCCCAGCGCTAGGACAGGTATTGCTACAGCAATGGTTGTAGCACTTTTGATAACCCCTCCTACCGAAACAGTAGCTAAGATAAAGCCCACCAAGAGGGAACCCGTATCCCCCATAAATATTTTAGCTGGGTTAAAATTATAGGGTAGAAAACCTAATAGGGAGCCTGCCAAAATAATCAATATAATGGAAACCCCTATGGATGTTTCAGTATTTAAGTGTGCCACATATGCTAATGATAGGGCAGCTATAGAGGACACCCCTGCCGCCAAACCATCCAGCCCATCTATTAGGTTAACAGTATTGGTTATTCCAACAATCCAAAAAATAGTTACAGGTAGGCTTAAGCCCTTTAATTCAGATATACCTGTAGTCCTATTTAATATATTTGTAATAAATTCAATCCTAACACCACTATATACAGCCAGCAAGGCAGCTATAATCTGCCCCATAAGCTTTGTTTTTGCAGATATTTGCTTGCAATCATCTACAATCCCCATCAGGACAATAATAGTTGCCCCTAGCAAAATACCTATTAGTTCTTTGTCAATATGCAAGAGCCCTCGAAAGGCCATGGCTGTAATAAAGGTTGTCACCACAAATCCAATATAAATAGCCAAGCCCCCTATCCTAGGGATTGGTTCCTTATGAATCCTCCTATTATCACCTGGTACATCTATAGCCCCAATTTTATAGGCAATCTTTTTTGCAAAGGGAGTTAATATATAGGATAGTGTCATGGCTACTATAAATGCAAAAACATAATAACCCATTATTCTCCTCCATTCCTAATTCCCTGCTTATCCTCTGTAAACTTCTCTACTATAATACCCGCCTCATCTAGCATTTGCTCTGACAAGGCATCGGGATAATCTCCTTTGAAAACTAACTTTTTAATACCAGCATTAATAATCATTTTGCTGCAAATAACACAGGGCTTGTGGGTCACATAGAGGGTAGCCCCCTTAATTCCTACTCCATGAAGGGCAGCCTGAATAATCACATTCTGTTCAGCATGCAGACCCCGGCACAATTCATGCCTCTGGCCAGAGGGTACTTGCAACTCATCCCGCAGGCAGCCTGTTTCCCTACAGTGGGCTAGGCCACTGGGCGCCCCATTATAGCCACTAGCCAAAATCCTTTTGTCCTTAACTATAACCGCCCCTACTTGCCTCCGCATACAGGTCGACCGCTTTTTAGCCACCTCTGCCATTTCCATATAGTACTCTCCCCATGAAGGCCGCATCCTATTCAACCCCCTACCCCTGTCTAATTATCACTGCTTCTATCATACCACAAAATTATTAACATATCTGATATTGTAATAAAAATTTAATATTTTCCAATTGTATTTTCTATACAAATTTATATTATAATACTTTTGCAAGGAAAAGGCAAAATCCTTTAATAGGCAAATCCTAGGGTAGCTTATTTAGCCTTATATCTACAGCCCTGGCATGAGCCTGTAGGCCCTCTGCCCTAGCCAACAAGGAGGTGGCCTTGCCTATTTTTGTCATTGCCTCCCTAGTTAGCCTTTGGTGGGTACAAATTTTGATAAAGGTCCCCACCCAAACTCCACCGGTATAGCGGGCTGCCCTAAGGGTTGGCAGGGTATGGTTTGGCCCAGAAATATAGTCGCCAAAAACTTCTGCAGACATCTCCCCTATAAATAGGGATCCGTAGTTGACCAGCTTGTCTATAATCCTTTCATAATCCTTAACCATTATTTCCAAATGCTCAGGGGCATACTCATTTGCCAGGCTACAGGCCTCATCCAAGGATTTGACCACCACTATCTCACCATTATCCTCCCATGCCCTCCTAGCAATCTCCTGGGTTGCCAACTCATCCAATTGCTTGTCTACCTCTATTAGGGTTTTATGGGCCAGCCCCTTATCATTAGTTATTAAAATACCCTTGGCCATCAAGTCATGCTCAGACTGTCCCAGTAGGTCTGCAGCAATAATCTCAGGGTCTCCTGACCCATCAGCAATAATTAATACTTCGCTAGGGCCTGCTATAAAATCTATACCTACCCTGCCATAGCATTGCCTTTTGGCCTCGGTTACATATTGGTTACCCGGCCCTACAATTATATCCACAGCTTTTATTTGCTCTGTCCCATATGTAAATGCCCCTATGGCATGGGCTCCCCCCAGGGCATATATTTCATCAACTCCTGCCATATCCATGGCCACCAGGGTTAGGGGGTGGATTTTTTCACTATCTTTCATAGTTGGAGAACAAGCAGTTACCCTCCTTACCCCTGCTACCTTGGCGGGAATGGCCAGCATCAAGGCAGTTGAAAATAGGGGGTAGCCCCCTCCGGGTACATAGCAGCAGCAAGATTCTATAGCTATTGCCCTATGGCCTGCAAAAACCCCGGGATATACCTCTTCCTCCCCTATCTCTCCTATGGTATCCCTCTGTAATTTTGCAAAATTCCTAATATTTTCTACCGCTGTTTTCAAGGCCTCCATAGTTTCATTATCTACAGCTTCATATGCTTGCTGGATTTCTTCCTCCCCTACCCTTAGCTTCTCCCTTGTATTCCCATCAAAGCGACTATTGTATTCAATTAATGCCTCATCTCCCCTTGCTATAACCTCATCAATTATTTGCCTTACATTATTCGTTAATTCCCTGCCCTCTTCAAGGGTCCTTTTTTTAGCTTCCTTTATAATCCCCACTGATATCATCCTCTCCTCCCATAAAAAGTCCCCATATATAAAAAACCCCCGCCCCTAGAATCATACTAGAAGACGAGGGTAAATCTCCAACGCCAGCATCCTAATAAGTTATACAGGGGTACAACCCTATTTATACTCTATTCCAGCCATAATTATATCCGGTCATAGCTTAGATAAGAATATTTTAGGTTATAGGCACAGATTTGTCAATAGTTCTTTAGCTCTTCCACCAAGAGATTATAGGAGTTTCCATTAACCTTAACATGGAATTTTCTTGTCCTAATAACTTCCTCTTCTACCCTTTGACACTTGTCCCTTAAGAAATTAATCTTTTCCTCCAATTCCCTTAGCAAGTCATGGGCCTCTACTAGGGATATTTCCTTAAAAATTATCTTATCTCCAGGTTTTGCCTGGGCTACCTTGGGCAAGTCAACAGTAATAATATTGCCTATCTTGGCATAGCCCCCCGTAGTCTGCCGGTCTGCCATCATAATAATAGGCTGGCCATGGCTGGGTACCTGGACAGCACCCATAGCAATACCATCGGATATAATATCCCCGGCCTCCTTATGTTGTATTTTTTCCCCTTCTAGCCGGTAACCCATCCTATCGCATTCATTACTTACTTTATACTCATTGGCAAAAAATGTTTCCAAGCCCTCCTTGCTAAAGGCATCTTCCTGGGGGCCTAAAACAATTCTCAATTCAATATTATTACTATATTCATATAGGCCTTCCTTAATTTCCCTATCTAGGCAAGTGGCCTGGGGATTTTGTGGCTGGCCAATTTTTAAAATGTCCCCTGCCTTGAGGGCCCTCCCCTCATGGCCCCCCATATTGCCCCTGGTGTAGGTGGCCTTACTACCCATAACTAGGGGGACATCCACTCCTCCAGCAAAGGCAATATATGACCGGCAACCTGTCTTCATAGGTCCAAAGGTCAACCTATCCCCTGGCCCTACCCTAAGGCTCCTATTCATATCTACGGGCTTAGCATTTAGGGCAGGTGACAGGTCCCCTCCTGTTATTGCAATAAGTGTAGGGTCAAGGAATTCTATCTCTGGCCCCAGCATTGTAAGCTCTAAGAGCCCCTCCCCCTCGTCATTGGCAAGCAAAATATTGGCCAACCTAGCTGCTACTTGGTCCATAACCCCAGAAACACAGACCCCATATTGCTGGTAACCATACCTACCCAAGTCCTGGACTGTTGTTAATAAGCCGGGTTTAATTATTTTAATTTTAGTCATAGTCCTCCCTCCCCTCTCCCTTGGGGTAGCTTTTATACTGATATTTGTCACTTTTTAATGCTTCCCTTATCTCCTGGTACTCCTCCCTATTTATCCCTTTAAATCTAATATAATTACCCGACTTTAAAAGAATAGGCTTATCCCTATTGGGGTCATAAAGGGGTATTGGCGTCCTTCCAATTAGTTGCCAACCCCCTGGGCTATCTATGGGGTAAATCCCCGTCTGCCCCCCAGCCACTCCCACTGACCCCCCCGGTATTTTTGTCCTTGGAGTTTCCAACCTGGGTGTAGCAATTTTCTCATCCATCCCCCCTAGATAGGGAAAACCCGGGGTAAAACCCAACATATAAATTAAGTATTCCCTAGAGCTATGGATTTCAATAACCTCTTCAATTGTTAGGCCATTATGCCTGCCAACATTTTCAATATCAGGCCCCCACTCGCCCCCATATAATGTAGGGATTTCTATTACTTGGGGTAATGGTAGGTCTATATTATCCAATTGGGCTTCCAGCTCTTGTAGGATAGCCACTAGCTCCATATATTCCACTGTAAAGATATCATAGTGAATCATTAGGGAACGGTATGTAGGCACCATTTCTATAATTCCCCTTATTTTTTTTGTCTCTATGGCAGCCACCATGGACCTAATCCTACTATTTATCTCCTCTGAAATACTATTGCCAAACTCCATGACCAGGGCCCCATCACCTGCTATAAGATATTTGATTTCATCATACATGCGGAATTCCTCCATTGTCTAATTTCATTTATTAACTAAGGCTAATATGACAAGGACTACTCCTCCAGTCCAAAATTAACTGAAATGGTAGTCCAATCATATTAAAAGCTAATTATCAAATTTTATAACTATAGTAAGTTCTTAATATTTTGCAGGGATACCAATCCACCATAGGCTGTAAGAATAACAACAATGATTCCAAATATTAATAGCCATGTAGGATGTTCATAGTCTCCCACTATATCCTTCCTCCTAGATGCCAATAGGATTGTACCCAAGGTAATAGGTAAAATTAGTCCATTTAAAGAACCTGCCAAAACCAATAACTTTGCTGGCTGTCCTAAGAAGGTCATAATTACCGTTGATGCAGTAATAAAGCCAATAATAAAATAGTTTTCATATTTGTCAATTGTTGTATTCAATGTCTTTAGGAATGAAACCGATGTATAGGCTGCTCCTACCACAGAGGTTAAACCAGCCGCAAATAATACAATTCCAAAGAACTTATATCCCAAACTACCTGCCCCATGTAAAAATGCCGATGCTGATGGGTTTGTAGCATCTAGAGCCATTCCCTTAGTTACAACACCAAGGATAGCTAGGAACAATAGTACCCTCATAATAGCCGCTATGCTTATGCCCATGATGGAACTTTTATTAATTTCATTCAAATTTTCTTCCCCTGTAACACCAGCATCAATTAACCTATGTCCTCCTGCAAAGGTGATATATCCACCCACAGTCCCCCCTAATAAGGTAATAATGGGGAAAATTAATGCAGACAAATTATCAGGAACAATAGTCTTTGATAGGGCCTCTCCTACAGGTGGATTAGTGGAAAAGGTTACATAGGCCACTAATATAATCATTAGGGCACCCAAAAACCTAGTAAACTTGTCAATTACAGGCCCTGCATCCTTTGCCAGGAATATAGCCACCCCTGCAATCCCTGCCACTACGGTCCCTATCTTTACATCTAAGCCAAGCAGGGCATTTAAACCTAGGGCCGCCCCACCAACATTACCAATATTAAAGGCCAAACCACCCAAGCCTACTAGGGCAGCTATAAAAAATCCCAGACCCGGTATAATCTTATTGGCAATATCCTGCCCCCTCATACCAGAGACTCCAATAATCCTCCAAATATTTAACTGGACACCAAAGGTCAAAATAACAGACGCTAAAATAACAAAACCAAAGTTAGCCATATAAGTTTCAGTAAAGGTTGCTGTCTGGGTCAAAAAGCCAGGCCCAATAGCAGATGTTGCCATCAAAAATGCCGCCCCCAACAAGACTCCCAAATTACTGTTTTTCTTTTTTTCCTTGATTCCACTAACCTCCTTGACTACTCCACCTTCCTTTATCATTTCCCTCTCTCCCTTCTCCTATTTTATGAAATCATTCATTGGACTTATTACTATATTTTCTTCCTCTAGCCTTTTTCGTATTTCCTCCACGAAATTTACTGCCTTGGGGTTGTCACCATGGACACAGATTGAATCCCCCTTAATGTCTACATCTTCTCCATTTATAGCCCTTACCTTCCCCTCTTTTACCATCCGTACCACCCTGACTATTGCCTCATCCGTATCATGGATAACAGCACCCTCTAGTCTTCTGGATACCAGGCTTCCATCAGGGTTGTAGGCCCTATCGGCAAAGACTTCATTTGCCACCCTCAATCCTACCTGCCTTCCGGCCTTGACCAATTCACTATTGGCAAGCCCAACTAGGATTAGGTCCTTATCTACCTCATATACCGCCTCAGCTATCCCCCTGGCCAACTCCGGGTCCTTGGCAGCCATATTATATAAGGAGCCATGGGGTTTTACATGCTGCAATTCTGCCCCCCTGCTTTTTGCAAAGGCCCAAAGGGCTCCAATTTGATATTTGCTATAGGCTTTAGCCTCTTCTGGGGTAATTGCTATATCCCTCCGGCCAAAACCCATCAAATCATAGACCCCGGGATGGGCCCCTATAGCTACATTCTCCTCCACAGCCATCCTAACTGTATTTTCCATTACCATAGGATCCCCAGCATGCCAACCACAGGCAATATTTGCCGAAGTTATTTTCTTAACTACCTCTTCATCCAATCCCAACTTGTAAATTCCGAAACTTTCTCCAATGTCACTATTCAAATCTACCTTATACATTTCTGCACCTCCCAATTAATTATTGTCCCTTCTAGTTTGTTATCATAAGTAGAAAAATATTCCTAAAATCCGGCTGTCAATCTTTCTGAATTTTCATACTATTGGTGTTTTAATTTCATCAACATTCATTGAAAAATAAAATCTGATGATTATCAAGGGGTTTGCCGATTTTTTGTTGACTATTATAGTATATCATGCAATTATTTTTTTTCAAGGTTCATTTTCATATTTCTTTATTAATTTTTTACATTGGATAAAAATAATAATAATTTCCATTAAAAAAGGAGGTTCTAAACAGAACCTCCTAATAATATTATTCTATTTTGTTCCAAATAACCTATCTCCTGCATCTCCTAAACCTGGCACAATATAGGCCTGGTCATCTAGCCTTTCATCTATGGCTGCCACATATATATCCACATCATCATGATTTTTTTGAATTTCCTGGATTCCCTCAGGGGCTGCAATTATACAAACTAATTTTATGTCTGTAACCCCTCTTTCCTTTAAAAAGCTAATAGCAGCACTGGCTGATCCTCCTGTTGCCAACATAGGGTCCAATACAATTAATTTTCTCTCCTCTGCATCAAGGGGAAGTTTACAATAGTATTCAATTGGTTCCAAGCTTTCCGGATCCCTATACAATCCAATATGGCCTACCTTGGCAGCTGGTATCAATTGCAATATCCCATCTACCATGCCTAATCCAGCCCTTAAAATAGGTACAACACCTAATTTTTTACCAGATAAAACCTTGGTCTTAGTCGGCGCCACGGGTGTTTCCACGGTAATTTCCTCCAGGGGCAAATCCCTAGTGACCTCATAGCCCATTAGGAGGGAAACCTCCTTAACCAAGTCCCTAAAATCCTTGGAGCCTGTATTTTTATCTCTTATTAATGATACCTTATGTTGTATCAAGGGATGATCAAATGTTACCACCCTGCCCATTGATATTCCTCCTCATCTATATATTAATTATTTTAGATACTTTTTTTCAATATTTTCTATCTTATCTATTCTCCTTTGATGTCTTCCCCCTTGGAATTCTGCCCCCAACCATGTATCTACAATATCCAAAGCTAGGCCAGGTCCAAGCACCCTAGCCCCCAGGGATATGATATTTGCATTATTGTGTTCCCTTGTTGCCCTAGCTGAAAAACAATCTCCCAATAGGGCACACCTGACTCCGGGTATTTTGTTTGCTGATATGGACATACCAATCCCGCTACCACAAATTAAAATACCCCCATCGTATTGGCCAGCTACCACAGCCTCTCCTAACTTCTGGGCAAAGTCGGGATAGTCACAAGATTCCTCAGAATCAGTTCCAAAATCTTTAATCTCCATCCCCTTACCTTGTAAATGGTCCTTTATTATTTCCTTTAGGGCATATCCCCCATGGTCACTAGCAATAGCTATTTTCATCCTCCCACCTCCAATTAGTCTATGGTCTTATTTCCAGTCTTTAACTAGTTTGAGATAAAGTTTTTGCAAATTTTCCTCAATTTCTTGGCCACTTTTTTTGTAAAACTCTAGGGATTGACCAAAGGGATCCATAATATCTACATCCCCCTGCCCACTTCCACCTACATATTCCTTTAGGGTAAAGACCTTGCCCTGGGCCTCCGGATTTAAATAAAGGACAACATTCTTATGATTAAGGGTCATTGTTAAAATAAGGTCCGACCTATCAATTAATTCCCTTGACAGGCCCCTGCTCCTATGTTGGTCCAAAGATAGGCCCCTTTCCTCCATTGCCTTCTTGGCAGTGGGATTGGCCCCCCCTCCCTCCAAGGCATGGGTTCCCCCAGAGGAAATATGGAAGTCTTGCCCAACCCCCTCCCTTTCCAATATATCCTTAAAGATTATCTCTGCCATGCTGCTCCGGCAGGTATTTCCAGTACAAACAAATAAAATCTTCCTCACTTATTAACCAACCTCCCCTACAGATCTATAATATTATGTCCTGCTGCCTTTATAAGTCGATTCATAATAGCCTGACCAAGCTCTACCTCTTCCAAAGATTCTGCCAGGATAATTTCCACATCTGTCCCATCAAATTCCCTTAAAACTTTAAAAAGATTGGCAGCTATACTTTCTAGCTTAAATCGACTCCCCATTGATTTTACCACTTGTCCTCCATAGCTAGCATAACTTTCATCAAAGCAAATTATGCCCACCTTTTTTCCCTTCCTATGGTATTTTTCACTTAGTTGCCTTATTTTTCTAATAGTCTTTTCCTGGTCCCCTCTTATTATATATACCTGGGCCCTAGGGGCATAATGGCTATATTTCATTCCTGGGGATTTTGCCACAGGCAAATTATCCCCCTCCAAGTCTTTAGCTCCTTGAAGTCTAGGTATCAACTCCAGGAGCCTCTCCCTAGTAATTGCCCCAGGCCGTAATATCCTGGGAACTTCTCCCGTCATATCCAATACTGTTGACTCAAGACCCACTTCACAACTGCCCCCCGCTATAATGGCATCCACCCTACCCATCAAATCCTCTACTACGTGTTCACTCCTGGTGGGGCTGGGTTTTCCCGATATATTGGCACTGGGGGCTGCTATGGGCAGGTCCGCAAGTTGAATAAGTTTCCTGGCAATGGGATGGGAGGGCATCCTAATAGCAACTGTGGGCAAGCCAGCACTTATAATATCTGGAACAATGTCAGCCCTTTCCATAACCAGCGTCAAAGGACCGGGCCAAAATTCCTCCATTAAGCTCCATCCTACTTGAGGTATTTCCCTTACCAAGGCCTCCACATGGGCAAGTTGACCAATATGCAGGATTAAAGGATTATCAATGGGCCTATTTTTAGCCCTAAATATCTCCCTTACAGCCCTTGGGTCCAGGCCATTGGCCCCAAGGCCGTAAACAGTTTCCGTGGGAAAGGCAACCAAGCCTCCCCCCTTTAATATATTGGCGGCCCTTTTGAGCTTGTCCTCCTCAATGCATTCCCTATCTATATTAATTATTAATGTCTCCTTCAATTATTTACACCCCTTCTTAGGGCCATTGCCATTATCTCCCTAGCAATTGGGGCGGCAGCTAGTCCACCGCTTTGCCCCTCCTGTTCCAAGATAATTCCAATAGCCACCTGCATATCTTCCTGTTCAGCAAATCCAATAAACCAGGCATGGTTTTTACCGGTTTCATTTTGCACTGTCCCTGTCTTACCACCAACTATTGCCCCAGGGATTGCCGCAGCCCTTCCTGTTCCCCTTTGGACCACTTCAATCATCATCTGCCTTATCTCCTGGGCTATTTCATGTGAAACAATCCTATCTCCCTGGACTTGGGCCCTTTTTAATATATGTCCCTTGGGATTTTGTAACTCCTTTACAATATGGGGTTTCATCATTAGGCCTCCATTGGCAAAACTGGCCCCTATCAGGGTCATATGTATGGGGGTTACCAATATTTTCCCCTGGCCTATACCTATGGCAGCTAAATCCGTTGGTTGGATATCACTACTGTAGGGGAATCTGCTTTCCTTAATAGGTATATCTCCAGCAGGGGCCCTGCCCATAAAAAAATCTTCAGAAATTTCCTTTACCCTCTGCCCTCCTAATTCCACAGCCATCCTGGCAAAGTTTGTATTACAGGAAACCACCATGGATTCCATCAAGTCTAAATCTCCATGGGCCTTCATATTATGGTCGGACAGCCTATAACCATCAATGACTATACTGCCAGTACATGTATAGTTAGGGTCCACTAGCCCCCTGTTTTTTAAGAGCCCGGCTCCTATAACAGTTTTATATGTAGAACCCGGTGCATAGAGGCCAGAGCTAGACCTGTTTAAGAGGGGACTATTTTCATCATTAACTAGGTTCCCCCAATCTTCTATCAGGCTATTGGGGTTAAAGTCAGGCTTGCTAACCATGGCTAATATTTCCCCAGTTTCCCCATTAAGAACTATAGCAGATCCAATTTTGTTTTCTAATAGTTGCCAAGTTCTTTTTTGAATCTCATGGTCAATAGTTAAAAATAAATTATTCCCCTGGATTATATCTCCAGACAATTCCTCCCATATCTTTGCAACAGTCCCATGGGGGTTTAAATTCATTAAGTCCTGATTATAATGGGCCTCAAGGCCATAGCGACCATATTGCTTAAAATTGTAGCCTATTATATGACTATATAAATTCCCATGGGGATATTTTCTAACCGGCTTCCCCTCTAGCAGGCTACTATCTGCTAAAATCTCAGAATTCCTATCATAAATAATGCCCCTTAGGGTATTGTCCTCCCTGGCCCATTGCCTCTTATTATAGGGATTATCTATAAGTTTGGATGCTAAAAAAACCTGAAAATATGTCAGGTAGCCAACTATACTAAGAAATAATAAGCAGGCCAATACAATTAAGTGTACAATCCTTTTATTAATATCCACTATCCAACAACTCCTCTAGCTCTAGGGATTTCTTTGATAGGGCCTGGAGTATTCCAAAGGCTATAAAGGCCGAAAGCAAGGAACTACCCCCGTAACTAATAAAGGGCAGGGTAATCCCTGTAAGGGGGATTAATTTAATAACCCCCCCTATAATTACGAAGGTCTGATATGTATATATAAGGGTAATGCCCAGGGCCAAAATTTTTCTAAAGCTATTCCGTATAGTAAGGGAGATTTTAAAGCCCCTATAGACTAGGATAAAATACAAGAGGACAACAGCTATACCGGCAAATACTCCCATCTCCTCGCAGATGGCAGAAAAAATAAAGTCTGTGTGTACTTCCGGAATATAATAGGGTTGTCCCAGGCCCAGGCCTGTCCCAAAAAAACCCCCAGACCCAATGGCAAAAAGAGATTGGGTTACCTGGTAACCACTTCCGGCTATATTTTCCCAAGGTTTAAGCCAGGCCTCAAATCTCACCCTTACATGGCCCATAGTCAAATAACCAAAAACTACTATAAGAATAGAAATTCCCAAATTATAGAGGAGTAATTTCCTTTCCTCATGGAATACATAAAATATACTAATAAAAACAGCATAAAATAGCATGGCCATCCCCATATCTCTTTGTAAAATCAAGAAGACAATATGGAGGTAAACCACCCCTAGAAAATAATAGGAGTTTTTAAATTTATCAGGATGGGCAAAGTAGGATGCCATAAAAAAAACAAAGGATAATTTAATAATTTCTGCCGGCTGAAAGGTAAAGCTACCTATCTTAATCCAGTTAATGGCCCCCTTTATAGAAGTACCTAGGGCAAAGGTCATAATAAATAGAAGAAAGGCGAAGGCAATATAAAGGTACAAGTACTTGTCCCAATCCTTGACCCATCTAAAGATAATATAAGCGGTAAAATAGAGGATTATCCCTACCCCGTACCAAATCACTTGCTTATAGCCCCGACTCGGGTCCAGACGGTAGGTCATAACTATCCCCAAGCTGGAAAGCAAAGATATAATTAAAAACAAATATGTGTCCCCCATATTCCCCTTAAGCAAAACAATATAGGCAACAATAATAAGCAGGGTTAATACAGCCCCAACACCTAAAATAACGGGATCCCTAGGCTGGCCCATAAAATATAGCAGGCCAAAAAGAATGCTATTAATCCCCACCAGGATTCCTATAGGTCTCATTTAATCCACCTCTTTTACAAACAAAAATTCCACCTGGCCCAGGCCAATCCGGTCACCAGTTTTTAGTTTGGCAACATCCTGAATTTCCTCACCATTTAAAAAAGTACCATTGGCACTTCCTAAATCCTCCAAAAAATACTCCCCCTCATCCATGCTTATCTGAGCATGCTTGGATGATAAGAACCTGTCCACAATTTGAATATCGTTTTCCCTTTTCCTACCAATGGTCATAAGGTCCCCCAAATCATAAAATTCCTCAACCTCAAAATCTAAACTTTCCTTACGGTTGATAAGTTTTAAATAGGGACCATCAAACTTGTTTTTGTGCATTTCATTTATATGCCTCACATCCAAATAAATCAACCTAATAATATGGTATATAAAATAGTAGATAAGGCCGATAAACAAATAGCGAATTGTCCAAGATAGTACTCGGAACATCAATAATCACCTACAAATATATTTATTTTCCTAGCCTATATTTCTTTATTTTATTGTATACCAAAGCCATAGCAAATAATAGCCCCATCAAAACTTTTTGGATATTATCATGCCCATAATAAAACCTAATAGTGCAAGAATTGTAGACATACGACCCCCATAAATATCCTTGCCCTTGGGTATAAGCTCACCCAGGCTTATATACAACATTGTTCCCCCAGCAAAGGCCAAGCATATCCCTATAAGTTCATAGGCATAATGACCTATCAAAGCCCCCACCAGGGCCCCCATTCCCATGGGTACTCCGGCTAGTAGGGTCCATAGGAAGGCCTTTCCACTTGAATATCCCCCCGCCCCCAGGGGAGCTACCATAGCTATCCCTTCAGGCATATTATGGAGGCCAATAACAATGGCCAGGCCTAGGCCAAGCCTAGTCTGGGCCGCAAAACCCGAGCCAATAGCCAAGCCTTCCGGAAAGTTATGCAGGGCAATTCCCACCCCAACTAAAATACCAGTTTTTATATAGGCCTGTCCTTGACTCCCTCCGCCACCCTGGAGCCTAGTGATTATTATATCTAAATAAGAGGTCAAGAATCCCCCAATAGCCACCCCTAGGGAAGTCAAGAAGATACCACTGATTAAAAAAGCCTCTGGAATCAGTTCAAAGGTTACAACTGCTATCATCAAGCCACTAGAAAGCCCCAAAGCCCCACTTAAAAACCTCTTCTTGGGCCTTTTAATTATAAAGGCCAAGGCTCCTCCAGCCCCCGTCCCTATTATTCCCGTAGCCAAGCCAACTATAGTAGTCCTTAATAAATTATTCATTTTTTCCCCCCTGACTACTACATATATATTCCAACCTAGGGGGAATTATAGCTAGACAGAATAAAAACTGATGAAAGTCCTCCCCCATCAGCTTTATCATATAAAATTTATGGCTAGTTAACTAGGATAAGCCCTAAGCCCCTATGTTTTTTAGGTTTTCTGCCTGCTCACGAGTTATTAGGGCATCAACCATCTCTGTAATATCCCCATCAAGAAAGCTATCCAATTGATATAGGGTTAGGTTAATCCTATGGTCCGTAACCCTCCCCTGGGGAAAATTATATGTCCTAATACGTTCACTACGGTCTCCCGATCCTATCTGGCTCCTCCTATCCGCTGCAATTTCATCCTCCTGGTCCTGGATTAATTGGTCTAGTAATCTAGCCCTTAAGACCTTCATTGCCTTCTCCCTATTCTTAATCTGGGATTTTTCATCCTGGCAGGAAACCACTATTCCAGTTGGCAAATGAGTAATCCTAACAGCGGAATCTGTCATATTAACGTGTTGTCCACCAGCACCACTTGACCTATAAGTATCTATCCGTAATTCATTATTATTAATCTCTAGCTCAACCTCATCGGCCTCTGGTAAGACTGCCACAGTAGCCGCAGAGGTATGGATCCTACCCCCAGATTCTGTAGTAGGAATCCTCTGAACCCTATGGGCCCCACTCTCATATTTTAGCCTAGAATAGGCCCCCTTACCACGAATCATAAAGATAACTTCCTTATAACCCCCCACACCAATCTCATTTAAGTCTAGCATCTCTATCTTCCAACCCTGTCTTTCTGCATAACGGGTATACATCCTAAACAAATCAGCTGAAAAAAGGGCCGCCTCATCCCCCCCTGTTCCAGCACGAATCTCAACTATTACATTCTTTTCATCATTGGGGTCCTTGGGTAGGAGGAGGACCTTTAATTCCTCCCTTAGAGAATTAGATTTTTCATCTAATTCATCCACCTCCATTTTTGCCATCTCCCTTAGCTCCTCGTCAATAGCCTTATCCAGAAACATTTCCCTAGTTTCTTCCAGCGAAGTCATTACGTCCCTATATTCCTTATACTTTTCCACTATGGGTTGTAAGTCCGCATGTTCCTTGACCAACTTCTGCCATAAGTCCTGATTATTAATTACATCCGGATCACTTATTTTAATACTTATATCATCGTATTTTTCCTGTAAAAAATCCAACCGTTCTAACATCCCATCACCTCATAGAAATATTTAACCCTGCCCATCTATATAAAGATCCTTTATATTTGTCCCAGTAAAATTATATTATATCAAATTTATCATAAAACTGCCATAATTTGAAGGCCCCCACCCCAATTAGCCCAGCCTCCCTATAAGGACCCTATCTAGCCCGGCTAAATCCTTTATTAGGTCTATACCCACAAAGTTTGCCCCTTGCAGCAGTTTTTTAACCTGGTCCCCTTGATCATAACCAATCTCTAAGCCTATCCAGCCACCGTCTCCCAGGTATAGGGGGGCCTCTTTTATAATCCTCCTATAAAAATCCAAGCCATCCCTTCCCCCATCCAAGGCTATTATCGGTTCATAGTCTGCCACCTGCCTATCTAAACCCTTGATTATATCCCTGGCTATATAGGGGGGATTAGAGACAATAAAATCAAAGGACCCCTCTAAGTCCAAACCCTTTAGACCTGCAAATAAATCTCCCTGGAGAAATTTAGTTCTTTCTGCCACTCCATGCCTTGTAGAGTTTTTTCTGGCCAGCTCCATTGCCTTGGCTGAGATATCCACCCCGTAAACTTGAGCAAAGCTAATGTATTTGGCCAAACTAACGGCAATAGCACCACTACCCACACCCATATCCAAGATCCTGACCTTCTGACCAGCAAAATGTTTTTCATAAAGGTCCAAGATTTTTTCCACCAAAATCTCCGTATCATTCCGAGGAATTAAGACCCCTTCCTCTAGGCAAAATTCTAGCCCCATAAACTCCTTCTTCCCTATTATATATTGTATGGGCATAGCTTTTTTCCTTTTTTCAACAGCCTGCCAGAATTTTTTACAAATTTCCCGGGAAATTTCCCTTTCCGGGTATATATGGAGTTTTACCCTGTCCACCTGGAGTAAATTCGACAAAATTACTTCCGCGTCTAATTTGGGGGTCTCAATACCCCCTTCTTCCAAGTCCCTAGCCCCTAACTTTAAAATTTCTGCCACCCTATCCAAAGTCACTTTCCCCTCCATAACAAAGAAAAATAAAACCCTTGCTTGCCAAGGGCTTTAACCTACCATCTGCTTTCTTCTTCGTCCTCAACTAATACATTTTTCAATGCCTCAAGGGCTACTTCCAACTGACCATCATCAGGTTCTGAAGTAGTGAGTTTTTGCATCATAAGCCCTGGATAGTTGATTATTTTCATTAAGGCACTATCACTCCTGCCCCCCAGTTTAATAATCTCATAAGAAACCCCTGCAACCACCGGCAGGAGGGCCAACCTTGTAATTACCCTAAGCATGGGGTTTGGCCAGCCAACCATGGAGAACATTATCATACTTACCATCATAACAATAAAGAGAAAACTGGTCCCACATCTGGGATGTAGGGTAGGATATTTTCTAGCATTAGCAACAGTTAAGTCCTCACCATGCTCATAGCAAAATATGGCCTTATGCTCCGCCCCATGGTACTGGAATACACGATTTATTTCCTCTATTCGAGATATTAGTAGGATATAAGCTACAAACATTAGCAACCTTAAAGTCCCCTCAATCAAATTCAATATAATATTTTTCTCTGTATAGGTCCGTAGAAAATTAACTACAAAGGTAGGACCTATTATAAAAACTCCAACAGATAAAAGTATGGCTGTTATGACAGATAGATATAAGAGTACATCATCTGCCCTATTCTTAAAGATTTTTTCCATAAAGTTTTGGAATTTATCCTCTTCCTCATCTTCCAAGCCCTCATCAGCAACTTCCGCCGAATATGTCAGAGCCCTCATGCCAATAATCATGGAATCTATCAGGGCTATCCCACCCCTCAAAATAGGCACTTTATCTAAATGGTATTTTCTTGCCCAGCCATCAATCCCCTGGGTCTTAACCCTTAATTCTTGGTCTGCCTGCCTTACTACAATAGATATTTCCCTAGGGCCCCGCATCATAACACCCTCAATCAATGCCTGCCCTCCTATACTAGTACGTCTAACTTCCTCCATAACTCTTTAATTCCTTTCTAAATTAAAATGACTACTCCTATATTATATACCATCCTTTTATTATTTACTAACAAAAAAAAGGTGGTTATTAATAACCACCCCTCCTTGCCCCCATGCTCCTGGCTAGACCCAGTCCCCTGCCATGTCTCCCGTGTCCCGGCCCCCTTCTTAAGCCATAATTGCCACAGCAAGGGCCAAAAAATTCCTCATTTGTAAAATCATTTTCCCTATAATATTCCTCCATATAATCCATCCTATCCCGCCAGGCCTTTGCCTCTCCATCATTTATTGCTCCAGCATCCAAGGCTTCCTCCACCCTGGCCCTTCTCCATACCATCATGTCATTGAACCATTGGGGTAGTTCATTAACACTGTCAGCATAAGCTACTAACCCTAAAGTTAACACTAAAGTCAAGACCATAAGAAATAATATAGTTTTTTTCATTTTCTTCATCCTTTCCTTTATTTTCTATCTTTATATTAGCAAAGGATTATGAAGAGATTATGAAGATTTGTTTTTTTCGCCTTTATTTTTTTCCTCTTTATTCATCTAACATAATTTTCAAGACCTCTATATCCGTTTCCTTCATCCCCTCCCGCCCTAACCTACTAACAGCGGAAATAGTATTTTCAACCGTTCCCTTGACAATCCCCGAATCCTCTTCAAAGGCGGTATCCTTCATGGCAAGGAAATGTGCCATTATAGCAGCATCTAAACTAGAGGCTATCTTGGCCGCACAGGAGGCCTTGGCCCCATCACATACAATCCCTGCAACATTGGCCAAGGTATTGACAATGGTTTTTTCAATCTGGTCTAAACTTCCACCTTCTAAATAGGTAATTCCTGTCCCACTACCGCAGGCAGCACTAACAGCCCCACAATAGGCAGACAGGCGACCTATTCCTGTTTTTTGGTGGATGGTTATAAGGTTGGCCAATACTAGGGCCCTGTACATTTTTTCCCTGTCAATCCCCTTCTCCTGGGCATATATTATTACCGGCAATGATGTGGCAATACCCTGGTTACCACTACCTGAATTGGTCACAACCGGCAGGCCACACCCATCCATCCGGGCATCAGATCCGGCAGCAGCATATGCCCTAACCTTAGTCAGTATATTATCCCCATAACATTCCAAAAGCATTTTTCCAATATTGACCCCATAGTTTTTCTTTAAACCTTCCTCAGCAATTCTTAAATTGTATTCTACCTGCATCTTAAGGAGCTGGTCTACATCTTCAAGGGCTAGAGTATTTGCAAATTCAAAAATATCCCTTACATTTAACAAACTCCTATCAGCCAAGTCTCCAGGGGTCCTCTCCCCCTCCCCCTCCTTTGAAAATAGGGAGACTCCATTCTTTTCAACCCTTTTAATATTTGTATGACTGTCAACCAATTCCACTACTAGCCTATCATCGCCAGCTATAAGTTCTACTATAATATGAAGGTTACCGACTCCCTTTAACATTTGAACCTGGCAAATTTCTTGATCCAATAGATCCTTTACCCTGCCTATATCTTCCTTTGTAGCCCCCTCCAGTACTTCCATTCCCTTAGAGGCATCCCCAGCCACAACACCCATCAGCACACTAGCCTCAATCCCCTTTAAATATCCCGTATTGGGCACAATAACCGATTTTGTGTTTTTTATAATATTCCCACTGCATTTTACAATTATTCTATCGGGGAATCTCTCAAGATGTTCCCTTGCCTTAGCACCCGCATATGCAATAGCAATAGGCTCGGTACAACCAAGGGCCGGCAAAAGTTCTTCCTCTAATATCTTTAAATAAGTATTATATTTATCCCTATCTAAAGCCACTTTAATCCCTCCCTTGAATTTTTCTCTCTTTCCTTGAGTATATATATGTAGCTTTGCTCTTGTCAAGAACTATTATTATTTACTCACTATTGCAAAAATTCAAAGGGTAAAAAAAATAGGCCCTTAAAAAAGACCTATCTTGTAATCTCATGGCATTTCCTACACCTAGCCTCATAACTTTCCCTAGCCCCCACCTGTATTACCGGGTCATCATAGGGGGCAGGTTTTCCATCGACCAGCCTCTGACTTTTACTAGCAGGCCTCTTACACACCATACATATAGCCGTAAGCTTGGTTACATATTCAGCAATTGCCATTAAACTAGGCATGACCCCAAAGGGCTCACCCCGAAAATTCATATCTAGTCCAGAAACAATTACCCTTTTCCCCATATTAGCTGCTTTTTGACAGACATCCAAAAGGCCATAATCAAAAAATTGGCCTTCATCTATTGCCAGGACATCAAACTTCTCTCTTTCTATAAAGGTTAATATTTCCTTCTCATCCCTTACAGCTATACAGCCCATTTGCTTACCATTATGGGAAGTAATGCTAGCAAAGGAATACCTTGCATCAATTGTAGGTTTAAAAACAAGAACCTTCAAGCCTGCAATCCTGGCCCTATTTACCCGCCTAATAAGTTCCTCACTTTTGCCTGCATACATGGGCCCGACTATTAGCTCAACACTCCCCCATTGACCGTATTCACCGAGTCCAACCATAAGTCCCATCTCCAAATCCTAAATTTTTAATATAAATCAGAAAAAACAAAGGCTAGAAAGAGTTTTTTCTAACCTTGATTCCTTTTCATATATTAATAAGATTACATTCCAAATTTTTTTCTAAATCTCTCAACTCGTCCGCCCTTTTCTGCAGCTTTCTGCCTGCCAGTGTAAAAGGGGTGACATTCTGAACAAATTTCAACTCTAATCTCATCTTTAGTTGATTTTGTTTTAAAGGAGTGTCCGCAAGCACAAAAAATCTCTACATCGTGAAATTCCGGATGGATACCCTTCTTCATCCAACTCACCTCTTTCCGTAAAAACTAATTAAAATAATCCTAAATAACTTCTTGGATTAGTATATAAAAGTTCCAACTTTTATTTTGAAATCAAAATTTAACTCTTACATTATAGCACATATGCAAACTGCTGACAAGGAAATAAAGTACTTAAATACTTTTCTTTATCATCTCAACAAAATCAATATTTCTCCTAGTTTCCATAAGATTATTGATTATCTTTTCTGTCACATCCTGAATTGGACTATTACCCAGAGCCCTTCTTATGCTCCAAATAGCCTCCAACTCTGTTTGACTTAATAGTAGTTCTTCCCTTCTAGTACCAGATCTATTAACATCCACTGCAGGAAAGATTCTCTTTTCTGATAATTTCCTATCCAGATGCAATTCCATATTTCCTGTACCCTTAAATTCTTCAAAAATTACATCGTCCATCCTACTACCAGTTTCTATTAAAGCAGTAGCTATAATAGTTAAGCTTCCACCCTCTTCCAGGTTCCTAGCAGCACCAAAGAAGCGTTTTGGCTTGTGCAAGGCTCCAGGATCCAAACCCCCGGATAGGGTTCTTCCCGTAGGAGGTATGGTTAAATTATAGGCCCTGGCCAATCTAGTAATACTATCCAGCAGGACCAAAACATCCTTACCATGCTCTACCAATCTCTGGGCCCGGTTTAATACCATTTCTGCTATCTTAATATGGTTATTAGGCAGCTCATCAAAGGTAGAATAGGCCACCTCTCCCTTAATAGACCTTTGCATATCTGTTACTTCTTCGGGTCTTTCATCAATTAAGAGAACAATAATATCTATATCAGGGTAGTTTTTTGCCACACTATTAGCAATTTTTTGTAGAAGTATGGTTTTGCCCGCCTTTGGGGGTGCCACAATAATACCTCTTTGCCCTTTTCCTACTGGGGCAATTAGGTCAATTAGACGAGTAGATAACTCCTTTGTATCATTTTCTAAATTAATTCTTTCTCTGGGATAAATAGGGGTAAGATCTTCAAAGTTTGGTCTTCGAACAGCAGTTTCTGGATTTAACCCATTAACTTCCTTGACATATAGAAGAGCGTTAAACTTTTCTCCACTTTTTGGGGGCCTGGTTATGCCTGTGATTTTATCCCCCGTCCTCATATCAAACCTTCTAATTTGTGAGGGTGATATATATATATCATCATCGCTTGATAAGTAATTTTCCCTTCTTAAGAAGCCATATCCATCTTGATGGATTTCCAACACACCTTCGGCAATATTTACTTCCTCTCCCTCAGGAATTTCATCAGAAAGGTGTTCAGGCAGTCCATTAGCCAGTCCATTTTCTTCCCTTGCTTCTTTTGCCTTTTCTTCCTTTTCTAAATCCTTAGATTTTTCTATAATTATATCAATTAAGTCGGCTTTTTTATATTTGGTCCAATTTTTAATCTTGAGGTTTTTAGCCTCTTCCCTAAGCTCTACAAGTTTCATTTTTTGCAGTTCCGAGCTTATCAATCTACCACCTCCAAGTAGTATAATTAATGGAGGGGAATTGCCCATAGGCAACTCCTTTCCAAAAATATATTAATCAAAATCATGCTATCACGTTTTATATTTCCTGTCAATTAGTAGGCATAGCTGGGTTTTTTGTTAAGTTTATGAATGGCATCCACAAACCGTATAGTACCAGATTTGGACCGCATTACTACAGAATGGGTCTTGGCCACACTATGCCCCTTATAGGTAACACCCTTTAGTAGCTCACCATCTGATATACCAGTAGCGGCAAAATAAATTTCATTCCCCCTAGCTAAATCCTCCATATATAGTATCTTATTAACATCAACACCCATTCTTATACATCTTTCCTTTTCCCTCTCATCGGCCGGCACCAACTTACCTTCAAATTGTCCGCCTAGACATTTTAGCCCAGCTGCAGCTATTACTCCCTCCGGGGCCCCACCAATACCCATTAGGATATCCACCCCAGTATAGTCAAAACAGGTAGCCAGTGCAGCTGCCACATCACCATCTCTAAACAACTTAATCCTGGCCCCCGCCTTCCTACATTCCTTAATCATATCCCTGTGCCTTTCCCTGTCCAGCATGGTTACAGTTAAGTCACTTATACTTTTATTTAAGGCATCTGCTGTAGCCCTTAGGTTTTCCAAAATAGGGGCATCAATATGGACCCTACCCGCAACCTTTGGACCCACAGCAATCTTGTCCATATACATATCTGGGGCATTTAATAGGCATCCCCTAGGTCCCATTGCCACAACCGCAATGGCATTTGGCAGACCCTTGGCCACGGAGTTGGTTCCCTCTACGGGGTCAATGGCTAGGTCAACCTTTATATCACTAGGCTCTCTCCTGCCCACAAGCTCACCAATATATAACATTGGTGCCTCGTCCATTTCTCCCTCACCAATAACAACTAAGCCATCAATCTGTAAAGTATCAAACATCCTACGCATTCCGTCAACCCCTGCCTGATCGGCGGCATTTTTGTCTCCACGTCCCATATGTTTGGCGGCCCCCAAGGCAGCAGCTTCCGTAACCCTAACCAAATCCAATGCTAAGTTACGATCCATATCCTCATCTCCACCCTCACTAATATTATATTAAGTATATATGTTATACTAATAGCCATTAAACCTATAAATAGTATATATCAATAGCTTTTTTCTTTCAAGAAAATTTCCTCCCCATATTATAAAAAAATTAGCAGTGGCAGCCATTAGAATTTGCAAATATTGAAGGCGTTTTTTAATTCTTGAATTGTGTGGAATATTGAAACAATTTTGACTTTTGTTTCAATTTGTGATATATTTTTATATGTAACATTTGTTTCATGCTTTATTTCAACCCAAGTGATTTCTTTATGTATCTGCATTTGAGCCTAACACAAGCATATAGCCTACAATTTTGCTTTGTTGACACACCCATCTTAATGTGGTAATATCATTAAATAAGTTTCCAAATTGTCAGAAATTTAAAGCAATAATAGCTATGTGCTAACAAAACCAATTATTTTAAAGGAGGGTTCTTTAGTGGAAAAAAGTACAGTGCAAAGAGAAAATTGGGGATCTAGGATTGGTTTCCTCATGGCAGCAGCTGGTTCGGCCGTTGGCCTTGGTAACATCTGGAGGTTTCCATATCTAACTGGCGAAAACGGTGGTGGCGCATTTATAATTATTTACTTGGCTTGTGTACTTGTTATCGGAATTAGTGTTATGATTGCCGAGTTTGCCGTAGGTAGAAGATCTAACCTTGCAGCTGTTGGTGCCTACAAGAGCCGGAGTAAGAATTGGACTTTTGCCGGTGTTATCGGGGTTCTTAGTGCCTTCTTCATCATGGGCTTCTATCCAGTAGTTGGTGGATGGTCTGTAGCCTATATAGTAAAATCCTTTACGGGCCTAATATCTAACCCAGGAGCTATTGGTGAAACCTTTGACCTCTTTATTACCCATCCAGTCCAGCCTTTAGCTTGGATGCTGGTCTACATGCTATTTAATGTAGTCATAGTAGCCAGGGGTGTATCTGGTGGTATTGAGCAGGCAGGTAAGGTATTGATGCCAACATTGTTTATCCTATTTATATTTGTATCAATCAGAAGTGTTACCCTACCTGGTGCAGGAGCAGGTCTTGAGTTCTTGTTCAAACCTGATTTCTCCATGGTAACAGGCCAGACCTTCTTGGCTGCATTAGGGCAATCATTCTTCTCCCTGAGTCTTGGTATGGGTTGTATGATTACCTATGGTAGTTACCTAAAGAAAGAGGAAAACCTACCAACTAACGCCCTGTTAGTTACTGCTATGGATACAGGCGTTGCTATGTTAGCTGGTATCGCTATATTCCCGGCATTATTTGCCTTCGGAATGGAGCCTGCAGCTGGTCCTGGTTTGGTATTCGTTGTAGTTCCTCAAATCTTTGCTGCAATGGGAGGAGCAGGTACTATATTATCAGTCATATTCTTTGTAGCCTTTTCCGTTGCCGCTCTTACATCCTCTGTTTCCTTACTTGAGGTTGTAGTGGCATACCTAATGGACGAAAGAGGAATGCAAAGGAAACCTGCAGTTTATCTAACATCCTTTGTTATGACTATACTATGTGTTCTATCTTCCCTATCCATGGGAACATTATCTGGTGTTTCAATATTTGGAGTTGGATTCTTTGACTTCTTTGACATCCTAACAGACAAGATATTCCTAGCCATCGGCGGAATGTTACTTGCAATCTTTGTTGGATGGGTTCTTAACAAAGAAGACCTTAAAGATGAACTTACAAATGGCGGCACCATCCAATTTGGCCTATTTGAATTATGGTATAATGTTGTAAAGTTTGTTATCCCAGTAGCAATCGGAGTTGTTGCTATCACTGGAATTATATCCATAACTCAAACAAGTCTAATGCTCTTTGGTCTAGGACTAATAGTCCTATTAGCCCTAGTATCTAAGAAGCTATAGTATAAGCAAATATTAAGTTTTAAATAAGTAAAGGGACTATTGGTCTTTACCAATAGTCCCTTTAATATTTACTAATTTTAAACAAACTCTATATCTTCTTCGCATAAGGAGCTTAAAGGTATAACCAAGACCGAGTCATCCCCCTGCCTAATGTATACGTTTATATTGCTTTGGTCAAATAAGACATTCCCTGTCCCACTGTCAAAGGTAATAATTTCCCCTTCTACAGGTGAGTCTCCCATATTTTTAAAGGCTTGACCACTAAAGTAATCGAAGATCCTCTTGGATAATACGAAAAATATATCTAAATCTACCTCATATAGGTGCTTGTCTTGGATTATATTTACGGTATGTAGGGCATTATATCTTTTGCTTATAGTATAGTAGGTATATAAGTCAGCTAGGAATATAACCCTGGATAGGAGGGGTATCCTCTTGCCCCTTAAATTCCGCGGATAGCCAGAGCCATCATACTTCTCATGGTGGTGGAGTATGCCCTCTAGCATATCTCTTGTTATAAAAGAACATTGGGTTAGCAGTCGCTGACTATGTATAACATGCTTGTAGTACTCATTGAGGTCCTCTTCCTCCCACTGGTCCCTATGCCTCTTGTCCTCTGGTAGATTTAACACCCCTATATCTGCCAGCATAGCGGTAATAAACATCTCTTCCCTTTTTTCCCTGTCCCAGCCCATCCACTTGCCTATCATATAGGAAGTTAGGGCCACACTATAATTATAAAAGTATAGGGAATCGTCCACCCTTTTAACCTTCTCTAATAACTGGGGGACATTTACAGAGGTATTGATTATCTCCATGCTTTTTCTGATATCTTCTTCGATTGACTGTACTTCCTCATCCCTTACCCCCTCTAATAGCAGGGCCATTTTGTCCGTAATATTTCTTTTGCAATCGGGAATCAACTTGTCTATCAGTAGTGCTTCCTTCTTATCCGTTATACTTAAAGCTTGGGCATAACTTACCAATATCTCGGCTTCCGCCTTTTCATCATCAGCCTCAGATACTTGAGGACTTTCCTTGTCTTCTTCAGTCTTTTTTGCCGGCTTGCCCTCAATTATTTCTTTAAATAATTCCCTTACCTCTACTTTTTTCTCTTCTATTTCATCAAACCTTACATCAACAGCCTCAATCCCATATCGTTCTAGAAGTTGTTGCACCTTTTCCAAGGCATATTGGTTCTTTATGACATAGCCTTCCTTAATTAACATATTCTCATTTTCGGCCACAACATCCTTATCAAAAACCATTCCTTTTCTAAGTTGGTCGCCCTTTAAATTTGCCCTTTTAACTGTAACAGTTTTATAAGTCTTATATGTTTCGTCTGCCATCATCATACCCCCCTTCCCAGGTCCTTTATTTGATAATGTTTTTCATGCAGACATCCCCCTGACCCACTAAAATGCATACCTTAACCTTCATTATAACAAGGAAACCTATCTTAAAACCCAGGCTCTTTTACACCCACAAATAGATCTCCCATTTATTGCAATAGCTTTTAATATATATCGGCTATTTATGGTCTTTTTTTTAATTAATTGGTAAAAATGAGCCAATAATCCTATAAAAAAACACCCCCTCTTTAATTAGGGGATGCCTCTCCTATTTAAACCTCCTATTAAGTTCAGCAAAAACCTCCCCAGGGACAACACCCTTCTCCCTCAATAAAACCAATAGGTGGTAGAGCAAGTCTCCGCTTTCATAGATTAGCTCTTCCCTATCGGGGTTTTTTGCAGCAATAATAACCTCTCCTGCCTCCTCGGCCAGCTTTTTAAGAATTTTATCCAGCCCTTCATTAAATAAATAATTAGTATAGGAACCCTCTTGGGGATTGGCCCTCCTATCGGAAATAATAGCATACAATTTATCTAAAATTCCTGCCTCCCCTTCCTCCTCCTCCCCTTGATAAAGGGAGTTAAAAAAACAGCTTTTTTTACCCGTATGGCAGGCCACCCCTATCTGTTCTACCCTTACTAAAAGGGTGTCTCCATCACAATCATATTTAATATCCCTTACTTTTTGCAAATGGCCAGAACTTTCTCCCTTGTGCCATAGCTTGCCCCTGCTCCGACTCCAGAAGCAAGTTTCCCCTCCTTCTAGCGTCCTTTTTAGGGATTCCCTATTCATATAGGCCATCATTAGGACCTCTCCCGTGTAAAAATCCTGTATAATAGCAGGAATTAGTCCCTGGTCATCAAAATGTAATTTATCCATATCTCCTACCTACTTTCCTACATTAATCCCTCTCCCGCTTAAATAATCCCTTAATTCCCCTATATTAAGCTCATTAAAGTGAAATAGGGATGCCGCTAGGGCACCATCCGCCTTAGCCACGGTAAAGGCATCATAGAAATCCTCTAACTTTCCGGCCCCGCCAGAGGCAATAACTGGTATTCCAACAGCCTGACAAACCTTTTTTGTAATTTCCAGGTCATAGCCTTTTTTAGTTCCGTCCCTCCCCATACTAGTTAGCAAAATTTCACCAGCTCCCAGCTCCTGGACCTTCTTGGCCCATTCCACTGCCTCCAAGCCGGTGTTTTCACGGCCACCCTTAATATAGACATAATAATTTCCATCCTCATGCCTTTTAACATCAATCCCAATAACAACCCTAGAGGGGCCAAAGGCCCTAGCACATTCAGTTATTATTGATGGGGTCCTTACCCCAGCCGAAGATATAGAAACCTTGTCGGCCCCAGCAACAGTAGCCTGTTGAAAGTCAATCAAACCTCCGATTCCCCCTCCAACAGTTAAGGGAATGGATACCTCCTTCCTTATTTCCCCTATTACATCTAATAGGGTCCCTCTTTCTTCATAGCTGGCCTTAATATCTAGCAATATTAACTCATGGACCCCCTGGGCCTCATAGGCCTTAGCTATCTCTACCGGGTCCCCTGCATCTAGCAAATTAAGAAAATTTACACCCTTTACAACCCTGCCTCCATCTAAATCCAGACAGGCTATAATCCTCTTTAAAGTCATCCTTACCCTACCCCCAAATCCTCTAAATTAATCTTGCCTTCGTAAAGTGCCTTACCTATTATGGCACCCCCTACCCCTATTTGCCTTAATCTTTCTACATCCCCTACAGTAGATACACCACCAGAGGCTATAAGATTTATATTTACATGTCTTTTCATCTGCTCAATAGCCTCAAAATTAGGCCCTCTCAACATCCCATCCCTAGCAATATCAGTATAAATTATGGTCTCCACCCCCACATCTTCCATCTCTAGGGCAAAGTCCAAGGCAGGAATCTGACTTGTCTGAGTCCAACCCTTAATGGCCACATAGCCATCCCTAGCATCAATGGCCACTACAATCCTGTCCCCGTAGTTATCCACTGCCCTCTTTAAATCTTCCCTATTTTCTAGGGCCTTGGTACCCAGGATAACCCTATCCACACCAATATTAATCAAGTTATCTAGGGCCCTTAAATCCCTTATTCCTCCCCCTAACTGGATGGGAATATCAATGGCCCCTATAATACCCTCTATAATGGATAAATTCTTGGCCCTGCCTACCAGGGCCCCATCCAAGTCTATAATATGCAGGATTTGAGCACCCTTTTTCTCCCACATCTTAGCAACCTGCCTGGGGTCCTCATAATAAATTTTTTCCCTGTCAAATTCCCCCTGGCTCAACATAACACACTTTCCATCCTTTATATCAATTGCCGGATAAATTACCATATGCCTACCCCCCTTAAAAAAGTAAGTCCCCCTGCCATCCTAGCCTACTCCAGCCTCCCCTTGGTGGACATAACCCCCCTTATCCTAGTATCAAAGGAAGTGGCCCTGTCCAGTACCTTGGCAAAGGCCTTAAAAATCCCCTCTATAATATGATGATTATTCCTTCCATAAAGACAATTAATATGGAGGGTCATCCCAGCATTAAAGGCCAGGGCCCTAAAAAATTCCTCCACCAACTGGACCTCAAAATTCCCTGTTGTCTCACCATTAAACTTTACATCATAATGCAAAAAAGGCCGACCACTAAGGTCTACCACTAGCATGGCTAAGGCCTCATCCATGGGTATAAAGGCAGAAGCATATCTTACTATACCAGCCTTATCCCCCAAGGCCTCAGCAATTGCCTGCCCTAGCAAAATCCCCACATCCTCAACCGTATGGTGGAAATCCACCTGCAAATCCCCCCTGGCCTCAATGTCCAGGTCAATTAAACCATGGCGGGCAATTTGCTGTAACATATGGTCAAAAAAACCAATCCCCGTGGATATATTTGCCCTCCCCCCACCATCCAAGTTAATAGCCAGCTTAATTGATGTCTCTGTAGTCTCCCTCTCCAGGGAAGATTTTCTCTCTCCCATCTTAATCCCCCATTTCTCCAAGTTTGCCTGTATCCAAGGCCTCTTTAAGTAAATTTAATAATAGCTGGTTTTCCTTTGCCTTACCAATGGAAATCCTCAGACAGTTTTCTAAATATTTATCATTAAAGTATCTTACTAATACCTTATTCTCCAGCAGGAAGTCATAAACCTCCCTGGCCCCCTTCAATTGACATAGGATAAAATTAGCCTGACTATCAAAGACCTTAACCTTATCCATCTTCCTTAACTCTAAGATTAACTTATCCCTCTCCTTAATAATTTCCCTAACAGACCTGGTCATTATTTCCTCATTGTCCAGGCAAACCCTTGCAGCTAGCTGACTTAAATTGGCCACATTATATGGGGGCTTGACCCTATATAAAATCTCCATTAATTCCTGGCATGCCGCAGCATATCCTATTCTAGCCCCGGCTAAGCCATAGGCCTTAGACAGGGTCCTTAAAACAATTAAATTAGGAAAGTCATTAATTAAGTCCAGGACACTCTCCCCATAAAACTCATAATAGGCCTCATCCACCACCACAATCCCCTTGGCCAATTTAATAATCCTTATAATTTCTTCCCTAGCCATAGTTCCTCCAGTGGGATTATTGGGATTGGTCAGGAATACTATCTTAGGCCTCTCCCTTTCCATCAGGTCAATAAAGGCAGAATAATCTAAAAGAAAATCCTCCCCCATCTCCATCTCAACTGTCTGTCCCCCTGCTATCCCAGCCACCAGCTTATACATGCCAAAGGTGGGGACTGGGGTCAGTATTTTATCCCCCTCACCAACAAAGCTATTGACAATTATAGAAATAAGCTGGTCTGATCCACAGGCTACCATCAGTTCCTCCGGACTAAGGGCAAGTTTATCACCCAAAATCCCCCTCAAAGCCGTAGAATCACTATCTGGATATTGGTTTATTTTTAAGTCAGCTATTGCCTTTGCCAATTCTTCGTTTAGCAAATAACTAACATTATTGTTCTCATTAGCATCTAATTTAGCTATAGTCTCCATTTCCTTGACCTCATAGGCCTTAAGATTCCTAATATTTTCCCTAAGCAAGTTATTAAACACCCTGTTTTCCCCTCCTATTTTCCTCTATTAAATTAATTAAATCATCAATCTGCCTCTTTTTAGTTTTATAGCTTACCCTATTTACAACTAGGCGGGCACTTATATTGCCTATATCTTCTAGGACTATTAAACCATTTTCCTTCAGGGTCCTCCCCGTCTCCACAATATCCACAATAATATCTGATAGACCCATCAGGGGTGCCAATTCTACCGACCCCTCCTGCCTAATGATTTCAACCGATTGACCCTTCTTGGCAAAGAATTTTCGGGCTACATTGGGATATTTAGTAGCCACCCTTAGGTGTTTTCTTCCCCCTTCCATAGAGGGTTTACCCGCCACAGAAAATTTACATTTACCAAAGCCCAAATCCACCAGTTCATAGAGCTGCCTTTCCTGTTCCATAAGGATATCCTTGCCAGTTATGCCCATATCCACAACCCCATGTTCCACATAGGTAGGGACATCCACAGCCTTTAGTGAAATTACATCTATATTGGCCCCAGCTAGGGAAAAGATTAGTTTTCTAGAATCCGCCCTTAGCTCACTACAGTCAAGGCCTATTTCCTCTAGTAGCTGAATGCTATGCTTGCCTAGCCTTCCCTTGGCCATTGCTATTTTTATTCTTCCCAATCTACACTCCCCCCAAATTTTCAACAAGCCTAAGCCTGCCCTCCCCATCTACTTCCATCAGCTGGTCAACCCTTCTCCGCCCTATATACTGTCTTAGGCCCTCCGCGTCTTCCCTATCTATCAAACTAAGCTCTACAATATAACCCTTGTCCCTTAACTCTTGCACCTGCCTATTGTTTACCCTAGCCCCCGCCCCTTCTAATATAAGAATATGTTTTTTCTCATCTAACTTTAGATTTTCTTGGATTTTTAATGCCTTTGTAATCCTATTAACAGCAAAGGCAAAACCAATAGCAGGGCAGGTCATATCAAAATCCATTAAAAGTCTATCGTAACGGCCACCACTTAATAGGACTACACCCAAGTCCCTGGTAAAGCCCTTAAATATAACCCCACTATAATACTTCAGGCTTGTAACCAGGCCCAAATCCAAGGAAATATATTCCCCAAGGCCATATTCCCTAATCCTATTGCAAACCTCCTCCAATTCTCCTAGGGCCTTTAACATATCTCCTGTAAGGGGGAGTTTCTTTACCTCAGCCAATACCTCCTGGGGTTTGCCAAATATCCTGGGTAGGACCCCCAATATAGTCTTTATATCTTCTTGGACAGCTAATTCCTCTATCAGCTCATTTAGCTCAATAAATTTCTTATTCTCAATATAGTAGACAAGGGTCTCCCTTTCCTCCCCACCTATCCCGGCCCTATCCAGAACCGCCTTTAGGAGTTTAGTCTGGCCAATATCTATTTGAAAGTTTTCCAAAGCAAGGTTTTTCAAGCTCTCTATGGCAGTAATTATAACCTCGGCATCGGCCCTATAAGACCCAATCCCAAAGAGTTCTACCCCCGCCTGCCTAAACTCCCTCTTCTTACCTGCCTGCTCCTCATCAATCCTAAAAACATCCGCAAGATAGCATAGCTTTAGGGGATAGATAAAATCCTTCATTTTTGTTGAAACCATCCTTACTATAGGCACTGTACAATCAGGCCTTAGGACCAAAATACTCCCATTAGTATCAATTAACTTAAACATCTTATCCCCATTACTGGCCAAATAATCCCTGGAAAAAAGGTCATAATATTCTAGGCCAGGGCTACTGACCTCCATATAGCCGGATTCAGCAAAATTTTTCATTATCTTCCTCTCTATTTGCCTACGATAAATACAATCATCAATTAAAATATCTTGGACACCCTCTGGTAGCAGAACTTTTCTCGCCCTCATTTTACCTTCCCCCATTTTAATAGTCTACTACTTTAATCAGGTAAAGTAGTAAATTAATCTCTGCCACTAATTTTAACTTCCAGTCCAGATTTTGTCAAGTCAAAAAAACAAAATACCCACTAGCCTGTAACTCACTAGTGGATATAGGAATGTCTAGTAATCAATGTGAATAGAAAATGAAACTTTATTAATAAATGTTTTCCATTAATCACTATTTTAGGTTATAATGGATATATAGCTAGCCATATTATAGCGGGTTTTAAGGCTGACCTCTGTAAAACCCCTTTATAAGATGGTTTTAGGCTATTTTACCCCCTTTTATACCTTAAAAAGATAGCTAGAATACCCTCTAGCTATCTTTTTGCATTCATAAATTGTTCATCCAGTAGGAGGACTACATCCATATTTCCATTTCTACAACGAATCTCATCCATCAACTCTTTGTCCTCATTTACTCCCCTACTGCGGACAGAGTAAACCAATTCAAACATGGTCCCCAAACGGGCAGTTGTAATACTAGCCAGGGTATATTCCTCCAGATACTTGTCCAATACATCATCAAATAGGCCCTCAAAGTTTATATTTTCAGGCACCCTAATTTTAAGAATCTTTTGCTTGGAATCCTTGGCCCCATAATCAGTATAATATAGTAGAAAAATTAGGCCCGATAACATTACCACAAAAAATATAGCCGGCAAAAATAAGCCTGCCCCTGAAGCCAAGCCTGCCCCCAGGGCAAAAAATATAAAGGCTATATCCTTGGGATCACTAATAATACTCCTAAATCTTACTATAGACAAGGCCCCTGCCAAACTAAAGGCCCTGGCTATATTACTACCAATAGCCACAATTATAATAGATATTACTACAGTTACTATAACAATAGTATGGGAAAAAATTTGCGAATACAATCTCCCCTTATAGGTTTTTATGTAAGTCCAAGAAATAATCATACCTAAAAGAAAGGCAACACATAGTGTTATGATAACCTCCCTGCTAGTAATTATAATTCCTACTTCATTGTACATAAATATATCTTGTAATCTTTCTACCACCCTACTACCCCCTATAAAATTTTTCTTTTCTCTCCTATCATAATATCCCTATAGAAGCTATTAGAATACTTAGAAAAGGGCTGGATTCCACATCCATTATTACTTAATATTCTTGTCAACCATAGGGGCATTCGACCCATTAGTTTTACCTCTAGTACAAAAAAACTAGCTTCAAAATAAAGTTCCCCATAGGACCCGTTTTCTAAACGTAAATCCTGCCTCCGCATCCTTAAATTATTATCAAAGGTTATCCTTATCCCCTCATCCCTAGTAGTAATAAAGGCCTGCCTTTCATAACTGACTATTACCCTTGCCTGCAAGGGGTAAAGGTTTTTAAAAAAATCAATCTCCCTTAATATTTGCACATTAGAAACATCATAGGGCACATCATCCCCTATTGCCTCCTGCCTATCAATAAAATCATAAACATCCCTTAATTTCATCTTAGTCCTTCTCTTGTTAACCAGCCTCTTGTGCTTTTTCTTTATCTCCAAAAAAGCCGGACTATCCAGGCTAGCATCATTATAAACCCTCAATCTTAATTTTTGCCTAAAGGGTTGGGTAAACATCCGCTCATGGTGGAACTGGTCATTAGCAGTATCGTAATAAAGGCTGGATATGGTATAGCGTCCATCCTGGTCCCCGTGGGGGTCCTTTATAGTATAGGGCTCTAGCTCCCTTATCAAATTAATATAAGTTGGCGTATCAATTGCGTGCTTGAGTTCATAGCGGGTAAATATTTCCCTGGCCAAGATTAGCCCTCCCCATCAATAAATTTTCCATATATAGTATAACACCCCCAATCACCAGAGTAAAGCCTTGGACAGGCCCCTGATATTTCCTAAAATAAAAGTAAAAAGTTTCCTAGAACATATGTTCGGTTTGTGTTATAATTGTTACTAGACGACAGCCAGTTTATCCTCCATAAAATACTAAAGGAGAGATGATATTATTGAAATCAATTAATGGAATATTAGATGAAGGGGGGCAAATAGCAGGTCTGGTCCCCCGCTATAAAAAGGGCCTGGGCAATGTTACAGAATTATTTCTAGGGGAAGGTGGGACCATACTCTTGGTCCAATCTATTAACTCCTCCCTTAGGGCTATTGGCAATTATTATGCCCTACATCTTAGGCTTCTACGCCGCCAACAACAAAAATTATTAAATTGCAAATACTATACCCCCCTGCCCTTTCATAAAAAACTCCTCTTGTTCCCTGTTAAAAGCAGGATTCCCAAAATTAAAAATGACTCCTCTGTGGCCTATATAAATTACTACCATGTTAAAAAAATGGACTACCCGCAGGGTAAAATCCATTTAAAAAGTGGCCATGTAATCCATAGTTTAAACACTCCTGCCACCCTAAGGAAGCGTTACCACCACGCCTCCCTGTCTGCCAATAATTTTCTTGAGGACCAGGAGGAAGAAAAGGAGGCCCAGTACCTATACCCCTTAAGTAGGAGAGACCTTGAGCCCGTGATTAAAGAATTAGGCCAGATAAAGGAGTTATTAACCACCTATTTAACCGAAAAAAATAACTAGGGCTAACCCTATTAGGTAGGCCCTAGTACAATAAGTCCTAATTATTTTTTAAATACCAGCAACTTACTCAGAATATAATTTAAGATAATTACCCCAAAATTAACAATAATTTTACTAATAAACTTATCCATATGAAGGAATTGTATCATCAAAATCAAACCAATTAAATCAAAGAAATAAGTCCCTATCCTAACACTAAAGAAAAGCAGCAATTCCTTCAATATCCCCCTGCCCTCAACCTGGCTTTCAAAAACCCAACGCCTGTTGGTGTAAAAGGCCACAGATACTGCAATTACAAAGGCTATGCTAGTGCTTATAGTATAATGAATCCCCCTATCTATTAATAGCTTATAGGTGGTCAAGTTAATAATAGTTGTTAAAAGACCAAAAACTAAATAGTAGGAGTAGTGCCTAATTTTATCCCTCATCTCCATCACCCTCGTGGAAATTCACCTCTTTTTCAATAGTATATAGGGGTCTGCCCCTAACCTCATCATAAATCCTTACTAGGTACTCACCTACTATACCCAGGGCCAATAACTGAAGCCCTGCCAAAACAACTATAATCCATAACCAAGCTGGGAAAACCCTATAGCTATAAGTAAAGACCGACCCTATACTGTATAACATCATAAGAATCCCTAGGATAATTGTAAAAATCCCTGCCCCCTCAATTGCCTTAATTGGCTTAAAGGAAAAGGACAGGATTCCATCAATGGCTAATTTAAGCATCTTCCTAAGGGGATACTTGGTCTCACCAGCATACCTTTCCTCCCTCTCATATAAAAGGGCTGTCTGCTTAAAGCCTATCCAGCTAACCATACCCCGGATAAAGCGATTTTTTTCCGGCATATTGTTAAATACATCTACAAGCTTCCTATCCATCAGGCGGAAGTCCCCAGTATCTACCGGTATATCCACCTCAGTCATCTTCTTTAAAAACCTATAAAAATATTTGGCAGTGGCCAATTTAAACCAAGTTTCCCCCTGCCTTTGCTTCCTCTGGCCATAAACCACATGATAGCCTTCCTTCCACAGGTCCACCATTTGAGGAATTACCTCCGGCGGGTCCTGTAAATCAGCATCTATTATAACCACCGCATCTCCTTTTGCTCTAGCTATTCCAGCTGTTACAGCTATCTGGTGACCAAAGTTTCTGGCAAAGCTAACAATCTTAACTGCCGGATCCTCCCCTGCAATCTCCTCTAAAATGGGCAGGGTTTCATCAGTACTACCATCATTAATAAAAATCAGCTCGTGCTGATAATTATTTTCAACCATTACCCCCTTAACCCTACGATAACATTCCCTAACTACTTGACTTTCGAAGTACATAGGGATTACCAGGGATATTAATGGTTTTTCCATAACATGATACCCCCTTTGCTAAAGTCCTCCAGGTCCCCCATCATCCCAGTCAAAGCCATAGCCCCTATTAATATAAAGAAGGGAACTACAGGATGATGATACCTAGATTGTACCTCTATTAGTAAATGTGCTGCCCCAAAAATCAAGATTAACATAGCCGGCAAACTTGCCGGGTCAGATACACCCCTAGTCAGGCTATACCAAGCCCCTAGTGTGGCTAGTAAAACTATAGCCATATAATAACTTTGGGAAATAATCTTAACCAGGTCTAAATTGCCCTCAATCCATAGGCCAAAGGCAGTCTCAGGATATACCTCCAACATACTCCAATAATAACCATAATCATCAGTAGCCCATTGGATGGGGAACTTCCTCTCTGCCAAGGCAATAAAGGCAACTGGGTCATCCTTTATTCTTTCAATAGCCCTCCTCTGGGCCTCTCCGTGCACCCTGTCAAAGTCATGGTCATAGTCCTCAATTATCTCCCAAGCCGTTGGATTCCACATTCCATCCCTTTCCGGGTCTGTCCCAACATATAGGTTAAAACCACTCCCTGTCTTACCGAGGGGAACCTTGACCTTGTCGATATAGGCAAAATTCACTAGGCCCAAAACCAAGGAAAAACTCACAACAATTAAAAACATAATTATTAACTTTTCCTTCAAAAGCCCTCCCAAGGACATATTAGACCTTTGGAAAAACAATAAATAGGCCAGCATAGGTACAAATAGGAGGGAGGATACTGGCCTTACAATATGGGCCAAGACCATAACCAGGCCCACTATCAATAACTTCAACCACTCCCAGCCCACCAATTCCACCCTAGTAAATCTAATAAATAGGTAGAGGGCTAATAAAAACAATAGGAGAAATATATGCTCCGATGCCACCAGAGTATTATACATTATTTGGGTAGGATAAAAGGCAAAGATTAAGCCTGCCATCTGGCCCGCTACTTCATTGAAAATCTCCCGCCCAAGCAAATAAATAAGGATTGCTGTCCCAATAGAACAAAAAACATTAAACCATAGGGCCACCTTGGGACTAGTCCCAAAAATCCTATATATATAGGACAAAATTAGGGGATAGCCAGAAAGGTGGGGAAAAACATTTCTAATATCCAGATAGGCATTATAATCCCCCTCAATTAGAGCCAGGGCATAATTATGAAACCTTAGGAAATCAATCATTGGCACCGTATGAATCAACCTAACCCATATATATCTAGGGGCAAAGGTTAAGCTAGATAATAATGGAATGAATACTAAGGGATTCTGCAAAAAAATTAGCTTCCTTAAGAGCCAATATACAGCCAAAAAAATTCCCGCCCCTAATAAGGCATAAAACAGTAAAAACAAGCTGGGCAACTGATACAAGTAGGGCCCCCTTACAAAATTGCCATAAATTATAATCAAGACGAAGAATATTAAGACAAAGGCATAAAGTAACCTTTCCAACAGGTTTTTAATCAATTATTATCCCTCCATTATCTCCTGGCCCTCTCCTTATTTACTAGTTTAGTAAGATAGTCCAAGAAGTCCCCCCTTAAATCCTCCCTTTTCAGGGCATACTCTACCGTAGCCTCCAGAAAACCTAACTTGTCCCCTACATCATGCCTCCTACCTTCAAAATTGTAGGTGTACATTTCTTCCCTTTGGGCCAAAACCTTCAAGCCGTCAGTTAATTGTATTTCTCCCCCCTTGCCTGGAGGGGTATTCTCAAGAATATCGAAAATCTGGGGGGTAATAATATACCTCCCTAAAATGGCTACATTAGATGGAGCCTCCTCGGCTGATGGTTTCTCCACCAAATCCTCCACCCTATATACCCTATCCTCCACAGGATAGCCTGCCACTATACCATATTTATTTACATTTTCCCAGGCTACTTCCTGGACACCCAAAATAGTAGTTTTATATTTATTATAGGCCATAAGCATCTGCTTTAAACAGGGCAGCTTTGCGTCTACAATATCGTCCCCCAATAATACAGCAAAGGGCTCATTTCCTATAAAACTCTTACCACAATAAATAGCATGTCCCAATCCCCTAGGCTCCTTCTGCCTAATATAGTGGATATTAATCAAATCAGAAACATCTCGGACAATCTCCAAGAGCTCCTCCTGCCCCTTCTTTTCCAATTCTAACTCCAACTCCACAGATTTATCAAAATGGTCCTCAATGGCCTGCTTATTCCTGCCAGTAATAATTAAGATTTCCTCAATACCTGACTCAACAGCCTCCTCAATAATATATTGCAAGGTTGGTTTGTCAACTATTGGCAACATCTCCTTTGGCTGGGCCTTAGTAGCAGGTAAAAACCTAGTCCCCAACCCTGCCGCCGGTATAATTGCCTTCCGCACCTTCATTATTTAGCCCCCTTTATAAATCCTTGATATTATTTTAAGTTTAACATATATAAAAGCAAATATCTATTTAAAGACAAAGTAAGAAACTACGGGTAAAAGCGCTATAATTAACTAGTCCTCTGATAAGTAGGAACCATCTTTTCCATATAGGCCCATACCTCCTCTGGCCTTGACCCTAATAAGTCCAGAAGAATATCCAATTCCCGATGCAATAATTTCAAATCAGTAAAGACTGGCTTGCCCACAAATATCTTATCATGCTTGGTATTCTCCAAGCCCTCATCATCCATTAATAATTCCTCATATAACTTTTCCCCTGGCCTTAGGCCCACAATATCTATAGCAATATCCCTATTAGGCTCAAAGCCCGACAGGCGGATTAAATTCCTGGCCAAATCCATAATTTTTACCGGCTCCCCCATATCGAGAACAAATATTTCTCCACCCCTTGCCATAGACCCAGCCTGGATGACCAATTGAACTGCCTCCGGTATGGTCATAAAATACCTAGTTACCTCTGGGTCAGTTACAGTAACAGGCCCTCCCTGGGCTATTTGCTGCTTAAATAAGGGAATCACACTCCCATTACTACCCAAGACATTACCAAAGCGTACTGCCACAAATTCTGTATCACTAACACTATCAATAGACTGGATTAGCATTTCTGCCACCCTCTTAGTAGCCCCCATAATATTGGTGGGGTTAACTGCCTTATCGGTAGAAATCAATACAAACCTATTAGTCCCAAACTCATGGGCACACTCTGCCACATTCTTAGTCCCAAAAATATTATTCTTTATAGCCTCCTGGGGGTTAGCCTCCATAAGGGGGACATGCTTATGGGCAGCAGCATGAAAAACCACCTCAGGCCTATAGTGGCTAAATATCTCAACCATCCGGCCCCTATCCCTAATAGATGCAATTAATACCCTTAAAGACAGGTCAGGATGCTTCCTCAATAGTTCGTTTTGTATATCGTAGGCACTATTCTCATATATATCCAAAATCAATAATTCCTTTGGTTTATAGTCAGCTATTTGCCTACATAGTTCCGAACCAATAGACCCACCCCCACCAGTAACCAAGACCCTTTTATTGGTCAAATAACTGCTTATTTCTTCTAGGTCTATTTTGACCTGGTCCCTACCAAGCAAGTCATCAATTTCCACATCTCGAATCTCCTTGATACTAACCTGGCCCTCTAATAATTCATAAATTCCCGGCACAATCTTTAATTTACACCTTGTCTTACTAGCCTCCTCCACAATCTCCCTAATCTCCTTCTTATAGGCAGAAGGGATGGCTATAATAATCTCATCTATTTTTTTGCTTTCTGCCAACTTTTTAATATGGTACCTATCACCTAGTACAGGGACCCCATGGATTTTGGAACCTAGTTTATCATCATTATCATCAACTATCACTACAGGTTTACTGTCAAGTTCATCATGCCTCTTTAATTCCTTGATTACCATGGCCCCTGCCTGGCCACCACCAATAATCATAATCCTTTTCTTATATTCCTTCTTAAAAAACCCTTCAATCCCCTGCTCCCTTAGGTCCCTTCTCAAGCCCTTAGTCATCCGATAACTTAACCTAACTCCCCCTATCAAAATCATATCCAGTAAAAACACCAGTATGTATATACTCCTGGGTAGGCTTAATTGGGTCATCATCATATAGGTGATAAGGCCACCATTAGCAACAAAGCTACAGGCCACCAGCTGGAGTACTTCTTCGATACTGGCATATTTCCAAAGGTTTTTATATAGGCCAAATAAATAAAATAAGCCTAGTTTAATAAGGGTAAAAAGTAAGATATTATTTAAATAGACGGGGAAATACTGGCTAGCCATACGGCCGGCCAAGACCCCGTCAAACCTAATATAAAAGGCTAGTAAGAAACTTAAATTAAGTAAAATTCCGTCAAGTAAAACTATAAATGCCGAAGATAGCTTTTTCTTCATTTTCTTTTCCCCACTTTGTTAATACAATTTACTTCCCACTACTATTATAGCACTACATTAAGGTTGAAGTTTAACAACAAATAATTCCCCTATATCATCTGTAGGGTTATACAACTCACTAGGCACATCAAAGGGTAGTTTAATAACATCCCCCCTGGTAAAAATTCTTTTCTCTAAATTCTTGGCCTTAAGGGCAATAGTCCCCCGGGCTACTATCATATAAACAATAGCATCCGTATTATGCCTGGGGAACCTTTTCCTTGCCTCTAGGACCACATGGTTTAAGACTAATCTCTCATCAGTAATAATATTTTCAAACAAATCGTCCTCTGTTAATGTATATTGAAAAACTTCCATTGACCTAACCCCCTTATATATTAATCCTCTTACCTGTATTTTACCAAAAGAGTCATAAATTTGCCATCTAAATGTATATTTGTAATAACATTGTAAACCTTTTTTCACAAATAACTGTTATACTTATATATAGAGATGTTCAACAAAGGATGTGAATACATGAACCCTTTTCTGAGGACAAGTTTAAAGCTATTATTATTAACCATGCTATTTGTGGGGATTTTGAACATAAACCCAATCCTCACCTACGCACCACAAGAAATCACCGTTACAGCCAAGGATTTGACAGAGGATGCCCCTAGGGAAGACACAGAAAAAACCGTTATAGAAGAAGTTTATGATGACACTCCTTTAGAAACTACAAGCAAGGCTGAAAAAAGTCTAAAGACAGCTTATCTAACCTTTGATGATGGTCCATCTCTAGACGTTACACCCCAAATCCTAGATATTTTAAAGGAACACAATATAAAGGCCACCTTTTTTATAATAGGTAGCCAGGCTGAAGCCAATCCTGAACTTATTTTAAGAATTAAGGATGAGGGTCATATGATTTCAAACCATACCTATTCCCATGATTATAGTTACCTATATGCAAATCCTAGGAATTTTTTGGATGATATTAAGAAGACAGAGGAAAGCCTAAAATCCATCCTGGGTAATGCCTTCAACCCATCCCTTCTTCGTTTTCCAGGGGGGTCTCATGGCAAGGGCAAGGCCCATATCCGTGAGGCAGTAGTCAAGGAAGGCTATAACTATATTGATTGGAATGTGGTAAGTGGTGATGCGGAGGCGGTCCATGTTTCCCCGGCCAGACAAATGGCAAGGATTAAAGAAACTCTTAGGAATCAGGAGGAGGCCATAGTCCTTATGCATGATGCCAGTGGCAAGCAAACTACGGCCCAGGTCCTAGCTGATATTATTAAGTACATTGACTCCCAGGGTTATGATTTTAAGACCTTGGACGACTATGAATTTTAAACTATAATAGAGGCAAGGTGCCCGGTATAAATACCAGGCACCTTTTTTAATTTACCTATTCCTAGTTTTCCTATATGACAGGAGGCTCTCTGCCTCCTCTAGGTCTTCCACAGTGTCTATCTCCACCCATTGATTGCCCTTAATTTTATGGATTTTAAGATTGAACTCCTCAAGACTGTCCTTGATTAAGTCATCCCAAAAGAGGTCCTCAAAGTCCCTTGCCTGGACCACCCCTTCAAGCATCTTCCTAATCCTTTTACCATCCTCAGGAGTCCAATAGGAAATGCCAGACATTATATAATCTGTCCCACTAGCAATGGATATATCAGTAATATAATTCTCCTTGTCAAACTTTACTATCCATTCCCCCTTAAAGTCTTCCTTAAGCCCTGCAAAGTATGTAGAATATTCTAAATTAGTTTGGAGGAAATTATCTAGTAGAAAAACATCCCCCTCTAATACATAGGTCTTGCCCAGATACTCTCTTACCAGATACATACTATAGCAATTATTGTAGACATTGTACTTGTCATTATAAATTAGCCTGACCCCATATTTTTGAGCCAAGTAGTCAAACTCCTGAGCTAGATAGCCTGTTACCACAAATATCTCCCCTATGCCTGCCTCCTGGAGGAATTTAATCTGCCTTTCTATTATAGGCTCCCCCTCCACCCTAACCAAGGCCTTAGGCCTATCTTTAGTAAGGGGTCTAAGCCTAGTCCCCATCCCTGCCGCCAATATAATGGCCCTCATTTGCAAATCCCCCCTCCAGTTTTTTAAGCATCAAGCCTGGCAAAGTTACCCAACCCCCTCCTAAACCTATCCAAGGAATAATCATAAAGTTCCTTGTCCCCACTACTAACCTTAGCCAGGGCCCACATACTCCAGTAGACATCCATCAAAACCCTCAGCACATCCATTTTTTCCTCCTCTAGGCCAGAGGGGGCCCTGCCGAAATACTTCCTATAAAAGTAATCCTCTTCCTCCCTTGTATAATTACATTCTAGCCCAATAGAGACCACATCCCAGAGCCTGTCATAGTTGCCACTATACTCCCAGTCAATTAGGTAAATCCTGCAACCGCTTTTAACAAAATTCTCCGGCCAGGCATCCAGGTGGCAGGCTACATATTCTAGGGGCAATTCCCCAAGTCTCTTTTCTAAAGACCCCAGCACTGTGTTAAGCTCCCTGTAATTATCCATCAAGTCCCCCTTGCCAGTAAGGACGACCTCCTTATAGTCCCTTATCTCTCCCAAGGGGTCAAAGTCCCTGTAAAATTCCACCCCACTATTATGGAGGGTATTTAGGGCATAGGCCATAAAAATCATATTTTCCTTATTATTGGCTGTTTCAATGGTTAGGGTTTCAGCCCCCCTTATATATTCACTTACCTTGAAGCCGGTTTTCTTATCAAAATAAATGGTTCCACAATTTAAACCCATATTATAGGCAAGGCTAGAGTTAAATAACTCGTTTTTCCTATCCACAGATTCATTAGAACCCTTGCCGGGCAACCTAAATACTAGGTCCTTTCCACTGCTGGGAATTTTATAGTTATCATTATTCATTCCCCCTAGTTTTTTTATCTGCCCCCTAATATTGTATCTGTCACCCATTATTTCTAAAAACAGTCTTAGTACATCTTGATCTCTAATTTCTTTAGCTACAAATATAGCCACTTCCCTTCTTATCAGTATTAATTTTAATAATCCCGTGATGGGGTTTTTGCTCCTCCACTGGAGGTAGGTCCATATAATCCCCAAAATTCCTGGTCAAAATCTCATCATAGTTCCCAGGCACCGGAAAATAATGACCCTCAAATTCCATATCTATAGTCTTGTAAAAATCTTCCCTCCGGACCATATAAGCATGATAAACATAGGCCTCTCCCTCTGTTAAGAGGCTGGCATACTCTGTATCCCTATCCTGGAAGATGGTGGCCAACCCCTCCTCCAAACTGTCAGTCCAGCCCTTGGGAATAACCTTAATCATATGGTGGACCATTAATTTTAGGATTTTTTTGATTAAATTATCCCCTCCTAGACAGTACTTTTTAATCCTAATATACTTTAATTCCCTTATAGGATAGATAAAAAGCCGCTGCAAATAGCCCAAAGGGGTCCCTGGCATAATATTATCTATGGGAAAAACATCTATAAAAATTCCATGGTGAAAATTACAGCCGGTATATAATTCCTGCAGGGCCAGGGTATTATTCTTTCTTATCCTGGCAAATACATGGATAAATTCCCGGTCAGTCTTATGGGTCTGTAAAAAGTATTCCTTGCCAAGTTCAGTTTTACAAATCTGCAAAAACCTATTATAATCCTCTCTTAGCATACAGACATCGATATCATCATCCCAAGGAATAAAGCCCCCATGCCTGACTGCCCCCAGGAGGGTGCCAGAGTACAGCTGGTATTTAAGCCCATGTTTCCTGCATATCCTGTGAAATTCCAACAAAATCTCTAGCTGGACCTCCTGCAAATCCCTAATATTTAATTTTTTTATCCCAAATTGGATAACCCCCTCCCATGCCAATATTTTTGTCCACATTGGAGTATTGTTTTTTAGACTAGGATAGATAAAAACAGACCATTGGTAAAATGGTCCAAGAAAAGAGTGGCCAGAGGCCACCTTATAAAAGACTTTATATATTAAGCATATCATAAGTTAACATAATATCCAAATTACCCCATTAACCTACACCTGGTATTTTTTCAATTCCTTCCTAAAGTTCTCTGTGAGGATTTCTAGCATACTAATATTGTCTGATAGTTCCTTAACCTTTTCTGAGTATTGGGTTACACTGGCACTCATTTCCTCTGAGGCCGCAGAATTTTCCTCGGAGATAGCTGCCAGAGAATGAATATTACCTATAACTCCGCTGATATTTTGAGTTTCATAGGACAATTCCTCAATAAGTTTAACAATAATATTAGAAACCTCTACAATCTGTTGGGTAGAGGCCTGGTTGTTAACAGTAACATTTTCCAGGGTCTCATTACTGACCTCTAACTGGTTATACTGGAGTTGGATTGCCTCCACAAAACCCTCGATTTGCTCAATAAAGAAAAGAAGGTTTTTATTTATATCACTTACAGCCTCCTTGGAATTTTCCGCTAGGTTCCTTATCTCCTGGGCCACCACAGTAAAGCCCCGTCCTGCCTCTCCCGCCCCTGCCGCCTCAATGGCAGCATTTAATGCCAGGAGGTTAGTTTGTTCGGCTATAGATTCAACAGTTGCACTAATATCCATTATTTTTGCTGCCTGGGAGGATAGCTCCTTACCCTGGTGATTAACCGTGGAGAAATTATCCCTGACTTCATTTATCATTCCAGTAACATTTTTTACTGCATTGAAGGAATCCTCTAGGTTTTCTACTGCCTCCTCCAGCTTGTCCTTACCCCTAGTTTCTTCATCTACTATCTTGTTCAAAGTAGTGACATAACCATCTAAGACATGGGCAGCAGACTCTGTTTCCTCTGCCTGTTGGGCAGCCCCCATGGCCACCTCATGGACAACACCAGCTATGGAGTCCGATAGGATTTTCATATTATCTGCTATAACTGAAAACTCCCTAACAAAATTATTCATATCATCCGTACCACCCTTGAGGAATAAAAAATCCTTCTTGACTACATTTTTTGCCTCCTCAAGCCTGTCAAAGGTCTCCTCCATATCATCAGAGGTCTTAACTAGGGTCTTACTTGCAAAATCGTATTCTGCCAACTTGCCAATCTCCTCATTAAATAGCTTTAAGGGTTTTAAGACTACAGATGAAGCCCCATAGCTAACTAGGAATACAAGTAGGGCAACAATAGCATTGGTCAGATAGTTTGCCAAGCCCTGGGAAAGAAAGAGGGCAATGGCCGTAAAAAGACCAGTAACTACCCCTATTTTTAAGGGTATCCTCCTAATAATCCCCAGACCCATTAACCTAGACATGGGCTGATGGTGGACCACATCGGCGGATTTTTCCAGTTTGATATTAACAAGTAAAAACTTCCTCCCATCCTCCATGGTCCCCTTATCCAGTATGTCATAGTCTATTTTTTCCTTAAAGAAGGCAGAACTGCCCTCTAATAATCCCAGAAAATAATCAAACAAACCCCTCTGGGACTGGTAGGTAATCTGGATCTCCTTGTCCCCTATTTCCTTTGCAATTAACCTAGGGGGGTTGGCCCCCTTGATAAACTTAGTCAGTTGGCTATGGACATCATCCATCATCATAAGGAAACCCTTAAGGCTATATCTCTCAAAATAAGAGGGAAACCATTGGTGGAAGGAATAGATATTTTGCCTACCCACCTCCCGCCATATATCCTCCATAGACTTATTGGTTTTCTTCCCTATATATTGGAATATAGAAAAAATCTCGTCATCGGGAATATCCTCCAGGGGAGTGATAATCCTATCTACCTCCCAACCCACCGATTCTACCGCCTCATCTACAAGTTCCGGGTCAACTATACTCCTAAGACTCTTCAACCATGTAGAAACAACCGTGCCCTTCATATATTCACCCCATTTAAATAACATATTATATATGTTAATTCCCTAAATCTGCAAAAACAAACAATTTCTACTGAAAACTCTTGTATTTTTCCCTTAATCTATACTCCACTTCTTTTATATTTCCTAATCCATACTCTATTAGCTTATCAGGCCCTATCAATAGCCCCTCATCATCTACCAGCCTAATAGCCCCCTTTACTGGCTGGGTCCTCCAGGCCTTTGCATATTTGTATTCCTCATCATTTCCCCATAGATAGGGAATGGGTAAAAATCCCGCTGCAAAAATCTTATATAGTCCCTGGCCAGTATAGGGGTTTTCTATATGCTTTTCTATCCCCCAAATTACCCTTCTTGCAGATTCAAGGAGGTCTACCATCCTTTCCTCCACCTGTAAATTTTTACTCATATCTTCGATTTTACCCTCTTTCCTCAAGGCCCTATACTCCTGCAATGAGTGCTGGGTAATCTGTATGCTCTCATTTATAATATGGGGAGTAGCCAGGTGGGATGCCTCAGAATAGCTTACTACATGGATAATTGGAGGGCTAAATTCATTATGGGGGTCAATATCATCCATCAAGGCAGTAACGGCTGCTAGTTGAACCCTAGCCTCTTCTAGGTCAGGTTTAAAGTAGTCTAGTCCAGCCCTTGGTTGTAATAGGACCTTAAACTCCCCATCCTCCAATTCCTTAACTAATTTCAACATTGCCCTAGACTTGGCCAAGTCCTGGACCCCCCATGTCATTCTGGGGGTATTTAACATATTTTGCAGGATAAAGTTTTTAATTCCTAGGCTTTTGGCTAGTTTGGCTGCCAGATAGGCAGAGACTATATAGGTTACATCATCAGCCCCCCTAAAGGCAAAATGATGGGAAACATTGGCCTCAAAGGGCTTGCCAGTTTTGGCAATATACTTTATAGTCTCAATATGGTGGCCTAGGCTAGTATATAAATCATAGGGACCCCTTTCATCCAATTGGTTAAACCACCATAGGGACAGGGCATGCCAACATATGTTGATAGTCTCCTCATGGATACGGGCAAGTTCAGTTATATTCTTGGTCCCCGCATAGGTTCTTAATAATAATGGTCTTGAGGCCTGCCAAACCCTCCTATATTCCTCCGGAGAATTAATAGGGACCCCACCCCCATTAGGCCTGTCCCCCCAATCCTCTGCAAAATTCGATTGGGTTAATTGGGATGTCCCAATAGACACTATATCTAGATAGGCAGTTTTGGCCAAATAGGCCACCCATTCAATAAATTCCTTGACAGAATCCTCCCTATCAATAGAAGAAGAATAAGGCCCCACATGGGCCCTCATAAGGGGAAGAAAATCCCCATCATCCCTCTCCCTCAACCTCCTAATTACCCCATCCTCCTTGCCACCATATCCCTTGTAGGTCTGCCTAGCTCTAGGCTTAAACTTCCTATAGTCCTGAGATTTAATAATATCCCGTCCAAACTCCAGCCTCAAATCATCATACCTACTACCCTTAATAATAGTCCTAGGAATCCTCTCCTTAGGAATCCCCATCTTGGATAGGGTTTCACTAACGGACTCCCCACCCCTAAAGGTCTTTACAAAACCCTTGTGTTCCCTGTCAATAATCTCACAGGCCTGGGGCAGGCCCCCAAATAGGACTAGGCCAATAGGACCCCCTTGAAAGGATAGGAGGTTACTGGCCTTTAGACTATTCATCAAATAGCCAACCATACTAACCGCCATATCCTGGTCCAACCTATAGCTAATTCCTAGGGAGGTAATTTTATTGGCTAAGACCCAATCTACTATCTCCCTTTGCTTTACCTCGTAGCTAATATCATTCATTTTCCTCTGCATACTTTCATCTGCAATCAAAACCTCATATCCACAAGTCCTCAACAGCTCGGCTATGGAATTAATCCCCATGGTATGGGCATCTAGGGAAGGTTTAATAAAGGCAAACCTTTCATTATATAGCCCACCCATCGGCCATCACCCCCGTGAAAAAAGATCTAAAGTCTAGATTTTCATCATAAAATAGGGTTTGTAGGTTCCTTCCCTCTTTCCTAAAATCCCTCTTCAAGAGAACAGAGGCCAAGTCAATAATAACCCCTGTATTAGTCATGGCTAAACCAAGCTCCCTCCCTGCTGACTCTAGTGGTACCAATCCACAGGGAATATCCTCCAAGATATACCTATGATATAAGGATTTGGGTGCATCTATTGTCCTGTAGGCTTCATTATTTTGGATGCAATCATAGAGACTCTCACCCTGGATATTGTATGTCCTCATTAACCATTCCCTAGTAGTCTCAACCTCCAGGCCCAACTCCCTGGAAACTGCTATCCTTTCCCCATCAATCTTTTCAATTAATTTCCCTATGGAAGGAGTTATTCCTTCAGAATAGTATTTATAAACATGTTTCCTACTCTCTGTCCAGCCCGCATTTAATAAGAGGGGGGCACAATGAAGGACCATCCCCACATTGCCTATGGAGGTCTCTATCATAGATTTGGCCGGTATAAAGTATCCCTGAAGACATTCTGGCAAACGATTAACAATCTCCTGGTTATCCCTACCATCAAAGGTAGATATAAGGACATTATTTTTTAAGGAGATTACATTTACCCCATCCGCTCCCGTCTTCCTGCAGGTATATATGATTGTCTGGGTTTCTGCTATAGTCTGCTGGATGACATCATTATACTTACTATAAATCTCCTGAAACTCCAAGGCCCCAAAGGTCCTCCCCGGATTTAAAACTATTAAAGCCTCTTCTTGAATATTCTGACTTATTGCCCTTGCTAAATCCTTATGGGAAGTTGCTGGAGTTGTGATGAATATAATATCCGGTTTCTTTACCGCCTCCCGGATATCATCTGTCACTGTGTCAATCTTCACTTGGCCTTGGATAATCCCCTCACAGTGAATAGTGCGGGTTTCTATAAGCCTGGCAATGTTTTCCCTTGTTCTATTCCAAAGGGTTACCTTATGTCCGTATAGGCCAAGATGAGCAGCCATGGCAAGTCCTGAATTTCCTGCCCCAATTACAGTAATATTCATTTTATCCCTCCTAGTTGTCATAATAGTATATCAATTTACAGGAAAATAGAGGACCTCAAGCTCTCGTCAAAGAGATGAAGTCCCTGATAGTAACATTATACCAATTAAATGTCTAGATTGCAACTTCCCAGCCCATTAAAATACTTCTACTAAAACATGGATCATTCCTCCACATACCATTCCGTTAGATTCTGCTACCTCACCCGTCATATCTACCTCAACTATTGAGAATCCCTTTCTATCCATAACATTCCTTGCCTCAGTTAATACTCCTGCCTCACTACAACCCCCACCTATGCTTCCAATAGTCCTACCATCGTAGTAGGATATCATTTTTGCACCAGCCTTCCTTGGTACAGAACCCTTGGCAGAAATTATAGTTATCAAGGCCTGGGGTATATCCGATGGTTGCATTATACTCTCCATGACTTCCATATCAAGTTCAGGCAGGTTTTTCCTCCTACCCTTTGAATCAATCAGGCCCTTGTTTTTATAACTAACCAGTTGGCCAGCAACAGATATAGCAATTTCATATGGTGTTATAGCCCCTATATCAAGTCCAATGGGGGCACATATCCTGGATAAGTTTTCCTGACTAAATCCCTCTTGGGATAATTGGTCCATCATCCCCCTTACCCGCCGTCTTGATCCTATCATACCTATATAATTTAAGTCATAGTTTAGGACTTGCCTTAGGATAATCCCATCATACCTATGGCCCCTTGTCACTATTACTACAAAATCTGTGCTCCTAAATTCAATTAATTTAAAGGATTCTTCAAAGCTTTCACATATAACCTTACCTGCATCTGGAAACCGATTTTCATTAGCAAAAAAAGGCCGGTCATCAATTATTGTCACCGAAAAGCCACTCTTTGCTGCCAGCTCAACAATAGGTTTTGACACATGCCCTCCCCCAAAAACAAATAAGCGTGGCTTAGGGATAAAGGGTTCGATTGTAATTACTTTATTGTCTTCTGTTTCATAGGAGATTATATTGCCCGTGTCCATTGCCTGGAATATCCCTTGGCCAAGGTCATCATTTAAATCCGACCCCTTATTTAAATTATTTATATCCTCAGAGATAAATACTTCCTTCTTTAGGATTCCACCATTGTTTTTATCTAATTTACTTACAAGGACACATTCATTTCCATCCTTAATTTCATCTAACAGCCTCTTATATTGTCTTTTCATCCCTTTCACCCTTTCCTTATTAAATTCTATATAAATAAGCTAATGGATACAATAATTGTTACCCCTACGGTTATATAGCGGAATACCTTTTCATTAACCCTTTTAATGACATTTGCCCCAAAGACAGCACCAATTCCAATTACTGGTACTAGCAATAAATTAATAAGCAAGGTTTGCCCTGTAATATTGGTCCAAACAAATATTTGTAGTGGCACTTTTATTAGGTTTACAATAAAAAAGAACCAGGCAGTATTTCCTAAATAACTATCCTTTTTAACTCCCTTTGCCAGTAAATATACACTAAAGAGTGGACCGGCAGCATTGCCTATCATTGAAGTAAAACCAGTCGCTATCCCTGCTAGGGCATAAAACCAAGTTTTTTCAGGTATTTTAATTGTATCCTTTTTTATCTCAAAATAAATTATAATACATAAACATATTAGTACACATATGGCAATAAGTGACTTGAACTGCTCATCATTTATATAGTTTCCGGTTGCCAAACCCAAGGCAAGGCCCACCATAGTCCATGGCAGTAATTGGATAATATCCTTGGCCCTTGCATTGTGCCTATAGTAAAAGAGTGCAAAGCTATCACCCGCCACCAACATGGGTAGCATGATACCGGTAGATGCCATCCCCCCAAAGGCACTTGCTATAATTGGTATGACAAAGGTAACTAATGTGCTAATGCCAGTCTTTGATGCACCTATAAAAAAAGCTGATATAATTAACAATATCCATTGTATCGTTTGTAATTCTGGAATTATCTTCATTATATGGTCCTCCTAATTATCATAGCCGGCCTACTTTATCCCTTGTCCTGCTTTTTTATTAAAAGAGGAATATAACCTTGGAAGTTACAAGATCACATTCCCCTGTTTTAATAGCGGTAAAATATTTAAATTTTCTTAGGACCCTTGACCATAGCCTCAATTAATGGCATCTTTACACCAGATAAAAACCGAACCATAGCCCCTCCCGCAGTACATACATAATCAATTTTATCAATGTCGATAAAGTGTCCTGCTGCACTAACCGTATCCCCGCCACCAATTACAGAATAAGCCTTTGAGTTAGCGACGGCATTCCATATTTCCCTACTGCCTTTTTCAAAGAGCTTGTTTTCGTAGACACCCACCGGCCCATTAAAAAATATTGTCCCAGCTGTGGCAATCCTTTCCTTGTATAATTCAATACTCCCGCTTCCAATGTCAGTATAAAGTTCATTGACTGGTAAAGATTCTACAGAAATTTCCTGCCTAGCCCCATCTTTTTCAAAGGCAAGGTCCACTGGTGTTATAATTCTATCCCCATAAGTCTTTAAATAGCTTTGGGCATCTTCTACAAAGTCGTATAATCCCCGATCTTGGATAAACTTTTTATTTACCTGTCCCAAATCATATCCCTTTGCCATGAGCATAATATTTCCCGTTACACCACAGGTAAGGATAGCATCTGCTGAACCACCCTCTAGTACCTCCTCCATCATTCCAAAGGCATCTGATATCTTTAATCCCCCGAGAATAAAGACACTTGGCCTGGCAGGTGCCTTCATAATCTTCCTAAGTGCACTTATTTCCTTCTTTAGAAGTAGCCCACCCGCAAAGGGAAGTATCTCCTGAAAGGCTACCATAGAGGGTGCATTCCTATGGGCTGCAGCAAAGGCATCATTCACATAATAGTCTACCAATGGTGCCAGCGACCTAACTAAATAGGTATCCAGCATATCTTTTGCCTGCAGTTTGACTACATCTTCAAAGGTAGAATTCTCTTCAACTAAGTAGCGTAAATTACCCAATATGACTGCTTGGCCATTTTTCAAATTCTTGACTGCATCACATGCAGCCGGGCCACATACATCATCTATGTATGCCACCTTCCTGCCTAAAAGCTCCGATAGTTTTTGTGCATGTTCTTCTAATGGAATTAAATTATGATAATCCAGAGTATCTCCCTGGTGGGCAATAATGGCCACCCTTGCATTCCTATTTAAAAGATACTCCAAAGTGGGTACACTCATCCTTATCCTATTATCATCTGTTATTTTTTTGTTTTCTTGATCAATAGGTGAATTAATGTCTAGTCTCAATAGTACCCTCTTATTATCATATTTGAATTCGTCTATTGATTTTATCTTTTCTATTTTTCCATCCATTTTCCTAACCCCAAGTTTTTATTAGTTGCTGCAAGAGCTTCCTCCCTGTCACTTTGCATTTCCATAACAGCCCTTATACCGTCTATAGTTTCTGGTATGGTAATAGCCTCTTGAGGAATGTTTATAGCAAACATAATATCCTTGCCTGACCTTACTATTGTTTCATCAAAGACAGCAATTTCATACATGTCTCCCCTTGGGTTTCCTAAGTCCCTAGCATATCTAAATAGGGATGCATTACCTAAAAAACCATCCTCTAATTTAACCATTCTTATTCTAGGGTGTTTTGAAAAGGCCTTAACTACATCCTCTTTTGTCATTTCAGTCTTTGGTGTAGCTAGGACTGAGATAATATGGCCATGGGTTACCGGTGTATGGACTAAAATCCCCGTTGCATCCACATGGGGCATAATAGTCATTAGGTCCACCGCCTGATGACTTGGCGACTTATCTACTAGCAAAGCATTAGTAAGCCCCCTATGATAATCACCTGGATCTGCCACCCGTCTTATAATAGTAATTGCTACTTTTTCAATACCTGCTTCCCTGTCTAAGCAATCTATAGCCCTAATTAACCCTGTTGTATTGCAGGATGTCAACTTTAAAAACTCTTCCCCAAGGCCCTTTTCATAATTTGCATATCCATGGAAGAAAACATCTGCTACCTCATTCTTTTCTCCCCCTTGGAAAATTGCCTTTTTATTATATTTCTTGTATATTTTTTTATTTGCCTCACCGACGCCTGCACTCGTAGCATCTAGGACTACATCCACCTTTTCAACTAGTTCCTCCATTGTTCCAGCAATGGGAATGTTTAATTCTTCAAAAAGTTTATTGTTTTCTGCCTTGCTATTATATAGGTCATAGGGCATACCCCTCTCCTTTAATGCCCTAATAGCTAATGTTGGTGCCACATCAGCAACCCCAACTAGCTCCATATCATCTTGAAGTGCAACCCCATCGGCCAATCTTTGACCAATTATTCCATAGCCTACTACTGCTACCTTAATCATTTTTATACCCCCTGTATCAATTGTTTTTTACCCTTGCCACACCAGTTTCAATGGCAGCCTCAGCCACAGCTGCTGCTACCCTAGGGGCTACCCTTGGGTCAATAGAGTCTGGGATAATATAATCCTCATTTAATTCCTCATCTGTAATAACACTGGCAATAGCCTTGGCAGCTGCAATATTCATTTCCTCATTAATTTCCCTTGCCTGGACATCTAATGCCCCCCTAAAAATACCGGGAAAGGCAAGAACATTATTAATCTGATTGGGAAAGTCTGACCGCCCTGTCCCAATAACCCTTGCACCGCCCCTTTTAGCATCCTCTGGGTAAATTTCCGGTACAGGATTGGCCATGGCAAAGATAATAGATTCCTCATTCATGCTTTGGACCATTTCCAATGTCAGGGCTCCAGCTACTGATAGGCCAATAAATACGTCCCGCCCCTTTATAGCCTCTAGCAAGGACCCTTGAATATTATTGGGATTTGTTATTGCTGCAAGTTTTGACTTAATCGGGGTCAAGTTTTCATTGTCCCTTGCAATGGCCCCCTTACTATCACATACCACTATATCCTTTACACCTAATGAAAGGAGAAGTTTGGCCACTGCTGTCCCCGCTGCACCAGCACCATTTACTAAAATTTTCAAATCCTTTAATTGGCGGTTTGTCAACCTTATTGCATTTAACATGGCAGCAACTGTAACAACTGCTGTCCCATGTTGGTCATCGTGGAATACTGGAATATTGCATACTTTTTTAAGTTTTTCTTCAATTTCAAAGCATTCAGGAGCCTTAATATCCTCTAGGTTGATACCCCCGAAGGAGGCTTCCATTAGTTTTATAGTTTCTACTATTTTATCTGTGTCCTTTGTATCTAAACAAATGGGAAAGGCATCTACACCAGCAAAGGTTTTAAATAGGACCGCCTTACCTTCCATTACTGGAAGGCCTGCACCTGCACCTATATCACCAAGGCCTAATACAGCAGTACCATTTGTCACTATGGCCACCATATTACCCTTTGAAGTATAATCATAAATTTTATCATAGTCCTTCTGGATTTCAACACAAGGTTCCGCAACTCCCGGTGTATAAGCAAGGGTCAAGTCCTCCTTGGTCTTAACTGAAACCTTATTGGCAATTTCTATCTTTCCTTTATTATCCTTGTGCAGTTTTAATGCTCTTTCTCTCAAGCTCATCCTTTAACATCCTTTCCTCAGAAAGATTTTCCAAAGCTACAATTTGGATAAATACAATCTTTTCAATTTCTTAACAAACCGTCATGTGCTAATGCCTTAAATGGCCCTGGCTAAAGAGCTAGGCCACAGGATTTACTATACATAATGGACAAAGTTGTAGGCAGATCCACCGCCATTTTCCATTTTGCTTTTTAATGCTTGCCTGGTGCCTTCTATTATCTCTTCAATAGTCGCATCCTTTATATATGTCATCTGCCCGGGGGGTAATTTGATTTTGTTTTTTATTATCTTGTATATTTCCTCATCTAGGAAAACTAAAACACCTGTCTTTTCTCCATAGTTGACTATCATTCTTTCATCTAGGGGTCCGGTAGCCGACAACTCTATAATAGCCGTACTAATCCCCCTTACTACCAAGACCCTTGATGCCTTCATAACATCAGCAGCCCTATGACTATTAGTTACTATGGTTACATCTGTTCCATTATTTATTAGTTTTGTTCCTGCACTTTCAATAGTTTTACACATCCTACATCACCTGTTTTCTTATAAAGGCTAGCCTCAATTAATTACTTTATTTATCAGCACCAACAATATAATTGTAGCATTTGATAACATTTGTTTCCTGTATATAATCCATCATTTCAGATTGGCCAATATCTACTGGAAGCTCCTTGAAACTAATATTTTTAATACAGTCTTCCTTTGACCAACCCCTTGCTATTCCATCAGCTACTGCACTAATCCACTTGTATATTATAGCAAGCTGAACATCTATATAATCCCTTGTTACCACTGGTCCATGACCTGGTACAATATAGTCGGCATCTAATGTCTTGAGGAAGTGTAGGGTATCAATCAATTCATCTATATTAGCACTATGTAGCCAGGTCTGGCAATTTACAAAGAGTGTATCACCTACAAATAAAACTTTCTCTTCCTTAACATAAACAGCTATTTGTCCATCTGAATGACCTGGGGTATGATATAACTCAAATGTATGGTCACCCACCTTTAAGGTCATCCTATCCTTAAATGTTATTTGTGGTGTATTTACTATATAATCTTCCCTTGAAGGCATAAGGGGTAAAAATTCCTTGTCTTGACGTTTTAAGACATCCACGCAATAGTCATACCCATCTAATTCTCCTGGGACATCAAAGAAGGTTTCCTCTAATCTTTCGTGACCTATAACTGGGCAAACCCCTGCAAACCAATGGTTGCCAAATATATGATCAATATGGCATTCTGTATTGATAAGATATTTAATTGGTCCCTTACTTTTTGCAAAATCTATCATTTCTAATAGGGTGCTAAGCCATTGGGCAGTATCTATAAAGACAGCACCCTCACTAGTAAAAACTATACTAGGATTGCATCCTCTAATTTTTGTATTTGTATATATATTATCAGTCACTCTTTCCATAAAGTCACATCCTTTATATATATTTGATGGTAGAAAAAAGTTTTCTACCATCAAATATTTTATATTACTATTTGGCACGCTCTAAGGATTCTACTAAAGTGTTCTTGGTCCAGACCTTGACCATTTCAGTCCTATATTCCTTTGTAGCACGGTGGTCAGTGATTGGATTACATGAATTTGCAGCCATTTCTGCCGCTTGTAAAATTAAATCTTCTGTCAGCTCCTTGCCTTCAATAAATTTCTCTACTTCAGGCAGTCTAATTGGTGTTGGTGCAACTGATGCCAGTGAAATAATAACATCATTTACCTTGCCATCCTTATCCAGCCTTAAACTACTTCCAGCACCCACTATTGTAATATCCACATTTCCCCTAAGGGCAAACTTCTTATAGGATGCACCAGTTCCCTCCTTAGGATTTGGGATAGTAAAGCTAACTACTAGCTCCCCTTCCTCAAGGACAGTCTCCCCTGGAGCTACAAAGAATTCAATAATTGCCACTTGCCTTCTTCCCTTAGGTCCTGCAATATTTACTTTAGCATCTGCAACAATAAGGCCTTGTAGGGCATCTGCTCCTGGTGATGCATTACACACATTACCCCCAATGGTGGCTACATTTCTAACCTGCATGCTAGATACATAAGCCGCTGCCTCTGCAACTGCCTTCCAGTTCTTATTGATAATCTCAGATTTTGAAATTTCTCGCAAAGTTGTCAAAGCACCAATTTCTACCCCATCCTTAGTTTCTTTTATACCCTTTGCTTCAGGTATAGCATTTAAGGCAATTATTGTTTTGACCCTTAGGTCTCTCGCCTTAAGTTTGGGGACTAAATCCGTTCCTCCAGCTATTATCTGTGCATCTTCTCCATATGTCATAAGAAGTTTTGAGCATTCATCTATAGAAGTTGGTTCACAATATCTTTCGAATCTCATCCTTTATACCCCCCCACCAGTATTGTCATACTCGCCATCGCGTACTGCTTCAACTGCCTCTACAATTTTCTTATATCCAGTACATCTGCATATGTTCCCGTGTAAGCCTTCCCTAATGTCATCTTCTGTGGCATTAGGATTCTCATCTAAAATTGCCTTAGCTGTTAAAACCATACCTGGTGTACAGTAACCACATTGGATTGCAAAATAATCTATAAAAGCCTGTTGTAATGGATGTAGGGCATTTTCCCCTTCCAATCCCTCAATTGTAGTGATTTTTCGGCCATTAGCCTGTGGAATAAGTATCATACAGCTCTTTACAGCCATACCATCCATAAGTAGTGTACATACTCCACAGTTTCCATCCTCACAACCTACCTTGGTGCCAGTAAGATTTAAATCTTCCCTTAAGACATCTAACAAGGTCTTATAGGGAGCTACTTCTAGGGTATGCTTCTCCCCATTAACTTCTAGTTGGACAACAACGCTTTCACATCTACCATCAATAATAGCCATTATTTTGTAACCTCCTTCTTCTCTTTAATCAGTTTAAGAACTTTTTCCGCTGTCATTGGATAGGAGTCCACTCTTACACCCACAGCCTGATAGATAGCCTCTGCAATAGCTGGTGCTACTGGTACAGTGATAGATTCAGCCATTCCCTTGGCACCAAAAGGTCCATCTGGTAATGGATCTGGATCAATGATAGCATCCACATTGTCATTCTTAGGCATTTCTAAAATTGTCGGTACACGATAATCTCCAAGATTCCTATTTGCAATCATGCCATTATCATCATATATATGATCTTCCATAATGGAAAAGCCAATTGCCATATGTACTCCACCCTCGATTTGTCCTTCAACAATCTTTGGGTTAATAGGATTACCTGTATCGGCTGCACTAGCAAACTTCTCTACCCTAACCTCGCCTGTTTCCTCATTTACCAAAACTTCAACAGCACATGCAGAGTATTGGTACCAGTTCCATTGCCTGTCACACCGGCCATCCTCGCCCCACATTAAAACAGGTGCTGGACAATATACCCCATGGCCTCTAACTGGAGTTCCCTTGAACAAGCCAAAGTTACCTTGCGCGAAGAAATCTATAGGTTTAAATAATGTTGCAATCTCAACTTCTTCTAATTGATGACCCTTTAATATTGCCTTAGTTCCCTCAATTTCAACATTAATAGGATGTACTCCCATTTCCCTTGCTACTTCTTCCTTTAATTGCTCTATTGCATCTAGGGCTGCTATTCTTACTGCATTACCTGTAGTATATGTTGTCCTACTGGATGCACCGTAGTTATCATAAGGTGTTATGGCAGTATCTCCCCTAACAACTTCTATATTATCAATAGGCATTTTTAATACTTCTGCAGCTATTTGTTTTAATGTTGTAGTAGCTCCCATACCATTCTCATCAGCACTTATTAGGAGGGTTACTGTTCCGTCGTCGTTCCACAATACAGTAGCTTCTGCCCGGCCTAATGGAGTGTTTTGCTTTCCTCCTGCCGCTATACCCTTACCCCTCTTCCAAACCCCTTCTTCCTGGACACATGGTTCATCAAGTTTAATGGATTTGGCAACAGACTCTAGGCATTTACCAATTCCGGTACTGGTGATAACCTCACCAACGCAGTCCTTTTCCCCTCTCTTAATAAGGTTTTTCATCCTAATATCTAATTGACTCATTCCTAATTCATCTGCTAATTCACTAATTGCACATTCTATGGCAAATTCTGATTCAGGAACACCTAGACCACGATATTCAGCTGCTGGTACTGTATTTGTTGTTACTGCTAGAGAATCTATCCTTGCTTCATTCCAATTATAAATAGGATTTGCTCCTGAGGCAGACATACGTCCTGTAAAGTAGCTATTGTTAATAGCTGCACCGATTTCTTCGGCCACATAGAAGTCAAAGGCTACAATAGTACCATCTTTTTTGGCTCCTAATTTCACCTTACAAATGGCAGGCCAGTTTGATGGAGCTGTAGTAAATTGTTGCTCTCTAGTTAATCTATAGCATACGGTTCTCTTAGTTTTTAAAGCCATTATTGCAGATAAAACTTCCATTATAGGTGCCAAACGGCTACCGAAGCTTCCTCCTGCATGAGGTTGTATTACACGCAATTTATTTTGCTTTATACCTAGCATTGCGCCTAGTCCAACCTTGATAACACCATGAATACCCATACCATTAGAGGTTATAGTTAAAGCCCCATTAGGCTCATATTCACAAATTGCCATAGGAGTTTCCACTTGACTTGCAGTTTTCTTACCAGTATAGAAGTCTTTTTCAATTATGACATCTGCTGTTTCCATTGCCTCATCTACATTGCCAGTATCTAATTTAAAGGCACCAACAACATTTGGTGATACCCTATCATCTATCTCATCCATTGGTCGATCTGTTGCTACTTCTCTTCTTCCAAACATTGGGTCAATAACAGACACTGGATTTGGCTTAATTGCATCCCAATAATATAGTACACTTGGTAATACTTCATATTCTACATCAATTAATTCAATGGCATCCTTTGCCTGTTCCAGTGTTTCGGCTGCCACAAGTGCAACAATTTGCCCAGCCCATATTACCTCATTGTTTTGGGCCAATATTGCATCCTTGGGAAAGCCCTCCCAGTTTATCCCTGGCTCATCACCCGTAATAATACCTACTACTCCTGGAGCCTTTTCAGCCTTGCTTAAGTCTAGCTTTGTAATCTTTGCATGGGCATAGGGGCTAACTAGCGCATGCATATGGATGGCGTTTTTTGTTTGAACAGCTATGTCAGTTGCATATAATCCTTTACCGGTAACCTTTTCATAAGCATCAACTCTTTTTACAGCTTTTCCAATATACTTAGCCATAAATTTTTTTCCTCCTTTGTAAGTTTGATTTATGATAAATTTTAATCTACCTTTAGAGGCCGGTAGAATTAAAATTACTAAAACCTACTTTACTAAAACACTAACTCCTCTAGCTATTGGTCAAATGGTAACTATCTTTAGTCTGTTAATTAATAGATAAGGGATTGTGAAAACGTTTATATGTATTATATAATCGATTATATATTTTGTCAATTGTTTTTTATATAATCGATTATATATTTTGAACCTTTAGCCTATTTTGTGTATTGCCTCCCCTAGTATATCCAGTGATGCCTCCATCACATTTTCTGCCAATGTTGGGTGGGCATGGATAGTATCCACCAATTCTTCCACAGTACACTGGAGTTTTATAGCAAGTGCCCCTTCGGCAATTAACTCTGTGGCCTGGGGACCTACTATATGTACCCCTAAAATTTCATTCCATTCCCCATCAGCTACTATTTTTACAAAGCCAATATTTTCTCCCATGGTCATGGCCTTGCCACTGGCCCCAAGGGGAAACTTACCGATTTTTACATTTCCATATTTCGCCCTTGCTTCCTCTTCATTGAGTCCTACAGAGGCTATTTCGGGATTTGTATATATGCAGGAGGGGACAATGGAATAATCCATCTTTGCCTGAATCCCCACTATATCTTCAACTGCCTTCATAGCCTGCTTGGAAGCCACATGGGCCAGCATAAGCTTGCCCGTCACATCACCAATGGCATAAATATTTGCTATATTGGTCCTAAGCCTTTCATCTACCTTAATTCCCTTATCATCCATAGCAATCCCAATATTGTCAACGGCTGAAGTAAGGACCTTCCTGCCAATGGCAACTAATAGCTTTTCTGCATTAACCTGTCCTGCCTCACCCTTAGATTCATAATTAACTAATAGTTGGCCACCATCATTTTCTACCGACATAAGCCTTGTATTGGTCAATAGTTTAATCTTCCTTCTCCTTAAGACCCTGGTTATTTCCTTTATTACGTCCCTATCCTGGCCGGTGAGTAGGTCAGGAAGCATTTCAATAATTGTTACTTCTGTACCAAAGGAATTGTATATATAGGCCATTTCTATACCTATAACCCCTCCCCCAACAATAACCATTGAGGAAGGTATATCATCAAAGTCTAGGGCCTCATCACTTGATATTACACCCTCAAGATTTCCACCTGTAAAGGGTGGCTCCTGTGGGACAGACCCTGTTGCAATTATAATATTCTTAGCCCTTATCCTATCTTGGCCTTGACCATCAATAGCAACTGTGTTTTTATCAATTAGGCTGGCCTTGCCCCTGTAAAGGGTAACCCCATTAGCCTTTAAAAGGCCCTGGACTCCTCCTCTTAGGTTGGTCACTACCTGGTCCTTGTTTTTCTGGACATTAGACCAATCTACTGTCACACCCTCTAAATTAATCCCTATTTTACTAGAGGATTTGCTTTTATTGTAGAAGTTAGCAGAGTTTATCAGGGTCTTGGTAGGGATACACCCCCTATTTAAACATACTCCCCCCAGCTTATCCTTCTCTACCAGGGCAACCTTGAGTTTTTTCTTGGCCCCATAAATGGCTGCTGTATAACCCCCTGGCCCACCCCCAATAACTGCTAGGTCATATTGAAGATCCTCCTTGCCCATAATTGGCTTTTTTGCCATGTAAAATCACCTGCTTTTTTAGTATTTATAGACTATTTGTATTTTTGAGTATTTATCTCCTATAAGAGTAAGTAGGGTTTCATTAGAAGCTCCTTAATCCTCTTTAAAAATTGGGCTGCTGGTGCCCCGTCTATTAGCCTATGGTCATAGGTTAGGGTCAGGCTTGAAATAGGCCTAACTACTATATCATCCCCTATAACGACAGGATTTTTTTCTATTTTACCTACTGCTAGAATCCCGCTTTCTGGCGGGTTGATAATGGCAGTAAATTCATCAATATCAAACATTCCCAGATTTGTTATGGTAAAGGTCCCATCAAGGGTATCATTGAAATCCAATCTCTTATCTTGTGCCTTAGCAATCAAGTCCGAGGATTCCCCCGCAATTTCTTGCAGGCCTAACCTATCTGCATCCTTAATATTTGGCACAATCAGGCCATCCTCTACAGCAATTGCTAGCCCTATATTGACATAGTCCTTTAGGTAAATCCCCTCTTCAAGCATGGAAGAGTTCATATAGGGAAATTCCGTCAAGGCCCGGGCTACCACCTTAATTAAGATATCATTATAGGACACCTTAATTCCCTCTTCCTTTAAGTCCTCCCTCAGCCTGATGGCCTCTGTCATATCTACCCTTATGGTATGCTTTGCCTGTGCCATAGTATGGAGGCTGTCCTTCATCCGGTCAGAAATTATCTGCCTTGTATTAGTAAGTGGGACTATCCTACCCCTTAGACCAGCATCCTCTAGGTCTTCCTTCATAACCCTACCGGCAATACCTGAACCCCTTACAGCTGATAGGTCCACTCCCCTTGCCTGGGCCATTTTGGCCGCCACAGGTGTTGCCCTTACTGGCCCTTTGGAATCCATTGCCTTAAAGGCTAGGACATCCCTTTCAATAATAAGGCCCCCTGGTCCACTTGCAGGAACTTGCCTATAGTCAATCCCTCTTTCCTCTGCCCTCATCCTTGCCCTTGGACTAATAAAAACCCTGTCCCCTGCATCTCTTTCTAGGGACCCTGCCACCGGAGCATCTTCCCTGCTCTCAGCCATAGCTTGGTCATCCTCTTTGGCCACTTCCTCCTTGGGTGATTCTTCCTCCCTAATTTCCTCCAATAGGGCATTATAGTCTGCCCCTTCCTCCCCTATAATGGCAATGGTTTGTGCAACGGGAACAGTCTCCCCCTCATCCTTTATTATCTTTAGTAACTTTCCTGAGGCAGGTGCGTCTATTTCTATGGTCAGCTTGTCTGTCTCCATTTCAAATAGGGCCTGGCCCTCTTCTACCATTCCACCCTCTGGGACAATCCATCTCATTATAGTCCCCTCAGTCATTTGTAAACCTTGTTTTGGCATAATTACTTTTGTTAGCATTGATTTCACCACCTATTTATAAAGTACGTCCTTTACCGCCTTCTCTATATCCTCTTCCTGGGGTACTACCGCATTTTCCAGATTGAGTGCAAAGGGTAATGGGCAGGCTTTTGCCCCCAGCCGTAATACCGGTGCATCCAAATATTTGAAGGCCTCTTCCGTTATTGTGGATGCAATCTCTGCCCCCGGTCCTGCATTCCTATGGGCTTCGTGTACTACAACTACCCTGCCAGTCTTTTTGGCTGACTTGACAAGGCTTTCAGTATCAAGGGGAACCAGGGTCCTAGGGTCAATTACCTCTGCACTAATTCCCTCTTTTTCAAGTTTATTGGCTACATTTAAGGCCTTATCTACATATAGGAGGGTGGCAATAATTGTTACATCCGTCCCCTCTTTGACTACATTTGCCTGGCCAAAGGGTATTGCAAACTCCGGATCATTGGGAACCTCACCCTTGTTAGCATAGAGTGCCTTATGTTCGAAAAACATAATGGGATTATTATCCCTCAGGGCTGTCCTAAGCAAGCCCGCTGCATCTGCTGGTGTAGATGGTACAGCCACCTTTAGGCCCGGTATATTCATAAAGATTACTTCCACACTCTGTGAATGGGTGGCAGCATTCCCCCTACCAATACCCTGCTGTCCTCTAATTACCAAGGGAATAGTAGCCTTGCCCCCATACATATATCTTATCTTGGCTGCCTGGTTAAGTATCTGGTCCATGGCCACATATGTAAAATCCATATACATAAGCTCTACAACAGGCTTCATGCCGGCCAGTGCTGCCCCAACACCTGCACCCACAAAGCCAGCCTCTGATATGGGTGTATTCCTAACCCTTTGGTCACCAAATTCATCTATTAGACCCCTGGTACAACCAAATATACCCCCCTGTTCTCCTATATCTTCTCCCATTATAAAAATTCTTTCATCTCTTTTCATTTCTTGTCCTAATACATCTCTAATGGCATTTGCATATGTTTTTACCTTCATTTTCTAGCCTCCTCCTATTCTTCATAGAATACATAATCCATCACGGTAGTCTCATCCGGTTGTGGACTTTCCAATGCAAATTTTTCGGCATCTTCCATTTCTTTTATAACATCCTTTTCAATCTTGTCTAATTGTTCCCTAGTGGCAATGCCCTCCTCAAGTAGGTAGTTTTCAAATCGCTTAATTGGACATTTCTTCTTCCATTCTTCTACCTCTTCCCTGGTCCTATATACCTGGGGGTCACCCGTCCAATGGCCAAGCCACCTATAGGTTTTGAATTCTATTAGGGTGGGTCCTTGACCCTTTCTTGCTCTTTCTATAGCCTTTGTAGTGACTTCATTAATTGCAAGGACATCGTTTCCATCTGCAGTATAGGCCGGCATATTATATCCTCCACCCCTATCAGAAATATCCTCCACTGAAGTACTTTGCCAGGCAGGTACAGATATTCCAAAACCATTATTCTCACAAATGAAAACAACTGGTAGCTTCCATACAGAGGCTAGGTTTAGTGCCTCATGAAATACCCCTTGGTTGGAGGCCCCATCCCCAAAGAATGTTACTGCCACCTGATCAGTCCCCTTTAATTTGGCTGCAAGTCCACTACCTACAGCAATGGGTATGCCTCCACCTACAATAGCATTGGCCCCTAAATTCCCCTTGGTTACATCGGCAATATGCATAGACCCACCCCTGCCCCCACAATAACCAGTAGCCTTACCCATTAGCTCCGCCAAGGCAGGTGCTAGTTCTGCCCCCTTGCCTATACAATGACCATGCCCCCTATGGGTGCTAGTAATATAGTCTTCATCAGTTAACAATGAACATACAGTTGAGGCTATGGCCTCTTGCCCAGTATATAAGTGGACAGAACCCCTTAACTTATTCCTTTCAAATAAGTCCTGGGCTTTTAATTCAAACTTCCTAATTTTTTGCATATTTTCGTAAATCCAAAGCATACGTTCCTTATCCATCATCCACACACTCCCTTTTTGAATAGTTTATCTGAAAATTCATTTTATAAATCTTGTTTATTATATAATCGATTATATATAATATATCATGTGTTTGGAAAAATGCAAAGCAAAATCCCATAAAAAAAGAGCTATCTTTAAATTTTAAAGATAACTCGGGTAAATCCTAACTATTTTATATTTTCCTTGACTTCCCTCCGCAACTCCTCTATATGATTGCTTATCACCTTTATTGCCCTATCTTTATCTCTTGACTTTAATGCATCATATATCTCATCGTGCCGTAGAGCAAGGCAGGACAAATCCTTTGAAGACATGGTTGCACTAAAATGAGTAGATAAAACTATCTTGCATTGCTTCCACAATTTTATAAGCATACTATTGTTTGATGCCTCCATTATCTTTTGATGGAAGAGTGCATCCTTTTCAATAAAGCCACTATTGTCCCCCTCTGCTGCCGCCCTTTGCATTTCTATCATAGTAGCATGTATATCTTCCAATTCCTCATCAGTAATCCGGTGTATAGCCTCCTCTACACCCAGGACCTCTAAATTAACCCTAACCCGGTAGGCATCCAGGACCTCCTTTACAGTAATCTCCTTGACAAAGGTACCGGAAAATGGCTTGTTCTCCACCAAGCCTACCATTTCAAGCTCCATTATAGCCTCCCTGACAGGTGATTGAGATACGCCCAACTTCCTGGCCCAGCGTGTTTCTACAATCCTCTCCCCTGGTTTTAAGTCTCCATTTAAAATAGCATTTTTCATATATTGGTAGATTTCATCCCTATATAGGGTTCTCTCCTTAAGTATGTTTTTTATTACATCTTTTCCCATTAAATTTCCTCCTATTCAATTTAAATCCAATTATAGCATACTTTCATATAATTTTTAATCAAAATATAATATATCATCGATATTATTTTATATACAATCCTAAAGCATATTTTAAATTATACCCATTAGCTATGGACAAGACGGGGGATATTGACAATAGATTAAATATAATCTATTATATATTATACCAGAAGCGTAAGAGTTTCAAAGACTATTGTTAATTATGGGAGGCTTATGTATGAAATTGGAAAATGTAAACCATATTGCAATCATTGGTAAGGGAATGATTGGAATTAGTTTGGCAGTACTTTTTACTGGAAATGGATATAAGACAACCGTTCTAGCAAAGGAAGCTCAAATAGGAAGGGATAGATATGATGCCTACTACAAGGACCTAATAGGCAACAAACTTGTTACAGACAAGGAAGCGGAAATCTGCTCAAAATATCTTCATTTTACAGAAAGCTATGAAGATCTAGCTGATGCCGATATTATTTTTGAATGTGTAGTAGAACGTTTAGATGTAAAACATTCTGTTTATCAAAAAATTGAAGAACACTGTAAGCAATTTCAAGCCATTGCATCTACTACCTCAGCAATATGCGTAAATGATTTGGCCAAGGGCATGGTCCAAAAAGACAAAATACTAGTTGCCCACCCATGGAATCCACCTCATTTGGTACCCTGTGTTGAAGTAGTGAGGGGGAAGGCCACTAGCCAAAAGGCCCTGGAGTCTACTGTGAAAGCATTAGAATCAGTGGGCCGTGAAGTCCTAGTCATGATGAAAGGGGCAGCTGGATTTATTGGGAACAGGTTACAACATGCCCTATACAGGGAAGCAGTACATATGGTAGAAGAAGGCATTTGCACACCAGAGGATATAGACAAGGCCCTTAAATCTAGCTTCGTCCCCCGTTATACCTCCATTGGTTTGTTTGAGCATTTTGATTATGCGGGCTTGGATATGATAGTAAGCATAGAGGATTATCTCTTCCCGACCCTATCCAATGCAGACAAGACCCAGGATTATATTAGGGAAAAATATGAAGCAGGAGACTTGGGCTACAAGACAGGCCAGGGTGTATATGATTGGAGCAAAAAGGATATGGACGCCTTTAGGCAGAAGGCCAGCGCCCCCTATCTAGAATTCTTTAATTGGAAGCTACCAGAAAAATAAAATCATAAATCACCATATAAAAAAACGGATAGTCAAAAAACTATCCGTTTTTATTTATGCCTAAAAGGAGGTTTATACCCTAAACTTGGCAATTATGGCCTGTAAATCTTGGGCTAATTCAGCTAGATTTTCACTTGAGCCCGCTATTTCCTCTATTGAAGCCGACTGCTCCTCAGTAGATGCTGTAACCTCCTCCGTAGCTGCAGAATTCTCCTGGGCTATTGCTGATAATTCCTGTAATGACTCCAGGATTTCATCCTTCATATCATTCATCTTCAAGGAGGACTCCCTTAGCTCTGCAACCCCACCCTGGGCTACCTCCATAGCCCGGGTAATTTGATTATATTTTTCCCTGCTATTGACCATCCTCTGGGTCTGCTCATCAACTATTACAGAAACACTTTCCATGGTCTTTACTGCCTCCCGGGAGTGGTCTTGTAATTCCCTAACCATTCCATCAATAGAGGCCGTAGATTCTGTGGAATCCTCAGCCAACTTCCTAATCTCATCAGCTACCACCGCAAAGCCCCTGCCAGCCTCACCGGCCCTGGCTGCCTCTATGGCTGCATTTAGGGCTAAAAGATTAGTTTGTTCGGCAATGGAGGATATTAGGTCGCTAGCCTGGCCTATCATTTCCGAACTGGCATTTGTCTTCTGGATCATATCTAATATAATCCCGGCCGCCTCACTACTCTCCTGGGTTATCTCATATAGCTTTCGCATTTCATCTAGGCCCTCATTGACTACGCTAGAGACCTCCATGGTAGATGCATATAAATTTTCCATATATTTTAAGTCCTCGCCTATTACCTCTCCCAATTCTGTAGCCCTATAGGAACCCTGTTCCGTATTATGGGCCTGGTCTGCGGCACCCCTGGCAATCTCCTCGGCTGTCTTTGCCACCTCTTCTGCCGCTACCGCAGCCTGCTGTGAAGTAGCCGTTAATTGCTGGGAAGTTGCTGCCACCAACTGGGAGGACTCACCAACCTCACCCAATATATCCCTTAATGTATTGGTTATATCCTGCAAAGACCTGCCCAATAATCCAATCTCATCCCTTTGAGCCAGATATCTTTTAGGAACATCCTGGGTAATATCCAAATCTGCTATCCTCTCGGCATGCTGGGTGGCTGCAATTATAGGCTTGGCCATTTGATTACCAATGATATATGTAATAGCAATACTGACTAGCAAGACTATAGCAGCAATTAGGAGACCAACCTTCCTCAACTGAGGAATAGCCGCCAAAACCTCTCCCTCTTCAGCATCTAGGACCAGGGTCCAATTAGTCCCTGCCACCGGAGCATAACTGGCATAAAGGTTTCTGCCATCAAAACTATAATTGCTAAAACCTAGGCCCTCATCCAATATTTTTTCAAATAGTTGGGCCCCCGCCTCCAAACTAGGATCCTCCTGGGCCTCCTGCAAAAGATTGTACTGGTTAGTAACCATTTCCCTATTAAAATGGGCCACCATAGTCCCCTCATCATTTATCATATAGGCCTGGCCTTCTTCACCAAAACCAATATCATCAGTAAGGTCACTTAGGAAATTACCATCCATACGGCCAAGCAAGACTCCTACAACTTGACCCCCGTCCCTAATGGGTGTGGCATAGGTCAATATTACCTCACCAGTTACCCGGCTCACCATTAAATCAGAAACATTTGTTTGACCATTGAGGGCCTTGATAACATGGGCCCTATCCCCCAGCTCCGCAGTACTACCATCAGGATATTGGGCCCAACCGTCTAAATCAGCAACCCCAATATCAATAAAATTAGTAGCCCGGACCTGGTCCTCCAATATGGGTTGTTGTATTTCCCAATCCATATCCTTCATCTCATCAATACCCGCTATAACCTCCAGGGCCTGCTTTTGAACCTCAACCCTGGCCTCAGTTACCTTGGCCCCTTCAATTGCTATGGACAACAAGGATGTCTCCGCCTCCCTGGCTAGGGCAGCTCCTGACCTATTTAAAAGAACCACACCCAAGACCACAGAAGACAATAAGATAATTACCGAAAAATAAAGGATTAATTTTGTCCTAATACTCCGCATAATACTCCTCCTATTATTTGTTATAAATCTTACTTATGGCATCAGCCATCGGTACAGGCCTACTAAAGAGATAGCCCTGCATAATATCACAGTCCTTGATTTGTAAATACCGTCTCTGCACCTCCCTTTCAACCCCCTCAGCTACCGTTGTTAGGCCTAATTCCTTGGCAAGTAGGATAATATTCTTCACAAATATATCATCCTCATCCAACCGGACTATATTGTCTATAAAGGATTTGTCTATTTTTAATCCATCAATATTGAGGTTTTTTAACCTAGATAGGGATGTATAGCCAGTACCAAAATCATCTAGAGATATACTTATCCCCTTTTCCCTCAAGAGCTTTAACTTGCCATTAGCCATGGCATAATTGTCCATAAAATGACTTTCAGTTATTTCTAGTTCTAAGTTTTTGGGATTAATCCCCGTCTTATCTATAATTTTCACTATATCCCCTACGAAACTTTCTTGTAGGAGTTGGACCACCGATATATTAACGGATACCTTAATATTTTCTATCTCCCTATCCTCTATCAATTTAATAAAGCGGCAGGCCTCCTCCAGGACCCATTCTCCTAGGGGGATTATTAGGCCAAACTTTTCAGATATGCCTATAAACTCATTGGGTGAAAGACTGCCTAACTCCTCATTATTCCAGCGAAGCAAGGCCTCAAAGCCTACAATCCTATTGGTTTTTAAATCTATTTGGGGCTGGTAGACTAGGTAAAAACCCTCATAACCATCATAAATAGACTCCCTTAGCTCCTTTTCAATAGCCCTGCCTAGGATTATGTCCCCCTGTATAGTCTCATCAAAGAACTCATAGCCCCTGTCACCGCTTTTACCAATCCTATCGATTATCAGGTCCACCTGCTTTAAAAGCCTATCCGGATGTAAAGGGCCCCTGGCTATCTCAAGTATGCCTAGCCTGGTATTTATAAACTGATTACCTGCAAATTCATCCTTAATTAAATCAAATTCATCTATTATTCCATTGGCTATATCCACCAAATAATCCCTCTTACTATAATCCCTTAAAAATATACAGAAAGTGATTTCCGAATATTTAAATAAGAGGCCCTCTTTTAGGCCTAAACCTTTGAGGCCTTCAGCCTTCCTGGCAAGCAAACTTTGCAACCTATCCTGGCCAAAAAACAATTTTACTAGATTAAGATTATTACACCTAATTATTAGTAGACACCTATTAGTATTCGAATTATTGACCGCCTCTTCATTCAAAAATTTTTTGAAATACAATTTATTGTATAGGCCTGTTGTAGGATCATAGTGGGCAAGTTTCCTAATCATGTGATTTTTTTGACTATTCCTAACAGCCATAAAGGCATGGATAGAAAAAATAAATGCTAGGGCTGTTAACCCCATTAGGCAGGCCCTCTTTGTTAACCTTTTCATGTCATCTAAGGAATATAATATTAATAATGTGCCCGCCTTAATCCCATCCCTATATATGGGGAGGATAACTTCATAGGCTTCCATACTGCCATGCTCGACCCTATGGTAAAGGGGTTGACCCTCAATAATAGCCGACCTTTGTATATCACTCAAAGGGTAATCAGCCAGCTCAAAATCCCCAACGGCTAAGACTTCCTCTTGGCTAGTTAGGTAATGGGCATAGGCCACCCTGTCTTGGGATAAAAACTCCTCCATAAGGACTTGGGGAGAAAGTTCTTGACCTAGTTTATATATATTATCTACCCACCTATCCTCAGGTAATTCATCAAGCAAGCTATTAATATACAAGGAAGTTTGAAAATTAGAGGCAAAGTCTTCCGTTTGCCTATTTAGATTGGCTATTGTCTCCTTTGTAAAATATAAGTCTATCCCATATACCATAAGACAAGTCAATACAATAAAGACTATTGCAATAAGCAAGAGAGGTATGGGATAAATCATCCGGCTAGTATTTTCTCCACCATCTTTTCTAATCAATCCCCTACCCCCTTGTTAATTTATCATCAAAAATAAATTTATCTCCCATTATTTTTATATTTTTCTAAACTGCATATTAATATACCATAAGGACTTTTGTATCATTTTGTCTAAATTTGCTACCTTTACTGTATAATTATATACCCTATGGTTATATTAATCAATATTTATTTTATTTAGTCATATTAATATAGACTTATTCAAAATAATATTATAATGTGAGTGAGGTGATTGTGATGTTTTCTTATCGATTGAAGCAACTTCGCAATAATTCAAATTTAACCCAACGGGACCTTGCCAAACTCCTTAATCTAACCCAAAGTACCATTGCCTATTATGAAAGTGGTAGAAAACTACCAACCCTTGCAAACGCTAAGTTAATAGCAGAAACCTTTGACACAAGCCTAGACTATCTAGTAGGAATCTCCCATAAACAAATTGCCCAAGAAAATATTGAAGCTGGCCCACCACCAGAGCAACTTTGGAGAGATATAAAAAAATTATCCCCCAAAAGTTTAAAAGATTTAAAATGCTTTGTCAAATATTTAGAATTTAGAGACAGGCAAGATAAACAAAACCGGCACTATGAGAATTATCCTACTAAAGAATAACTTATCCAAAATAAATTAGTAATCTATTAAAGAATTCCTTCCTTCTGTTATGAAATTCCATTCATTTTAAAGAAATCAAAGAAAAAAGAGCCTGTTGGCTCTTGAACGTAAATATAGTGACATTGATAAGTATTGACAATTATGTTTGCTCTTTTAAATAAGAATTTAACTAATCCTTTCATGACTATATAATTTTCCCACATTCTTAAGCTAATATTTCTACTTTATTCAAATAGACTTTAACATCTGAAATATCTCTTTTTTAACATTTCCTATAGGATTTTATACCATAGACCAATCTATTTAGTAATCAAATCCTTTAATATAGGTATTAGATTTACCATAGTTAATATTATTACCAGGACTGTCATCCAAGTTGTAATCCAAAACTGCTTTTTGGATTCCTTGCCTGCCTGCTCCATCATTATTTTGTTGGCAAGATATTGTTCTTCGGTTTGTTTTGAAAAATCCTCTAATACATGGGTTATTTTATGGGTAGCTAAAATCACCCCTGCCTGGGCCGGTTCACAAAAGTTGCTTAGTGAAATAAAGGCTAGGTCTCGATAGGATTTATTATTCACTCGTTCGCACATTCTCCGCAGATTCCCTATATCCCTACATTCAAAATATGCACTGCACCTATTATGCTCTATTATTTCATACTCCTCCAAATTCCCCTTTTCCCTGAAGGTATCTAGGCATTCTATGGAACATACAGAGGTTGATTTATCCATATCAAGTTCATGTTTAAGATTATACCAAGAATAAAGATGCCCAATTTCCTCACCACAAGATATACACTTGTCCACCGTGACATCCTGTATATCATCATCTTTTTGTTCTTCCTCGATTATATCCTCAGCCGGCCTTTTAATCCGGCTTGGGTCACCCAATGCAATATTTGATATAGGGTCCCCTACCCCACCCATTCTTCCAGACATACCTAACATGGATTTAATAAACCCTGCATGGCCTTTATTGTACTTCATTTTTTCACCCCAGATTCTTTGTTTTGGTATGCTACAATTACAAATAATCTAAATTAAATATCAATATCACCTAGTTACATATTTTACTGCAGCTGCTTTGCATCAAGCTATAAGCCTCAATTTCACCCCAATATTCCTAAGGATGTGGTTTATTCCATTTATGTATATATTATTAAATAATTCTATGCTATTCTGAAATTTCTTTGATGGTGGATCATATAATTAAAGTTGTGCTTTGAATTTAAAACACGCTTTGGCATTTTACCTATTATAACTAAAATATAAAAAAAGGAGTTAGTCGCAATCATTAATGTCAAATCCTAAGGATTGTAGAAACTCCCTATCCCTGTTAGTAAAATTCTTGGGTTTTGGAATTGCTGTCACAAGTAAGTATTTAGCCCTTGAGAAAGCAACATAAGCCAATCTATTTATTTCATCAATATTCTCACTAAACCAATTTTTCCAATAAAATCCTGAGCCTTTCTTATACGATGAAAAAATCAATACGGAGTCCTTGCTTAATCCCTTCGATGAATGTATTGTTAAAATTTCCAAGGGTGCGGGATTATCACCTAAATCTATAGCCAAAGTATCCTTTATAAGAGTATCGGATAGTTTCTTTCCTATTCTAATTTTATATTTCTCTATGTCCCTATTTCTCAATTCCTTTTATCGATTTCACTACCACTAGCTATTAATCTTATTCTTTCGTTATCTACATAATTATTTGCTGCCGCATCATCCCCTTTTTTATTTATTTCATGGATTACTTTGTCATATTCCCTCCGGATTTCATTTATAAAACTAATAATAGATTCTGGATTGTTCTTATTAATATAGGTATTTGGTCTTCTTTGGAAACGTTCTACAAATAAGCGCTCGTATCTCTTTCCAGCATTAATATCAAGCATTTAAAAACACCTCCATTGATTTGAAATTCATATATAGCACATCCCCATCAATGCAAGCAAATATGCCCATGTGTAAATTATTCTGACCTTTAAATATTGAAATCGTCTCAATCTTATACTATATTCCTCTAGCACAAGATTTGCATTTGTCGGCCCCAACATCTTTTGTTCAAACAATGCTCCCTGATTCATATTAGAAAACAGGCAAATAAATTTAACCCTTCCCAAATTATCAAATGTTTTTATAAATTCTATAGATATTATAGGTACCCTAGTCAACGACTTTTGGGTATATCTATTTTAATGTAGCAACACTGGATATCTTATCCAACAAGTAAATATCTTCTACCTCTTGTTTGTTAGGAACCAAGTTAGAATTTTTAAAACATTTTTCAATAATTTTATTTTCAATATTCTTTTTTGCAAATTTAGAATTATCATGTAGTTCCCTTATCAAGCCAACCGATGATAGTATAAGAGAAGTGGCATAATTTAGGGGTAAAAATGAGCTTTTTCCCAATATAAACTCAGTAATATCATAATCTTTGCCCCTACCAACCTCGGAAACATCATATAACAAATTATTATATTCGCGTATTTTAGTATTCCGTTGGGCTTCATCCATTTTATCTAGCTTAGATAGAATATTTCTAAAAGCAATATGGGTCTTATATTCATCTGCAATGTTAGCGACCCTTACAATATCAATGTTATGTTTACAATCAAATAACTTCAATAAACTACCACTTCCTTGTTGGTGTAAATTTTTAATTTTTTCAAGATTATCTGCATCATACCAATATAGTTTTAAAAAGTTCCTTAAAATATTTGAAATTCCAGCATCAGAGTACCTATTCCCTTGTTTGTCATATTGTCTAAAGGGAAAATATGTTGCATTTAAGGCCGCCGCAATATGGCTGCTTAGTGAATTGGCAGTAAACTCAAAATCTAGTCTGCTTTGTATTTCATCGCTTATTATATGATTGCGAACCACTTCGTTAATACCAAAATTGCTAACAGACATAGGGCTATGCTTATTTAGGTAGTAAAAACTATTCAAGGATGCGGTAATGGGCCAGGCCAATAACCGTGCAATGTTTTGTGCATATGAATTTTCGTCCCTTAATCCTTCCATAAGAATTTTAGAGGCAATCTTGTATATGTTTGGTAGGCGTTCCTCATATTGCCACCTTGTTTCTGCAAGGTATGAGGCGATTAACATATTAATTCCACGTCTGCCAATGATACCATTAGGATTACAATTATATGCCTCTAGAATTAGCTCTTTATCATACCTAGTCTCTAAATTAGGTAACATCAATACAACTTTACCCATCTCTACAAGCTCAACTAATTCAACAATACTTATTTTCTGATCTTCTAGAAATTTGGTTAAAAGATCCTCAATAGGTAGAGCAATATAGACAGTGTCATACAGTAACAGTACATTTCGCAAATTTATATTATCAAATAGAGAAAAATCTAGAAAGCATTTAAGGGATTCCTCCCTAAAAAAAGGCAAGTCATCCCTTTGAAGTCTACCAGTATATATATCCTCCGCATATTCAAACCAATAATCCGCCTCAACAATCGTAGTTGGAATTTCTTTATGAAGACTTAATTGCATAACTTCAAAACTTTTATCAAGTTTGACTATGTCCTTTTTATTTAAATTGGGTGGCAAATTTTCTGCTTCCCTTTCATATCTAACTGTAATTTTATCAGTTCCCAAGTCTACATCCAGGAGAAATTCTTTCATTTCCTGTATTTGTTTCTTATCCGTCATTTTGGAAACCTCAATCAATATTTCAAAATCAATCCCTTTTTTAGGAATTGTAATACTTGTAATATCCACATCATGGAATTTGCTTGTAATAAAATTATCCAAATTCGGTTTTGTAATACAAGTTGCCCTAAAATTATAAACCACATTTGATAGAGGGATAGCTTCAATTCTAGCAATATAGTCTACTGGCCTTTGATCAGTCAGACCCACATTTGTTCCTATCTGCCTTATTGTATGATCAAAATCCTTTGCTAGATCTGCAAAACTCCCCCCAAAGTTATAGCAGTAAATAACATATTTGTAGGTATCCAATTGATATATTTCGGTCTCAAGCCCTATGTATTTAATTCTCAAATTCAAATCATTTCTTTGGACCGTGCCTTCCTCCTTAATCATGGTTTTCTCCTTTGCTTTTAAAAAGTCTTCTGCTAAAACTTTAACCCCAATCTCTAATCCGTTATATGTGATGGAGGGACTGATATGTTGCTTGCAATTCCATTTCCAAATTTCTGATATATCCTTTAGCTGATACATTTTACCCGAAGATTCAACTGCGAATTAATCGTTGCCCTATGAGTAATTAATCTCACCAAACAGGACTATTCTTCTATCCCATAAAATTACACCTCTATTCAATTTAATTTTGACATGCTTTACTTTAAACAAGGGCTGTATCTTTGCTCGTCTCTATACCTTGTTTTTATATTTAACATATAATTGATTTACCTCGGTCCAAAATTTATTCCCATCAATGCTAAATTTTTTAAAGATAGGCGCCTGCATGTATTCCTTAACTAAAGTCTTGTCAAAGTCCCAAATCACAGCTATAACATTTTGTTGTCTGATATCTAATCCCTCCCATCATATTCAGTTCAACTCATCCCTATATCAATCTGCAATGCTTTATAAGTATTTTTCTATATATAGTGGGTGCAACAAGTTTATTTAGCATATATTGTATATAACTTGTTTTAATTTGTCAACATATGGAATAAAAAGCATTATAAAACCACGGGATAATTCCCGTGGTTTGTATTATCAGGTATCCTATTAATTTTGTTTTTCCAACAAAAGCTCATAAATTTTAAATAATATAATAAGTAATTCGCATTGTACCCTAACAATTAGCGGTGATACCACTATGACAATTAACCCCATAATACTAGAAAGTCCACCCCTTAGAGTAATCACTAGCCCCATAAAAACAGACATGAATAATGAGATGTAAAATATTATCTTAATAATAGTGGGTGTTATCATTCTGTCAAAATTTAAAAATGTTTTTATTGCCCCTTCCTCTTTAAGAGTATCCTTAATTTCATCCATGAAAAATCCCTCCCAAATAATTTAAAAACTAGATAGGTATATAGTTGCCTTCGACAATATACATTAAATT
>CAYMGQ010000009.1:0-91166 GCA_964390055.1 uncultured Clostridiaceae bacterium
CAGCTGGGAGCGCGTCTGACTGGCAGTCAGAAGGTCAGGGGTTCGAATCCCCTTATCTCCACCAAATTTAAAGTATTAAAAACAGTAGCCTTCTCCAATATTGGAGGGGGCTACTGTTTTTATTTCCTTTATATTGCTAGCATGTAATTTTACCAATATCTTTCCTGTAAGTATTTTATTAAATCATGACATTCTCCATCTGAACTAATGGGTTCAAATAATTCTTTGGGGGTTATTATCTTATATTTATTCTGATCCCTTATCAAGGACCGCCAGTTGTCTTCCATATTTTTATTGCTGGGAAGATATTTCTTATCTAATAATTGCTTATTTTCCCTAGGAATAACATGGATATGAATGTAGTCATCTGCCTTTATAATTTCATCATGACTATGGCTAATCATCTGTTCAGCCCAAAGAGTTTGCCTCATAAGTTGATAGAAGGGTTCATAATAAAAGCTATTGAGATTCCCTGCCTTTAATTGCTGTGATTTGTTTATTAGGTCCTTATAGCGTTTCTTCCGTTTTGAGCCCCTTTCTCCCGAGGCCAAATCTTCATTTCCATATAGCTCTGTATATTTCCATTCTATTAAGATAAGTATTTTCTTCCCATCCTTGTCTTGCCCATAGATCAAAGCATCAATGGATGTACAGTTTCTACCCCGGGTGGAATACTCTTCTCTCAGGTGGTCAACATTACTAACGGCCTCAAATTGAATATAGGCTGACTTATATTGATCAGTTGGAATCAATAAAATATCAACTATGTCTGAGCAAATGCCCTTTAGCAAAGACAAGAGGAAATTTTTATTTTCCCTTATTGGAAATAGGTGGTTTAAACATGCCACCTGTGAGGAAAGGATATGGTTGGTGAGTTTACCACCCCACCAGAAAATATTGTTCTCTTTAAAATATTTCAAAATATTGTCCCGCATTGGATTATACAGGTTATTATTACTATCTTCTAAGACAAATTCATAGCGTTTATTTCTAAATCTCCCATTTCCCCTATCATGGTTAAAGGTATGGCCCTTTTCTATAAGTCTTTTAACACGTTCATATTGTGTTTTTTTATAATTCATTTGTATATCCCCCCTTGTTTTATTTATAGTTTTAGGGACTTAGCTAATTCTACTAAGTCCCTCGGCAGTCCTATACTTATTTCCAATGCTTTGCCATATCTAGGTTGATAAAGGCTAAGATAGTTAGCGTGGAGGGCTTGTCGTCCAAGGAGGTCGGAGGGATTACCGTATAGTGGGTCTCCTATTAGGGGGTGGCCAATATGCTCCATATGTACTCTTATTTGGTGGGTTCTACCTGTTAATAATTCTACCTCTATCAAAGTGGCCTGCCCATACCTCTCTAGAACCCTAAATTCTGAAAGGGATTCTCTTCCTTTTTTATTTACTGTCCTCTTAATAGAGTCTCCTGTAGGCCTGTAAATGGGAGCATTTATGGTGCCACACTCCTGCTGGACAATCCCTTCAACAAAGGCAAGGTATCTCTTTTTTACCTTGTTTTTTTGCATTTGCATAGATAGGCTGTGGTGAGCATATGGGTTTTTGGCTATTATCAATAGGCCTGAGGTATCCATATCTAGACGATTTACAAATCTAATCCTACACCTTTTCCCACTTTTCATCAAATAATGTTGGGCTGCATTGGCTACAGTTCCAACTGGGTGCCCTCTGGTGGGATGGGTTACCATTCCCGCCTCTTTATCGACTATAATAATATCTACATCTTCATATACGGTATCAAAGGGCAGGTCCTGGGCCTGGAAGTCATTGGCATCTTCCTGCATTATAAGACTGATTAAGTCCCCCTCCATGAGAATTTGATGATACTTAGCAAAGCTATTATTTATAAAAATTGATTTATCCCTTTTTAATTTGGATAGTAGTCTGCTTGAAACACCTAATCTCTTCCTCAAAAAGCCTTTTAAATCTATTCCTTCATCTTCCTGCTGGGCCTTATATACAATGGTATCCTCTTTTTGCATTTCTTCTATTAGCATCCTGCCACCTACCTTAAAATTATCATTACACAAGCCTTATTATATTTGTAGGACCTTTAATTATCAAGCCATAATTTAAAATAAGGCTTTTCTTTGAAAATATTTCATAATTAAGTTGGGAATTATTATATTAAGTATTAAAATATAGTATAATGAAAGTCGATAACCACTAGCTGGGATAAAGCATCTATTAAAAAGGAGATAATTTAAATGTCCTCTAAGCTTATTTATATTTTACATAATGATAATAGTCATTCTGTTGAAACTGCAAGTTATATCAAAAAACGACTGACAGAGGAAGGATACCATATTCCCAAAGAATTTGACGAGAATGCCGAGCTTATCATTAGTATTGGGGGGGATGGATCATTTCTTGGTACCCTCCATAGTCTTGGATTACCCAATATACCAATTATAAGCATAAACACTGGTCACTTAGGGTTTTTTAGTGAAATTAAGCCCGATGAAATCGATACTTTTGTAGACAAGTACATGGCCGGAGATTTTTTTATTGAACAACTAAGTGTAATGCAGGCAACCATATGCACCAAGGATAACTGCGTAGGGGCAAAGGCTATCAATGAAATTGTAATTAAGGGTAACAAGTCTAGAACGGTACATTTGAATATTTATGTTAATAACACCCTAATTCAAAACTTTAGTGGGGATGGCATCCTAGTAGCAACATCTTCTGGCAGTACGGCCTATAATTATTCTGCAGGGGGTAGCATTGTAGACCCAAGTCTTGATGTACTTCAAGTCACACCCCTATCTCCTATTAATACAAATGCCTACCGTTCCTTTACATCTAGTGTGATATTCCCTTCAAATACTGTTATTAAGGTAAAACCTGAGTATAGGTTTGAAAATTCCATCATTATTGTTAGTGATGGAAATGAATATAGGTTTGCAGATATTGAAGAGGTTAGCCTGGAGTATTCACCCCTAAAAATAAGGATGTTACGGCTAAGAGACTTCAATTTTTGGAATAGGGTTATTGATAAGTTTTTATAATGCTTTCCTATTTATAAAAAAATAAGCTGGCTAGTCAAAATTAATTCCTAGCCAGCTTATCTACAATCATTGCTATGGCACCATCCCCTGTTACATTAGTTGCTGTGCCAAAGCTATCCTGCGCTATATATAGGGCCATCATTAGTGCTAGTTGCCCATCACTAAAGCCCAACATGGTCTCTAGCAAGCCCAATGCTGCCACCACAGCCCCTCCTGGTACCCCCGGAGCCGCAATCATTGTAACCCCTAACATAAGGATAAAGGGAAATATAGTTATAAAGTTGGGAACTGTTCCTGATATAGCCATGACTGCTATTGAACAAACTGTCAATGTTATAGTACTACCTGCTAGGTGAATAGTTGCACATAGGGGTATTACAAATTCAGCCACCTCATGGCTGACTTGATTTTTTTTGGTGCTTTCCACAGTTACAGGTATTGTTGCCGCTGAAGATTGGGTCCCTATGGCTGTAAAATAGGCTGGCAGCATGTTTTTAATGGCCTTAAAGGGGCTTCGATTTGTTAAACTAGAGGCCAGCAAAAATTGCAGTATAATGTAAATAATATGCAAACCAATAACTAAGACAAAGACCCTGCCAAAAACCGCAAAGGTTTCAATAACCCCACCGGTATAAGCCATCTCTGCAAAAATCCCCGCTATATGTAGGGGTAATAGGGGAATAATAATATAACTAATTGTTTTCTCTATAATTTTTTGAAACTCTTGCATAAAATGTAGCATTGTACCTTCTTCCCCTAAACTAGCCATTCCTAGTCCTAGTAGAAAGGCTGTTACCAAGGCCGTCATTACCCCCATTAGTGGTGGTATTTCTATTTCAAAATATCCTGCAATTGCTAGAGCCTCCTGGCCGGCCTGTCCACCTGAAATAAAGCCTGGTAGGATAGTAATGGCCACAAAGAAGGCCAAAATTCCCGCTATTATGGTGGATACATAGGCTATAAGGGTGGTTATTCCTAATAATCTTCCAGCCTTGCCCCCTAACTCCGCAATACCAGGGGCAACAAAGGCTATTATTAGCAGTGGCACGATATAATTTAAAAAGTTTCCAAATACCCCACTAAAAGTCAGTAGGATTCTGGTTAAAAAACTTATTTTTGCAATCCCAATAAGAAGACCTACAATTATACCTATTATTAGTTTAGGCAATAAACCAAATCTTTTCACAAAATCAACCCTCCTAGACTATTTGTAATTCTTATATTGTTTTCTCTTTTGCCTCTTTGAATGTCCCTTAATAGCTTGATAGGGAGGAAATAATAATAAATATTACTAAATAATAGATTATCTGCAAATAAATGTTCTTTATGCTCTTGATATTAATCATTTTAGCTGTATAATATTGATATAATAGAATAATTAATGGAATTTTATATAAACAATATTATTATATCCCTAGGAGGAATTGTTATGCGTTCCCTCATCCAGATGATATCTCTAGACCCTTCAAAATGCTCGGGATGCACTAATTGTATTAAACGTTGCCCAAGTTCTGCTATTCGTGTAAAGGATGGCAAGGCCAAAATTATAGAGAGTAGATGTATTAATTGTGGTGCCTGTATGACCATATGTCCTTCTAATGCCTTTTTTGGGGTTACCCATGATTTAGACTATATTTTTGATTTTCCCCATAGGGTTGCACTAGTTGACCCTGTCCTATATAGTCAGTTCAATACAATTTTTGGGCCCTCCCAAATTAATGATTGTATATATCAATTGGGCTTTAACGACATCTATGAAATTACAAAGGCAACCAATCACATAAGCAAGTTTACCCAAAAATATATCTTGCAAGCTAAAAAATTGCCTATTATATCTTCTTCCTGTCCAGCAATATTAAGGCTAATCCAACTTCGATTCCATAATCTGATAGACCATATAATACCCATTGATTCGCCTGTTGAGATAGCAGCCTATATGGCCAGAAGTATGGCTATGAGTAAGTATAATCTAGCCCATAATGATATAGGTATATTTTATATATCTCCATGTACTGCCCGTATTTCTAGTTTTAAAAAACCTATTGGGACCAAGAAGACCCATGTGGATGGTGCCCTCTCAATGAAATCAATCTTTTTAAAAATTAGTAAAATAATCGGCAATTCAACAGGTGAGAATAATAATTATTCGACTCATAGGGGATTTGAATGGGCCAGGGTTGAGGGACAAAGTAAGGCCTTAAATATTAAAGAATACCTTGCAGTTGATGGTATCGATAATGTAATAGATGTGTTGGAAGAGATCGAGAATAATAAGATTACAAAGTTACTTTTTCTTGAATGTCAGGCCTGTACCAATGGATGTATTGGTGGCAACCTGACTGTTGAAAATTCCTTCGTGGCCAAAAACCGTATTAGGCAGTTAAATGAAACTTATAGTAAATCCTATACTGATGATTTGGACTTTCCCTCTGATGAGTTTGTTTTTACTGAAACGATTAACCCTCTCTATTCGGCAAAACTAGATGCAGACTTGTCAAGAGCTATAGAAAAACTTATAGCAATAGAAAAGATACTAAAGGACCTACCCCAAATAGACTGTGGGGCCTGTGGTTCACCCTCATGCCGGGCCCTGGCAGAGGATATTATTTTAGGATATGCTAAGGAAGAGGATTGTATGGTTAACATTAAAAAAATTTACTATGATAGTCTTATAAATAATGCAAAAAATAAGGATAAGGGTTAGTAAATATATTTTACTAACCCTTATCTATTTTAAATAAACCTCTAAATCTATTCCATTTCCAATATATAGCTTAATCCTTCTTTTTGAACTATTGGAATTAAATCATTATGCAAGATATATTCGGATAAGTTTATTTCAGCTAGGGCCCTTTCATAGCCCTCCCGGCACTCTTCTATATCAATAGCTTCCCTGGTTAATAGATTCCAAGCTCTACTATTTTCAAAAACTCCGTCATTGGACATAATAAATATCTTATCATTATCAATAAAGGAGCCCTTGGTTAGGTGCACTTGTTTTGCCACAAAGCCATCCTTAGTATTGAGCAAGTCCTGCCCCAAAACTTTATTTGCCTCTAGGTCTACACCTAGTATATTAGCCATTGTCGGGAAAAAATCAATTTGCCCTCCTGCTGTTATGACCCTCTTCTTGAGTCCACTATCTGGGATATGCACTATAAAGGGTATTTTAAACATTTCATCTTCCTCATAGGGCTTACCCAGAAAGGAGGTCAGTAATTCGTTTGTTTCTTCATCCCTCATATCTAGACCCTCATGGTCCCCATAAATAACAATAATAGAATTGTCATAGAGGTCCTCTTCCTTCAATAAATCTATGAAGTTTCCAATTTCCCTGTCTAAATAATGTATTGTTTGTAAATAATCCTCTAGTATTGTGTCCCGATAATCATCCTGAATCCCTATCTCCCTATATTTATGATCTATTTCAAAGGGATGGTGGGAGGTTAGGGTGATAAAAAATGAGTAGAATGGTTGGGGTATCCTCTTGAGAAAGTCAATTGATTGCTCAAATAATGACCCATCGCTTAGGCCTATACCTATCATTTCCTCGCCTTCCAATTGTTCAAGGCTTACATATTTATCAATGCCCTGGGATGGATAGATATTTTCCCTATTCCAAAAATCTCCCTGGTTACCATGAAATGCAATGGTGCTATAGCCTTGATCCTTTAATAACATTGGTAAGGTATAAAACTTATTATCCTCAAAGGCCTTGTAACTGAAGGTTTTTAGGGATGGATAAAAACTATTATGGGATATAAATTCCGCATCAGAAGTGTTCCCCCAACCCACCTGTTCGTAATATTGACTAAAATATATACTGTCCTTGTCTATTAACTGATTTAATACTGGTGTAATACTTTGACCATTAATTTTTTTGTTTATAACAAAGTTTTGTAAAGATTCAGCTTGGATTACAATTACATTCCTATCCTTGGCTATCCCAAAACCTTTGTTATTATCTTCTTCCTTGTCCAAGATTTCCATAATAGCTTCAACCCTATCTATATCTAGTGGATTCTTTGCAAAGAAGTTTATCAGGTCATAGGCATGATAGTTTATGGCCCCTAGATTATAGGGGGTAAAAATTCCCTCAGTATCTATATTGGTTTTATAGGTTAATAGTGATGAAAATATAATTATCGCTATTAGGAAAAAGGGTAGAACTTTTTTGCCCTTTAAGCTTATATACACTGGGGATAGCTTTTTCTTTTTACTAAATATCCATAGGATTAAAATATCTAGGAAAAACAAACAATAGCCTGGCCTTATTAAAGAAATAACACTACTAGAAACTGGTCCTAACTGTCCCAATTGATATATACCATGAATTGGAGTCAGGGTAAAGAAGTGACTATGATACATACTGTCTATAAAAAATATACCCGATATTAAGATATTGACTAGCAATAAAGTTTTTTTAATATCCCTCTCCCGGCACATGAAGATAATACACAATAGGGCCACTATTGTTATAATATTATTTAAACTTACAAGAAAATAATTGTCACCTAATTCCATCATCCTGTGCATAACAAATATTTTTATAAAAATCCCTACACTATATAAACATATGGTATAAATCTGGTCCTTAGATAAAAATTTTATTCTCATCTATAGCCCCCCATTTATTAAAAACCTTGTAAAGGTTACCACAATTTTAAATATATATTAAAAAAAGAAGATAGTTAATATTAACTATCTTCTTTTTTAACACTTCCCTTGGTGGGCAATAAGGGACTCGAACCCCTGACTTCCTCCACGTCAAGGAGACACTCTACCAGCTGAGTTAATTGCCCTCGTCATAATAATTATAGCATAATATATAATGGCTTTGCAACTCTTATTATATTCTTAATATCTATAAAAAGTTTATGGGGGGAATTCCTCCCCCCAATAAATTGCTTATTTTCTACTTTATTCTAGTATTTAACTATAATTTCCCGACTCTTCCTCTGTTAATCCAAAGGCCCTACCTATTAGGTCAATAGCCTCTAATTCGTCTCTTTGGTCCACAATCCATGTTATTTTTATCTCTGAAGTTGTTACCATTTTTATTTGAATATTATTATTAGCCATTTCTTCAAATACTCGGGCAGCAACTCCTGAGTGAGATCTCATACCAAGACCCACAACTGATATCTTAGCAATATCTGTATTGACTTCCCATTGCACTGCTGCGTCTTCTTCCTTCCATTTGTCTACAATTTCTTCAGCAACATGTAAATCACTTTTGGGTATGGTAAAACTTACATTCATCCGCCTATCCTCTGTCAACATTTGAGAAATCATGTCAACATTTATACCTTCTTGTCCCAACTCCCCAAACAGCCTGTATAAACTACTAGAAGTGGAAGGTAGATTTAGCAGGGTAACCTGTATATCCTCAAGGCTGGATGCCATCCCAGTTATTAAAGTTTCTTCCATTGATATGTCTCCCCCATTTGTTATAATTGTACCCTTCTTACCTGAAAATGTAGAGGCAAGGTAAATTGGCACATTAAATTTGTGGGCTAGCTCCACAGCCCTATAATGTAAAACCCCAGCCCCTAGGCTAGCCATCTCCATCATTTCCTCATAGTTTATTTTCTCTATTTTTCTAGCCTTTTTAAGTTTTCTAGGATCCATGGTATAGATGCCATCAACATCCGTATATATCTCACAGCTAGCTCCTAATTTGGCAGCAAGAGCTATGGCAGAGGTATCACTCCCGCCACGACCTAGGGTAGTAATTTCATTATCCTCTGTTATCCCTTGGAAGCCAGCAACCACAGCAATCTTGCCCTCCCGCAAAACCCTTTCTAACCTGGAGGTTTCTATATCCTTTATCCTAGCTTTTTGATGGATACCAGTAGTTTTAATATTTAATTGGGCCCCAGTAAAGGAGACCGCCGAATATCCTTTGGCATTAAGGGCCATGGATAGTAGGGCAATGGATATCTGTTCTCCTACAGTAAGCAGCATATCCATCTCCCTTGGCACAGGGTTATCTGTTACATCCCTCGCCAGTGCTATTAGTTGATCAGTAGTCTTACCCATAGCCGACACTATTACTACTACATTATACCCCTTTTCCTTTTTCCTTATAATTTTGTTTGCTACTTCTTTAATTTTGTCCGTGGTAGCAACGGACGAACCACCGTATTTTTGCACTACTGTTTTCATTTATTGTTACGCCCCCATAAAATTGCCTAAATATTTAATACATCTCTCATTCCATAGATGCCTGCAGGTTTTCCTATAATATATTTTGCCGCAACTAGTGCTCCCTCTGCAAAAACTGACCTGTCATATGCCTCATGGCTTATTTTAATAGCTTCTAAATCATTGATAAAGTTTGCCTCATGTAGGCCTACAATATTGCCGGCCCGGAGGGCATGGATACCAATTTCCCCCTTTTCTCTTGGACATTGTCCTTCCCGACCATGGGTGTGCTTGCTTTTTCTAGCCAAACCCCTTTCTATTGATTCCACAATGGTCTTAGCACTGCCAGATGGAGCATCAACCTTCCTATTATGGTGGGCTTCAAGGATTTCAATATCTACATTATCCTTTAATATTGATGCCACCTGCTCTACTAGATTAAACATAAGGTTCATACCCAGTGACATATTTGTTGCCTGCATAATGGGAAATATTTGGCCAGCCTTTTCTATTAGCTCTTCCTCTTCGCCAGTAAAACCCGTAGTTCCTAACACAAGGGCTAGCTTTCTATCTGTACAATACTGAAGCACGGCCCTTAACCCCTTGGGATGGGAAAAATCCACTACAACATCAGGATTAATTTTCACAGTATCAAAGGATTTATTTTCATCCACTCCCTCTATTTTTGCCCAGTGACCATCCTCCCTTGCTAGTTTTTCTATCATTTGCCCCATACGACCACTAATACCTGAAATTAATAATTTCATATAATTCAACCCCCTATAGTATTTGTAACAATTGCATTTCCTCTAATAAAGTCTCCCGGTTTTCCTCTGTCATAGGGGTTAGGGGAAGTCTTAGTTCATTTTCTATATATCCCATCATGGCTAAGGCTGCCTTTGTTGGAATTGGATTTACCTCTATAAAGAGCAAGTCAATCAATCTCTTATAGGCCACTTGTAGCCTGATAGCTTCCTCTACATTCCCAGTTTCGAAGGCATGGCACATTGCCTGGGTCTCCTTGGGTAATATATTTGCTACAACCGATATAACCCCATGGCCACCACAAGAATAAATAGGCAGTATATTATCATCATTTCCAGACCAAATTTTAAAATCTTCTGGCACCAGCCTTTTAATTTCTAATATTTGATTCATATTGGCTCCTGCCTCTTTAACCCCTATAATATTATCTACCTTTGCTAGTTCTGCAACTGTGCTAGCATCAATATTTAATCCCGTCCTACCTGGAACATTGTATAATATTGCCGCTAGGCTAGTAGAATCGGCGATTTTTTTGTAGTGCTCTATCAAACCTGCCTGTGTGCATTTATTGTAGTAGGGGGATACCAATAATATACCATCTGCCTTTAGTTCTTCTGCCTGTTTTGTATATTCAATAGCTAGCCTTGTGTCATTTGATCCAGTTCCCACAATTACCGGAATTTTCCCTCCTACCCTCTCAACAGCAGTTTTAATTACATTTTCCCTTTCCTCACAGCTTTGCGTAGAAGCCTCACCTGTAGTACCTAATACTATTAATGCTTGGGTATCATTATCCAATTGAAAATCAATTAGATTTTTGAAGGCTTCCAAATCTACCCTTCCATCCCTAAATGGGGTAACAATTGCAACACCTGAACCTGTAAACATAATATTTCCTCCCTTTTAATATTTACTTAAGCTAACTCTAATTTTAACCTTCCAAAATCTCCAGAATTTGCACTGCATTAGTTGCTGCACCCTTCCTCAAGTTGTCAGCAACTACCCATAGGGATAATCCCCTGGGATTAAATAAATCCTTTCTTATTCTTCCTACATAGGTTTCATCAGTATTTTCTATATCCAGGGGGGTGGGATACTCATTTGCCTCAGGATTATCCATTAATGTAATCCCTGGAGACTTACTAAGTAATTCCCTTATTTCCTCCAGCTCTACCTCCCTTTTCAATTCCAAATATATGGACTCACTATGGCCATAGACTACTGGAATACGGACAGTGGTTGCATTTATTTCTATCCTATCGTCTTCCAAGACCTTGTGACTTTCATATACCATTTTTAGCTCTTCCCTGGTAAAGGCATTTTCCCCAAAACTATCTATATGAGGTATGCAGTTTCCAGCAATCCTCCTAGTATAGATTTTGTTTGGGAAGTCCCCATCCTTCAATTGATTTTCCAGCTCCTTGATTGCCCCTTGTCCACTACCCGATACAGCTTGATAGGTAGAAACTATAATTTTATTAATTCCATATTCCCTATGTAAGGGAGCTAGTGCAACCATCATTTGTATGGTTGAACAGTTGGGATTAGCAATAATACCCCTGTAGCCTTTTAATAAATGTGGATTAACCTCAGCTACTATGAGGGGGATATCTTCTGCCATCCTCCACTGGGAAGAGTTATCAATTACCATATTGCCAGCAGCTGCCGCTATTGGGGCATATAGTTTTGAAACACTTCCCCCGGCCGAAAAGAAAATATAATCAAACTCTTCCCTCATTGCATCCTCTGTGAGTAATTCTATTGTAATCTCTTCATCCCCAAATTTTAATTTCTTACCCGCAGATCTTGAAGAAGCAAAAGCTCTTAAGGAAGAAATAGCTACATTTCTCTCCCTTAGAATCTCCATAATCTTGATTCCCACTGCACCTGTTGCACCAACAACTCCAATTTTTAGACCCATAATTAATTCTCCTCCTAGTAGTATGATAATAAAAAGACTCCTGGGTTTATTCCAGGAGTCAGTTAATGCAATATAAAATTAATAGCCCTCTTACAATCTTTACCAATTGTTTAGGTGTTTTCAATAGCTATATATTGCAACTAACAAATAGCCCTCCATGGATATTACCATGACAGTGGTTCAGTTATTCACCAAACCCCCAACCATTAAATCGAAAACTATTTAATGGTTTCGGCACCTTAGCCTTTCAGCAATAGTATTGAGGGTTTCCCTCTTAACACCTACTACTTACTTTTCTTTGGTGCTCCTCTATTTATTAATTCATTATTTAATTTTACCTTACATTCTATTACACATGGTACAATGTCGATTTTTTTGCTATCGTAGGTAGTTTATCATATATAATCTAGTCTTGTCAACACTTTTATTACTTTATATTATATATAGTCTTTTTTAATAATAAAAATCATGTTTCCCAATAGTTGTCATGTATTTTCTATTGGCAGTTATCCAGAAATTTGTAGATTTTCTAGGATTTAAAAAGTACAGGGCCTCTCCCACAGGTCGTTGACCATTTAATACAGCCCTAGCCGCCCTGATACTTTCCTGGTCAGGCTTATCATATATGGTACCATCTAACACCGGGGAAAATTGTGTGTGCCCCTGCTGCTTGTCAAATATAACCCCATAGAGTGTATTAGGAAATTTATTGCTTTTTACCCTGTTTAAGACTACATTTCCCACAGCCAACTTGCCTTGATAAGATTCACCTTGGGCCTCGGAATGAATAATCCTACTCAACCAATAGACTTCTTCATCCCTTGTAGCCCCCCTAGATGGATTAGGGCTTTGTATTTTAAGATTTTGCCCCTCATATATAATATCACTAGTCAGATTATTAATATTTTTGATATGACTAATACTTAGGTTGGCCCTTTGGGCAATATAGTGTAGTGTGTCGCCACCTTTTACTATATAATTTCCCTTTGTTATCGGGGCCATATCTATAGCTGGCTTCTCCGATTCTTTGGGCTTGTTCTGGTTATTAGCTGCCTTTTGCATCCCAGCTTCAACTGTAAGTGTCTCTTTTTCCTTATCCGAGTTTTTATCATCTTCAATACCACCATCATCAACAGGATCATCAGAAAAATCCAATGGTTTTTCCTCCCCCACCTCTTCATGGCTTCTTATCTTATCCTCTTTTGTCCTAGCTAATTCTACTTTATTTTCATTTTCTTTTTGTCTAATTTTACTTGCCTTTTTTGACGGTCCTATAAAGCCTATTAAAATAACTATAAGCCCTATAAAAACTACATTATAGATTGTTGACTTAGAATTAATTTTCATCTTCACCAGCCTCTCCCATATGGTCATAAAAAATTTTAACATAAATGGGGGAGGCTGTATATATTATTTGGGATTGTAAGATTTGCCAGAGGCTATAAGGTCTAGAAACTAATGCTTACATGCTTACTTCCAATTTCTTGTATTTCATGGCACCCTGCCATAATCATGGCTTCTTTTAACTCATGACCCACTTTCTGGCTATAGAGTTTCACTCCTTCTAAGCCTCCACCATAGGCTGCAATTGCATATGGCCGACCTATTAGAACGGCATCTGCACCCAGGGCTAAGGCCTTAAATACATCGCTACCATCCCTAAAACCACCATCAATAAATATTTTTAGTTTGCCCCTTACCTCTGCCGCTATTTGTGGTAGTAGCTCTATTGTGCTTAATGTATGGTCCAATACTCTACCTCCATGATTGGATACAACAATACCCTTGGCTCCTGCCTTTATCGCTTTTTTAGCTCCTTCTACTGTCATTATCCCCTTTAGGATAACCGGCAGGCTTGTAGAGTCAATAATTTCCCTTAAATCCTCAATCGACTTTGTTCCAACGGGTTTACCTAATAAGGCCAAATTAATTAAGCCTGCAGCATCAATATCAATAGCTACAGCGGGCACTCCTACTTCTTCAGCTTTTTTGATTTTTTCAATTATTTCTTCATTAGCCCAAGGTTTAACCGTAGGTATTCCGAAGCCCTCATATTCCTCAATTACATCTAGGGGTATTTCAAAGTTTCCCTCACCTACCCCATCACCAGTACAGCCCATAACCCCAGCTTCCTTGCATCCACCAACAATTGCTCTTGAATAGGCTAGGTCATCTAAATAAGTATTATAATTAAGCTCTAATCCCCCTATTGGGGCTGCCAAGAAGGGAAAATCTAAGCTATGGCCAAAAAGCTCTATAGATGTATTAATATCCTTGACTGGCACTATAGTATCTAAATGTATTTTAACTTCTTGGACCTTTTGACGATTGCGAATAAAGCCCGCGCCTGTGCCCTTGCCCCCCGCACCTGGGACCTCTCCCCTACAAACAAGCCCATTGCAATCCCTGCACACCCTACATTTATTACCCATAACCTCTTTAGCTTTTTTCAATACGTCTTCATAATTCATCCCTATCTCTCCATTTCTTTATGAATTGTTATCAAGCCATACTAATTTATCAAATCTTCCTCCTCTCCTATAATAGTAACAAATATTCGTCATTTTTCCAATTTTCTTTTATTTTTATTTTAAAATATCTCTCTAAATATTGGCCTGTCACCCTTTAAGAAAGGAATTATTTATGTTAGTATATAATTGAAATTTATAATTACTTGGCCACTAGGAGGGTAAGATGAATAAATTATTTGGATTAATACATTTTATATTATATGGTGCATATGTCAGGGTATTTGTAATTCCAAAGGTTAATCGGCTGGATAGGTTAGGCAAGCTTCAGGAGAAAAGAAAATATGTAAATCAGATAAGCAAAAATTTATGCAGAATTTTAATAAATACTAGTAAAAGTACAGTAGAGGTAAGGGGTGTTGAAAATGTACCTGAGGACACTGCCGTCTTGTTTATATGTAACCACCAAGGCTATTTTGATATACCCATACTCCTGTACCACTTGCCCAAAACATTGGGGTTTTTGGCTAAAATAGAAATAAAAAAATGGCCCTTAATTGGCAAATGGCTAACTTGCCTTGAGGGTGTATTTATTGATAGGAGTGATATTCGTCAGTCTCTTACTGCAATTAAGGAGACTAGCGAAGTTTTAAAATCTGGTCAGTCAATGATTATTTTTCCAGAAGGGACCAGGAGTAAAGGTAAGCAATTAAATGAATTTAAGCCGGGGAGTTTAAGGGCAGCCCTTAGGGCCAAGGTTCCTATAGTACCAGTAACAATAGAGAATACCTATCAAATACTAGAGGCTAATAACTATAAAAATATAAAAGCTGCCAACATAACAATTACCATAGCCCCAGCTATTGAAACCGCTCAGTTAGATAGAAAAAGTTCCAACCAACTATCTGATGTGATTTTTGAAATTATAAAAAATAATATAAGCCACTAGATATATATGTAGGTTATGTGGTAAAATATGGTTTAGTGCTATCCTTTAAATATCTTAAAGATTGTGGGGTTTATAAATGGAAAAGAAGTATATCAACTATATTATTTCATTTATATTGGTGATGACCACCTTGATACTACTAATTGCCGGGAGGGCTTCCTCTAGCTTTGTCTATCAATATGGTTTGCCTATTATACTATCTGTTTTCCTTTTTTCGTTATTTTGCCTATATACAGTCCACTACTATATCATGTCTGGAAAAAAAATCGAAATTAAAAACCATGTTAGGAATAAGGAACTCCTGAAAAATATTATCAAGATAAGCAATTCTGTTCTAAGCTTTGAAAATCCGGAAGAAATCTATGATTTAATTCTAAATAAGGCCGTAAAGTCTATTGATGATGCCAAAATGGGCAGCCTACTTATAGTAAATAAGGATAATAAATTAGAGTACAAGGCTGCAGTTGGCTATGATTTTAACAAATTAAAAAATATAAGTTTGGATTTGGAGGATTGTTTCTTATATAACCAAAACCATAATAATATAGACCAAGCCTGTATAATAAAAGATATACATAAATTCGATAAGAAAAAGCTGGACCAACCCACATATAGAGCATTGTATCAGGCTAATGCCTTTGTTGCTAAAACCACCATTAGTGCCCCTATCAAATTGGATGATGAATTTTATGGCATCATAAATGTAGATAGTGACAAGGTCCATAGCTTTACAGCAATGGACCTATCCTTTATGGAGTACTTTGCAATTCAAGTCAGTACAGTTATACAAAACCATAATATCTATAAAAAGATGTTTTATTTGGCTAGGTATGATAGCCAAACCCAATTATATAATAGACCCTATTTCGAAGAGCTATCTGACAATATGTTAGACAGGGCCAAGAGGTATGGAGAGAATTTCTCCCTAGCAATCTTTGATATAGATAATTTAAAGATAACTAATGACACCTACGGTCATCAGGTGGGTGATAAACTCATACAAAGATTTGCTAGCAAACTGAAAGCCAGCTCTAGAAAGAGTGATGTGATTTCCAGATATGGGGGGGATGAGTTCGTAGCAATTTATTTATATGCTGACCCAAGGGAAATAAGGGAAATTATAAACAAGCTCAATGCAGAGCTTGATAAAAACCCCCTTTATACCAAACAAGGAAAGGTGTATATCAAATATAGTTACGGTGTCTCACATTTTCCCTCTGATGGCAGGGATATGAAAACCTTGCTAAAGGTTGCAGATAGTAGGATGTACCTCTTAAAGGACGGATTCATTAAGGAAAATAGTCAATCCATTATATAGAGGATTGACTATTTTTTAGATAGATAACTATTACCTTTAATATAGTAACGCCAAGGGAAATCGACCGCTTCCTCGGCATAGTCTATATTAATCCGAGGGCCTGAAACGATAGATGATTTATCCGCATCTAGCCCATCAGTAATGTAAAGCTCATGGCCACATAGGTCCATTTGATTATGGGATTTATTAATGCCCATAGCCATAGAAAGTTTGCCAGGCCCATTAGTTAAATTAATTATTTCCCTTCTTGTTAATATATCCAATGATTTTTGATACCTCTTCTGGGCCATCAGGTCTAAGCCATCAAGGGGTTGTAAGGCCCGGATTAGTATAGCTGCAGCCTTACCCTCCCTTTCGGTAACAACATTAAAGCAATAATACATGCCATAAATTAAATAAACATAGGAGCTTCCCGGGGGTCCATATAGGGCCTTTGTTCTATTGGTCATTTTATTCTTATAAGCATGGCATGCCTTATCTATGTCCCCTATATAGGCCTCTACTTCAACAATTTTACCAATTAAATTCTGTTTTCTATTCACATGGACCAGGTTTTTTCCCAGCAGGTCCCTGGCTACCTCCAAGCTATCCCTATCATAAAAATCTCTTTCAAGTTTTGACATAAACTTTCCTCTCCTGTATTTTGCTCTTTTAATGAGTCTTTTGATTATATCATATTTTTATGATATCCAAACTTTCTTTTTAAATCCCCTATCATTTTATTAGCCTAATCCCATTAATTTAACAACCTGGGTAAAAACAAAACATAGGGTAACACCAACCAAGGTCGGAATTACAAAGGATACAAGGGTCCATTTCTTACTTAATGTTTCCTTTTTTATGGTTAGGAGGGTAGTTCCACATGGAAAATGCATCAGGGTAAATAGCATGACAGAAACTGCTGTAACCCAGGTCCAGCCATTGCTTATTAGTAGTTGTCTTAAAGCTCCTAAACTACTTAGCTCTAACATGGCCCCCTTGGACATGTAGCTCATTACAATAATAGGAATTACAATTTCATTGGCTGGTAAGCCCAATATAAAACCTATCATAATGTGGCCGTCCATACCTATTAGTCTAGCAAAGGGATCTAGGAAATCTACTGTATGTTGTAGGATACTTAAGTCCCCTACATGCATATTGGCCATAAGCCAAATAATGATTCCAGCCGGGGCTGCAACCACAATAGCCCTAGCCAGAACAAATAGGGTCCTATCAAAAATCGACCGTGTTAATATTTTCCCCAATTGTGGCTTCCTATAGGGAGGCAGTTCTAAGATAAAGGAAGAGGGCAATCCTTTTAATAGGCTTATGGATAAAATCTTTGAAACCACTAGGGTCATTATAATACCCAATAGGACAACCGCCAATACGGTTAGGCTTGCTAAAAATGTTCCTCCCTCCCTAAGTCCGGTCCCACCTATAAAAATCAAGGCCACAGAAATTAATATAGGAAACCTTCCATTACAGGGAACAAAATTATTGGTTATAATAGCTATTAGCCTCTCCCTGGGCGAATCTATTATCCTACAGGAGATAACCCCTGCTGCATTACACCCAAATCCCATACACATGGTTAGTGCCTGTTTGCCATGGGCACAGGCTCTCTTGAAGAAATTATCTAAATTAAAGGCAATCCTAGGTAGATATCCAAAGTCCTCCAGGATAGTAAATAAGGGGAAAAATATTGCCATGGGTGGCAACATCACTGAAATAACCCATGCCAGTGTCCTATAAACCCCAAACACCGTAAGCCCGTAGAACCACTGTGGCAAGGGGAGGCTCCTTAAAACACCTATCAAATACCCCTCTATTTTAAAGAATAAACTGGCCAATAATTGGGAGGGATAGTTTGCCCCCTTAATAGTTAGCCAAAATACTAGCCCCAAAAGAGATAGCATAATTGGGATTCCATAGAGCCTTGACGTTACTATATTGTCTAATTTCCTATCAAATTCATTATAATTTTCATTTTTGATATCAACCACTCTATTAAAAATAGCTTCAGACTTTTTTACAATTGCCATGACCAGTCTATCTTGAATATCTTCTTGCCATATCTTATTTTTATCTAGTCCTTCTATAAGGTCTTTTAAATCTTCTACGAGTTCCTTTGCTAATATCTTATCAATATTGTTAGCCCTGGCTAAAAATTGGACGGCTATGCACCTGGTTGAAAATTTTTGTTCAGTCTCCTTCTCTATTATTTTCTCCATTTTTTCTAATAGTTCTTCCACCTGGTCATCATATTTTATTTTCATGGGTTTGGGTGTAATTTCTCCATTGGCTACTGCCTTAATAGTGGCCTTTAATTCCTCTAGGCCTACACCTTCCCTTGCATTTGTTCCAACTACAGGTATGCCCAATTCTTCAGTAAGTTTATCCAAATCTACATTGATGCCCTTTCTTTTAGCCTCATCCATAAGATTTACACAAAGGACAAGATTATTTGTAGCCTCCATAAGCTGTAAAAGTAAAATTAGATTTCTTTCTAGGCATGTGGCATCCACAACAATAACAACAAGCTGTGGATTAGCAAAACAAATAAAATCCCTTGCTATCTCTTCTTCAAGGGAATTAGCTAATAAAGAATAGGTTCCCGGTAAATCAACCAGGGTAAATTCTTGATCCTTATAATTATACTTACCCCGGGCATTGACTACAGTCTTACCAGGCCAGTTACCTGTATGCTGATTTAGGCCTGTTAGATTGTTGAAGACTGTGCTTTTGCCCGTATTAGGATTGCCAGCTAGGGCCACGGTTACTTCATTTGTACTAATTAGCTCACTTAAATATTCCATTTTCATCCTCCCAACCTAGTCCCCTAATATCTCTACTAAAATCCCAGACGATTCCTCTGACCTAAGGGCAATAACTGTCCCCCTAATCCCATAGGCTATAGGATCCCCTAGGGGACTCTTACCTAGGACCTCAATCTTAGTATCAGTAATCAAGCCCAGATCAAATAAGCGCCTTCTTATATTAGCCTTTAATTCTATTTTTTTAACCCTACCCCACTTACCTAGGGCCAATAAATTTAAAGGAATAATTGACTTTTTCATATATAATACCCCCTATATAATAATGTTGGTCGTGTGCAAGAATTCTTCTTATCATCAATATATGGGAAATAAATAGATTCTGTTCCGAATATAATTTAGCAAGATTCCTCTTTTCTAATTATAAGGAGGTGGTACCCTATGAAAAAGAAAGAAAAGTTTAGAACCGTTAGAGGCTATGAAATAGAAAAACGAAAAAAGAGGCTCCCCAGTCACAGCATGGAGGATTATATTGAAATGATTTATAGAAATTTAAGGGCCAATAATACTGTCAAAGCAAGTGTCTTGGCCAAACAGTTAAATGTTAGTATATCCTCTACTACAAAAATGATGCAAAAACTAGCATCCTACGGTTTAGTTGACTATGAAAAATACAGGAATATTACTTTGACAGAGGAAGGCAAAAAGATAGGTTTCTTCCTCCTGAATCGACATAATATAGTTTTAGAATTTCTAATTAATTTAGGAATAGAGGACAAAGTCCTGACTAGCACAGAAATGATTGAGCATGGGATAGACCTAAATATCCTTAACCACTTGGACCTGTTTAACTCTTTTTTTAATGAAAATCCTAATATTAAAAAGGAGTTCAATAAATTTAAGAAAAAACACCAATAATTAACCTTATATTTATGGCCACAAAAAAGGCTATATGGTTATATAGCCTTTTACTGGGCATCTGCCAGCAATATATCTTTAAAACTTTTTAGTGAATAATTCTTTTTTCTTTTTTTGTTTATTTTGTTTATTTGCTTGTCTAGCTCCCTGAGTAGATTATCCCTGTCAAGGGAAAACTGTTCAAGAGACAAGTTAAATAATTCTCTGGTAAATTCAAGCTTCCACCAGGTAAGAGCAGGGTAGTAGGTAAGTATAAAGGCACATAACTTCCCTATATCTTCTCCTATTTCCCCTAGGCTTACATCTTCAAAATCAATGCCATAGAGGACACCATCATTGGTTAGGATAAAATTTCTCAGGTTTATATCCCTTATTATCCTTCCCTCCCCCAACTGGTAAAATTCTTCCAGCCATCCCAATAGTTTTTTTATCAGGTCTTTGTTAGTCCTATAAGTATTTGAACTTCTTTTCTCCCTTTCCTCAATTTTATTAAGGAGTAGGCAACCCTCAATATGTTCCATTACTATATAATTACTTCCCTTATGGTAGATTCTGGGCACAGTTAAACCCTTTTCTTTCAAGTCTAGCAATAATTCTATCTCATTTTTTATATTGTCATAGGGTTGGAGATACTTCTTTATCACTAGCAGGTCCTGACCCATAGAATCTTCCTCAAGGTAACTGGCCCTATAAACACTATTTTTCTTACTCTTAAACCTTTCCTCCAGCTGATAACTAATGCCACCTAGGGATATTTGCCCTTTGCCAGTAGTTTTTATCATTTCTTTCCTACCTTAATAGTGATATCCTTAAATTTATCATAGCCCTCTAATTCAGAAACTAGGCCCATTATTCCATTATGCAAGATGGTTTTTACAAAGGGTACCATGGGAATTTGCTTATCACCAATGAATAGTTGAATATATTCCTCCCCATGACCAATAATACAATCCTGCCTCCTGGATTCCCCCCTTAAAATTCTAGCCCCCAATTCTCTGCAACTATACCCACAGGCATCACAACAATCGGGGGGAAATTCTGGTAATCTTGGATAGACCTTGTCCTCAATTAAATCTACTAGCTCTTCTACCCTGTTTATAGAATTGATTACAGGAATTCCTTTATAGCTTTCAATTTCCTTGGATACCCTGCCCGATATGGCAAAAACCGTTTCATCCAACTTATCATCAATATCATCTATGGTGTGTCCTGTTACGATTTTAGGAACATTTGTATCCCTTACACCCTCAAGCACAACAAAATCATGATCGTAGAAATTTAAAATCCTATCCAAAGAAATTCTTTCCTTAAATAATATATCTGTTTCCTTGCCTCCCCAGGCGGTAACTAGTTGTGACCCTGCCTCCCTATGCCTATGGGTGTTTGTTCCCTCTGTATCCATAGCAAAATCATGGCAATGTATGTTTTTTACACTGCCAACCCTATATCTCCTTTTTCTTAATTCTCTTATAATATTTTCGATGGTAGTGGTTTTACCAGATTGGCTAAAACCCCAGACAGAGAATACCCTCATATTTAAATCCCCCTTTTTAATTATATTTACTCTCTAGCTTCAAGACACAAAATAATATATAGACCAAAATCCTAGAAAAGCTAGCAGAACAATAGCAATTACTGTATAATCAATTATCCGCATTTGCAAGATATGATAGCTTGTCCTATAATCGTAGGCCCCGAAGGCCCTCATTTCCATGGCCATGGATAGTTTTTTTGCCTTTAATAGTGTCCCCATTACAACTGGCATTAGGACATAGGAATAAAGGCTGATTCTTTTTCTCACGGGTATTCTTTCCAAGGATATACCCTTCAACTGGATTGCCACCATTACATCCCTTATTTCCTCTGCAAGCATGGGCAAAAACCTTATAGCTATGGAAACCATAAAAGCAATTTCATAGGGAACCCTCCACTGGACAAGACCCTGGATTAATTCCCTTGAGCTATTGCTATTTAAGATTAATCCAGATACTGCAATAATCATGATCTTCATGGTAAATACTAGTCCTTTTTTAATTCCCCCAATGGTTAGGATTGTCAACCCTCTTATACTAATTAGTACTAACCCCCCAGCAGAAAAAATACTCTGAATAATAATCAAGGTTAATGTCATCCAAAATAATCTTTTAATTATTCCAGCCATTTTTAGGATTGAAATTTTAAAAACTAGTGAAACAACCATGCTTATAAGGAAAATAGGCAAGAGTGTTTGGATACTATCCACCAATACAGCCGTAGTCGAAAGGGCGGAAACCAATATTAGTTTAGTTCGTGGGTCTAAAGTCTTCAACAACTTCACCCCCGGCCATTTTAATAATTCGTGTCCCATGTTTCCTTATAAAATCCCTATCGTGACTAATCATTACAATACCTATACCCCTTTTTCTTATATTGTCTAATAAAATAGATAGGAGCCTTTTTCTTTCTATATCTAGCCCAGTAGTGGGTTCATCCAAGATCAGAAACTGGGGATTCCTAAGCAAAATAGATGCCAATGCAAGTCTTTGTTTCTCCCCCTGGCTTAGATTAAAGGGAAAGCTATCAAGCAAGTGGCTAAGTTGGAAGGTATTTAAAATTGCTTGAGTTTTTCTTCTTACTACTTCCTCCCTTTCACCCTGGATTTTCAGGGGAAAAGCTAGCTCATCATATACGCTAGAAGCAAAGATTTGCTTGTCGGGATTTTGGAATAAATAACCAATTAATTTTCCCATATCTCCAAGAGAAATTTCCTCTATATCTTTATTGTTAATATATATTTTACCTTTTTGGACCTTTAAAATTCCCATTATAATCTTTCCTAAGGTAGTCTTTCCACTTCCATTAGGTCCGACGATGGCAGTAAAATCATTTTTAGACAATTGTAAGGATATATTTTTAATAATCTTTCTTCCTTTTATATAGGAAAAATCTACATTTTTTAGAATTATATAATTAGGCAAGTCCTTCCCCCTTCTAGCGCAATACACCATCGTACTTATATAATTTTCCATGTCTTAATACCATTATACGGTCTGCTATATCTAGGTTTGCAAGGTCATGTTCTACCATAATTATTGTTTTTCCCTTATCCCTAAGGGTAAGAATTTTTTCCTTAATTATTTTTTTCCCCTTTTCATCAATATGTGCCATTATTTCATCTAATATTAATATTTGGGGTTTAAGACTAAGGGCACTTGCTAGGGCGATCAATTGTTTTTCCCCTCCAGATAAGTGAAAGGGATTATTTAAAAGGTGTTTTTCCATGCCAACATCAGCTATTGCTTCACTTATCCTTATGCCAATTTTATCCCTATCTAAACAAAGGTTTTCCGGTCCAAAGGCTAGTTCATCTTCAACAGTGGGTGAAAAAAGTTGCGTGTCAGGCTCCTGAAAAACCACCCCCACCCTAGTCGCAATGGCTGCCAAGGTCATATCCTTTGTGTTCTTATCTAATAATCTTATACTCCCCTCTAATTCACCCTTATATATATGGGGTATAATCCCACAGGCACAATAACAAAAAGTGCTCTTACCATTACCACTCAAGCCAACTATACCCAATACCTCACCCCAGTTTACCTGTAAATCTATGGATTTTAATATTGCCTCTTCCATAGTAGGATAGCGGAAACTAAGATTTTCAATTTCAAGGGGAAATTTTATCATTCTAGGTCAACCTCAACAACAAATTTAGCCCATCGTTGACCAAAGGGGTCATTTCTTATAACTATCTGATAGGGACCGCTACCTCCCTCATCCTTACTAGCCAAGGGCTCGCCGTTGGCTTCATATACAATATATACATTATCCTCTTCCCCAACCTCCTCAGCTGAAAGGGCAACTGCATAACCATCAATGGACCTGATGGTTACCTGACTTTTGCCCTCTAATGATTCCCCCCTTGCTGCCAGAATATCCCTTAAAAGTACTCCCTTATATTTATTAACTTCTGCTTTCTGTCCACTACTCTTTAGGCTTTCAATAAATTCTATAGGATTCAATTTTTCAATATCTTCTAATTTCACTAAGGCCACCTCTCTCCCTTCCTTTTTAATTACAAAGGAAAAGCCCTCTAGCATTTCCTGCTTATCCTTCATATAATTCCTATTCATTAGGGCAGTTACCCCCAATATAGCTATTAATATAATTACTATAACATATACCATCCTTTTCAACCTATATCATTCCTTATCTATGATAATATATGGCACAATTAAATCCTCATATCGAAATATACCATGGTCTCCGCCCTGATCGCTAGTATGCATACCGTGATCGGATGTAATAATTACCTTACCCCTCCATTGGCCTAGCATTTCCCTTATGTATCCATCAATATCCTTAATTTTACCCATTGTTTTTGGATTAAGGTCTCCCTTCTCATGGCCCATATCATCTATTCCATGAAAATGTGACATAATTAAATCAGGGTATTTAGCCATACTCTCTAAGGTAGATTGAAAAACCTCATCATCTGTAGTCCCGCTTTTATTCCTATCAATGTTCAATATGGGTTCAATTTCTGTATTGAGAATTTTAATGTGGCCCTCTATCAAAACACTGGATTTGCCCATATCATTGGCTATTTTGAAAATACTGGGGACCTTCATTGCCCTCTGTTTCCGAGAATAAACACCATTAAGATAGGGGGGTTTGCCAGTAATCATGGCGGCAAATCCCGCATTTGTTACTGGTTTATAAACGGATATGGCCCTTTTCCCCTTGACCATGCCAGCAAGAAAGGGGGCATATCCTCCATTGATAGCCTCTAGATATTGATGATAGCCAAAACCATCCAAGAAAATAATCAAGGTCTTATAGCCCTGTCCTAAAAATCGTTTAGTATCGTAGAAGGTATTCATTATACTAGTTTTCGGTGGATTCACTACAATCCCCCTTAGCTTATTAATTATATTTTGCCCATGGCTAGCAAGTAAGTTTATTTCCTCTCCCATTATCTCCAAGACACTATCTAGGTCAATAAAGCTATATTCCCCCATTTTACCCATAGCCAGGAGTTGGTCGTCCTTGCCTATGGGATATAAGTCCTTGATGGCAATTGTCCTATTTTTAAATCTTTTTAGAAATGATGGTTGGATATTTACAAGATTCTCATCTCTTTTAATGATATTAGTACCAAAATTCCAATTAAGCTTAGTAATGATTTGTCCTCCCCCTTTTACTGGATATTTATGATGGTAATACAGTAGCACTACATTTCATTGTTTATTATATTTACATTCCTAATTTGCTCTAATATATTAAATGCAATAATTCCCCCTAAACCTCCTGATAATGCTGCCACACTTAAGGTCAATATTAGGGGTATGGTGGGCAATTTGAAAAAAATCATGTTTACTAATAGGGAACCACTAATATTGGCAACAATCCCGGCAAAAAAACAAAAGGACAGGCAGGGCCCCCTATGGCCCATTGCAAATAATAATATATCAATTGATATACCCGGTACTAAATAAGTTAGCAAACTTATAATGCCATGATTACCAAAGGTCCCCATGGAAATGACCATGATAGCCTGGACCAATGCTATTATGGTGGCTACCCCTCTTTTATTTACTATTCCAGCTCCCAATACCAGCCAGAGCATGTAAAAGCCCCCGGCAAGCACACCCCCAGGTATATAAAGAGGTCCTGTGATAATATGGGCCAAGGGTACTATCACAGGTTTTATTCCTATCCCTATTGATGCCATCATAGCCATTATAACTAATTCGAAAATTGAAAACTTCTTTAAGAACTGCTTTTTTCTCAGCATAGGATAAACCTCCATATATTAGTTACCCGCCTTCATTTATTTTGTTTCTATGGACAATAAATCCCTTATTTCTGTATTCTTGGGTAAATGGGGAAAGTAGATATTTATCAGGCCCCTTTGGTTCTCATATAATATCCCTTGGTCTAAATCCACCCAATCTACATCCAACTGAAAACCATCCAGGCCAGTAAGAGTATATACCCCTCCGACTTCCAAGTCGATTTCACCAAGTATATCGACAATCTTTATACCCCCTGGGTCCCCATTCCCAACAGGTTCAAACTTGTCTCTAGCCCTATCAAAGGAAAACCATACTGTATCCCCATATTTAAAAAATAAGATTTCCTTTACAGTCATACCCAGGGGCATATCGGGGGACATAAATGCCGGTACATCTTCGCCCGTGATTTTAATATATGCATCCCTAAAGTTGGATATTGTTTCATTTTTCTCCAAGCCATCAATGGCCCTAATAAATACTGTATCTTCCTCCATATCTTTGGAAAACTCATCTAGTAAATTTTGGTTACTTATAGCCTGGTCAACTTGTCCACCATAGGGGTAGTCCCTCATGTCTAATAATTCCTTGCCTACTTCCAAAAAATAAATTTTACTTGCTTCTAGCTCTTCCTTTTCTCTTAGAATTTCTATTAACTGTAGGTTTGCAACCCAATACATAGCCCTTTCTTCTGGGATAACTGCCCTTACCGGATATTCATGGTTTGGAATAGGGCCCCCATCCATTTCATAGGTTAAAATTATATCCCTCTTATGTAAAATTTCCCGGGGAATTTCTACCGAATACCCATCACCTGCTACCAATCTCATTCCCGCCAAGTCACTTTGCCTAAAGCCTAAATCCTGTAGAAAGTCATCTAACAATGTTCCCCTTACTTCATATGATTCCTCTCCCCCATCAGAAGTAACAGCTGTCACATCCCTAGTTGTAGGCGGAAAGGCCTTTATTTCTTCTAATTTCAACACTATTTCATCCATATCCAGTCCCCTTACAATAATTTTATCTCCACCACCTATACCCTTATCCTGCATTTTTTCATCCTTGCTAATAGTAGCTTTGCCACAGGCAGTAATAAGTAATATGGAAGCTAACATAATTATGAATAGGTGTTTTGCAGACCTTAGAGTCATAATTGTTCCTACCTCTCCTTTAATTATTAATTGTCCATTAAAAAAACTCCTTTCAGAATTATAAAAGGAGTTTTAAAAGCAAACTAAGATAAGCTTGGACTGCATGCCATCAATAGGGCACAGTCCTTCTTAATTAATCACTCCTTTCCTAATGCCGGGAGGCATAACCGTTTCCAATTATACCCTTTCGGTCCATATTTCATAGATATATATCCTTAGAAATTATGAACTCGGAGGTAAAACTTTGTTCAATTTTTAATTTACATACATTTTAACTTAATTAACTTATTTTGTCAATGAGATCTCTTGCTATATTACATTCAATCTTGGTCAGCGTACATCCACCAAAACATAGTAGCAAACAGGCCTAAGGTGCTAGTTAGTAATACAATTACTATACTAGCCTTGTTAATTGACCTATTACTTCCCCCTAGCCCCATACTTATAATGGCAGGGATTGACCAGGGAAAATATTCCCCATAGCCTGTGGCCGCAACAATTTGAGCTAATATTAAACTAACTACTATAAAGGCCAGCGGTGGCAAGTAGCCTCGACCATAGCTTGCAACAAAACCCACCGGTACAGATAGTAATATTGTCAATGAAGAGGATATTATGTAGACCCTAAGACCCTCCCTTAGTAAATTCTCTGTCATACCCGGTATATTAATTGCCACGCCTAGCATCAATCCTAAAATCAAAACAAAAATAGCCAAAATAAGGCTCCATATTATTGCTACAATAAATTTGGCTAGGACAATAGTATTTCTAGATATGGGCAATGCTAGTAGGTCTTTTATAGTTCTATCCGAGTATTCCCTCCCAAAAATCCAAGATGTAACAAAGCCAAAAGCAAACAAACCCCCAATGGCAATTGCTTGTGAAAGTAGACTCAAATAACTAGGCCAATCAGCTACACCCATAATTTGTGCCTTAGCTGAAATAAGACCCAATCCCTCCGCCAAGCTAGGGTCTTTAAGGATGAACATAAAGAAAGCACCCATAAAAGGAATTAACATCATAAGAGCCAGGGTTATCAAGGGCAATTTAGAACGGGACAACTTTTTCCATTCAATTAAGATACAGGGCTCAATAGTTTTCATTTCATACCCCCTCACTTTTATTTATGGTTCTTAGAAAATAGCTTTCTAAATTTTCCCTTTCTATCTTGATCAAAGTAGGTGGATGGGAGGCATTAACCAGGAGAGTAGCAATTTTGTCCGGGAAAATCACAGCCCTTTCCTCATCGATTTGCAAATATGAATCTCCCCCATTAGTTTCATTCCTAAGCCATGGCTTATAACCTGCCTGGGTCAAAATCGACTTCATTGCAGATATATCCCTACCTCCTATTATTAATGACTTTTTCAGCCTGCTTTCAATTTGATTCCCATCCATTTCTCTTACTAACCGTCCTTCATGTATAATTCCTATCTTACTGGCTAGTTTTGATATTTCATCTAACTTATGACTGGATATAAGGATTGTAACACCCCTATTCTTAGCTAAATTTCCAAGTAACTTGCGTACCTCCACGATACCGGCGGGATCTAGTCCATTGGTGGGTTCATCCAATAGGAGGATTTTGGGCTTATGGATAAGAGCCTTAGCAATACCAAGCCTTTGGCCGTTACCCATGGATAGGTTTTTCGCCCTTATGTGCCTATATTCTCCTAATCCTAGCCTTTCGATAATTTCGGAAAGGCTTTTTCCATTCTCAATCCCCCTAAGTTTTGCAACTAGGTCTAAATTTTCTTCTACCGTTAGTTGAGGATATGAATAGGGAGTTTCTACTATATAGCCAACATCCTTCCATATAGCTGTATTCCTCTTGTTGATTTCTTTTCCTTGCAGATAAGACCGGCCAGAAGTTGGCCCTACCATAGCTAATAACATTCTAATAGTTGTCGTTTTCCCGGCACCATTAAGGCCCAAAAAACCGTATATCTCTCCTTCTTTAATGGATAAGTTCAACCTATCAACGGCTCTCACATTTCCGTAAATTTTTGTTAAATTTATAGTGCTAATAACCTCCCCCAATGCTAGAACCCTCCTCTATTATCTGTATGGCAATTCCCCTAATCAGAAATTCTAGGGTCTTATCGAAATTTTCCTCCCCAATTTCTTTAATATATACCATATTCATAGCAATTGCCCTCAGGCAACTGGCTATAAGGTCAACATTTATATCCCCTTTAATATTCACATAATTTAATATCTTTTTCATTAATAAGTTATCTAAAAAATGATGGTCTTTAATTAATTCTTCAGGCAATTTCCCCAGCAAATATTCAATTTCTTGCTTTTCTATTATATTCATAAGAAAAGACTTTCTTAAATTTTGAAAGAGTTCATATAATAATATTGTAAACCTATCCACCCCTATATCCTCTTCTTTTTTAAGTTTTTCTACCAATTGATCAATAATAGATTTTTGGTAGTCTTCTAGGACTTCAAAAAAGAGAATTTCTTTTTGTTTATAAAAATTATAAAAGGAACCCTTTGATATACCAACCTTGTCAACTAAATCATCCACTGTAGTCCTTCTTACTCCATATTTGCCCAAGGATTCCTTGGCCGTTTTTTTAAGATTTATCCTAATTAATTCCCTCTCTCTATTGGTAAATGCGGTTGCCATAGTCCACCCCCTTAGTCTATGACTAATTATGTGTTTATAGTCATAGACTAGCATGTTTATTTATTTCTGTCAATAGTCTATATGGTATTCAATAGCCATTAGGTCCATATTCTATAATAAGCTTAAGAGAGACTTTAATTTTCCTATATTTTAGTGTAAAAATTCTCGCATTATGTTATTATTAAATCATAATCTAGTATATAGGGAGAGGATTATTTGTGACAAAAAAATTGTATCTTTCAAGCACTAATAAAAAAATAAAAGGAGTCTGCGGTGGAATCGCTTAATATTTTAATGTGGACCCCACCATTATAAGATTGGCCTGGATACTGTTTTCCTTGGCGGGTGGGGCAGGTATTCTCGCCTATATTATAGCCCTTTTAATTATTCCTAAAAATCCAAATCCATAATATCTTTCCAAAAAAATAAGATAGGGGGCTTATTTAATATATGAAGAGGAAAATTTATTTATCGAATAATAAAAAATTAGCGGGGGTCTGTGGCGGAATAGCAGAATATTTTGATCTAGATCCAACAATTATAAGGCTAGCCTGGGTATTATTGGCCCTGCTAAATGGTGTTGGTATAATTGCATATATTGTTGCGGCCATAGTTATTCCCAAAGGTGAGGGGTATTATCAAGAGGCCCATGGAAGCTATGGAGAGGACAGCTTTGATGGGTCTAATAATACGGGCTGGGTCCTTGGATTATTACTAATTATTATAGGAGGGGTCTTTGCGTTAAAAAACTTTTTCCCTGAGTTGCCATTGTATTGGCATCATTTTAGGAGAATATTGAGTTATTTATGGCCCTTCGCCCTTATTGGACTGGGCCTAAAGATAATAATTGCAGGTAGGGGCCAATGACAATCCTTACTAATTTATTGTTAATTAGTTCAGGGGCTAATTTTGAGTCACTGGGCAAAATATTTCCCCTCATTTTAGCTGTAATTTGTTTGACTGTCCTGCTAAGAAAAAACAAGCCTGTGGTAAGAATTTTATGGTTATTATTATTATTATCCATAGTAGCTTATATTTTAGGTGAATTATTATAAGAGGCACACCCAGCTATTTGGATGTGCCCCTTTTATATTATTTAGAATTTAATAGATTATATAAAATCCTGATATAATCGCCTCTTGCAAGAACCTTATCAGCTTCAAAACTTTCCTTATTAATAAATTTATCATCATATAAATTATGGTATTTTGCCAAGGCAATATAGCCAATATCATCATTAGAAATCTGATCTGTGTCTGCATAGTGTACTTGAAAGATTTGCTTATATTCTGCTAAATCTCCCTGTCCCATGGCCCTTATTAGCCATCTTGTTATTTCTATTTTTTTGACCTGGTCCTCAGGATTAAAATATTCCTCCTCCTTATCTAATATCCCATTGTCCACCGCCGCCAGGATATAGGGATAATATTTATTTTCCTTACTTATATCCTTGAAGGGCATACCATCTTTATCCTTATAATATTCATAGTTACCATCTATGGGATAGGAGTTTCTCTTCCAACCCAGTTCTATTAGCCACTTGAGACCATCTTGCCTGAGTAAGGAATTGCCTGGTTTAAATTTGTCTCCCTCTTGTCCTAAAATCCCCATCTTGTCCATTAGGAGTATTTCCCTTTTATAGGGGTGTCCTAGCACATCAGTAAAAGCTTCTTTTGTAATCTTATCCCCTGTATATTCCTCTCCATTGGCCATTATAAAATTTCCATTAATTCCATCAATATATGCAAATTGATAATCCTTCAGGCTATAAACTGCTATTAGGTCCTTTAGGGGTAAATCCAATTTTTCTTTTTTAGCAGCCTCCTTGTCCTGTAATTGAATCAAAAACTTTTCCAAGCCTACATAATCATAAAATTGCTTTTGTATTTTCTCCTTATCCATAATCTGTGGAGCTGGCTGTAACCTTACCTCATTCCAGCTATAATAGAGGTTGGTAATTTCCTCTTCTTCATAATTATAAGATATATTAATACGGTTGGCCTCATAGGGGATACCTCCTATATATCTAGGTGAAGAAATTCTAAGAATTTTATTTTCTATATCTTCAGATTGAATTTCAAATTTTATTTCATCTTTACCTATATTGGGAAGTATTGTTCTTATTTTTTCTAAGCTATCTTCCTTAATGGCCAACAGCTTATCCTCATTATCCAAAATAGGTTTTTCTTCTTTTTCCTTATAGCTGGCCTGGTTTTCTAGGGATTTATTATAGTTTATAGATAAAATATTCCCTTCTTCAGCATCGGTAATTGTATGTAAGTTAGTTCCGGTCTCATCATTATACCAGTTTATGCCCCAGTATTTGCCCCTTATACCATTAAAATAATTGAAGTAGTCGCTACTTCTTACCTGTAAATCCACTAGATCCAATTCTCTGGCCAATCTACTAAGGACTTGCTCTTGGGCCTTCTCCCTAGCTATAACTCCTTGTTCAGGGATAAGCAAAGCCTCTTCAATAGCAGCCATTTCCTTTAAGGCCATGTTATCCATACCAGCACCATAATCCCCCATAAACCTATAGTGGGGCCATTGGCTAAATAATTCATCGTTTTTGAGTAATTTACCATCCACTGCATTAATTAAATCAGATTCTTCAGGGACATAATAATATACTGGGGTTAAATAGGGTATTTCTCCCTCTTCCTTATTATTTACATCCAAGGCTAGGTATTTTAATTGCAATCTATCTCCCGCCTCGAATATTTTCCTGGCCTTCTCAGAACTTATTAAGTCCGCCTTTTTTTCATAGGATGATTTATCCCATACCATCTCATATTGTAAAATCTCCCCTGTTGCCCCAGATACCTTCAGCTTAAAATAATTATTAGGAAAATATTCATTTTTAATTTTTCTTACAAACAGAAAATTATAATTGCTTGTATCAGTATCAATTTCTTCTAGCCTGTAGGCAACAATAGACGGTGCTTTGGCCGTGACCTCCTCTGTCTCCATAAACCTTCCTGCCTCCAGGGATTTGACAAAGTCAACAGCATTTTTTCTTGCCTCAGTCCTAAGGAAATTTACCGGTCTATCATGGCCAGTTCTTTCCCATTTATTATAGTTAATAACTTCACCGGTTTGGGCATTAATTGCCACACTAATATTAAGCCGATCATCAGCAAAATCTAAATTCCATACCCTTTTTTGCCTAGTATCCTGAGTATGTAAATTGCTGTGCTTTAACTCAATCCCCTCCTTAATCCCCAACTTTTTCCTAGCTATTTCCTCTATTTCAATCTTAGAATAAATTGAAGGCTTGGAATCTGCTATAACAAGCCTGGTATTAAGAATAGGTATTAGCAATAAGGCAATAATAAAAAATATTATAAATCTCTTCATCTAGTTTTCTTCCTTTCTTGTCTTTTAATATATTGACCATCTCAAAACTAAATATAAAACATCTCCTCATAAAATCCAAGACAGCCTACTATATAGACGAAGTCTGTAGGGAAATGTTCCCTAATTATCTATTCTTTGGCCATCTTATATTTTTTCCTCCAATTCTAACAACCTATCTTTACCCTTTGCAGTTAATCTATCCAGGATTATCTCCCGTTGATATAGGGCTCTTTCAATTTTGTTAAACTTTTTCTTCCCCTTGTTGACATCTGTCCAAGAAATTTTTCTATTTCTATAATATAAATCAAAATCAACCCATCGTTTTCCCTCGGGGCTATATTCTAGTCCCAGCAGAACCTCTTTTATCTCCTCTGGTTCAAAAAAGGTGAAAAGACGGATTTGATAAGTAGTAATAGATAATAAGATTAGGGCATGGTCTCGGGTCCAGCCCTCTTCCAAAATCATTCCCAGACCTAAATTGTTTATAGCTAAAATTAAACGTTCATAGTGGATTTCATACCTACCCTGGACATCATAAATATTTATCCTCAACTCAAACCATTTTCTCTTATCCAAGCTACGGGTAATAAATAGGATTCCTTCACTACGTAATTTCTCAAAAATTACTGGTGCTGGGTGTGGTAGTAGCAGAAGATTATGTAAGAACTCATCCCCAGTTAATGCCCCTATAAGTTGTTGGTGGGTTAGTACCAAAATGCTGTCATCCCGCTCCCCTTGGTTTATAGCCTCCTCTAGGGGAAGGGTTTTACCCCCATAGGTCTCTAACATTTGTTCCTCTATAATATTCTTATTACCAGCAATTCTCATAATTATCAAAGATGGGCCCATATCAACCCTATTAATTAAACGGGATGCATTATTGTTTATTATGATTGACAGACAAATAGATGCTGGCAAATCGGTAAGTAATATAGCTTGGGCATCTCCTACATTAGTCCCCTCAGAATATGTGTCAGTTATAAAGATTAGACAACTATTCTCCGTTGCTTTAGCCATCCCAGTCTGAAAATCTACTTCTTCTGCCCTTAAAGCCTCTTTAAAAAAACATTTTGCCTCAATCTCCATATTTGTTCGTATAAATAAAAGCCTGGCTCCCATTCTTAAGAATAGCAATTATTCCTCCCCCTTTATAATCCAATCGATCTAGTTTCCATCTTCCTATGAAAATTTGTTCCAAAGGGATAGGGTAAATTATAGATTATTTCTGTCGATAAATCTATAATATTTATCTCTTGAAGACCATTTAATCCTATTGTTTCAGATTTGTGATAGCTTTTTGGGCTGAAGCTATGGCCGAACAAATGATACTTACCCTGATTTTCCCTCCTATGATAATGGTTTACATAAAAATTATGTCCTTCAATGTCAATATGGCCCTCTAGCATAACTATACCCCTTTTACTCAACTTTTTAACAACATTAATATTATCATGATTGCCTAAAACATAATAAATCTCGGCCCCTGTGACCTCCTCCATTTGTGGAATAAGATAGGCCAATGTTTCTCTATACTTGTCTATTTTTTGCGGTAACAATCCTAATTTTATATTATCTACTAAGTCCCCTGTATGAATTATATAATCAGGCTCTAATGCTTCCGCTAATCTAATAACATATTTATAAATTTCATCTGGTGTATCACTAATATGCATCAATAATGGTCCTCTAGCATTTTTCAAATTATTAGGTATATAGGGCTTACTGGAAAAAAGTCCTGCCCATATTTTAAGATGTTCAATTTTTTTCATGGTTCTCCCTCAATCCTTTATAATTAGAATTATCAAATAATTCTAATTGATATCCTTCTACAAAGCAAGGATTTTCCCTTTTTTAGCTTGCAAAAGTAAAATAATTTTACTATAATATCAACTGATCAACAGAACTATAATGATAGAAATATATTAGCTAACTGTAATCAATATACCCAAAATATCAAAAGAAATATAGAAATCCAATATAATTTCACCATCATTGTACCAAACTAAAATATAAAAAAAGGATTTTGATAATATGCATAAAGATTCTAGCCCAGTTTCCCCCCGCTATCAACAGATTGCCATAGATATTGCCTCAAAAATTGTTAATGGCCACTATAGTATAGGCGATAAGGTTTATGCTCGCTCGGCTTTATCTAGCCAATATAGTGTTTCTCCTGAAACAGCAAGACGTGCAATTGCAGTCCTATCCCATGTTGGTATAGTTAAGACCACAAGGGGTAGTGGGGTAGTAATCAACTCCTATGAAAAAGCTGTAGATTTTATTAAGGAGCACACGGAAATTCAAACTATAAGGGACTTAAAGGATGATATACGCAAGTCCATGGAAAGGCAAAGCAAAGAAAATATATATTTAGACGAAACCCTTATAAAATTATTAGATAAAATTGAGCACTTTAAAGCTCATGACCCTTTTTCACCCTTTGAAATAACTATTAATAATTCTAGTCACCTTCTAGGAAAAACTATCGAAGATGTGGAGTTCTGGCTTCATACTGGGGCCACAATAATAGGAATTAAAAGAGATAATAAACTGATAATATCTCCAGGTCCCCAAGCAATCTTCAAGGATGGGGATATATTTTATTTCATTGGTGATGAAGACTCCTTAGAAAGAGTTAGAAAATATTTATACTCATAATTTATATTAACAATTAAGTCTCTTGAAACCTATCCTTGATAGGTTTTTTTATTTTCTTAAAAACTCAAATAACTGTAAAGGCAAAGATTTAAATCCTAATCTGCAAATTTGACCCAAGTAACAACCCTATGATAAGATTAAGTTGTTAGTTTGAAAGAAGGGGGAATTTATTAATGAAACGGGTTACAGCATTACTTTTATTATTAACTATGGGCTTACTATTAATTCTTGGGGGATGTGGCCAAACATCAGACAAGATCACTATAGTAGCCACCGACAATGGCTGGGATAGCCAAATGTTACATAATGAAATTGCTAAATATATAGTTGAGAATGCTTATGATGGCTACAATTTTCAGTTATCTACTGGTTCCTCAACTATGAATTGGCAGGCTATAATTGCCGGTGATATAGACCTGGACATAGAGAGTTGGACAGATAATGTAGCCACTTACGCTGATGACGTGGCTAATGGGGATATTATAGATATAGGTATATTGGTTCCAGATAGTTCCCAAGGTTTCTATATACCCCGCTATGTGGTAGAGGGAGACCCAGAGAGGGATATCCAAGCAATAGCACCAGATTTAAGAAGTGTTGAAGACCTTAAAAAATATCCGCATATTTTTCCTGATGATGAAGATCCGGAAAAGGGAAGGATTTATGGGGCTCTGCCGGGCTGGATGGCGGATGAAGTCCTATATAATAAATATGAATATTATGGTTTAGATGAGATGTTTAATTATGCCCGGCTAGGTAGTGAAGCCACTTTATTTGCCTCCCTGGCCTCGGCCTACAATCTAGGAGACCCCTGGGTTGGATATTGCTATGAACCTACATGGATTAGTGGAAAATTAGATTTACTTCTTCTGGAGGATGCTCCCTATGACCCAGAAGTTTTTATGGAGGGGAAATGTAGCTTTCCTGCACAGGAATTAAAAATTGTAAGTAGTAATAAATTTGCTAAGAGGGCTCCAGACCTGCTAGAATTTTTCCAAAATTATCAGACAAGTAGTCAACTAATAAGTAAGGCCCTGGCCCATCTAGATGAGACTGGTGATAGCCATGAAGAAACAGCCCTATGGTTTTTAAAGGAATTTGATTATCTTCTAGATGAATGGTTACCACAAGAAAATGCAGAAAAAGTAAGGGCCTCCCTTAAATAACTAAGACTCTTAAAAAGGGGGAAATAGACAATTGGATAAATATCTTTTTACCTTTCCAGAAAAATGGCAGTTAAATTTAGGTAATTCTATTGATGACTGGATTAAGGCCTTGAGTAGGGAACATAGGGATGTATTAAGTGCTATAAAATCCATTATTATAGATGCAATTAACGGGATAAACTGGATTCTTTCAATTATCCCATGGTGGCTATTAATTATAATAGTAATAATATTAGGATATAAAGTAAGGGGAAAAAAATCCACCGGTATCCTTTACGGTTTGATGTTATTTACTGTAGGCTGGTTTGGCTTTTGGCCCCATATGTTGGAAACCCTAAGTATAGTCATAGCCTCTGTGTTTCTTTCAGTTCTTATAGGTTTTCCCCTAGGTGTATTAATTGCTATGAAAAAATGGGCTCATAATGCAATCCGTCCTATCCTAGATTTGATGCAAACAATGCCTGCTTTTGTATACCTAGTACCTGCAGTTATATTATTTAGCACTGGTAAGACACCAGCCCTAATGGCTACTACAATATATTCAATTGTACCAATGATACGGATGACAAGTCTAGGCATATCAAGTGTGGATGCCGAAGTAGTTGAGGCGGCTAAGTCCTTTGGGTCTACGACCATTCAAACACTGGTAAAGGTCCAGATACCCCAAGCTAAATCAACAATTATGACCGGGGTCAACCAAACCATTATGATGGCCATGTCAATGGTGGTCACCTGTGCCTTAATAGGCGCCGATGGTCTTGGTATGGAGATTCTATTAGCAACAAATAGGACAGAAATGGGTAAGGCCTTGCTCCCGGGAATTGTAATTGTAATAATAGCAATAATTTTGGACCGTTTAACTCAGGGCTTTATTGGTGAAGATGATTTGATTGAAGAATAATTCCCCAAGTATGGGTTAATACTTTTTCAAGGTTGGATGGAATATATGCTCCATCCAACTTTTCTATTACATATTGGTTTTTATTGTCCTTGGCAAATATCTTATGATATAATGTTTATTTGGGAAAAGCATAAGCCTTTGAAATGCATAAAATTTTTGTCCCAAGAAAGTAAAGGTGTTATACAATGCTTAGAAAATTCATAAACTACTATCGTCCCCAACTTCCTTTATTTATTTTGGATTTTACCTGTGCCTTCGTAATAGCAATAATCGATTTGGTTTTTCCCTTTGTTACCAGGGGAATGATTAATAATGTATTTCCCCAGAAAAACTTGCGTGCTATTATGATTGTAGGAGTAGGTATGTTGCTATTATTTATAGTAAGGACCATTCTACAATATATTGTAGATTATTGGGGTCACGTTTTGGGTGTTAGGATGGAACACCAAATGCGTAAAGATTTATTCCATCATCTACACAAATTATCCTTTAATTATTACGATAATACAAAAATTGGTCATATTATGTCTAGGTTGGTAAATGACTTAAATGAAATTTCAGAACTAGCCCACCATGGGCCTGAGGACTTATTTATTGCCACAGTAACCCTTGTAGGTTCCTTTCTTATCATGCTGTCAATACATTGGAAACTAACCCTAGTTACCTTTTCCCTTGTGCCGATAGTCCTAACCTTTACCATATTAAAGAACAGAGAAATGCAGGCTGCCTTTAGAAATATGAGGATGAAGTTGGCAGATATCAATGCCCAAGCTGAGGACAGCATATCCGGTGTTAGGGTAGTAAAATCCTTTACTAACGAGGCCTATGAGGAAGCAAAATTCAGTATAGGAAATGATAATTTTAAGGAATCCAAGAAAGGTACTTTTAAGGTTATGGCGGTCTTCTATGCTGGAGTTGGTTTTTTCTCTAATTTTATCCACCTACTAGTATTGATAACTGGCGGGTATTTTATTTATCAAGGCAATATGTCAACAGGTGATTTAGTTGGCTTTATATTATATGTTTCAATGTTTTTGCAACCTATAAGAAAACTAACTATCCTAGTTGAAAATTATCAAAAAGGAATGGCAGGCTTTTACCGCTTTATAGAGACTCTAGAGATTAAACCCGAAATTTTAGATGAAGCCCATGCCAAGGATATTGATCAGGTCAAAGGTAGCATAAGGTTTGAAAATGTTAGTTTTAGTTATAATAATAATGAAAGTGTCCTAGAGGATATTAGCTTTATAATAGAGCCTGGAGAAACTATAGCAATTGTGGGGCCCTCGGGAGGTGGAAAAACCACCCTGTGTAATTTGATACCCAGATTTTATGAAATTGAAAAGGGATCAATTTATATAGATGGGATTAATATACGGGACTTTACACAAAAATCATTAAGGCAGAACATAGGTATGGTCCAGCAGGATGTCTTCCTTTTCTCGGGAACTGTAAGAGAAAATATACTTTATGGTAAAATAGATGGGAAAGATGAAGATGTTATAGCTGCCGCAAAGAAGGCTAATGCCCACGATTTTATTATGAAACTAGAAAATGGTTACGATACCTATATTGGAGAGAGGGGATTAAAATTATCGGGAGGACAAAAACAAAGACTATCTATTGCTAGAATATTTCTCAAAAATCCACCAATTTTAATTTTAGATGAAGCTACCTCTGCCCTAGATAATGAAACAGAAAAAATTATTCAAAAATCCCTACAGGACCTTTCTGAAAATAGAACAAGTTTGGTTATTGCCCACCGATTAACTACTATTCAAAATGCTGATAGGATTATGGTTTTGACAGATGAGGGTATAGTTGAGGAAGGTAGCCACCAAAATCTCCTAGCAAGGGGAGGGGTCTATTCTCGGCTTTATCAAGCCCAATTTTAAAGGAAGAATATTTAATCTAGCCACCCTGCCTTTTTGGCACAGGTGGCCTTTTTATTAAAATAATTTATGTTTTACATATCTAACCACTTTACATAAGTGATATTTTATTATATAATATGTTTTGTGGGATTACAGATATAATATGCTGATGTAGCTCAGTAGGTAGAGCACTTCCTTGGTAAGGAAGAGGTTCATGGGTTCGATTCCCATCATCAGCTCCATTCAATAATACCAAACACCGGCCTGGGAATACACTAGGTCGGTGTTTTATTTTTAAATAATTTTATTATCTTAAACAATATAGGCCAAAGCAAATAACTCGGTATATTTTTAGGGGTTGCCTCCAATCTCTTCTTAACATCCCTTCTCACATCATCCATAGATTTACCAAATCTGGATAACCAGTGGCCCACATCCCTATGGTTAGATGCAATTCCAAGTTTATGACCCTCGGCATGGTCTATAAGATCCTCTTCAGTTAAATTAAATTTTTTACATAGGTGTAGGGTTAAGTTAATTGCTTCTTCATATACTGCATAAAAATAATTTCTATCCTCCAATCCATCCTCACATAGCTCAATACCTATATAGCCCAGGTTATTAGCTGACCCATTAGGCCCATAACCACTGTGCCATCCTAGATGGTTCCAGGGTAGGGTTTGATAGGTCCTGACTATACCATCCTTATCCTGGCCTATGAAGGCATGGACACAAACTTGACGCCCATCTGGTTTGGGTTGATTCCAATGGTTATTATATAGATTAATACCTAATATCCCATCATCCGGGCCTATATATCGGCTTAGCCTAGGATTATTAGCTCCTGTGGAATGCCACATAATCCCCCTTGGAATCATTTTTCTGCCAGTCTTATAGCAATCATTTTTTGTTAATATTAGTTTTTTATGTTTAAATCCTATATGCACAATTATTCACCCCCCTAGCAAATTACTCCCCCCATTTTATAACTTTTATATCTTTCTTTATTATCCTATATAGAAGGCAAGGGCAAGATATATATTGGATAGTACCCCTTTATATTAAATTAAATTTTTTTGATATCTTTAGCATCATAGACAGGGAGAGCCTATCTGGCCCCTCTTTTTTTTTCCATATTTGACGAAATAAATAAAAGCCGGAAATTAATAAAATTTCCAGGCTTTTTATGTAGCTTTCAAACACTAATATAGGGTTTTTATTATTAGTCAAAATCCATTAAATTTAACCCAATTTCCTGACTAAATGACCTACCAACATCTCCATCGATAGTTTCTATAATAATTTCCCCTGTAGCACCTATTATGGCTGAGTCTAGATGGCCACCATAGGTTATATAATCCTCATTGGCCAGGGCAATATGTAAATGCAGGTATACCTCACCATCCATATTGCTAATATTCCCAACTAGGCTTACTATCTCATGGTCACCTAGCAATTCCCTTGTAGTATATTTCTTATCTTTGGTATTAAGTAACCCTATCACAGCCCGATTGGCAGCCCCGATACCCTTAACCCAGCCAAGGGATATACCCTCCTCCTTGCAGAATTTTTTTAGGGTTTCAACAATTTCCTCTCCCTTATCCAGCCTCAATACATAGGTATTAGCAAACTTTTTAAATTCCATAATCCCACCCCTTTTATAACTGGCAACCCATAAAAAACCTCTGTCTTTTCTCCACAGTCATATTAAGTATTTTAGCAAAATCCTATATTAGTATTTGTCCACTATATTAGAAAGCACTTTTCACCCCTGATAATTTCCATAAATACAAGGATGCCACAGAACCATAGGGAGAGTAATTTTGCCTATATTTCTCAAACTCCTCCCTAGATAAGTCTTCTAAATTATATAAGGACATCATTCCCCTGCGAATGGCTAAATCTCTATAGCTTACTATATCAGGTCTTGATAGGGAAAAAATTAGTAGCATCTCTGCAGTCCATATCCCTACCCCCTGTAAAGTTATAAGTTGTCTTATAATCTCATCATCTTCTAAGCTATGTAACATATTAAAATCTATATGTCCGGAATTGGCTGCTTGGGCGACACCCTTTATGTAATGGGCTTTTCTATGAGACATTCCACAGGCTTGAATATGGGCCGTTTTCATCCTCAAGATGTTTTCGGGTGTAACCTTTCCCAATTTCTTGACCAACCTAGCCCATACTGTTTTAGCGGCCTTATTTGAAATTTGTTGACCTACTATACTGGATACCAGGCCCACAAAGGGGTCTGGAATAATCTCCCTTTCTATTTTACCCAATTTATCTATTACTTGTCCTAATATTTTGTCATTTTTCTTTAAATGATTTATTTCCCTGTCCCCATATTTAAAATAGTTGTTTTTTTTTCCTTTTCTATATCCAATAATCTCTCCTTTAAATCCAATCCTCCCCTATATCCCACTAGGGATCCATCACTGCCTATGACACGGTGGCAGGGAATAAAAATGGGTATGGGGTTTCGATTATTGGCCAATCCAACCGCTCTGGCAGCCTTGGGTGACCCCACTTTAATAGCTATATCCTTATAGGTTGCTGTTTGCCCATAGGGTATTTCTTGGAGTTCTTTCCAGACCTTTTGCATGAAATCACTACCCTCTGGTGCTAGGGGCAATGAAAATTCCTTTAACTCCCCCCGGAAATAGCTTGCAAGTTGTTGGCCCGCCCTCTTTAATAGGGGAGTTTCATGGACCTGTGCATTTTCTGGATAGTCATCTAAAGAGAAATATACATTTGTAATATAATCATCCCTGTCCACAATCCCCAATTTGCCAAACTCAAATTCATAGAAATAAATATACATAAGCCATCTCTCCAATTGTATTAATTTAGAGTTTCCTTTTCCTAATAATTATTATACCATAAGCCAGCCATAGAGTAACAGTAGACATGGTAATTGGCCCAAAATCCTCCTTATTTCTCAAATATACAAAATTATTATAAAAAAAAGGATGGCCAAATGCCATCCTTTTTCCTATTTTATTAACTAATTTTATTTCCTATATTCTTGGCTCAATCTTCTTGCCTCTTCTAAGATTTCGTCGCCAGGTAGGCCTCTTTTGTTTGCATTATCTACCCATTCTTGGTATGTATCAGCTAGGGCCTCTTCAAACTTTTTCTGCTCTGCATCTGTCAACTTATTAAACTGGGTTCCTGCCTCTTCTGCTATCTGTCTTCCTCTTTCTCCTGCTTTATCATATTCTTGAGCCGATAGTTTTCTATATTTTTCAGTTATTCCCTCTATAATTTCTTGGTCCTCTGGGCTTAATTTATTCCAAGCATTCTTATTCATAACTGCAAAGAAGTTGGTTATAGTAAAGGGTCCCTCTGTAATATTATGGATTACATCAGCTAGTCTAAAGGATTCTATAGCTGAAAGAGGCCCGGTTGCCCCATCTATAACTCCCCTTTGAGCTGAGTCATATACATCAGGCATAGGCATAAACATTGGTGATCCACCCCAGTTGTCAACTGCCTTCCTAGTCATATCCGAGGCTACCCTTATCCTCAAGCCATTCATTTCTTCAAGTGTATTTACAGCCTTGTCTGTTGTAAGAACATATTCTGCGTCATTTTGGAATAACCACAATACCTTTGTATCAGCATATTCTTCCTGTAATTCTGGGAACTTATTATATAATTCATAAAGGATTTCTGTTCCCATTTCTGCCGATTGACTAATAAAAGGTAATTCAACCACGCTACTAAGGGGGAATTTACCCTCTGTATAACTTTGTAAGCTAATAGCAATATCTGCAACTCCAGTAGCTGCCATATCATAATGATTCTCGGCATCCCCTAAGGAGGCAGCAGCATAAACATCAAACTTAACCCTACCCTCTGTTAATTCTTCCACCTCTTCAACAAAGGCATCTACCACAACTGTGTTGTAGAAATGCATGGGTGGTAGGAAATGGGCAAGCTTTAATGTTACAGAACCTCCACCTGTACCGCCATCTCCATTAGTAGCCTCCTTGGAGCCACCACACGCTGTCAAACCTACTAGTGTAAGAATCAATAAACAAACTACTAAAGTTTTCAATATTCCACTCTTAGCAAATTTCATTGTCAATATCCTCCCTTTTTATAGTTTGCCCTTCATATTGCTAATCACAACAATTATGCTGGCCCCCACCCCCCTCCATCATAAGTCTTTTAAGAAAAAGAGATACTCTTAGGATATTAGTACTTAAATATCCCTACAGGCAGATATGCTGACACTACATAGTTGGGCATATCAACTATCTCATTTATTCTCAAATTTGCTGCTATGCTACACAGGATATATGCATCTTCCCAACTTAATTTATGTTCCCTTCTTAGGTAATCTATCATATTTCTTATGGCATCCCGTGCACATTCTTTAAGGTCGGGCCCTATACCTGTAGTAGCATAGTATCCCTTGTCTTCAATTGAATTCTTATTTGTATTGGGTGCCGTTAAAAAGTGTGGCGAACTTATTTTTTTGTCCTTATTAACCTTAAATCTTAGGGCCGCATATGTTGGGCTCTCAACCGCAGTTAAGGACACCTCGCCATCCCCTTGGGCTGCATGACCATCACCTGTTGAAAACAGGGCCCCCGGAACTTGGACCGGAAGATATAATCTGGCACCCTTAGTCAGGCTCCTAACATCCATATTGCCACCATGATAATTGGGTGGGATTATCCCAAACTCTCCCTTTTCTGCTGGGGCAACCCCCATGGTTCCTAGAAAGGGTTCAATTGGAACCTGTATATAATCATTAAAGGGTATGTAATCTCCATTACTCAAATCGAAAACTCTTAGATAATGATTTTCTAATTCATCCCCCAGTAAACCCTTACCAGGTACAGCGATGGTCCACCCCCACCCCTTGGTATGAATATCCAATATCTCAATTTCTAGGGTGTCCCCTGGTTTGGCCTCCTCAATATATATTGGCCCCACCAAAGGATGCATCAAATTATAATCTAAGTTTATATAAGTATCCACAGTAGCCTCATGGTGCATTTGACAATTGGAAACATCGGGCAATTCATAAATTACTACATCTCCAGATTTTATTGTCATAGTAGGTGGAATTTCATTATTCCAACGATGATGAAGCTTATTAGGGGCATAGTGAGTTTTTCCTTTTACGGTGTTTTTATCTTCATTCTTGTCTGTCACATCAAGTCCCTCCGTTTATCATTTTGTCATCCTTAGTGCATTTCTTTCATTGATGATTAGTGCATTAAATTAGGTACAAAGAGTACTATTTCCGGGAATATAATCAAAAGTATTGTGAAAATAATCATAGTTGCCAGGAAGGGCAATGCTCCCTTAAAAATTGTCTCTAATGGTATAGATTTATCAACCCCATGTAGGATGTAACAACAGACACCCAAGGGGGGCGTTAGCAGAGCTATACACATCATCATAACAAATATAACTGAAAACCATACACCATCAAATCCAGCCTCTATTATAATTGGATAAACTATAGGTAATGTTAACACTTGTATTGAAATACTTTCCATGAAGGTACCCAAAACTAAATATATCAGCAAAATAATAGCAAGTATTACATAGGGTGATACATCTAGATTGCTCACATAGGTTGTGATAGTTACAGGCAGCCTTGATACAGCCAGGAAATTACTAAACATATTAGCACCAAGCAACATGATAAATATCATGGCTGTTATTCTAGCTGTTTCCTCTATGGAATCAACAAAGCCTTTCCAGTTTAAACGTCTACCAAATAGGGTTATAACCAAGGCTCCAAAGGCTCCTATGGCACCTGCCTCTGTCGGAGTAAATAGTCCCAGATATATACCACCTATACTTACCAAAAATATGACGGTAATTGGCCAAATTTTTGTAAGAGATCTTAACTTTTCGGAAAAACTGACAGAAGGTGCATCACTAATTGGTGCCATAGAGGGCTTTAATGTAACCATAATATATATGGTTAGCATGAATAGGAGGGAAAGAATTATCCCAGGTACTATTCCTGCCAAAAACAATGCCCCAATAGGCTCCATGGTAAGAACACCATACAATATCAAGCATACGGAAGGTGGAATCAAGATTCCCAAAGTACTTCCAACAGCAATACTTGCCGCTGCCATCCCATGGTCATAATTATGCCTCTTCATTTCTGGCAAACTTATACGACCCAAGGTAGCTGCCGTTGACATGGCTGCTCCAGATATGGAAGCAAAAATTGCACTAGCACCAATTGTTGTCATTGCAAGACTACCCTTTACCTTGCCAAACCAACTATCAACAGCCTTGTAAAGCTCCTCACTTGTACCACTATAGGTTAAAAACAATCCCATAAGGGTAAATAAGGGTATAACACTTAGGGTATACGAACCAGCGTAGTTAAAAGTACTCATCCCTATTTGAACTAAAGCAAGCTCTACTGACTGCAATATTGAATAGCCAGCCATTCCCACTAACAGTAGGGCAAGTCCCACTGGGACCCTTAACATAATTAAAGCTAACAGTACTACCGACCCAATAATTCCAACCATTTCACCACTCATTATGTCTCAACCACCTTTACAATGGATTTTAAAAAGTCTAAGAAAATTGCCAAAGCAAATATAAGTAAACCAACGGATGCCGCATAGGCAAAAATGTAAATTGGTATGCCTAGGTCAACGGTAACATTATGTCCCTCAAATAATCTTTTGGCATGAACTACCATTTGCCAGGAGGCTACTGCCATCAAGATGGATGTTATAAAATGTGTGACCATATCCAAAATTGATTGAATCTTGGGTGACCATTGGTCAACTATAAATGATACAGAAATATATTCTTTTTTAATTTGAGCATAGCCCAGACTAAAAAATATTAACATAGCAGAACTATAGGATAATAGTTCATAACTCCCCTTAATAGGTTTGTAAATAAAACGTGCAAATACATTTGCAGTTGTAAGGAGCGTCATAAATACTAAAAACACGGTTGCAATCATATGTACAAATTTTGTAACAGGATAAATAATTTTTTCTATACGTGCCACCTTCTCCTTAAATTGCTCCATATTCATCCTCCTAAGAATTGAATTTAATGTCTTTAAAATCTTTTAAATCTAATAAAGAACCCATATTAAAATAAGTCTCCCTTATAACCCATAGCCCTTGATAATTCCCATGTTGTCTCTTTAAGAATAGGTATAATCTTTTCTAGCTCTTTAGGGCTCATCCTAAATATTGGTGCCGAAATACTAAGGGATGCAATCGCTTTCCCGGTACAGTCAAAAATAGGCGTTGCTATGCATCTAACATCTTCCTCATATTCCTCATTGTCTATGGCATAGCCTTGACTTTTGACCTTCTTTAGCTCCTTCAAATATTCATCCCTATCTACAATGGTATTTGCGGTATAGGGTTTAAATAGCGGTGAATTAACTATTTTGTCAATTGCTACATCATTATAGGATAATAGGACCTTACCCATAGCAATACAACATGCAGGCGCTTTTTTATGTACAGGGAATTTAAAATTTAATTTTTTGGGCCCTTCATAATATGCAACATTAACCACCTCCAATCCATTTAACATCCCAATTTGAACATTTTCCCCGACTTGGTCTATCAGCTTGGGCACATGCATATCGCCCCATCTCTTAATTAAAAATCGTTCTGTGGCAATTTGTCCTAATCTGTAAGTTTCCAAGCCTAGGGAATATTTTCCCCCCTCATGGTCCTGGGTTAAATATCCATATTTCTCGAAGGTAACCACCAGGCGGTGCACGGTACTCTTGCTTAAATCTGTTAACTTTGCAATTTCAGTTATCCCCAACTCATTTCTCTCTACATCAAATAATTGAAGAATTTGTAAGGCCTTTTCCAGAGTTCCTGAATATCTATTACTGGCCATCTTCTCACCCCCTAAAGCAGAGTGTTCCGATATTTAAAACACCCGTTTCAACTATCGAAATAATCATACCATGTTATCTTTTAAATATCAAGTGAAAATATATATTTTTTAAAAAAGTATCTTAATAACTGGATTAATGAAGTTTTTTCAATCCTTATAATGCAGTATATATCACAAGTCAATTGGCCCAAATTGTGATATCCCAATGCCTATGACCTATAATTACTAAACTATCAATTTCATAATTGGGGCTTGCATGAAGGGGGCAAGAGGAATACTAGATTGTGTAATTCATTATCAATTGAGAATGTATATTGAGTTTATTTATACAGATGCAAAAAAATAAAAGAACCTCCAAATTTAAATTTGGAAGTTCCTACTGGCCTTTAGACTTGTCTAGTTGGGTGAAATCCCTGGTCCCAATCCTTCTAGATAAAATATATGTTAGTAGTAGGGCGGTAACTAGGCGGATCCCTAATAATATTACGGGATTTGCCCCTACCGCAACAAAGATTAGGGTATCCTCTATTATAGCATGGCAACAGGCCAGAAAAATTGTCAACAGATATAGATCTTTCTTTGAAAGATTGCCCTCATTAACAGCCTGTATTATCACCCCAGCCCCATAGGACAAGCCGAAAATTACGCCAACCAAGAGGGGTAAAACTGCTTCTTCTGAAGTATTATAAATCCTTGAAAAAAAGCTAAAGGGTTTAATAATTTTATTTAATACATTGTAATCCCTCAGTATTTGCAGGACTATCATAATGGGTACTACTATAACTGCTATTGTAAAAACAGAATTAAGGCTTCCCAGGCTGGCCTCTTTTAATATTCCCATCATAGCAGGACACCCACCCTTCCTAGGACAAGGCCTGAAACTATGGCTAGGCCCACCCTAATAATGATAACCTTGTATGCACTTACCCCCATTTTTTTTGTTATAGCAGTTTCTACAAAAATAGCATGGGAAAAGGAAAGCATAACGGCAATAATTGTAATCTCTGATATTGTTAATGATATGGCCTTAATGGCACCAACAGCAGCATATAATGTTAAAACATTTCCCAATATTAGGACAATGGCTGCCTCCCCGGGAAGGTTAAAAAGGGTCATTAATGGCTGAAAGAGCCTATCGATCCACCCAATTATTGGAGTTTCTTGTAAAAATGCAAGGGCAAAATACACCGGAACCATAACCTTTGCCAACATCCAGGTAGTTTCTAGCCCCTTCTTGGCCCCCTCTTTAATTGAATTTATAAGCATGACAACTCCTTTCTACTAGCAGGGCAAATAGCTTATCATAATAGGGTTTTCCCCATTTACACTTGCTAATAAATCATTAAAAGTCCACAGTTTGTTATATTTATAAACAAACTATAGACTTTATCATTAACTATAGTAGCTTCTTGAAAAGTCACTATTAATCCTATAGGAATAGACAGATATTAATTAGCTTAGACTGCTAGTTTTCCATCGACCTTTTTTATAACGTCTTAGCATTAATACAGCCTCTAGCAGGAATTGCAAGGCTGTTGCCCCCCATATATAAGCCACATGTAGGCGGAGTATAAAAACTATTATATATATTAGGGGCATCCTAACAAGCAAATTAGTAATTAGAGAAATTTTAAAGGGTCCCCTTGTATCACCAGCACCCTTTAAGGCACCTGATGTTACCATAGCTACAGCAATAGGTATTTGTTCAAGGGCACCTACCCTCAGACAGCTTGCGGCAATAGAGACAACCCCTAGATCGGAACTAAATAATCTCATAATAAAATCCGGGATTGCAAAAAATAATAAACCCACCAGCCCCATTAATATGGAGGCAAAAATTACGGATTTTACTGCACTTTCCTCTGCATCCCCTATACTCTGCCTGCCCAAACTTTGCCCCACCAACGTTGTGGCTGCAATGGCAAAACCCTGTCCAGGCATAAAAGATATGGACTCTGCTGCCACGGCTAGGGAGTGGCCTGCATAGGCTAGGGTTCCTAATTGTACAATCCAAAAAGATGAAATTAGTCTACAGCCATCATTCATAAGCATTTCCAGCCCAGCTGGAACACTAAGGTTAACTAGATTTTTTATGGCCTTAATATCCCATTTGAAAAGATAATCTAATCTTAATTTTATAGCTGATTTTCCCCTTAAGAGAAAGAATATTGTTACCATAGCCCCTAAAATTTGAGCCGAGCCTGTCGCAATGGCAGCCCCTCTTACTCCTAACTGGGGAAAACCAAATTTACCGAAAATTAAAACATAGTCTCCTACAATGTTAAAAATATTAGCTATGATAGCAGATACTAGGGGTATTACTGTATTCCCAGCCCCCCTTAGAATGGCATTAGCAACCATCAGGGGTATATAAAACATTAAACCAATGGAAACAATCCTAAGATAGCTTGTCCCCAAATTGATTACTTGCCTATCATCTACTATTATAGTAAAAATAGTTTTTGCACCTAGGATACCTAAAATACCTAAAATACAAGCAATTATAATACTAACTAACAATGCTTGTCCACCTATATATTCTGCCTTATCCCTTTCCCCTGCACCCATATACCTAGCCACCATGGCAGTAGTTCCTATGCCCAAGGCACTAAAAATGCCACCCAAAGTGAACATAATCTGTGCCCCCAGGGTCACCGATGAAATGGCCGCTGCAGTTAGTCTTCCGACCATGGCTGTGTCCACAGTCCATACTAGGGTATGCATCATCATTTCCATAATGGCAGGCCATGCTAGTCTTATTATTTGTTTTGTAATGGTGTTTTTCTCCAATAGATAAAGCCTCCCACTCTAATGTAAATATACTAATGAATATATCATAAATGCCAGGATTTTGCTAGCCCTGGAGGCTCCTCAAATTATTGTTATTTACTTGTCATCTACCTTTTCCATTTTTGAAATGGATACCTCATAGGCGGTTCTAGTAACTACCGACCCATCATTATACTTTTTTTGATACTCCCTGCTCTGGATACGACCCCATATTCTGATATTGTCACCCACCTCTAATTTTGAGGAAAAGCGGGCATTTCTCCCCCAAGCAATGGATGGAATGTAGTCAGATTTATTATAAGACCTATTTACTGCAATTAATAAATCAGTTATTTCCCTACCAAAGGGAGTCTCCCTATAAATGGGGGCTTTGCAAATAAATCCATCTAAATATATTTGATTGGGATTTTTGACCCCACCATCATCATCAAGCCTAACAATATCTCTGGCGAAAACTGTCAGGATTAGTTTATTGCTACCATCTATAAATTTATTATAAGACCTAAACTGGCCTTCCACCTTGACATAGTCCCCTAAGCCCAACTCCAGGCCTACTAGGAGTCTTTCTGAAATAGTCAAAGGTAGGATATCACAGGCATCACTTAATCTTGGTATTTCAATAGTATAGATATAAAATCCTTCCCCATAAATCTCATGACTAAATTCTCTTTCCTTGGCTATTCTCCCCACTAAGACAACCATATTACTTTCCAGCATACGCTCAGACATAATTACCCAATTCCCCCTTTATTCTTATGTGTCTTCATATATTTAATCTATAAACATTAATATTCAATAATTATGGAAAATATAACCTCTTATAAAAACTTCTTCTAGATCAAAACTAATGGGCATTAGCCTTATGCTGCCTGCCTGAATGGTCTATTGTATAATTATCCTTATAAATCAGTTGCGATATAGGCACAATCTTATAACCCTGTTCAGTCAACTTCTTAAGGACTAGGGGTAGGTATTCTGAAACATATTTGGCATTGTTATGAAAGAGAACTATAGACCCCCTTGTAATGTTTCTGGAAACCCTGTCGACCACAGGATTTACCCCCATCTCCTTCCAGTCCAGGGAGTCAACATCCCACTGGATTACATGATAGCCAAGTTCCTTGGCAGTTTGAATAAATAAGTTATTATAATCTCCAAAGGGTGGCCTAAATAAGTTAGTCCTATAGGCCGTCAATTCCATAATCTTTTCCTCTGTTTCCTTTATCTCCTTTATAATTTCCTCTCTAGTTAACTGGGACATATGTGGATGGCTTGATGAGTGATTACCTATTTCATGCCCCCTTTGATGGATCTTTTTCACCATATCAGGGTATTTGTCTACCCAAAATCCAACCAAAAAAAATGTAGTTTTCACATTATATTCATCTAATACATCCAAAATATCATCTGTATATGTATCCCCCCACGCTGCATCAAAACTTATAGCTATTTCCTTTTCCCTAGTCTCCACACTATAGATAGGTAGTTGTTTTTGAGTAGAGAATACCGACCTAATATCCGTTAAATATCCTGTAAATCTATTGCAATAAATTAATAGGCCAACAAAAGCTAAGATAAGTATTAAAAATATAACTAGGGTTTTTTTAGATAAGATATAAATTTTCATTTTTTACCCCCCACATAATGGAAACTCCTATTAAATTCTATTCTTAAAAACCATAAATATGAGGATTGTAATTAAAATAAGTTAGTTAACCTTTATTAATATATTGGTTGACTAATCTTGGCCAATAGATTATAATAATTTCATATTATAAATGGAGGTGTTTACCCTTGTACCAAAAAATTTCAATTAAGGATCTTACACGTTCTAGTATCTTTACCGCACTAATTATAGTTTTAAGTTATGTTACAATCCCCTTACCCTTGTCTCCTGTCCCAGTCACAGGGCAGAGTTTAGCCATTATGTTAGCTGCTAGTATTTTAACTGCAAAGCAAACAATATTAAGCATATTAACGTACATATTCTTGGGAATTGCTGGCCTTCCAATTTTTGCTGGAGGCACAAACGGAATTGCTGCTATTCTAGGCCCAAGGGGAGGTTATGTAGTTGGTTTTTTAATCGGTGGAATCATAATTAATTTATTAAAAGGAAAGAATTATAGGCCAGCTAGGCTAATTGTGGCCAATACCTTAGGAGGGATTATTGTCCTTTATATCTGCGGTGTTATTTGGTTAAGTTTTGTTACAGGGATTGAGATTTATGAGGCAATCATATCTGGTGCCCTGCCTTTTTTGCCCGGAGACATTTTTAAGGCCATAATAACTGCCTTCCTTAGTCCTCAAATTGTTAAAAGAATAAATTAATATCTTATATATCTAGATAGGATATTTTCATTTTAAGACCCCTTATAAATACTTTTTAGTTGTATTTTAAAAAGATAGACGTATATCTTATAGGGGGTGCTTTTTTTGTTTATATTTCTATCGGGAATCTTTACAGGACTAGGCTTATTTTTGTTGGGCCTTCGTTTTCTAACAGAGGGGCTTTATAATATTAACTCCCAAAGATTAAGTTCCTTTATTAGGACACTAGATATACCACCTGTTATAGGAATAATAACTGGTATAGTTGTAACTTGCCTCCTACAATCTAGCAGCGGTGTAACTATTATTGTTATAGGCCTTGTGGAGGCTAATCTAATAAATCTCTACCAGGCTACCCCTATTATTATGGGTGCCAACATTGGTACTACCTTCACAGCACAAATACTAGCCTTTCAACCAAATCAATATATTTTTATACCCTTTTTTTTAGGCATCCTCCTATCCTTTGTCAAAAATAAGAAAAAAATAGCCTTCCTTGGGGAAAGCCTCTTGGGTTTCAGTTTGATTTTTATAGGTATAGATTTATTGGGAAAGGGACTCTCTCCCTTGGAGAGTCAAATTAGATTCCAAGAAATTCTCTTGGAATTTGGCAACAACCGCCTATTGGGTATAGTTATGGGTTTTTGCCTTACTGCCATTATCCAAAGCAGTAGTACCGGGGTAGCCATCCTCCAGTCCTTAGCCAATAATAGTTTAATAAATATTACAGCTGCAACTAGCATACTACTTGGGCAAAATATCGGAACCTGTGTTACCACCCTACTTTCTAGCATACCCCTGGGTCCCTCAGGAAAAAGGGCAGCCCTTATCCATATTCTTTTCAATTTATTGGGTGTTATTATAATTTTTCCTTTTGTAGATATTCTCTGTAGCCTATCCTTAATCTTATCTCCCTATAATCCTAGTCGTCAAATCGCTAATGTTCACAGTCTTTTTAATATTATTACTACTATTATATTTTTACCCCTTATTCCCTTATTAGTTAAAATTTCTAAAAGCATTATCAGAAATTAGTCTAAATTAATATGGCAATAGCCTCCGGGATTTTTTTTCAGATATCTTTGATGGTAGTCTTCAGCTAAATAAAAAGATCTTAATTCCTCAACTTCAGTTGCTATTGGCCTATCATATAAGTGCTGTTGTTCATTCCAAGTTTTCAGTATGGTAGCTAGGTCATCCTTATCCCTATAGTATATACCTGTCCTATATTGCTCACCGATATCTGGTCCCTGTCGATTAACTTGAGTAGGTTTGATTATCCCCCAGAATTTATTTAACAATCCTTCTAGGGAAATTATTTCTTCATTGAAAATAACATAACATACCTCCGCATGGCCTGTCCCACCACTACATACCTCTTCATAACTTGGATTTTCCAAATGTCCATTGGCATAGCCTACCTTGGTGTCTACTACACCATCTACCCGGGAAAAATATTCTTCAACTCCCCAAAAACATCCTCCCGCTAAGACTATCTCTTTCATAACAAGACCTCCCCTCTTATAAATTTTAAGTTTTCCAATTTAGTTAGCTTTATATATAATTATTCCTCTATTTCAAGACTATAATACCTAATTTTTTTGTCTGGGAAATCTCCAGAGACTTTATCCCTGTATTCTTCTGCTATTGTTATCGTATCAGGATCCCCATCGCTTACATAGGGCTGTCTGCCCCCCTCCTCCAAGACCTTCATCCAGTTGTAGATCCCCACCCCATCTACCTTACTTTCACTGGCCCTCACCCTTCTTATCTTTGAGGAGTCAAATTCCTTGTCAAAGGGAGACTTATAGGGGTCCCACCCTACTTCTAGAATTGCTATATTTTCATATCTTTCCCCCTTATATTCTCCAGCAATAAGCAGGGGGAACAAGTCCTCATCCTTAGGTTTTGAACCAAAGGGAAGGGCTAAAGTTTTAATCTCATAATCAGGCAAATATCTCGTCACTAGTTCATTTACCTTACCGATTTCCTCCTGGATTTCTTCTCCTGATGCCTTGGTTAAATTTATATGGCTATTAGTATGATTGCCAATATCCATCCCATTCTCAACAAGATAATTTAATTTGTAGTCCACCCAGTCCTTTTGTCCAAAGGGGATACCGCCATTAATAAAAAATGTGGCCTCTAGGGGAAAATCAGGATGTTTTTCATGGAAATCCACTAATATTCCTACAGCACAATTTGGGTCTATTAGCCACTCCTTTTCTTCATCCTGAATCATATTAAAATTGTTTTGGTTACCGTCATCAAAGGTTAATACCACAGGCTTATATCCAGCCTCAGTAGTGATATTACCCCTAACATAATCCTCTAAACTAATGGGTCTGTAGCCCTCTTCATAAAGATTGGACAGGTCCTTCTTAAAGTTATCAGGAGTCCTAACCCACTCTGCCTCTGGCTGACCTATATTATGATACATTAGGACCATAATCTCTCCCATTTCATTGGGCTTAACAGTTTGTAGATCAATGTCTTCCTCCTGGTCCTCCTCCTGACTTACTTCCTCCTCTTGACTTACTTTCTCCTCTTGACTTACTTCCTCCTCCCTTACATCCTCCCCCCCTTTTGCCAGCAGGGTCTCCTCTCCTACATTACACGCCGATAATAGCAAGCATGTTACTACAACTATTGTCAAAATAATTTTTTGTCTTCTCATTATTATAGCCCCCTAGTAGTTTATAATTATCTTTTTAATATCTCTCTACCCTGAGGGCATGCCCTCACGCATATGCCACAAACTGCCCCTCTGCTAATATACTTATACTCTTTTTTCATATGCTGGCTACATTTTTCAGGGTCAATTATTTTATCCCTTTTAGTCCCTACTTCCCACAGGCCTCCCTTTAGGGCCTCTGCTGGGCAGAGATCTACACAAATACTACACTCCCCACACCTAGACTCCTGTATGGGTTTATTGTAATTAAACTCCATATTTGTTAGTACCGTACCCAGGCGGACCCTGGGCCCAAATTCCTCAGTTATTAAACAACTATTTTTTCCTATCCATCCCATACCTGACCTGGTAGCAGTTATCCTATGTTGGAATAGTCCCCGATAATTCCACCCATCCTTGTTAATGGATTGGGAGGCTGGTATGGCCATTGCCAAGTATCCCCAATCCTGCAGTTTATTTGCTAGCCTAAAACCAATCTGGTCAATCAGGGCATTGGCAGTCCTATAGTGATGAAAGTATGTATGGCTTGGTCCCTTTACCAAATCGATGCCACTTACAATCTGGTCTGATAGGCGGACAAGTATTGAAATTCCACTAGTAAGCTTTCCCAATTCAGGAGGCAACAAGTCTCCTAGTTGGCAAAATCCTGCCTTTGCCCCACCTAAACTCCTAACCATCTCCATCAATTCTCTTTCTTTACCCATGATATATTCCCCCTTGCAGTTATTATATCAAATACCTTTAAAAATAAAATGATATAAATTCTGCCATAAAAAAGATACTATAAAAATAGTATCTTTTGTCTGTGTTTTAAATTTTATGATTATTCTTGTCTAAATTGTGGTTCCTGGTCCTCGATATATTTCTGCCTCTGCTTTAGAGTTTGCAATGCCCCTTCTAGATCTTGACTTATTTGTTGAAATTCTGCCTTTGCATTTTGATCCTGGGTTTCTAAGGCAAAAGTTTTTACCGAGGCTACAGCTCCCTGGATTCCTGCTATTACTTGCTGCATTTGAGTTCCTACGGTCAAATTATCACCTCCTTGTCCATTATGAACTTATATTATTTGTATATCCCCATTTTGACTAACCCTTGGACTTAAAAAACAGGGAGGCGATAAAGCCAAAAATTATTGCTGTAGAGATACCTGCCCCTGTTATCTCGAAAATGCCTGTAAGCACTCCAATTATGCCATGCCTCTCATATTCGGTCATTGCTCCCTTAAATAGGGAATTTCCAAAACTACTAATAGGTACACTAGCCCCAGCCCCAGCAAACTTAACCAAGGGTTCATATAATCCCAGTCCCCCTAGAATAGCTCCTGCCACCACTAGGGTAACCATGGTGTGAGCTGGGGTCAACCTAAATACATCCATCAAAATTTGTCCAAGTACACATATGCCACCGCCTACAATAAATGCCCAAATAAACTTTTCCATGGTATAATTAACACCCCCTATGGCATTTCTATTGAAACTGCATGGGCTATGGAAGGTATACTTTCTTTTTGTTGATAGGACATGGGTGACAATAAGGCACCAGTTGCCACAATTAAAATCCTTTTTAATTTGCCCTTCTTCATCTGATTTATAAAATGCCCGTAAGTTACAGTTGCAGAACACCCACACCCACTACCTCCTGCAAAAACCTTTTGATCCTCTTTATAAATCAATATTCCACAATCGGTGAACTTTTCATGGGGGATATTAATGCCGTGGTCCACCAACAAATCCCTAGCAATCTGGTGGCCCACCCCACCTAGGTCACCAGTGGCAATTAAATCGTAATGAGAGGCATCTATATTTAAGTCCCTAAAGTGGGCCTCTATTGTATCTACCGCAGCCGGGGCCATAGCTCCCCCCAAATTAAAGGGGTCTGATATCCCCATGTCAACCACCCTACCAATTGTTGCAGTAGTAACCCTTGGTCCCTGCCCCTCGGGTGCAACAAGTGCTGCCCCCGCCCCAGTTACTGTCCATTGGGCAGTAGGGGGTTTTTGTGCTCCGTATTCCGAAGGATAACGAAATTGTTTCTCTGCCGCTGCATTATGGCTGCTACAGGCCGTCAATACCCTGTTGGCAGACTTACTCTCTATCATAAGACTGGCTAGGGCCAAACCTTCCATAGAGCAGGAACAGGCGCTAAAAATCCCAAAGTAGGGTATGGCTAAACTTCTAGCGGCAAAACTACTTGGCGTTATCTGATTAATTAAATCTCCGCTTATAAAAAAATCTATGTCCTCCTTTTTTAAGCCTGCTTTGTCAATGGCCCTTTGGCTTGCCTCAATTAATAACTTCTTTTCAGCCTTTTCAAAACTATCCTGGCCTAACCAAATATCTGAATGAAGAATATCAAAATCTTCTGCCAGGGCACCCTTTGCCTCGAAGGGTCCACCAGAAACCGCTGTTGATACAATAACCGGTTTAGAATCAAAGACCCATGTTTGATATCCCTTTAACATTTATATCCCACCTAATTCCTTGAAAATTATTTTTATAATGGCTGTAAGGAAGGCAGAAAATACACCGAAAACAATTACAGGCCCTGCAATTTTAAACATATTACCCCCAACCCCTAAAACATAGCCCTCGCTCCTATGTTCTATAGCCGCAGAACTTATGGTATTGGCAAAGCCTGTCACAGGAACTGCTGTCCCTGCCCCTGCCCATTGTGCAATATGATCATAAACTCCCAGAGAGGTTAAAATTACTGATATTATAATTAATGTAGCCGAGGTTGGACTTCCTGCTGTCATCTCATTAAATTCGAAATATTTTATGTACATATTCTGTAGGGCCTGACCTAGACTACAGATAATACCTCCCACAAGAAAGGCCTTTAAACAATTGGTAAATACAGGCCGTTTTGGTTCACGGTCCTTGGAAAACTCCTGATATTTTTGTTGGTTAAGGGTTAACTTTTTATTTTGTTTTTTAGACATATTTTATCACCCTCTAATGTAGTAAATATGCTTGTAATTTGTCCATCATTTTTTCCAATTCCAATGCATTTTTTTGATACATCTCTTGTGCCATCATATCCTCTGTCTCCAAGGCATATTTGGCAAAGTCCGCCTGGCTTTTTTCTATATTGGCATAGAGAAGTTCCTTGGGGTTGGATTGGGGCATTTCTATTAAATCATCAAATAAATCCAAATATAAATCTCCACTACTATCCACCTGGCCCACAAAGACATTTGATAGGTCTACACCCTTGTCCGCCAGTTGTCCCTGTAGCCAACCCTGGTTGAGTCCTAAATTATTCAATCCATCATGTAAGATATTCCCATCTAAAATAACAGTTTGTGGCTCTGCCTTTTGGCCCACCTTTTTACCTATATCATGGGGGCTAATAGGTTTCTTATGAGTTTTTAATGTCAGATTTATTTCTCCACTTGTTTCTAATACCGCAAACTCAACATCCGCTAGGTTAAAAGCATTTTTTGACCTTAACTCCCTAATTAGGTCTTCCCCAGTTAATTTTGATTTTCTTAAATTTTCCTCCATTATCTTACCTTTTTTAATTAGAACAGTCTCTTTCCCATAAATAAAATCATGGAAGGCCTTACTCTTTGCCCCTAGCAAATCAAGGACAGGGGGTAGAAATGCCCAAACCCCCAGGGCAACAAATCCTAAAGGCTGATTATTAACTAATTTTAAGGATAAGACAGCCCCCAATACAGCAATTACTATATAATTAATAAATTGAAATACTGTTAATTTTGCAATGGACTTTTTCCCCATTGTTTTTGTAAGAAAAAATAGCAAAAAAAAGATTCCAAAGGACCTTAATAAAATTACCATCCATTCCTTCATATTATCCAGAGATACCTCCCTTTAAAATCCCTTGAACTGGGGCTCTTCATATTCCAAAAACTTAATTCTTTTTTGCAAATCTTTAATAATAGCACTGGTAGTTTTCAAGGCCTCTTCATAAGCCCTTCTTTCCTCTTGGACTTGGCTTTGCCTAGCGTAGGTTCTTAATGTCCCTCTTATTCCCTTTAGGCTAGCCAGAGTTTGATTTACCTGGGATGCAACAGTCAACTGATTACAACCTCCTTTAAACTCTTAAATCCTTGTACTTGTATTTTCCACAAAAGTCATTATATTAATTCATCCAAGTAATTCCAAGTTTTATTTTTCCTCCAGACCTCTTTAAATATTTCCATAAATCAAGTAATATAGTAGTATGATCTTATAAATAAATTACATTGACATAGATATTATCAATAGCATTGTTAACTAGAAAATAAAAAAAACCAAAGGAGGCCTTGTTATGTTTTCCAATACATCTCAACAATTAGCAGAGAAAAAGCTATTATTACTATATATATTTGATAAATTAGGTAAACCCCTAACAAATACTGAAATTACACATTTCGTTCTGGAAAATGATATTATGAATTATTTTATGCTCCACCAATTTTTAGTAGAGCTTCAGGAGGCCAAATTCCTTATGAGTCGGGAGGATGGCCAGGCCCCTAGCCTCTATATCAGCCAGAAGGGTAAAGATACATTAAACTATTTTATTAATCATATAGGAAGCTATCTAAAGGAAAGGATTGACAACCTTATCCTAGATAGGGCATCCCTGCCAAAAAATAAACCTAATATTTTAGCAAATTATAGTCAGTTAGAGGATGGTTTATATAGGGTAAACCTTGCTATAACCCAAGATGGCAACTCCCTTATTGATTTGAAACTTAAGGTAGATGATATAGACAGGGTTAGGGAAATCCAAAACAAATGGCTGGAAGAGGGTCATCATCTATACCACCATATACTCGGGCTCTTTACTAATAAATAGAAAAAGGTCATAGGTAAATTACCTATGACCCCTTTCTATTTATATATGGCTATTTATCCCTAATGGACTATACTCTCTTAACTCTTTTTCTAATTTCACCTATCATATATAGGGACCCGGCTCCCACAATTGCATCCCCTATATGGGTGACTTTATATGCCAGCCTTATAGCATCTTCTATACTATCAGAGGCATAAATCTCCTTATCAAAAACAGCTAGCTTTTTTAATAAATCCTTTGGTTTTATGGCCCTAGGATTGTTAGGGCTGGTTGCTATAACCTTGTCTACAAGAGGTATGAGGCTTTTTAATACTCCTTCCACATCCTTGTCCCTTAGCATAGCAAGTATTAGGGTAATCCTATAGTTTTTAAGCAATGTCCTAAAACTTGTGGCCAATGCCTGGGCTCCCTGTAAATTATGAGCCCCATCTATGATAATCAGAGGATCCTTAGCTATAATTTCAAATCTTCCCAGCCACCTTGTATTGTATATACCCTTATATATGTCCTTATCATTAATGGAGAGATTATATTTTTCTTTTAAAATTTCAATTACTGTTAGAGCAAGACAGCAATTATAAATCTGGTGGACCCCAGCCATACTAATCCTTAAATTATCATAGGATTTGCCCAAAATCTCTAGGGAAAATCTTTGCCCCTCTAACTTACTTTCGTGGATTTGTAATTTATTAAAATCTGCAATAATTAATTCTGACTTATTTTCTCTTGCGATTTTCTCGATAACCTCCATAGCTTCCCTATCCTGTGGATAGGAAAGTACATAGGAATTGGCTTTTATAATACCAGCCTTTTCCCTGGCTATTTCTCCTAGGCTATTGCCTAGATGGTCTAAGTGGTCGTAATCAATGGGTGTGATTACAGAGATTAGGGGCCTATCTATTACATTGGTGGCATCCAATCTGCCCCCTAACCCCACCTCCAATACCAAAAAATCTACCTGCTCTCTTGCAAAATATAAAAGGGCTATCCCTGTTCCTATTTCAAATTCAGTTGGGTGGTTTACACCCATGGCCACCATTTTTTCCGCCTTTTCCCTTACCACATTTGTAAGCTTGGCCAAGACCTGCCTATCTATCTTTTGTCCGTTAATCTGAATCCTCTCTGTAAATTCTTCTATATAGGGTGAGGTATAGAGGCCTACCTTATATCCCGCCCTTGTCAAAATATTTTGAGTAAAAGATGCTACAGAACCCTTACCGTTGGTCCCTGCCACATGAATAACCTTTAAATCCTCCTGGGGATTGCCAAGTAATTTCAATAGGAGTTTTATATTTTCCAAACCTAATTTACTGCCGAACTTATAAGTTCCATGGATATAATCTATTGCCTCTTGATAGTTCATCTGCCTAATTCACCTCTTAGCTATAAGTCTATTTATTTTTTAATGCCTGAATTCTTTCCGCAACCATCTCTAGCATTTCCTGGTACTTTTTACCCTTGTCTCTTTCTTCCTCTACCAGGTGGGCTGGGGCCTTCTTAACAAAGCCTTCATTGGCTAATTTACCTTCAACCCTTTTAATCTCATTTTCTAGATTCTTTTTTTCCTTTTCCAATCTTTGAATTTCCTTGCCTATATCAATCAATTCTTCTAGGGGTAAAAATAACTCCCCACCTTGTATAGTAACCGTAACCATATCCTCAGATACCATATCCCTATCAGTTATATATTCAATTTCTGATACCCCACCAATAGACATAAAGTAACCTTCACCTTCTTTGATAACATCTTTGACATACTGCCCATCACTATATACTATTAGTTTAGCCTTTTTTGAAGGCGCCACATTCATCTCCGCCCTTATATTGCGAAGCTTCCTTATGGCCTCCATTATTAGCTGCATTTTTTCCTCTGCATCCTGACATCTTTTTTTCTCATCAAATATGGGCCAAGCTGATATAATTACGCTTTCTTTAAGGCCTGGTATTCCCTGCCAAATCTCCTCTGTTATAAAGGGCATAAAGGGGTGGAGTAATTTTAAAATATTCTCAAGTACATACATTAGGGTATATTGGGCAACCCTTTTCTCCTCAGGGTCCTCCCCATATAATCTTGCCTTGGACAACTCTATATACCAGTCACAATATTCATTCCAGGTAAAATCGTAAATTTTTTGCAGGGCTAAACCCAACTCAAAATTATCCATGTTTTCAGTTATTTCTTTTCCTATTTCATTTACTCTAGAAATAATCCACAAATCCGCTAATTCAAATTTGTTTTCAAGCCCATGGCAGTCTATTCTTCCCCCATCTAAATTCATTAAAACAAACCTAGTAGCATTCCAAAGTTTGTTTGCGAAATTCCTACTAGCCTCCAGCCTCTCCTCATGAAAACGAATGTCATTTCCAGGAGAATTCCCCGAAATTAAGGTATATCTTAAAGCATCTGCCCCATAATCCTCAATAACCTCTAATGGGTCTATTCCATTACCCAGGGACTTGCTCATTTTCCTACCTTGGGAATCTCTTACCAGTCCATGGACAAAAACATACTTAAAGGGTATATCCTCCATAAATTCTATACCTGAAAACACCATACGGACAACCCAAAAAAATATAATATCATAGCCTGTTACTAGCACATCTGTTGGATAAAAATACTCTAATTCCTCAGTTCTTTCTGGCCAACCCATTGTAGAAAAGGGCCATAAGGCAGAACTAAACCAAGTATCTAATACATCCTCATCCTGTCTAAAATCCACGCCCCCACATTTTTGACATTTGTTTGGCTTTTCTCTTGCTACCACCAATTCATCACAAGCTTGGCAATAATAGGCCGGTATTCTATGTCCCCACCATAATTGTCTTGAAATACACCAATCCCTAATATTCTCTAGCCAGTGATAATATATCTTGTCAAATCTTTGGGGTATAAATTTTATCCTTCCATCCTTAACTGCTTCAATTGCAGGTCCTGCCAAGGGTTCCATTTTTACAAACCATTGGTCTGAAGTCATGGGTTCAATTACCGTATCACACCTATAGCATTGGCCTATATTATGGCTTCTTTCCTTAATATCTACTAATAGGCCCAGGTCCCTTAGGTCCTCCACTATCTTATCTCTTGCCTCATATCTATCCAGTCCCTGATAGCTGCCCCCATTAGCATTAATTTTTGCATCCTCCTCCATTACTGATACTTGGGGTAAATCATGACGCAAACCTATCTCAAAGTCATTGGGGTCATGGCTAGGGGTGATTTTTACAGCCCCTGTTCCAAATTCCGGATCCACATATTCATCTGCAACAATGGGAATTTCCCTGTCCATCAATGGCAAAATTGCTTTTTTTCCTATAAGATGTTTATATCTCTCATCCTCGGGATGGACTGCTATAGCTGTATCACCCAGCATAGTTTCTGGCCTTGTTGTTGCAATCTCAATAAACTCATCTGTAGCCTTAATTGGGTAATTTATATGCCAAAAAGACCCAAGGCTTTCCTCATGTTCCACCTCGGCATCAGATAGGGAGGTTTTACAATCAGGGCACCAATTAATTATCCTATTGCCCCTATATATTAAGCCCTTTTCATATAATCTAATAAAAACTTCACTTACGGCATTACTGCATCCTTCATCCATTGTAAATCTTTCCCTTGACCAGTCACAGGAATTACCTAGTTTTTTCATCTGATCCACAATTTTTCTTCCATATTCTTCCCGCCACTCCCAGGCCCTTTCTAAAAACTCCTCCCTGCTTATATCATTCTTAGTCAGACCCTCTTCGGCCTTGATTTTTTCCACAACCTTTACCTCAGTTGCAATACTGGCATGGTCTGTACCAGGTAACCATAAGGTTTCAAAACCCTGCATCCTTTTATATCGAATTAAAACATCCTGAAGGGTATGGTCTAGAGCATGGCCCAAATGCAATTCCCCCGTAATGTTTGGTGGTGGCAAAACTATAGAATAGGGTTCCTTTTTGCTGTCCACCTTGGCTTCAAAATGTTTTTCATCTAGCCAGTGCTGATAAATACGGTCCTCAAAATCCCTAGGATTATAATTCTTGGGCAAATTATTTATCATCAATTTATCCTCCTTTAGCTTTAATATTTTCCAATTAAAAAGCCCTTGTCCAAATATAAGGACGAAGGGTCTATTCGCGGTACCACCTTAGTTCTTGTTATTAATAACAAGCTCTTATTTTTATAACGGTAATATGCCGTCTATATCTACTATAATTTCGATATAGGTACTCCAAAGCTACCTTCGATAATCATTGCCCTAAAAAACCTTCCAGCCCTTGGATTTTTCTCTCTTAAGGGTTAATTATCTACTTGTCTTTTTCATTGTATTTACATTATTTATATTAAATTAACTACTATTATAAACAATTCCCCCTACTTGTCAAGGGTATTCCCCATACCCTTGGTGGAAAAATCCGACTTGCCAACAACAATTTTCTTTGTAGAGGATTCCTTAGGCTTGGACACCCTTATGGTCCTGACACCTATAAAACAATATTGAATAAAGGCAAATATTGTTATAGCAATAGATAGGTAGACAAGTTGCTTGGCAAAGGCAAAGCCAAAAATTACCGATAAAATTGCGGCATAAAAAACTATGGTGGCTATTTTGCCATATTTGTTTGCCGGTATCACCACTTGTTCCTTTCTAAAATATAAAAATATCCCCCCTACAACCATGCAGGTCTCCTTAATCCCTACTACAATCATTACCCATGGGGGTAGTATTCCCTTAACTGTAAGGCAGATAAGGACCGTTAGCTGCATAAGCTTATCGGCCAAGGGGTCCATGGCCTGTCCCCATTTGGTTATAAGATTAAACCTTCTTGCAATATAACCATCAAGTACATCTGTAATCCCTGCAAAAATAAAGATATAAGATGATAATATGAGATAATTTTCAGAGGATGAAAAAAAGGTTAGTATAAATAGGGGAACTAGGAAAAACCGTATTATTGTTAATATATTTGGTATATTCATGAAACACCTCTTTTCTCATTTTGCAAGGAATAAAAACATATAGCCTATAACACAATACCCATACATCAGTTATATTTTAACATAATTTATCTCCTTTGCAAAATATCTATTTTGCAATTTTATTGGATAGTTATCTTAATGGTTGACTTGCCCCTTGCTACCTTACAAGCCTAATAGAATACCTCCTATCAAGATATTCTACCAATATTCTAATCATTTCCTCATAGCCCCTATTAAACACTTCCCACTGCCTTTTATAGTTGGCATATATTAATCTCTTTGTATAATTGGACATGGGAACATCCTTATAAATACATAATCTGGATACCCTGCCATTACCAGCATTTAAATCCCTAGGATTAATCCCAAATTTTACATTGTCTTTATGGACTAAGGCATACCAATAAAAATTATCAATTTCCCCGCATATGTAACCATATCTGCTCTTACTATTGCAAATCCGGATATTCAAAGACATATAATCCCTCCATTATCCTATATCTAAATTTTATGTGTATTTTCCTTGTCCTATACTTTTTTATAAAAAAGAAATTCTCATTATATATAAACACATATAACTAGCCTACTGAATATAAATATATGGACGGTATTTTTATTAAAAATTGGAGGGATGCTAGTGAGAAAAATTAGATTGTTAGCAGTCATTGTTACCATAGCCCTTATTATTACCCTATCTCTATCCGCTTGTGGTAACAAGGATACGGAACTAACTAAAATTACATTAATGGAAGTTACCCACTCAGTATTTTATGCCCCACATTATGTTGGAATTACGGAGGGTTTTTTTGAAGAAGAAGGTTTGGAGGTATCAATCATTGATGGTCAAGGAGCTGACAAGGTAATGGCCGCCCTACTTAGTGACCAGGTTGAAATTGGCTTTATGGGACCTGAGGCCTCAGTTTATGTCTATGCCCAGGGCAAATCTGATTATGCCATTAATTTTGCCCAGTTAACTCAAAGGGATGGATCATTCATTGTATCAAGGGAGCCCAGCCCTGATTTCACCTTCGATGAGTTAAGGGGTAAGGAAATATTAGGTGGCCGAAAGGGTGGCATGCCTAATATGACCCTGGAATATGTTCTCAGAAAAAATGGCCTTGATCCAAGAAAGGACTTAAATGTCAGGACTGATGTGCAATTTGGTGTAATGGCAGGGGCCTTCGCCGCTGGGGAAGCTGACTACACCACACTATTTGAACCAACAGCCTCCATGATTGAAAAGGAAGGGGTTGGCTATGTAGTTGCCTCTGTTGGAGCTGAGAGTGGATATATTCCCTTTACCGCCTATTCAGCTAAGGAAAGTTACATTGATGAAAACTCTGATATTATACAAAAATTCACCAATGCTATTTATCGTAGTATGTTGTGGGTAGACAGCCATAGTAATGAGGAAGTTGCTAAATCCTTGCACCCACATTTTCCAGATACTGATTTGGAAATCCTAACTATAGTAGCCGATAGGTATCGTTCAATTGATGCCTGGGCCCCCAATCCAGTTTTAAGTAAGGAGGGCTTAGACAGGTTACAGGATGTAATGATTGAAGCTGGTGAACTTGAAGAAAGGGTCCCCTATGAGGAGCTAGTTATAACTAATTTTGCTGAAACTGCAATGGAAAATATACAATAACTTTTAAAAACCCAAAATAAAAATGATCCCCCTGACATAAAAGTCTGGGGATCATTTTTTTATTACAAATAACTTTCAGCTATAATATATAATCCCTAACATAACCCAAATCTTCAATGATTACATTTTCTGGTGACTTGTAGTGTACCACTACCTTATGGTCAAAACCCTCTGTTATCTGGATAAATTCCCTATCCCCATTAATAATTGCCACAAGGGCCCTAACTATGTGAGATTTGAATTTTTTATATCTCTCCTCCAAGCTTAACTTGCTATATTGTGAGTATAAATTACAGACTAACTGGAGGTAGTAGCTTTTATCCCTTAGAATCCAACGTCCTTCAACCTCATCCCTTAGTGGATTAATCCTTTTCTTATCTATTTTGTCCCCAATAAATAAGGTTCTCTCCCCCGTTTGGTCAGAATGAGTTAGTGTATAGACCCTATCCTTTATGCTATTATAATTCCCTTCCTCTTGGTAAACTGTCATCAGCTTGGTAAGCATTAATTCTCAACCTCCTGGTATAAAGATGCAGGGCAGAAAAGGACCCCAAAAGCCCAGCCAGATACACAAGTATTACGCTAACAATGATTGACATTAGCCCCCCAAAATTATAAAGGGATGATGAAATAAGTCTTGTGGTAATAAAGAAGCTGGCTATAATCCCACAACTTGAGTATATGGGAGCAACAATTGCAATCCGAGAATCAGAAGAATAATCTCCCAAAATAATCCTTGTTATTAGGTCTGCCATTATTCCTCCTATAATAATAGCAATAGTTGCAAAAACTGAAAATCTCACCATTAGTAAACCATAACCCAAGGCATACAAACTAATAGCCCCGGCCCTTCTAACCCTATACAATATTAGGCTAATCATAAAACTAAAAAAGGGTGCATTGACAAGACCCCTGGAAAAAGGCATAATCCTGTGAAGTAGGCCTAGAACTTTGCCCAGAACTACCGATAGGGCAACGCATATAGCTATTGTAACTAAATCCTGGACCCTATATTTATAAAGCATATTTTATCCCCCCATCAAGGAGGCAGAAAGGATCCTCACCCAACCAGTCTCCTGTATAGCTATAGGCCCTGGCCCTACAACCCCCACATAGGTTAATATACTCACAAACCCCACAACTACCCTTATAATTTTTATAATCCCTAAGTGCCTTAAAAATTTTGTTGTTCTTCCATATATAATCAAAACTTTCCTCCCTAATACTTCCAACCCTAACTGGGGCATAGGGACATATATGTACATCCCCATTGGGTAGGATGGCACAATAGCTTATGCCGGCTATACAACCCCTATTACCACCATCAGAGTTTATCCCCCTTAGCAATGATTCTACCTTATATTGGGGTGCACATGTGGGTTTTACCCTTATATCCATTTGCATATCCTTATCAATTATTCTATTTATAGCCCTCCTATATTCCCCAATATCTAGGCCAATTTCCTTAAGGTCTTTTCCCCTGCCTGTATCTACTAAAAATAGCATATGGCTAGATACCGCCCCCAGCTGGTTAGCATAATCCGCAATTTCCTCTATCTCATCCATATTTTCCCTTGTGATAGTACAGTTTAATTGAAGCCTTATCCCTGCCTCTATACAGTTTTTAGCTCCTTCTACAGCCTCCTCAAAGGCCCTGGCTCCACCCCTAAATCTATTGTGTTGGTCAGGCTTTAGACTATCTATGCTTATGGCTATAGCATCCAATCCCTTATCTTTTAATAATTGGGCCCTATCTGCCTTTATAAGAGTAGCATTGCTACCCATTAGACAAGTCATCCCTATAGCCTTGGCATATCCTATTAAGTCAAAGATGTCCTCCCTTAGCATGGGCTCACCCCCGCTAAAAACTATAGTAGTCATACCTGCCTTTACTATATCAGCTAGTAATTTTTTACCCTCTTCGGTAGACAGTTCATCCTTCATTTTGTCTGGTCCCGATTCCCTATAACAATGTTTACAGTAGAGATTGCATTTTTTTGTGGTATTCCAAGATATATGATTCATTAATCCACCCCCTTTATTAATATATACAGTGGTATGTTTTTTAGTTACATTCATTTAGGGCTACCGCCTTGTAAGTTATAATATTAATTTTTCTACCACAAATTAAAAAAAAGCCCAACTGTAATCAATATACAGTTGGACTCCTCCCATATTCATCTTATCTTACATAGGTTAAAATTACCCTGGATTTGTCTCTTGATAAATTTTAACTTTTCCTGATCATAGGGGTGTAGCTTGCCCTCTCCTATTAATACATTGCCACTATCCTGGAAATTTTGCAAGTAATAGGCCTTACTCCTGGCCAACAAATCCCCAATTTCTAATAAATCCCTTGTTGATAATAACTCTTTACATACCGTAGTCCGAAACTCATAACCAATACTGGCCCCTCTTATAAGCCCTATGCTTTGAGAAATCTTGTCTAAATCCACTTTTACCTTTGTTACAGAATCATATTTTTCTAGGGGGGCCTTTATATCCATTGCTATATAATCTAGGAGCTTTTCCCTAAGTAATCTCTCTACTACAGAGGGCCTGCTACCATTAGTATCTAATTTTACTAAAAAACCCTTATCCTTAAGCTTTTTTATAAATTCATACAGGCCATCATGTAGGGTGGGCTCACCACCAGAAACACAAATTGCATCTATGAACTTTTTCCTACTCTCTATATAATCTAAGACTTCCTCTATATTAATTTCCTCTTCCTCTCCCCTTACTATAGAACTGTTATGACAGTAGGGGCACCTAAAATTACATCCCTTAGTAAATAATACTGTTGATATTTTATCAGGATAATCAATAAAAGAGGATTTTTCAATACCTATAATTTTCATCCTATTTCACCAATTCTCCTTTTATAAAGTAGCCGTATCCTTATATATTGTTTCCTCTTTAACTTCTTTTCCCAATGATTTTGCCCATTCAAACTCTTTTCTGTCTTTAAATTCCTCCTGTTTCCCCTTGTTCCAAGACTGAATTGGTCTATGAAAACCTACCACCCTGCTCCATATCTCTGTTGGATTTCCACAGCTAGGACAAAGAGCTTGTTCTCCTTTTAAATAGCCGTGGGTAGAGCATATGGAAAATGTAGGAGTTATAGTAATATATGGTATAGTACTATTTTCTACAATTTTTTTAAGTAAGGCACTGCAGACCTCTATACTTTCAATCTCCTCACCTAAAAAGGCATGTAGGACTGTTCCGCCGGTATATAGGCTTTGTAATTTTTCCTGTAGATCTAAGGCCTCAAAGACATCCTCAGTATGGCCAACAGGTAGTTGAGTAGAATTAGTATAGTAGGGTTCCTCCTCACCCTGGGCATGAATTTTAGGATACATTTTTTTGTCTAATCTAGCAAATCTATATGTAGCCCCCTCTGCTGGAGAAGCCTCTAAATTCCATAAGCTTCCCGTTTCCTCCTGGAATATTTGTATTACCCTATTCATAAATTCCATAATTTCAACAGCAAACTCATTTCCCTCCTGGCTGGTAATATCTACACCCAACAAATTCATGCAGGCCTCGTTCATTCCATTGATTCCAATGGTTGAAAAATGATTTTTAAAATATTCACCCGTAGCATCTTTTACCAGCTTTAAATAATGTCTAGAATAGGGGTATAGTCCTAGGTCCATATATCTTTCTAAAATTCTTCTTTTGGCTTCACATATTTCTTTACCATACTCCATTAACTCCCTAACCCGCCGCTTAAACTCCTCCTTGTTTTTCGCTACGTAGCCTATCCTTGCCATATTAAGGGTAACTACATTAATGGAACCAGTTAATGGATTGGCACCAAATAGGCCTCCTCCCCTTTTCCTTAATTCCCTATTGTCTAAACGGAGCCTACAACACATAGACCGGACATCCTCAGGAGATAAATCTGAGTTTAAAAAGTTTGCAAAATATGGAGTTCCAAACTTTCTTGTCATTTCCATGATAGAATTTGCCACCTGGGAACCCCAGGGGAAGTCCTCTGTTATATTTATAGTAGGAATAGGGAAGCTAAATACTCTCCCTGCCCCGTCTCCCTCCATCATTACCTCACAAAATGCCATATTAAACATATCCATTTCCTTCTGGAAGTCACCATAATTCTTATCGGCATTTTCCCCCCCTATAATTGCAGGCTGCTTCTTTAAAAGGGGATGGCAGGCAATATCTAAGGTAATATTAGTAAAGGGTGTTTGGAAACCTACCCGCGTTGGTACATTAAGGTTAAACACAAAACGTTGTAGGGCCTTCTTAACCTGATGATAATTTAATTCATCATAATGTATAAAGGGCGCCAAATAAGTATCTAGGCTGGAAACTGCCTGGGCTCCCGCTGCCTCGCCCTGGAGGGTGTATAAAAGGTTTACTAATTGACCTAGGGCAGATTCAAAATGCTTTGGTGGTTTAGATTCTATCTTACCCGCTGCCCCTCTAAAACCCCTCCTTAAAAAATCCTCCATATCCCATCCACAGCAATAGGGAGCCAGTAAACCAAGGTCATGGATATGTAAATCTCCCCCTATATGGGCATCTCTTAATTCCTTACGATATATTTTATTTAACCAGTATTTTGTTGTTATGCTTTCTACAATATGATTATTGAGACCCTGCAAGGAGAAACCCATGTTGGCATTTTCATTGACACGCCAATTATCCAGATTAACATACTCCTCTATCATTTCCTCAGCATCCATAAAGAGGTTTCTTACCTCCCTAATCTCTTCCCGTTTTCTTCTATATAAAATATAGGCCTTAGCTGTTTTTGCGTGTCCCTCCTCTATTAGGACCTTTTCTACAATGTCCTGAATATCCTCAACTGTTGGGATACTAGCCCGATATGTCTCCCTTAGGATATCCACTACCATTTTTGTTAATTTGGATGCCGTTATCTCATCCTTTCCCCCCACTGATTTAGCAGCGGCAAAAATGGCATTCTTTATTTTTCTACTATCAAAATCTACAATTTCCCCATTTCTTTTTTGTATCTTATTAGCTCCCATAGTAACCTCCTATTGTATGAAAAATTATCCAATGCACTACATATAGTATATGTTACATTACTCCTATTAAATACTCAATCTAGACAAAGTCGCAATGCTTACTTTTTATCTAACATTACTACAGAATCCGTCATTATTCTCATTAATCTATAGTTTATCCAATATTTTTATCAATAAGAACCCCCAATCTACATTTATCATGTATTTGGGGGTTTTAGGGTCTTAAATTTAATTCTCTAGTCCTACTAATTCTTTAAACTCCTTTACCCTATTTCTACTAATGGGTATCTTATCCCCATGGCCCTTCATTTTTATCTGTAGACTATTATTAAACCATAGCTCAACCTCATCAATTTCATCAAGATTTATTAAAAAACTCCTATGGGGCCTGAAAAATCCAAACTTAGTCAATCTCCCTTCCCATTCTCCTATGGGAATTGTGGTGGTAAAGTTACCCCTTTTGCTTACAACCTTCGTATTCCTATCCCTAGTTTCTATAAATACAATATCCTTCATGCAAAGCACATATAATTTATCGTCTTTCTCTAAGGTTATTTTCTGGTTTTTCCGCTCTATATATAAGTGCTTCTCCAATAGGTTATGAACTTGATTTAGTGTTTCTTGGGGAAACTCCATTAGATCCCTTCTAAGTTTTTCTATGGTTTTATTAAATCTATTCTCATCCACGGGTTTTAACAAGTAATCGACAGCTGAATATTCAAAGGCGTCTATGGCATATTCGTTATAAGCTGTAACAAATACTATTTTAGGCACCTTGGGAAGGCCTACTATCTCAGAGGCTATATCAAACCCTGTCATATCCTGTAATTTAATATCTAAAAAGACCACATCCACCAGTTTTTCCGTACATAATTGTATTGCATCCTCTCCCTCTGAAGCCTCAGCCACCACATGAAAATCAGAATATTGCTCTAGCATGTTAATTAAATTTAACCTTGCAGGCATTTCATCATCCACAATCATTACACTGTATGACATTAAGCAACTACCTCCTTAATAGTAGAAGTATCCTTATCTGGCATATAGGGAATCCTAATTAATACACTGGTACCCTCTTGATTCCTGCTTTTTATCTTTAACCGGTATTCATCACCATAGAGGTTAATTAGACGTTTGTTAACATTGTTAAGCCCGACAGAATCAAAGTTGGTTTTCATATTTATCAATCTAGTTAATTTTTCAGATTCTATACCCACTCCATCATCAATTACCTGCAGTATTAAGTCTGACCCTTCCCTCCTACTTCGTATGGTAACTGTTCCCCCACCCTTTTTAGGTAATATTCCATGTATTATAGCATTTTCTACGATAGGCTGTAGAATTAAGGGGGGTAATTTACAGGAGATATTATCCTGCAAGTCATATTCAACCTGTAGCTTATTTCCAAAACGAACCCTTTCAATTTCCAAATAAGAGGCTATATGCTTTAGCTCTATATCTATATCAACCAAATCCTGATTGTTACTTATACTCTTTCTAAAAAAATCTGCCAGGGATATAAGTAAGCCCTTGGCCTTTTTGGTATCTAATTGTATAAAGGAAACAATGGTGTTAATTGCGTTAAATAAAAAATGTGGATTTATTTGGGCCTGTAGGGCCTTTAGTTCAGCTTCTGTAATTAGCTTTTTTTGATAGTCAACCTTACTCAATTCTATTTGGGTTGAGAAAAGTTGCCCCAAACCCAAAGCCAGTTTTGTATCAATGGGGCTGATGCTGTTCTTTTCTTTTTTATATAGCTTTAAGGTCCCTACAACCTTTTCCTTTTCTTTTAGGGGGACCACAACTCCCGAACCTAATTGACAATCTGAACGATTACAGCCGATACCCTCCTTGTCATGGATTATTTTATATTTTCCGGTTTCTAGTACTTCCTTGGTATCCTCAGTCTGCAAGCCCATACCCTGACTATGGTGGTCCTCCCCTATACCCTTATGGCACAATATCTCGTTACAGTTTGTTATAGTCACCGCCGCCACATCTACAAAATCATAAATTATATTTACCACCCTATGAGCCACCTCATAATTAAGCCCTTTCCTAAAGTGGGGTAGGGTTAAGTTAGCAATCCTCAAGGCCTTTTCTGCCTGTATTGATGCTATCCTATCGTACTCAGCATAAATATTTTCTATAATTCCAACAAAAATTGCTATCCCAAAGGCATTAACAATTACCATTGGAAAGACAATTATTTTAACCAATTCCAATGCATCTGCAAAGGGGCGGGCCACCACCAGGATGATTAGCATCTGGGTAAATTCTGATATCATCCCTACCAAAAATGCCGACTGCCACTTGTGTTTTGAATTTCTAATATAATTATGGGCATAACCACCCATAAGGCCCTCCACTAAGGTTGATATGCCACATGCAAAGGCAGTAAAACCTCCTATGTCAATTAAATAACGATGTCCTCCAGCTATAAGCCCCGCCAGAAAGCCCACAGTAGGCCCTCCAAAAAGCGCCCCTACCATTACCCCTACAATCCTAGTATTTGCCAAGGCTCCATTAATGGGCACACTAGAATAGGTACCCATTATGCCAATTAGGCCGAAGATTATGGATAAGATAACCTTATCCAATAGAGTAATGTTTTTCTTCACAATTAGCTTCCTAAATATACCTATCCTGGATATAATAACCGCCAGTATGATAATAATGCCTAGTTTGTTTAGCAATGATAACATCATTTTTACTATAAGCCAAATCATTTTATCATCTACCCCTCACTCTTAGGTCAATTATACCATATTTTTCATATTTAGTCTTTGTCCTGTTTTTTATATGTATCTTATATTTCCCTTCCAGTTTAAATACCCTAATTGCTCCTCTAATAATTCCCTAGACAATAGCAAGGCCTTATCTTTATTAAGGGAGTTAAGGAATAAAACCTCAGTATATTGCTTATCCTCCGCCTGATTGATTATATTGTGTTTTTTAAGCAATCTCTTTAGTTGCTTGGCCGCCCCCCTATTACCATCTATTATCTGCACATCTCCCCCTACTATATTGGCTATCTTCTCCTTAATAAAGATATAATGGGTACAACCTAATACTATGGCAGAAACCCTTTGCATATTATAATTAGAAAATAGGTTTTCTAGGTAGTCTTTAGCCTCTGTCCCCCTTCCACCTGTTGTCTCAACAATCTCCGGTAGGCCAGGGCAGGGTAATTTAATAATCTCCCTTTTCTTATTCATACTTTTAATTAGTCTGTTAAACTTTTCCTCCCTTAGGGTAACAGGAGTGGCCATCACCAGAATTTTGCCCTTATCACTTAAGGCCACAGCGGGTTTTAGGGCTGGTTCCATACCAACTATGGGTATATCTAAAGCCCTCCTTAAGTCCTCTATTGCACCGCTGGTAGCGGTATTGCAGGCTACTACCAAACCCTTAATCCTATGTGCCATGAGATGGTCCACTACCCTAAAGGCCAAATCCTGTACCTCCTGGGTATCTCTAACCCCATAGGGCGCATTTTTTGAATCCCCATAATATACATAGCTCTCATTGGGTAGGTGGGTAATAAGCTCTGCTAATACACTAATGCCCCCTACCCCTGAATCAAAAACACCTATCGGAGACTTGCTATCAATTGTCATAGTCTACACCACCCATTATAATAATCTGTCCATCATTTTAGATTTATTGCTTGTAATTGTTGCAATATTTTTATCCTTTCTTGCTCATAACCCTCTTTTCCTAATAAAGCAAACATATTTCTTTTATAAGATTCTACACCCGGCTGGTTAAAGGGATTAACCCCCAGGATATATCCACTCATGGCACAGGATTTTTGTAGAAAATAAAATAAATAACCTAGATAATAGGCCTGTGCCTTGGCTAGCTTAATAATAAGATTTGGGACTCCTCCATCATTATGGGCCAGTAGGCTAGCCTTGAAAATACTATCATTAATATCTCCCACGCTTTTTCCCTGTAAATAGTTTAAACCATCGGTATCTTCCTTGCTTATAGGGATTGAAATATCGTTAGCCATCTCCCTTATATGTAAAATTGTCTGGAAGATATTTCTTTTGCCCTCTTGCATATATTGTCCCATTGAATGTAAATCCGTAGAAAATCTCAGACTAGCAGGAAATATTCCCTTTCCTTCCTTACCCTCACTCTCACCAAATAATTGCTTCCACCATTCCCCCATATAGTGTAGTGATGGTTCATATGTAGACAATACTTCGATATCTTTTCCCCTTCTGTAAAATATGTTTCTAATTACTGCATATTGGTAGGAAGGGTTTTCCCTTAATTCATCAGTGAATAGGTCTTGATATGCCTGGCTTGCTCCAGCCATAATCTCGTCAATATCTATCCCAGCTACAGCCATAGGTAGTAAACCTACCCCTGTCAAGACGGAATATCTTCCCCCTATATCATCAGGAATTTCCAAACTTTCATATCCTTCTTTAAGGGCTATTTCCCTTAAGCTACCCTTTTCCTTGTCTGTTGTTACATATATCCTTTTTCGGGCCTCATCCTTCCCATACCTATCTTCCATATAATTTTTAAATATCCTAAAGGCCACCGCTGGTTCAGTAGTAGTGCCTGACTTTGAAATAACGTTAATAGATACTTCCTTATCCTCTAATATATCAAGCAGGTCCCTGATATATTTGCCACTCATATTATTGCCTGCAAAGTATAACTTACATCCATGGCCTAGACTGGTAGGTAAAATATTAGAAAAACTGTGACCCAGCATCTCTACACCTGCCCTGGCTCCTAGATAAGAACCCCCTATCCCTATTACGATTAGGGCATTGGAATTTGCCTGAATTTTCTCTGCCAGGGAAACAATTCTATTAATTTCTTCTTTCTTATATTTATATGGTAGGTCTAGCCACCCTAGGTAATTGCTAGTAAGATGGCTTTTACTATGTAATCTCTTGTGAAGTCTAGATACTATTGGCTTAAAGGCTAGGATTTCTTCTTCTTTTACAAAATCCTCTGCTTTTGAATAGTCAAATATAATTCTTCCCAAAATTCTACCTCCTATAAAATAAACTCCTTCTTATTAGTATTTATTTCTCCAACTGCTTATATTATAACAAAAAAAAGAAAAATCCTACAATTAAAAGTAGGATTCATTGTAAATTTACAATCTTTCGCCCTTAATACTAATTTTAACCTTATTTAATTTCAAGCTCTTTTGGCTATTTGATAGTGCAGTCTCAACAGCCCTTACAATACCCTGACAGCATGGGACCTCCATATAAGCCACTGTTATTGATTTTAAATTATTATACTTAATAATTTCACTTAGCTTCTCCGTATACTCACCAATACCATCTAATTTTGGACATGCTATTGCAACAGCCCTGCCCTTTAGAAGATCTAGATGATAATTTGGGTATGCAATGGGTACACAATCTGCAGTAATTAGTAAATCGGCATTTTTAAAATAAGGGGCATTTACTGGTATCAAGTGTAATTGTACCGGCCACTGTCCCAATTGGGATTTAATCTTAATTTCTATATCATCACTACTAATGGTATGGTCCATGGCCTCTTTATCCCCTGATCCAAAGGTCATTGCCCTACTTCCAGGACATCCTCCTGCAAAACCATGGCCTCCACAAGCATCCTGACTAGTAGTGGGTGCCTGCTCTTGGAATGCTTCTGCTTGTCTCTCTACAAGCTTTAAGGCCCCTTGGGGACAATGTCCCAGACATGCTCCCAAACCATCACAATACTCATCCTTTACAAGCCTTGCCTTACCATCTATTATTTGCAAAGCCCCCTCTGCACAGTTGGGTATACATAGGCCACAACCTATGCATTTTTCCTCATCTATCTCAATGATTTTTCTCTTTCCCATTTCAACCATCCTCCTTATTAATTATGCTGGTTTTATTTTACTATATTAATTGTGGACTTTCTGTGATATAACTCACAAGTTCCTAATCTTACCCATTAACTTTATCTATATAAGGACAGTAATTAGGGTTTCCTATATTAAAGTTCCGGCTAAAGTTTAAGATTAAAAAAAGGCCATGCAAATGGCCTTTAACTATTTTATTGTATTTACCAAACTTCCAATTCCCTCTATGCTACAGGTTATCATATCACCAGACTTTAAATATTTTGGTGGTTCAAAGCCCATACCTACCCCCCCTGGGGTTCCCGTTGCAATAATATCACCCACCTGCAGGGTCATACCCTTGGATAAATCCTCAATAATATAAGCTATATCAAAAATTAGATTTTTAGTGTTGGAATTTTGCCTTACTTCCCCATTTACCTGGGCAGAAATATTTAAGTTAAGGGGTAATGGCAGTTTATTCTTATGTACAATCCAAGGTCCCATAGCCGTAAAGCCATCTAGACTTTTACCCTTCATCCACTGATTATGCTTTTTTTGTAAATCACGGGCAGTAAGATCATTTAAAATACTATATCCAAAAATATATTCCTCTGCCCTATCCCTCTTTATATTTTTGCCCTCTTTCCCTATAATAATAGCTAGTTCCACCTCGTAGTCAATTTCTCTTGTTATAGGTGAATGGCTATCAATTTCCTCCATGCTACCCCTTATGGAAGATGCCATTTTAGTAAAATAAACAGGTGCATCAGGTATCTGGGCCTGGTCCCCCATTGTAGACTGTAGTTCTTCGGCATGGTCCCTATAATTTAGGCCTAGGCAAATTATATTTCTTCTAGCTTTGCAAATGGGTGGACCTAACCTTACCGAATTAAGAGAAATCGATTGATCTAGGTATTTATCACCCTCTGTCATAGCTAAGCTAATTTCCTTTAAAATATCTTCATTGCAATTCCCAATAAAATCCAACATGTTACTAGCACTATCTCCACCAATAATCTTATCTAAAGCTAATATTCTATTCTCTTGGGGATAGACAAGTCCTAATTTTTTATCCCCCTCCTGAAAATAAGTTGCAAAATACATTCATATTCCCCCTTATTTTTCTTAATCTAATAGGCCTATATTATGTTTATCATATATAAAGCTACCCCCATCTGCAAGGCAATTTGCTAAATTGTTAGCATGCCTTCCTCCTCATCCACTAGCAGGAGCAACTGCCGCTGCTGACCATCCAGGGCATCTACATATATAAGATAGGTATCTTCTCCTCCTAATACCCTAAATTCATAACAGAGTACCTCCTTATTGCCGGGGCTTGGAATAATGGCTAATCTTACCTCCTGTATATCTACAGCGCTTGATAGTTTTTCTTGGGCCTCCTCCTTGGAGATTTTTACCTCCTCTATTTTCCTATCATGATGATTCATCAAATAACCTTCAGTTTCTAAACCAATAATCTCACCATCATCTAAGGCTACTTTTACCTTAATCAAATCTGGATAGACTAGTACCTCCCCATCCTCATATGCAAAATTTATAGTAGCCTGCCCCTCAAAAATATTGGAGAAGGTAGTCCTCATATTTTTAAAACCATTCTGCCTTAAAAAATCCTCAGCAATTTTTACTGCCTTTGCTAAATCTATTTTCTCATCTCCTATTTCCCGGGTATTTAAATACCATAGGATTTGGCCAGAGTTTTTGCTAATGCCAAAGGAAAGCTCTTGGTCTCCATTCGTACCTATCTTACCGTAGCCATGATATGCGGGAATAGGGGTATTCTCAATCTCACCTATAATTTCCACATTTTTCATTCCATCTCTTTTAAAATGCTTGTTAAATATATCTAGGGCCTCTTTATTATCTATAGTCCTTCCCTCTAATTTTGCTTTTGCCCCCTTAATATGTTCGGAAAAGGGCCCATCATAGACTAATTCAGGATAATCCTGTACCTTTTCTTCAAAATTAATTAATTTAAATTCCCTCATCCTGTCATTTAATTGGGACAAATTTTTATTGCCCTCTCTTCTCAAGTCACCAAATTTAACCCCACCCTTAGCAATTTCTTTCTCTAGCACTATCAGCTCCTGGGCCAGTACATTTGCATAGGACTGTAATTCATTTAGGGTTTCCCTTTCTTTATCTTCCAAGACTATCCCCTCTAGGGCCTTGTTCACCATGGCCGTGCAATAGTCCCCCAATTGATTTAAAAAGCTTTCTGTCCTCCTAATCCCACCATGGTCAAAGGGTAATTGGGTCAGCTTATCCTGGGCCCCATAGGCTTGAAAGATTGTATCATTCAAATATTTGATAATGTCCTTATTACTCCCTGATACCATGGCCTTTGCTAAATCTAGCTGGGCATTTTCCACATGGCCTATTAAATCATAAAACTGCCTCTGGAATTGTAAATCCAAATAGGTATGATAATCATTTTTTTCATTATATTGATAAAAACCCCACACTCCAGTTGCCAACAAAAGTATAGCAAGAAAAATAGGTAACCATAATCTTTTCATAACTTAACCCCTCCCTAATTGCCGAAAACGTGCCTACCAATACGCAGGGTAACCTTCCTCGACCATATCCAACTACTAGTTGCAGTCCCAGGATTCCAAAAATACAAGGCACCGCCTGTTGGGTCCCATCCATTCATTGCATCTCTAGCTGCCTTAAGGGCAGATTCACCAGGGGCTTCATTTATTGTTCCCCGCTTAACTGGCTCAAAGGCACAGGGTTGGTATATAACCCCAGCAACTGTATTGGGAAACTTGGCGTTTCTAACCCGGTTTAAAATAACAGCCCCTACTGCCACCTGGCCAAGATAAGGCTCACCCTTTGCCTCAGCATGTATTGCCCTAGCCAACATACTCACATCATCGGTCCGTGACACCCCCCTACTAACCGATGTATTTGTTACTGGGGCCTTGCTAGGCATACCTAGAGCCTTCCTAGTTTGTGACCCAACAACACCATCAGCTGAAAGTCCATTTCTTCTTTGGAATAACCTTACAGCCTCATAGGTCGCAGACCCAAATACCCCATCTACAACCCCCTTATAATAATCCCACTGTTTTAACCGTTTTTGTAACTCTATCACATCATTACCCTTGGAACCCCAGGCAATATTTTGTGCATAGATATTACTTAATAAGCCAAAATTCAAGACAAGCATAACAACCAGCATGGGGATAAGAATATTTTTTCTGCCCAATTTTCTACCTCCTTTATAAGTTTTGTAAATTATTCTTATTTTTAGCAAGAATCTTTAAATTTATCCATGAAAAAAGATGACCCTAAGGGTCATCTCCTAATAATTTATTATTAACTTATATATTTAATAACATTGTTGCTATATTAAAGTATACAATCAGGGATGTAGCATCCACAATTGTTGTAATTAAGGGACCAGCCATTATTGCAGGATCCATATTGACCTTCTTAGCAATTATGGGTAGTAAGCCCCCTATCACCTTGGCCATAACAACAGTCAGTACAAGGGTTAGGGATACGGTTAGGCCTATTTTAAAACCGGCAGCCGTAAATAATAACATCCTTAGAAAATTTACTGCCCCCAAAAAAACCCCCACTAGGGCACTAACCTTTAATTCTTTAACAAAAACCTTTATATAATCTGCCATTTCAATCTCACCTAAGGCAATACCCCTAATTATTAAGGTTGACGATTGGGAACCTGCATTCCCCGCCGTGTCCATTAGCATTGGTATGGAGGCCGCCAACAAGGCTACTGTATGTAATACCTCCTCATACTTACCAATAATACCCTCTGTTAATGTGGCTGAAAGCATAAGGACCAGTAGCCAGGGCATCCTTCTCTTGGCCAGGGCCCATGTATCGGAATGCAGGTATACCTCCCCGCTGGGTTCCATTGCTGCCATTCTTAAAAAGTCCTCAGTATTTTCCTGCTCTATAACATCTACAATGTCATCAATGGTAATTATACCAACTAGCCTAGTTTCCTTGTCTACAACTGGCAATGATAATAAATCATACTTTTTAAAAATACTAGCAATCTCCTCTTGGTCATCTAGGGTTTTTGTAGCTATAAAATTTTCATCCATAATTTCTGAAACCAAAAGATTCTCATCTGACAATACTAGTTTTCTCAGGGAGACTATACCCTCCAGCCTTCTTTTTTCATTTAGTACATAACATGTATAGATAGTTTCCTTGTCTACCCCTGTCTTTTTAATATGGGCTAAGGCCTGCTTAACCGTCATTTCCTTTTTTAAATCAATATATTCAATTGTCATCAGGCTTCCTGCTGAATCTTCAGGGTACTTTAAAAATTGATTAATAAGTCTACGCTCTTCTTCCGTAGAGGTAGATATAACTCGTTTAACAAAATTTGATGGCATTTCCTCCAGGAAGTCAATCATATCATCAAAGGATAATTCATCTAAGATTTCATCAAGTTGTGTTTCGTGGGTTGCATTAACGATATCCTTCCTTTGCTTGGTAGATAGGCGGGAAAAAACCTCTGCAGCATTATCCTTACTTAATAATCTAAAAATAATAATTGCATTTTTACTATCTAGTTGGTCAAGTGCCTCTGCCACATCGGCAGACCTCATATCCTCCAGTTCTTTTTGTAATTGTGCAAACTGTCTTTTATCAATTAATTCTAAAATTTTATCATACATTTTTTCACCTCTCCTAAATCAAAGGGAAAAGTCACCTGCTTTAGATGGGAAGCTTCTCCCTCCTTTATTTATAATTATAATATAAGTATTGCAACAACTGTCCCCAGGTATTGGATCCATTCCCACCACCCCCTATCAATTTTGTAATTTGATCTATAAACTTAATTAAAAGTTAATTTTATCCTTCCTCATTCCCACATTAAGGACCAAACCCAATGCCATCATATTGGATAACATAAAGGTCCCCCCATAACTAATAAAGGGCAGAGGCTTACCGGTCACAGGCATTAGACCTATGGTCATTCCAATATTGGCGAAAATATGAAAGGCCAACATAAAGGTAATCCCCATCACTATAAAGGAACCAAAATCATCCTTGGCTTCCCTGGCTATATTTATACATTTAATAAGCATTATCCCATAGAGGATAAGCAATATACTAACCCCCACAAATCCTAGTTCTTCGGCAAATACCGAGAAAATAAAGTCTGTTTGCTTTTCTGGCAAAAAACCAAGTTGACTTTGGGTACCCTTAAAAAGTCCCTTCCCAAATATCATGCCATTTCCAACAGCTAATCTAGACTGAATCGCATGGTAGCCCTTATTCATAGGATCCAAATCAGGATTTAAAAATGTCAGTATCCTAGTTTTATGGTAACCTTTTAAAACAAAGGACCATGCCAAAGGTGCAGTTACAATAGCAATAATACTAGTTAAAAATATATGCTTGTATTTTAAGCCAGCAATAAAAATCATCCCCAAACTGAAAAAAGCAAAGGCCATGGTTGTACCTAAGTCTGGTTGCTTATATATCAAAACCATGGGTATTCCTGAAAAAACAAAAATTTTAAGCAGGGTCGATATTTTATGCATGGAATCCTTGTTGTCATCTAAAATTTTAGCCAAGGATATGATTATTCCCAACTTTGCAAAATCTGAGGGTTGAAATTGAAAACCTCCGATTCTAATCCATCTATTAGCCCCCCATCTTTCCATACCGGTACCAAAGAAAATTACAGCCACCAGTAATAAATTGGAAAGGATATATATAGGTATATATAGTTTATCCAAACTACTATAATCAATTAATAGGATAAAAACTATAGCTATTAGTCCCATAACTATAGATGCAATTTGGGTGCGTAAAAATCTCTTATATCCCAAAGTTTGGGTGGCACTAGCAATCATAACAATCCCTATTATACAAATAATTAAAACTATTGCAATTAGGCTATAATTAATTTTTTTGATTAATTTATTATTGATCCTCATTATATATTCTTCCCTTTATATTAGATTTTCCACAAAACACTTGCTTAATATCCATAAGACCACATAATAAGTTTACTTGAATAACCATATTTTTTCAACTATTAATTTAAACAAGACAAAAGCAGAGTTTCCTCTGCTTTTGTCAGTAATTCTCTTCTATTTTCTAAAACCATCAGATTAATTATTTACCGCTTAAATTCCTTTGAGCTTGTTCAACTAATCTTCTCGTAATATATCCTCCAACATAACCATTTTGCCTAGATGTTAGGTTCCCCTTGTCTGTTGAATCATAATTAGTTAAACCTAATTCATTAGCAATTTCTGTTTTCATTTGATTTAAAGCATTTCTTGCCTCAGGTACTACTAGTTGATTCCTTCCACTGTTTTGGCTTGGCATAATACTGTCCTCCTTCCTTAAATGTATATTTGTAGCCTGTAACTACAATAATATTATTTGTATAATCCTTGCTTTTACTCATGTAATATATTGAAAGTTATCCTTTATCTTGTAAAGAAAAGGACTTCTTGTACTTATTATTACTTAAAAACAAAATAGGTACCCTAGTAAAAAGTACCTATTGGAAGTGCATTTTTATTTTTAAAAATCCTAGAATCTAAAGGAACCACCAAATAAAAGGATTATTACAATAAAAACTAAAATCATATTCTCATCAAACTTACCCCAAAACCCACCTTGACTAACTAATAGTAGCACTAATAAAATTATTAATATATTGTTTTTTCCCCCGAAGAGATTGCCCAATGAAAAACCTTCAGTTTTAACAATATCCCCCATTTATTTACACCTCCCAATCCTATTATTAACATGACCCTTATTTCATCTTATGAACTATTTGCTAATATGTGATTGTTTCATTGGGAATTTTAAAAAATTATTTTACAAATAATAATTTATAGGCGGGAGGCCAGGTTAAAAATTAAAATTAATATTTATTAAGTGCCCTACGATAAAGACCTCTTGCATATAGCAGATGATTAAAGGCATTAATAGCTAAATCTAAATCCTCGTCCCTAGGTTCCAAAACCGTAATCCTTTGCAATATATTTATATAGTTATCCCATTTACTATTAATTAAAATAACTTTTTTAATTAATTGGATGGCAATTATATATATAAGCAGGTAGCATAGGATGGATTCCACCTCTAGCAACCATAAGACACTATAAAGTAACAAGAGAATAAGGGCTAGGTTTGAACCACACCTTCTGTTAAACCTAGATGCCTTCCTGGCCAAGTGCCGATTTACATACCCATGTTGGGCAAAGCAATTTATAACCTTATGTTCTGCCCCATGATATTGTAGGAGTCTAATTATTTTTCTATGAAAACATAAAAGCAACAGGGCCAGTAGGCCATAAAGCCATAGCATAGAAAAAGGCCAAGATGGTAGAATGTTTATTTGAAAGGAATTTAATATTTCTTCTAAAATAACAAGCGATAACAATACAGTTAAAATTAACCTATGTTTTATGTCTAACACCTTCCACTGATAGTATATAACTAGTAGACTATCCAGAAAAAACTTGCCCTTAAACTTCCTTAGCCATCCCTTAGGCAATATCCAATCTACCTTGTGTTTAACTATTCCCTTTTTTGCAATAGCCTTTACCTTGACCTCATCGCAGAAAAAAGTGATTCCGTTTATATGGGAGTAACCGCCTATTCTCATCTTTTCCCCTGCCTTTCATCCATAATTATAGCCAATATATGTCCTTTTCAATACCAGGGCAAGCCAATTCTTGATAAAGTAAAAGCGGTACTTAAGCAAGACCTTAAGCAACCGCCTTTAATTAATTTCTTAGCCTAATTTCTGTTTAAGAAAGGCTATTTGTCCACTTACCACACCTATCTCCCCACATAGCAATCACTTGTTTATCCAGTTCCACCTTAATTACCTCACAGTGATTTGAACAACCTCCACACTCAAAGGTAGATGGTGAAAATTCTAAATCTGCAGCTTCGAAACCTCTAAATGAACTTTCGCTACCAGTTTCCTCAGTAAATTCCTTGGATAGGATAGCAGCCCCCACCGCTCCCATAATATCAAAATGCTCCGGTATAATGACATCATGATTTATTTCATTCTTAAAGGCTGCCTCTATTCCCTTATTAGCAGCTACCCCTCCCTGAAAGACAAAGGGTGGCTCTAATTTTTTCCCCCTACCTAAATTATTTATATAATTCCTTACTAGGGCATCACATAAACCCTTAATAATTTCACTTTTTGAAAAACCGAACTGTTGTTTTGCAATCATATCGGACTCAGCAAATACAGTACATCTACCCGCAATCCTAACATCCCGTTCTACTGTCAAGGCCATGTCCCCAAAATCTTCTATAGGGATGCCTAACCTCTCGGCCTGGTGGTCTAGGAATGACCCAGTACCAGCAGCACACACCGTATTCATGGCAAAGTCCACCACCATTTGATTTTCAATAATTATCAACTTAGAATCCTGTCCACCAATTTCAAATATTGTTTTTACATTGGGGACAACTTGTGTTGTTGCTGTTGCATGGGCAGTAATCTCATTTTTTACAACATCTGCCCCTACCATTACCCCTACCAGCTGGCGTCCGCTACCAGTTGTACCCACCCCTCTTACCCTAACAGTATCGGAGAAATACTCCTTTAATTCCCTTAAGCCTTTTTTTACCGTTTCTATTGGTTGACCATTGGTCCTGATGTATTGACTATGAATTACCCCACCTTCTTTGTCTAGGGTTACAATATTGGTACTTACAGATCCTACATCTATTCCTAAATATATGTCCCTCAATTAATTCATCCCCCTATCCTATGATATTTTCTGCTTCCGTCTTCCCCGAACCAAATCCATAAAGGCCTCAATCCTAGTAATATTATTAGCAGTTCCCGAATGCTCATCGAGTGATATTGTCAAAACCGGTATTCCCACATCAGCCGTAATTTTAGGGACGATGCTTTGGGAGACTAGTTCTGGTAGGCAGCCAAAGGGCATTAAATGAATAACCCCATCAAATCCCCTCTCACTATAATCTACAATATGTCCAACATTTTGTTTGGCATGGCCACCAATCTCTATGGGTAGATATTTTTCGCCTTTTTTTAATATCTTAGTTTCATGGGTAAAATTCATGAATTTTGGTAGTGCATTATAATTAACCCATTGGGTTAAATATTGAGACCGCTCTACCTCGGCACCTAAAGAACCCAATAATTCCTCCAGGTTCATATTAATCGAAGGCTCCATAACTACATAGATTTCACCAACAATACCAATCCTAATTTTTCTATCCTCAGCTATACTTATTTGTTCAATTCCATTTAATAGTTTCTTTCCCTTTTTAAAGGCAGCATTTAACTCCTTCCAAGTATAGGCCTTATCAAAAATATCTTGGATCTGCTCCCAAGTTCTAGTGGTCTCCCCACTTACAACTTCATAGGCTCTAATTTTCTGGCTTTCTTTTTCCAAAGTATCTAATTTTCTTATCATCATATAGACGAAAAGTAATGATTTGCCCACCCTGTACCAGGAGCTGTCACCCTTAACTTTAATAACATTTGCAAAAAAGTTCCTATAGTTCTTAAATAGGGAGTCAAAAACAATAAATTCCGCCTCATAATCCTCTTCTTCCAGAATACGGCTATGAACTTTCTCATAGAATCCTGCCCTACAGGGTCCATGTCCACCGGAGGTTATTATTACCTCCGCCCCCTTGTCCATTGCCTGCATATAGCTTCCCATAATTACCTTTAACGGAAAACAGGCAAACTCTGGGCTATACTTTACCCCTAAATTTATAGTTTCTTGACTTGGCTTTGGAGGCATGATTACCTCATGCCCTAGCAATTCAAGTAATTTTTTATATACTACTGTAGTTCCCATATAAGGAAAAGATACCTTCATCATTATGCCCCCCTTTGCAAGCTGAGTTTTTTCCTTTTAATCATATCAACAAAGGCCTCTATTCTAGTTTGTAAATGATTTTCTCCTGTATGTTCATCTACCCTAACAGTCATAAAGGGCTTGTTATAAACCGTAGAATCTAATTCCAACAATTTCCCCAAAAGCGAATCCGGTCCACAGGCAAAGGCAGACACATGGATTAAACCATCCACCTCATCATCATTATAAAAATGATATCCTGCGGCAAATAATTTATCGCTAAAGGTCCAAAAGAGGGTCTTATCCATAGATTGTAAATGCCTCTCAAAGTCCCTTTCTTCTAACATTTCATAGGTTTTAATTTTTACCCCCATCTCCCTTAGTCTTAGCAAAATATCCATACTAATATAGGGGTCATAGACATTATAGACATATCCTATAAGGCCTATGGTTACTTCACCTTCCTCCTCATTTGGACAGCAGTCTAACTTATCCTCCCTCTTGCCCAGGGCAATATCAGACGCCTCCATAATTGTATATCCTTTCCTACTCATTTCTCTAAATCTTAGCCATGTATCCTGTGCCTTCTCTAGGGCTTTTTTGTTTTTTGCTGGAGAAAGCGCAAATTTGCTTCCAAATATATTGTCTTTAAAAGCTGGTGTGATATCATCACTACTGGTCTTTATGTGGGGCATAAGTAGTCTTTCCTCCGCCCCCTTTATGGTATGCCTTACCATATCAGGTAATCCCATAAATTTTGGGCAAAAATATTGTCCCTTACTAATGGATACAAAACGGGGGACAAAAACCAAATCTATATCCTCCTGTTCCAGTAATTCCATAACGTGTCCCATATATATTTTTATTGGAACACAGATTTCTGCTACCGATATCTTAACACCCTTGGCAATTATCGACTTGTTTGTATTAGGTGTAGTCACAATCTCAAAGCCCAATTCTTCAAAATAGGTCTTCCAAAATGGAAAGTAATAAGCATATAATAAACTATGGGGAATTCCAATTTTCACAGATTATACCTCCAATTTTATTGATATGATCCCCGGTGTCAATTAACTATTTTTGACTCAATAGACCATGGAAAAATAAAATTAGTTGGTTTTTAATCCAGCCCATTGATAATTACATCTGCTGAATCTATCAATTCCAACGTATTTTCTTTAGAATTTTTTATCCTCCATAGGGTCTGAGGATCCTCCAAATTATAATATTCCTTGCGATTTAAAGCATCCATAATAGGTAAAATTTCATACATTGTCTTACCTTGTTTAAAGTATCTGTAAACCCATGTTGGAATAACTGAAACCTGGTCTATGGCCAAGGCCTTTTCCTTGAGATTTTTCTGTATCCTTATCTTTACTATAATTCCATCTTCTGTATATCTATTATTAAGAATTTCATACCTTTGATTAGATAAAAAGTTTCCCAAGGAATAAACCACTACTATTTTGGCTTCCCTACCCTTTATCTCCTGTAATTCTATGGGTTGTACCACATGCGGATGGCTACCCAAAATAATGTCTACACCAAAACCACCTAGTTTATTAGCTATATATCTTTGATGGGGAGTAGGCTCCCTTTGGTATTCCTCCCCCCAATGCATGCAAAAAACAATTAACTGGGCCCCTGCCTCCTTCATTTTATTGACAGTTGCCTCTAATTTATGTAAGTCTTCATCTAGCTTTTCATAGGAAAAAGTATTGATTAAATCTTCTACATCCTCAGGAACAACTATTCCATTTATAGTTTTTCTTCCAGAAAACATAGGAGTTTCATAGGTATAGGCTGTTAAGCCCACATTTACCCCCTTGATATCCTTTATAATAAAGTTTTCTTCAGGAATGTTTTTCCTGCTACCAATAACATCAAGTCCCCTACTATTTAAGACCTCAATTGTTCTAATGAACCCCTCTTTCCCCCTGTCCATTATATGATTGTTTGCTGTAGATATGACATGAAAACCTGCATCCTTTAAGGCATCCGCTATGGCATCAGGGCTATTAAATCGTGGATAGCCTGAGTACCCTGCTTCCTCCCCTGCAAGGGTTGTTTCCAGATTAGCAATTGCCAAATCCATATCAGCAAGATAGGGTTCTATTAATTCGAAATTATTGTGAAAATTATATGTGTTGGTTGCCTGGTCATATTGGGCCCGTATTTGAGGACCATGTACCATAATATCTCCTACTGCCCCTATATTAATATCTATAGCTTGCAAACCTTCCCCTATTCCAAATTCCATTATATTAGGATTATTTTTTTCATAGACAAAGGCTGTGGGGGAACCACCATCTCCACAGGATATTGTAAAAGATATAAGCATAAGCACTAATAAAAAACAAATTTTTCTTATATTCTTCATAAATATAACCTCACTAATTTAAATGTCTCCCTTGTAAACTTGCTAAATAATATATTAATACATCAAATAAAATTATCTTTTTTGGTCATAAAATAGGCTTTAATAGGTGACATTAAAGCCTAGTTGCCAAAATACCATTGGCTGGAAACTCTTTGAATCTAAAGTTTTACAACAAGGTAGCTTTTGTGTTTTGCAGTAGGGTTTGAGTTTTTTTCATAAGTAGACTAATTTCTTTATATTTTAACCTAGCCCTAGCAACTTCTCCAAGGGAAACTAATTTCCTCTGAAAATACCTTCCATCCCTTTTTAAATAGGCCAGCGCCTTATCAGCAATCTGTAGGCTATGCCTATAGAGAGCTTGTTTAAGTACTTCTTCATTTTGAGATTTCTTATCAAGAATAACCCTAAGAATCTCATGAGACAATATAGCCCCAGTCATTGCCATCAAACCATCCCTTGGGGTTACTTGTCCTCTAGATTTAAATATAGTCCTTTTTTTCCTTATAAGTCTATTATATAATATCCCAAGTGATATGCCCATGGCCCCAATAATGGGTGCCCTATGTAAAAACCCATCAATCAGCCTCTTGTCCCGTCCAGCATCCTCAAAATACACCCTGTCCCTGTCATATTCCTCTTTAAAGGACTCCAACTGATCATCAGTTACATTTAAATAATTCCTAATTCTTATAAATATTTGTTCTTCCTCTAGGCTTTCATGATAGTCAGCATTAATTACGATTATTATATCTTTTACCAGGGAAAAGGTAAGTATGTTTTTCTCTTGACCCTTTAAATCTTGCAACATTTTTCTGCATATTTGGGCTAGGTCCTCTTGCTCCTTATATACTTTATCTATGTTTTCTATTAAATAAAGCCTTTCCCTTTGTCCTAATCGTCCTCTGGCCATCAGCCGATATAACTCCATAAGTTCCATAGGATTCAAGTCCCCGTCTATTTTAGCTACTATAAATAATAATTTAAAATATTCTAACTTAATATGGGAGGGCAAATCCATTAGGTCCCTTACCTTATATTTTATCATTCAACTCACCTTTTTCAAATCATACTAGTATTAGTAATTATTAATATTCTTGCAAAAATTAAAAATCCCTACAAATTTTAGTCTTTTATACTTAGTACTACTTCCATTATACCATGTTTTTAATAAA
>CAYMGQ010000010.1:0-81731 GCA_964390055.1 uncultured Clostridiaceae bacterium
AATTATTCCTAAATATTTCTTATTTCACCTCTTGACTTTTAATAGTTAGTCTTTCATCAATAATTACTTATAGTCCATTATAAATTTATTTGCCAAAGATTACAATAAAATAAAGCAATATCTATAATTATAATATCCTTTAATCCAATGTTTAAATCATAAATTAAAAATTACAAATTGAAATTAGGTTGCTATAATAATGTTATGTTAACTTTTAATATAAAAAATAATTTAATCCAGAAATATTAGGCTCTTTTCTTTATTTCTGGATTAAATTAACAACTTGTTTTTCCTTTAATATTACAATACTACCTTTGACCGAAAATCTTAGCCAAAATAGATGTTTTTTTATTTTCTTCTCTCCTAAGTTTGTCTTTTAATTCCGCTAATTCGTAGGATTTTTCTTTAACTTTCATTTTAAGTTTTGCATTTTCGCATATTAGAACATCTCTTTCTTGATTTATAATTTGATTTTGAAGTTCGTCAATCTTCATATTCAATTCCTCAAAACATTCCTCATAATCAATATTTTGAATATAATTGAAAATATCATTAAAAACATTATACAGGTCTTGGTCAGTGAGTTTAGATGGGTATAGATTTTCTCCCACTATTAAATCAGATACGGCGGTTTCAGCAAATATATCAGGGTTATAATTATCATCCAATTTTATCTCAGGTGACTTTAGTATTTGTTTTATCTGTTTATTTGTTAATCCCTTGTTTTTTAATGTTTTGATGTATCGAAATTCTTCTAATTCCTTATAGGAGAAAACTCTCCTATTGCTTTCGGTTCTTGGTATATCTAATTCAAACTCTTTCTCATAATACCGTATAACATGAGGTTTAAATCCCACTATTTCTGAAGCCTCTTTAATTGAATATGTTTCATCGATTATCTCCATGTTTTCACCTCCTAAAGATTTCTTCAATATCTTCATGAGGATGTCCTTTGTACTTTAGAAATAATCGTCATACAAATTCAGTCATTTTCTATTCATATTAAAAGATTTCGGACAAAATTAATCATAAGTTATAGTATATAATCAATAATTATTCTAATTCGATTTTTTTAACCAACATTTTTTTAAGCAATTCCATAGCATTCACAATATCTGTTAAGAAAACCATTTCGCAATTGCTATGTATATACCTACAAGGTATTGATAAGACTCCGGTAGGCACACCTAGCCTAGTTAAGTGAATTGCTCCTCCATCAGTACCCCCAAATTCCAAAACCTCTAGTTGATAGGGTATTGAATTGCTTTCTGCAGTCTTCACCATAAAATCTTTGATTAATGGGTGACATAATATGGAGTTATCTTTAACTTTAACTGCTGGTCCAGATCCTAACTCCACTGCCATTGGTAGACATTTTGGCGTATCACCTGTAGCCGTTACATCAAGCGCAATCCCGTAATCTGGATCAATAGCAAAGGCAGCAGTTTTAGCTCCTCTTAAACCTACCTCCTCCTGAACAGTAAATACAAAATACAAATCATTTTCAGCAGTTACTAATTTTTTTAGAGTTTCTATTAATATATAACAACCTATCCTATCATCTAAGGCATGGGAAATAATTTTATTGTCATCAATTATAACTTCACCATGATATGTACAGACGTCTCCTATTGATACCCTTTTTTCTGCATCCTTCCTACTATTAGCCCCTATATCAATATAGAGTTTTTCTAAGGTTAGGTCCTTTAGATTTTCAATCCTTTCACTAGCGATTACACCTACCGTACCATTTCTAAAAATCACTTTTTGTGATAAAGCAATAGAAGGTGAAAAGCCCCCAATATTAGTAAATCTTATATAACCCTTGTCATCAATATGTGTAACCATAAGCCCTATTTGATCCATATGGGCTGCTAGCATAATTTTGGGCCCATCAGCTTTCTTCCTTGCTATTAGATTGCCTAACTTATCCACGAATATTTCATCAACGTAGTTTGTAATTTCCTCTTTAATTAATTCCCTAATGGCAAATTCATTCCCTGAAGGGGAGTGGGTCAACAGTAATCTTTTTACCAAGTCTTGATCTATTTTTTTCATTATACTATACCTCCCTTGCTAATATCCTCAATATATTTTTTAATTAATTTCTTTGTGTTATTTAAATCAGTCCTACTCAGAACTGAAATTGGAGAATGAATATATCTGCACGGAACAGCCAGGGATATACAGGGGGTACCAGTATTGGCTAAATGAAATTTCCCCGCATCATTCCCCCCAAAGGATGTTCTCCTATATTGCCAGGGAATATTATTGTTTTCAGCCGTTTCTACTATGGATTTTATGAACCTATTCTGATAAATAGAGGTTCTATCCATAATAGAAATTGCGGGGCCCTTACCTATAGTAGTCACATGAAAATGTGGCTCTATATCCCCCACATCAGAACAAGTTGTTCCCTCTAAAACTATTACTAAGTCTGCTTGGAGTTTATTTGCTGCAATTTCTGCCCCTCTTAACCCTACTTCCTCTTGTGCAGTAAATATACCCGTTACATTTACAGGTAGGTCCTCTTGTAATATATTAATTAATATATTACATCCTACCCGATTATCTAGTGCTTTTGCCTTTACCATATTATTTCCAAATTCTATATACTTACTATCAAAACAAATATAATCTCCCACAGAAACATGTTTTTCCGACTCTTCCTTTGATTTTGACCCGATATCTATATATAAATTGTCATAATCCAAGGCCTTATCTCTCTCATCAGGTTTCTGTAAATGAATAGCCTTGGCCCCTATAACCCCCGGTATCTTATTTTCACCAATAAGAACAACCTTTGATACTAAAATTCTATTATCAATTCCACCAACGGGTACAAATCTTATTAAACCAGAATCTTCTATCCCCTTAACCATAAAACCTACCTCATCCATATGGGCTGTAATGGCAATATGGTAGGGAGATTTGTTTGATTTTTTATCTACAATTACATTACCAATAACATCAATTTCAATGTTGTCGACAGTACTTTCTAATTCATTTATAATAATATTTCTGACCTCTTTTTCAAAAGCTGAAACACCAATAGCATTGGTTAATCTTTCTAACACCATGATAAGAATCCCTCCATATCAACCCCATTTAGTTCCATAATAAATTTGGCTAATAATTCTCCTGTTTTTTCTATATCTGCTAGGCTTATTGTTTCCACGGAAGTATGCATGTATCTTAGCGGGATCGAAAGAAGGCCTGTGGCAACGCCATCACGCGAAATCTGCATAGATCTAGCATCTGTTCCCGTAGGAGCAGGTGCTATTTCAATTTGATAGTCAATATATGCTTTCTTGGCTGCTTGCCTAAGTTTATTAAATACATTAGGGTGTATATTTACACCTGTAGCAATTGCTGGGCCTTTATCTATTTCAATGGTATCAAATTTGTTTAAATCCGGTGTAAATCCAAATCCTACATCAATGGCCACACCTATATGTGGGTTAATACCATATGTTGATGTAATAGCCCCCCTAGTTCCCACTTCTTCCTGTGCCGTGGCAACGCAATAAACATCTAAATCATGTTGGAAGCTCTGTAGCTCTTTTAAGCAAATATAAAGTGAGGCTATCCCGGCCCGGTCATCCAAAGCCTTGCCTGCTACTCTATCATTTAGTAAAAAATTCAAATCCCTTTTAATCGTTATAATATCACCTATTTTAATAAGTTTTTCAACTTGATCTTTATCAAGTCCCACATCTATTGTTAAATCTTCCATTTTGAGTGAGTTTTTTCTTTCCTCAGTTGTGGTTAAATGAGGTGGCTTGGCCCCTATCACCCCAAATATTTTTTCTTGTCCATGAATAATAATTTCTTGCCCTAAAAGAGTTCTTTGATCTATACCCCCAACATTTGTAAACTTAACAAAACCCTTTTCATCAATTTTTGTAACCATAAGGCCAATTTCATCCATGTGGGCAGCCAACATAAGTCTTTTGTCTTTTCCAGCCTTTCCCCTTTTAATGCAAATAACATTCCCTAGGGCATCAGTTTTTATTTCATCAACGTATTTTGCAAATCTTTTTTTAATAATTTCCGCAACTTCTGTTTCATATCCAGAAACCCCTGATGCCTCGGTTAATTCTATCATCAATTCTTTCAGTTCCATATATGGCAACTTCCTTTCTATTATCAAGACAATTTTGTATAAAAAAAAGTTTTTACCGGGGTTAATTTATAGCGGTGGGGTAATATAATTTGTTCTGTACTACCAACGAATAATACACCATCATCATTTAAAGCTCGATAAAATTTATGGTACATTTCATTTTTTGTCTCTTCTGTAAAATAAATCATTACATTCCTACATATAATTAAATCGCAATCATTGGGATAATTATCCTCTAAGAGGTTATGATGTTGAAATATAACTTTGTTTTTTATCTCACTAGATATACTATAGTTTTCTCCTTCTTTTTTAAAATATTTATTAATAAATTCATTTGGTAAATTTTCCAGGCTCTTTTTTACATAAAGTCCTTTTTTCGCCTTTGCAATGGCTTCCCTATCAATATCTGATGCTAATATTTCAATTTGATTCATTGGCAAAAATCTAGTAAGTAACATGGCTATGGAGTAAGGCTCCTCACCTGTTGAGGATGCAGCACTCCAAACCTTGAGTTTTCGTCCTGTTTTAATCAGGTTAGGTAGTATTTCTCTTTCTAAGACATCCCATTGTTGGGGATTCCTATAAAATTCCGATACATTTATTGTTAAATAATTAATAAATTCTTCAAGCAATAATTTGTTTTTATTTAAGGCCTGGTAATACTCATCATAAGACCTATAACCATTCCTATTTATTAAAGATTCTATCCTTCTTTTCATTTGTCTCTCTTTATAACTTGATAAATTAATTCCAATTTTTTTATATATCCTCTCCTTAAAAACTTCATATCCCCTCAATTTTATCACTCCCTAGCACATTATCTGTATATTTTTTGATTTAGAAAAATAAAGAGTCTAGGACTCTTCATTTTCTTCATCATTAATATTATTTTGAATTTCTAAATTTAATACATCCCCTATTTTAACTTCTTCTTCATCTTCAACATGATCATTTGTTGATTCTTCAACCTCATCGAGTGCTGCTAATATGCTTAAGCTTATACGTTTCGCTTCTTTATCTATACCCAATATTTTTACTTTTACCCTTTCATTTAGCTCTAAAACATCCGAAGGTTTAGCTATATGTTCCTCTCTAATTTGGGAAATATGAACCAGCCCATCTAAGCCAGGTTCTAACTCTACAAAGGCTCCAAAATCCAACATTTTTACTACCTTACCCTCTACGATATCTCCCTCGTTATAGTTAGTATCTACATGCTCCCATGGTTCAGGCAGTGTGTTTTTAAGACTTAATGAAATTCTTTCGGTTGATTCGTCAAAATCCAAGACTTCTACTTCTAGCTTATCACCGATTTCTAAAATCTCAGATGGATGTTCTACCCTGCCCCATGATATTTCAGATATGTGAATTAAACCATCAATTCCACCAATATCCACGAAGGCTCCAAAATTTGTAATTTGCTTAATTTCTCCTTCTATTCTTTTACCTACTTCTAATTCTTCAAATATCTCCTTTTTTCTTTCCGCCATTTCCTTTTCTAATACTACCCTTCTGGATAATACTACCTTATTTTTTCTACGATCAAATTCAATGATCTTAGCATCAAAACTTTCTCCTATAAAGCTATTTAGATTATCAACATATCTGTCGGATAGTTGACTTGCTGGTATAAAGCATCTTATTCCCTTAGATAGAGCTATAACACCACCTCGTACTACTTCTATTACCTTTGTATTAATTAATGATTCAGAATCATTAATTTCCTCAAGATCCTGCCAACCTTTTTCTATGTCTACCTTTTTCTTAGAGAGTAAAACATTTCCTTCTCCATCGTCTAATTTCATGACATATACTTTGATTTCATCTCCTATTTCAACAAGTTCACTAGGATCTAAGCTAGTATCATTAGATATCTCGTCCCTTGGTATCACACCATCGGCCTTATATCCTAAATTTACAAATATTTCATTCTTTGTTACATTAATTACATTACCAGTTACTATATCTCCCCTATACAATTTCACCATAGTTTTCTCTATTTCTTCCATTAGATTTTCCATTTCATTATTCATCTTAGTTGCCTCCTTAGCTTAATTATATATTATTTAGTGTATGGATGATTTCACTTATAATCCATTTTGGTGTAGATGCTCCTGCTGTTACACCAACAACTCTATACTGTTTTAATTTGTCAAGGGGTAAATCCTCGACTGTTTCAACATGGTATGTTGACTGGGGTCTAATTTTTTTACAAATTGAAACAAGCTTCTGTGTATTTGAGCTATGGTGACCTCCAATTACAACCATGGCTTCTACCTCTTGGGATAGCTTTTTTGCTGCTGATTGCCTCTCCTTGGTCGCAAGACAAATCGTGTTAAATTTTTCTATTTTACTACTATAGTTTTTTAATTTTTCACTTATTTCTTTATATTGCTTTACGGGCATAGTTGTTTGAACGACAACGCATATTTTGTCGGATTTAGGAAAATCTTCTAGATCTTCACAATTATTTATTATTATTGCCTGATTATCACACCACCCATTAATTCCTATAACTTCTGGATGTTCGGGGTCTCCAATAATTACAATTTTATAGCCCTTGTTATAGTAGTCCTCAGCTAAATTTTGTATCCGCTTGACGAAGGGGCAGGTGACATCTATAATATTAATGCCCCTATCTCTGGCTGTTTCTAAAATTGCCTTGGGAACTCCATGGGATCTAATTATGACTGTACCCTTGTTGATATCATCAATATTTTCAATTACTTGAATACCTTGTTTTGATAGACTATCTACTACCTGCTCATTATGTATAAGTGGGCCCAAGGAATAGATATTACTCTTCTGGGTCCTTTTTTTAAGTTCTTCTAACGTAGTAGTTATAGCTTTTTCAACTCCAAAACAGAATCCAGAATATTCAGCTAGCTTCACCCTCATGATCCGCCTCCAATATTAATTAATTGCAAAATCTTATTTACTAGCTCATTTATGCTTAACTCCGTTGTGTCAATTTCAATTGCATCCTGTGCCTTAATCAAAGGGGCAAACTTTCTTTCAGAATCTATTTTATCTCTCTTAGCTATAGATAGTTTTATATCCTTTAAATCCACATTTTGACCTTTTTTTATTTCCTCTAAATATCTTCTTTTTGCTCTTTCTTCAACGGAAGCAATTAAGAAAAATTTTTTATCTGCCTGGGGCAAAACATGGGAACCTATGTCTCTACCATCCATTATGACACTATTGCTTGATGCAATTCTCCTTTGTTGGTCGACTAAAACTCTCCTAACACCAGGTATTCGGGCAATATATGATACCTTTGAATTTACCTCTTGGCATCTTAATTCCTTATCAAGCAACCTGTCATTAAGATATAAATTTCCATCACGAAAATCTATTCTTACATTTTTAGCCAAGTTGATTATATCCCCATGCTTGTTTATATCGACTTGTGACTCAATTGCTTTATAGGTAATAGCCCTATACATAGCACCTGTATCTATATACATAATCCCTAAGCGCCTAGATAGCTCCCTAGCAATGGTACTTTTCCCTGCCCCGGCCGGTCCATCGATGGCAATTCGAATATTTTCCAATAGTATTCCCTCCAATAAAATATTGAAACCACCAAAAGGGTGGCTACAATAGGTAAGCACCTGGATGAAAACATATGCTATTAGAATTATATAATAATTTTCCCAATTACTCAAGTAAACTTGCAATTGATATTATAATCAGCATGTAAGATAAAATATAGGCCAGTTTTTAAAAGCTAATTATATTATATATCATTGGATAAAGATTAAAAAACCTAGGATTATGCTTTGCCTTTAATTATGATATTTAATATGATAAGTATCATTATAATTTAACAACAGGGGCCCATAATGCCTAAATTCAATAATGTTCAAACTAGCATTTTCTATTTTTAATCTATAATATCCCGACAAATTCATACCTAAAATATTCAATAGCAATAATTTTATTATTGAGCTGTGACTAACTAATAATATCCTATTTATATTGCAATCTTCTATTAACAGATCCACAAAAGCTACTATTCTTTTCTGTGCAGTCGACAATTCCTCCCCGTTAGGGATTCTAACCTTTTGTGGTGCCTCCCTCCATAATTGAAATTCCTTAGGATATTTCTTGATTATCTGATTATTAGTTAATCCCTCCCATAAACCAAAATTTATTTCATTTAAGTTTACATTATAATATAAAGGTAATTTTAACTTTTTGTTAATAATTTTAGCAGTGGAACTAGCCCTTTTAAGCATACTACTATAAATAACTCCAATATTTTCATCTAATAGGCGACTTGCTAATAATCCCCCTTGTTGCCTTCCCAGTTGTGTTAATTTAGAATCTTTAATTCCTTGAGTTTTGCCCCGTAAATTCCACTCTGTTTCCCCGTGCCTGACTATATAAATTCTTTTCATATATATTAACCTGCCTTTACTAGCCCAATTGGATATTTATGATGCTATTTGTATTATAGTAAATTTGCTAGTTCCATATACAATTGCTTAAATAAATATATATAAAAACACCTAAAAATTTAGGTGTTTTTCATTACCTCACCGTATCATATACATTATGCTTATCCCACAGACCCTCAAGCTTATCAAAATATGCCGTAATCTCATCTTTTTGTCTCATTCCCACTGCAATAGTTAATGCATTTATTAGGCTTAACGGTGCCACCAGAGAATCCACAAAGGAGGCCATATTATTCTTAGCTGTCAAACAATAATTGGAAATAAGGTATAATGGTGAAATAGTGCTATCTGTTATAGATACAATAGTTGCCTCTTGTTCTTTAGCATATTTTAGAGCTTCTATGGTCCTATTTGAATATCTAGGAAAACATATACCTATAACCAAATCTTTTTGCGATACTCTTAACATTTGTTCAAAAATGTCACTTATTCCATAGCCAACAATTTTTACATTATCCAATATCATATTTAGGTAAAATCCTAAATATTGTGCCAAAGCAGTGGAACTTCTTAGTCCTATTATATATATTTTATCAGCAATAAGAATTTCATCTACTACTGTTTGAAATAATTTGTAATCCATGTCTTCCTGAGTTGATCGAATATTATCCATATCAGACTTAAACATTTTTTTTAATATTGCCTCTTCTCCCGAATAGTCCCTGGCCATTTCTACCCTTTGAACTGTGGTGAGTTTGACCTTGATGATATTTTGTAATTCCCTTTGTAACTCGGGGTATCCGCTAAAATCTAAGGTATTGGCAAACCTCACTACTGTAGATTCACTTACTCCAACAGCTTTTGAAAGCTTTGAGGCTGTCATAAAAGCTGCTTTATCATAGTTATCAATAATATACTGGGCTATTAATTTTTGCCCTTTACTCAATCTAGTAAATTCTCTTTGTATTATTTCAATTAAATCTCTATTTTCTTTCCTCATATCCCTCATCCTATTATTTAATATTTAAACCTATATATTTAAATCTAGGCTCATGTTGTCAATAAGATAATATCAAATAACTGAAAGCTTTTCAATTCATGATTCAGGATTTTGAATATTTAGTCAGTTTGTTTGTATATAATATTATAATAATTTCTTAGCCTTTAATTTATCAAAAACTTTGTTATTAGTAAGATCATAACTTATGGGAGTAATTGAAATATAATTTTCCCGTAATGCTATTATGTCACTATCTTGGTCTTGCTCCATATCCATTACGGTTCCTGATATCCAATAATAAGAGTTTCCCCTAGGATCTTTTCTTTCAACATATGAGTTTATATATTTTCTAGTTCCTAATTTTGTTATTTTAACACCCTTCACATCTTCCTTGGAACATGTTGGGTAATTTATATTTATGATAGTTTCAAAATCCTTTTTATTATGTAATATCTTTTTAGCTATTTTTACAGCATACTCTGCCGCATCATAATATTGGGTGATATTAATATCTCCCATAGAAATCGCTATTGATGGTATATCCATAATTGCCGCCTCAATTGCAGCGGAAACTGTACCCGAGTATAAAACATCTGTGCCTAAATTAGGGCCGTTATTAATGCCCGAAAGCACAATATCAGGCACTCTTCCCTCTAATAGGCATTCTATCGATAGTTTAACACAATCAGCAGGGGTGCCATTTATGGAATATGCTTCGATATTTGTATCGAAGAAATTTATTTTTTTTGCCCTAAGGGGAGTATAGATTGTTATAGCATGACCTGTGGCACTTCTCTCCATATCGGGTGCAGCAACTATTACTTCACCAATTTTTTGCAGTTCCTTGGCCAAATAATATATCCCCTCTGTAAATATTCCGTCATCATTAGTTACTAAAATTCTCATGAACAACCTCCAAAATTAATTTTTATCTTAATCCCTTATGGATTTTTCCATCTTTGTAAAGTTAATTGCAAATTATTAATACATTATACTGGATGAGTCTTATCATTTTCATCATATAATGTAGTTTCAATTTTATATTTTTTTGCCCATCTTTCTTTAAAATATTTTATTGCCACTTGAGGGAACAAGGCATAGGACAGTACATCTTCCTCCTGCTCTAGGTACTCTTTCATATCTTCCCTTAAAGCATCCAGCTGAGGTTTTATATGATCAGCAGGTCTATCCTCTATAATCTTCTTATCACCAATAATTATTTTTTTAATTTCATCCTTTATAGGAACTGTTGGACGTCCATACAAACCAGCAACATAATCCTTTACCTCCCTAGGTATCATCTTATATCTTTCTCCTGTTATAATATTAAACACTGCCTGCGTCCCTACAATCTGGCTTGTAGGTGTTACAAGGGGTGGAAAGCCCAATTCTTCTCTCACCTTGGGTACTTCTGCCAATACCTCCTGAAATTTATCCATCTTATTTTGTTGTTTGAGTTGTGAGATTAAATTTGATATCATACCTCCAGGTACCTGGTATATCAGAGTATTTGCATCCACACCTAAGACTTTAGGGTCGATTAATCCTTCTTCCAAGTATTTATCTCTTAAAGGTCTAAAATAGTCTGCTATTTCATTAAGTATTTCTAAATCAATTCCTGTATCATAGGAGGTGCCCTTTAATGCTGCTACTAGGGGTTCTGTGGCTGGTTGGGAAGTGCCTAGGGCTAATGGGGATATAGCTGTATCAACAACATCTGCCCCAGCTTCAATTGCCTTTAAATAGGTCATGGAGGCAATACCACTACTATAGTGCGTATGAACCTGAATTGGTATTTTTATAATTTTTTTCATTTTTGTTATCAAATCAAAGGCGACATAGGGAGTGAGTATCCCTGACATATCTTTTATACATATAGAATGAGCACCCATTTGCTCCATGTTCCTTGCCTTTTCCAAATAATAATTTATGTCATGTACTGGGCTAGTAGTATATGATATAGCACACTGGGCATGTGCTCCCTCTTGATTAGTAATTTTTAAGGCAGTTTCTAAATTTCTAAGATCATTTAAGGCATCAAAAATTCTTATAATATCAATCCCATTATATATTGCTCTTTTTACAAATTCCTCCACAACGTCATCTGCATAATGCTTATAGCCTAAAATATTCTGACCCCTTAATAACATTTGAAGTTTTGTCTTTTTAACAACTTTCCTTATGCTTCTTAACCTATCCCATGGATCCTCATTTAAAAATCGTAAACAGGAATCAAAAGTTGCACCTCCCCACATTTCTATTGAGTGGTAGCCTACCTCATCAATTTTTTCCGCAATTGGCAACATATCTTCAGTCTTCATTCTAGTAGCAAGTAGTGATTGATGTGCATCTCTTAATGCTGTGTCAGTTATTTTAACTCGATTTTCCATTATTATAACCCCCTAAATCAAACATTATTTTCTTTCTATTATTAACATTTTGGGTGGATTGCTTTGATGATTTATATAATCACAATAAAGTACAGTATATTCCGAAACTTCTAATTTTTTCACATAATTTAATATTTCTTTTTTCTCTTCTAGCCCACCTTTGTGGCCGCAGTAAATAATCAGGGTAGCAATCCCTCCACTTTTAAGCAATCTTAATGAAGTTTCAAGGGCCCTTAGGGTGGTTTCTGCCTTAGTAATAATCTTTTTATTACTACCTGGTAAGTATCCTAGGTTAAACATAACTACATCTACAGGAACTTGTATATATTTTCCCATATGTTCATGCCCATCTAGTATTAAGTTGATGTTATTAGATGCCAGTGATATGTTCTCATTAATTAATAATTGTTTAGTAGCCTCAATAGCTTTCTCTTGAATGTCAAAAGCATATAGGCTACCCCTATCTCCTATTTGTTTCAGTAAGAATAAGGTATCATAGCCGTTTCCTAATGTGGCATCAATAACTACATCCCCTTCTGAAATTTTATTCCTTAAGAACATATGTATAATATTTGTTGCTCGATTAATTCCTATCTTTTTCATCTTCATCCCTCTTTAGAATTCCACAATCTTGCTGGAAGAACTCCATTATATTGCAATATTGTATCTTTGTACCACCAAAGTCTATATACTGGTCAATTTGATCTAGTTGCTTCTTGTCACTCAATACCCTAAAACCCTCTTTGATTAAAAAGTCACTGAGTTTGTCATCTTTCTGGTAAAATGCCCATGTTTGTCCATGATTTATAGCATAGTTTAGAGCAGATCTTAAAATACCATCACCCAAACCCTGCCCCCTCTCATCCACATTTACATAAAGGGTTAAAATTTCGGTTATGTTTTCATATAGAATAATTTGTGCAAATCCCAAAGGGAATTTATCATCAAAGGCAACAATAAAGTCTCCCCTTTGAATTTCAATTGTTTCCAATAATTCTCCATAAAAGGATTTTATTGTAGTTAATTCATGATTGGAAATTTTTCTAATAGTAATCATTTTTTTCTCCCATTACTTAATATTTTTTAAATAGCCTAACTCTTCTTTTGTTAGGTACCTCCATTTGCCTGTTGCAACCTGATCTAAGACGATTTGACCCATGGCTATACGTTTTAAGCTTATAACAGGATGTCCTAGAGCCTTACACATTTTCCTTATTTGTCTATTTCTCCCCTCCCTAATAGTTATTTCAACAATATTGTTACCCTTATCCTTTTCTAAAACTTTTATCTCTGCTGGCGATGTTATATAATTATCTATTTTTATACCCTGCTTAAATCTTTTAATATTATCCCTATTTATTAAACCTTTAATTTTTGCTATATATGTTTTACTTATCTCAAATTTGGGATGAGTTAATTTATAAGTTAACTCCCCATCATTTGTTAAAATTAATAATCCCGACGTGTCATAATCTAATCTTCCAACAGGAAAAATTCTATATGGTAAGTCAACCAAATCCATAACAGTCCTACGATTAAACTGATCTGAGACTGTTGTAACATAACCCGTCGGTTTATTAAGCAATATATATATATGCTCCTTTGTTAATTTAATCTCCTTATCCTTAACAAAGACAGAATCTTTTTTGGGGTTTACCTTAAAACCCATTTGAGTTATTGTTTTTCCATTTACCCTAACTATACCCTCTCTGATTAACTTCTCACTTTTTCGCCTTGAAGCAACCCCAGAAGATGCCAAAAATTTTTGTAACCGCATACATTCACTTCCTTATTGAAATATAAAACTCCTAATATTATTAATAAAACTAATCGTAAGTTAACTAAAATACAATTAGTTTTATTATATAATAATTAGGTATTTAATTGTGTATCTATTTATTTAATAAATCTTCTATTCGGTCAAAACCCTTTTCAATGTTTGATAGACTTGTAGCATAGGATAATCGGACAAACTCATCTGTACCAAAAGCTAATCCAGGTACTACTGCTACCTTGGCCTTTTCCAATATAACTTCTGCTAGATCCATGGAATTTTTCAGAACTTTACCACCTATTTCTTTTCCAATTAATCCAGTAATATTCATCATTACATAAAATGCACCCTTTGGTATAATACAAGATAATCCCGCGATATTATTTATTCTTGTAACCATATATTTTCTTCTTTTGTCAAATGCCTTTTTCATTTTAATTACGGGGACTTGACTTCCATCCAAAGCCTCCACACTTGCATATTGGGCTATTGTGTTGGGATTTGAGGTGCTATGACTTTGGAAATTGCCCATAATTTTTGCTATTTCCCTATTTGCAGCAGCATAGCCAATACGCCATCCAGTCATTGCATAGCCCTTAGATACCCCATTGATTACAATTGTTCTTTCCTTTATGTCTTTATTTAAACTTGCTATACTAATATGGCTTGCATCCTCATAGACAAGTTTTTCGTATATCTCATCAGAAATTATTATAATATCATTTTTAATTGCTATGTTAGCTAACTCTTCTAACTCCTCTCTTGTATATACGGAGCCGGTTGGATTAGATGGGCTATTTAATATAATAGCCTTAGTTTTAGATGTAATTAAAGACATTAGTTCCTCTTTTTGTAACTTAAATTGGTTTTTTTCGCTACACTCTATGTACACTGGTATTGCATCAGCCATTTTAACCAACTCCGGATAACTTACCCAATATGGCACAGGTATAATAACTTCATCCCCTGGATTACAAATAGCTTGTAGGGCATTAAATAATGAATGTTTTGCACCATTAGATACTATAATACTTTCAGGTTCATAGTTTAAACCATTGTCCCGCTTTAGTTTATTACAGATGGTTTTTTTCAATTCAGGTAATCCTGATGCTGCTGTATATCCTATAGATCCATTTTCTATTAATTCTATAGCCACTTCCCTAATATTATCTGGTGTTTGAAAATCAGGTTCACCAACACCAAAACTTATAACATCTATACCCTCGGCTCTCATTTTCTTGGTTTTTGCATCTATGGCTAATGTTACCGATGGTGAAATACTCATATTCTTTTTTGATAATTTAATATTCATTGATTTCCCCCTCCCAATTCAATTATTTATTACTTACAGACAATTTTACCAAACTTTTGTCCTTCTTCCTAGTGATTATATTATAAATTATTTTCGATATATATCATCTAAGGTATTTTTAATTATATTAAGGGAATCCAAAAGGTCTGATTCATATAGTCTTTTGATATTATTATAATATTCAAGTCCAGCATCCGTTATACGATAATGCCTTATGGATCTTTTATCAGGTTCCGCCCACCATCCCCTAACATAATTATTAGCTTCCAAGTCTCTTAGCAGAGGATACACCATTCCAGGGCTGGGTATCCATTTATTATCCATCCTAAGCCCTATTTCATCAATCAATTCATTCCCATAATAATCCTTAAAGGTAAGTAAATGCAGTATATACAATCTAGCAATCTGTGTTGTACTAACCTTGGAGGGAAATTGCCGATTTCTCCTAGCCTTTTTAACCACGATGGTCTACCACTCCTTCACATTTCCCTAATAGGGATTTAATATAATCTTCTGATATCTTCTCGCTAGCTAAGTCACCATGCCGTTCAGCTCCAACCTTAGGACCATGAAAATCTGACCCTGCTGTGATAAATAGTCGATTTTCACGAGCTATGTCTTCAAATCTACAACGTTCCTCCCAGGTGTGATCAGGATGATGGACTTCAATTCCGTCTATGTTCATTTCCAACACCTTCCTGATTATTTTCTGACTTTTTATAAGGCCAGGATGAGCCAATACGGATAATCCCCTTACGTTTTTAATTAACCTGATAGCCTCTTTAGGGTGTAGCTTATATCTAGGAACATAGGCAGGGGCACCCTTAGCCAAATATTTATTAAAAGCCTCCTCTATTGTTTCAACGTAATTATTTGCCAACAAAGTTTTAGCAAGATGAGGCCTTCCTATTGTACCTGGCCCCGCACATTCAATTACTTGCTCATGTGTGATTGCCAGCCCCAAACTTTGTAATTTAACTACAATTTCTTTTATACGTTTTTTTCTATGCGATTGTATTTCTTCAAGTAGTTTTAATAGCTCCTTATCTTTATAATCTATACCATATCCTAAAATATGGACCTCTTCACCTAATAATTCAGTACTTAACTCTATGCCTGCAAGAACAATAAAATTGTCTATTTGACCGCTATATATCATAGCCTCCTCTATACCATCTACAGTATCATGGTCTGTTATTGCAATGCCACTAAGTTTCTTTTCTACTGCATAATCAATTAGTTCAGACGGCGTTAGTAAACCATCAGACATGGTGGTATGTGTATGCATATCTATATATCTCATATGTTTTCTCCTTGTAGTTAAATTTTCAGATATATTATAGTATATTAAAATATACTATATGTATAATATAATATGATTATTAGTACATATAAGCAATTATTTTTCATAGTAAAAAAAGCTTACTAAAAATTTAGTAAGCTTTTTATATGTACATGTGTTTATCTAGGTTCTACAATTAGCTTAATGGCGGTTCTTTCCTCGCCGTCTATCTCAATATCAGTAAATGCAGGTATACATATTAAATCAAGCCCACTAGGAGCCACAAATCCTCTAGCAATAGCTACTGCCTTTACTGCTTGATTTAGTGCTCCAGCCCCAATTGCCTGTATTTCAGCGGTCCCACGTTCTCTTAAAACTCCTGCTAACGCTCCAGCAACAGAATTTGGTTTTGATTTTGCTGATACTTTTAATATTTCCATTTTTTAAGAAGCCCCCCTTGATATAATGTACTTTCCTACAAATAATTGATTGTATCATATCTTATATTATTCTACTTATTTTTTAGAATACCTGCAAAATTATAAAAATTTATAAAAGTTTATTTATTATCTTCAATTTATAATAAAAAACTGCTTTTAAGCAGTTTTTTATTTAGCATATTCAATTGCTCTAGTTTCTCGTATAATATGAACCTTTATTTGTCCAGGATATTCCAGTTCATCCTCTATACATTTGGTTATATCTCTTGCTAATACAACAATTTCTTCATCATTATATTGTTCCGGCTTGACCATAATTCTAATTTCTCTTCCCGCTTGAATAGCAAATGATTTTTCTACACCATTGTATGCATTTGCTATTTCTTCCAACTTCTCTAGACGTCTTATATATGATTCTAATGTCTCTCGTCTAGCTCCTGGCCTAGCCGCAGATATTGCATCGGCAGCAGTTATAAGAACCGCCTCTATTGTTTCAGGTTCATAATCCCCATGGTGGGTTGACATGGCATGGATAACTTCCTTGGATTCTTTATATTTTCTTAGCAAATCCATCCCTATATCAACATGAGTTCCCTCTATTTCATGGTCCACTGATTTTCCAATATCATGAAGTAGCCCTGCTCTTTTTGCTAATTTTATGTCTGATCCAAGTTCTGCAGCCATGATTCCAGCTAAATAAGATACTTCAATGGAATGTTTTAATACATTTTGACCATAACTTGTTCTGTATTTCAACCTTCCTAATAATTTAATCAATTCAGGATGAAGACCATGGACACCAGTATCAAAGGTCGCCTGTTCTCCCTCTTCTTTTATAGTTTCATCCACTTCTCTCTTGGCTTTTTCAACCATCTCTTCTATCCTTGCAGGGTGTATTCTACCATCTACTATTAATTTCTCTAAAGCTATCCTAGCAACTTCGCGTCTGATAGCATCAAATCCAGATAGTATTACAGCCTCAGGAGTATCATCGATAATCAAGTCTATGCCAGTTAAAGTTTCAAGGGTTCTAATATTTCGACCCTCTCGTCCAATAATTCGCCCCTTCATCTCATCATTGGGCAATTGTACCACTGTAACAGTAGTTTCTGCTACATGGTCTGCTGCACATTTTTGAATGGCATAGGCAATAATTTCCTTAGCCTTTTTATCAGCATCATCCCTAGCCTTCATTTCAATATCCCTAATCATCATTGCAGCTTCATGTTTAATTTCTTTTTCAATATCACTTAGCAAGAGTTCTCGGGCTTGCTCAGAAGTAAGCCCTGATAATTCCTCAAGTTTAAGAAGTTCTTTTTCATACAGTAATTGAATCTCTTGTTGCTGGTTTTCCAGCTCCCTTAATTTTCTATTTACTCTTTCATCTTTATGTTCTAATGTGTCTGACTTTTTATCTAAAGTTTCTTCTTTTTGTATTAATCTTCTTTCAGTTCTTTGCAGTTCGTTGCGCCTTTCCCTACTTTCTCGTTCAAATTCATTACGTAGTCTGTGTACTTCCTCCTTAGCTTCTAACAAAATTTCCTTTTTTGATGTCTCAGCATTTTTCTCTGCATCCTCAATCATTCTTTTTGCTAGTTCTTCAGCTGTACCTAACTTTCCCTCCGCAATATTTTTACGAATAAAATAGCCGATAAGGCATCCTATTATTGCAACAACTGAAATTATAGGTATAATTAAACTAATTTTAATATATGGACACCTCCTTTATTAAGTTTTGCTTCATATTTCTTCTTAATTTCAATAATTTAAAAAACTTTTAATCATGAGAAATTTCTATTATTCTTTTAAGGCAATGATTTGATTTAATTGTATATCTTTTTTTATTAAGTGTCAAGCTGTCTATATATGCCTATTTTCCAGCTAATAGTGGTAAAATAATTTCACCTAGTATAAAAAAATATGTTGGAATTATTACTTGCACTCCTGTTTTTTTAAAAAGAAAAAACAAAACTTTATTATTAAAAGTTTTGTTCCAAACAATATTGTTGCTTTATTTTGTCTTAGCTTTTTCCTGCTTTTTTTCCTCTTTTTTATCCCTTAAGGGTAACTTGTAGTGTTTTCTAATTTTAGTCTCTATCTCCTCATAAATATCAGGATTTTCTTTGAAAAATTGTTTTGCATTTTCTCTTCCTTGTCCCAACCTATGGTCGCCATAGCTATACCAAGCCCCTGCTTTTTTTACAATTTCTAAATCTGCAGCTACATCTAGGACATCACCAAATTTTGATATCCCTTCTCCATACATTAGGTCAAATTCAGCCTGTCTAAAGGGGGGAGCTACTTTATTCTTGACAACTCTTACCCTTGTTCTATTCCCTAACATTTCATTGCCTTGCTTAATGACCTCTGCCCTTCTAACTTCTAGCCTAACAGTGGAATAAAATTTGAGTGCCCTCCCTCCAGGAGTTACTTCAGGATTCCCAAATATAACCCCTACCTTTTCTCTTAGCTGGTTGATAAAAATAGCTGTAGTATTGGACTTATTTACTGCCCCAGCTAATTTTCTTAGGGCTTGGGACATAAGCCTAGCCTGTAAACCAACATGGGCATCCCCCATTTCCCCCTCAATCTCTGCCTTGGGTACTAGGGCAGCTACAGAGTCCACTACGACCACATCCACAGCACCACTTCTGACTAGGGCCTCAGCTATTTCCAATGCCTGTTCCCCAGTGTCAGGTTGAGAAACAATAAGGTTATCTGTATCCACACCTAATCTTTTTGCATAAGATGGATCTAGAGCATGTTCGGCGTCGATAAAAGCAGCTATTCCATCATCTCTTTGTGCTTCTGCCACAATATGTAATGCAACTGTTGTTTTGCCAGAAGATTCTGGTCCATAAACCTCCACAATCCTTCCCCTAGGAACACCGCCTACTCCTAAAGCTATATCCAAATCTATTGAACCGGTAGAAATACATTCAATGTTCATTTTTGCCTCTTCGCCAAGAGTCATAATTGAACCCTTTCCAAATTGTTTTTCTATTTGATTTATTGCCATCTCCAAAGCCTTCTTTTTTTCCATGGTTATCCAGGCCTTACCCTGGCCCACCTACCTTTCCTTCGATTTCGAACAAATGTTCTGTGTTAATTATAACCCAAATTTATTTAACCGTCAAATCAATTTACTGTTTTAGAACTTCTTTATTAATTCTTATATAATCAACACCAGATATAAGGGTGAAAATTACGGCTACCCATATCATAATAGTATCAAAGGGAAAATTAATATATCTAAAAGGAAAGTTATCTATTAGAATAACTATAATTGCTATTATCTGTGTAATAGTTTTGGCTTTCCCCCACCAGCTAGCTGCAATTACCACTCCCTCTGCTGCTGCCACCGCCCTCAGTATACTTATAGTAAACTCTCTGGCAATAATTATAACCACAACCAAAGCTGACAATTTCCCCATCTGCACCAGAGAGATTAATGCAGCCGAGACCAATAGCTTATCGGCCAAAGGATCCATAAATTTACCCAATGTGGTAATTTGATTTCTTTTTCTGGCCACATATCCATCCAAGGCATCAGTTAAGGCTGCTATTATAAATATTATTGCTGCTATTTGTGCCCCATATGGAATCTTGTTTAAAAGAAAAATCATAAATACCGGTATAAGAAATATTCTTAGTATAGTTAATTTATTTGCCAGATTCATTTTCCTTCTCCCCTATCAAATCATACTCTAATGCATCCTTTATTTTTACAGTAACAAACTCACCAATACGTAGAGGCGTCTTTGATCTTATATATACTAGCCCATCAATCTCCGGACTATCACCGCTAGTCCTACCTATATATTCACCACATTCTGTTAGCCTTTCCTCTACCATGACTTTTAAGTTTTTGCCAATTTTCTGCCTGTTTTTAACCAAAGATATATGTTTTTGCGTCTCCATTAGCAGCTTTTGTCTTAGAATCTTTATTTGTTCCCCTATTTGATCTGGCATTTTAGCTGCTGGAGTATTTTCTTCCTGGGAGTAAGTAAATACTCCTAATTTATCGAATTGCACATCCTGCACAAATTTTTTCAATTCCAGAAAATTTTCCTCTGTTTCACCAGGGAAACCTACTATCAAGGTAGTTCTTATCACAATATCTGGTATCCTATTTCGTAGTTTTTTTATTAAGTTATATAATTTATCTTTATTAGTTCGCCTATTCATTCTTTTTAGGATTATATCACTACAATGCTGGATTGGCATATCTATATATTTACATACTTTATCCAATCTATTAATAGCCTCTATTAGATCATCGGTAATAGCCTCCGGGTAACAATATAATAATCTTATCCATCGTATTCCATCAATCTTATTTAATTGGTCAAGTAAATCAGCCAACATATATTTACCATAAATATCAATCCCATATCTGGTGGTATCTTGGGCGATTAGGATAATTTCCTTTGTTCCACTTCCTGCTAGGATCTTAGCCTCCTCAACAATTTTTTCCATCCTTCTACTTCTATATCTGCCTCTTAATTTAGGTATTATACAGTAGGTGCATAGGTTGCTACAACCATCGGAAATTTTAATATAGTTAGTGTGCGAATTTTCCTTATAAAATCTTGGCAAATCCTCATCATAATTTTTATTTATATTACCTGTCCTTATAATTTTTTTCCCTGTCATAGACTTATTAATTATATCTATTATTTCGTGGTAGTTACCAGTTCCCACCATCGCATCTATCTCTGGTATTTCAATTGCCAATTCCTTTTCATACCTCTCCGCCAGGCATCCAGTAACTATTAATAATCTTAATTTATCTTTTTTTAACTCTGCCATTTCCAATATAATATCTATAGATTCCTGTTTTGCAGATTCTATAAAACCACATGTATTAATGATAATCACATCAGCATCAAGTCTATCAGAGACTAATATATAACCATCATTATTTAGTAAGCCTAACATAATTTCAGCATCAATTTGGTTCTTAGAACAACCAAGAGATTCCATATAAATATATAAACTCATAGTTTTAGTCCCCACTTTCATTGGCAAAACGATTTGCTAATTTGTAATTGTCTTATTAATATTATCATAATTAGTTGTGAAATGGTAACTTTAGGCCGGTAGGGCTCTCTAGTTAGAACCCTCCTGCAATACCTCCTCCTTATCAACTAGGACTTGCCTGGGTTTACTGCCCTCATAAGGCCCCACTATTCCCCTTTCCTCCATTTCATCTATCAGTCTTGCAGCCCTATTATAGCCTATCCGCAATCGCCTTTGTAGCATTGATATTGAGGCTTGCTGGTCTTCCACAACAATTTTTAAGGCATCCTCAAAATATTCATCCTCTGGTGCAGTTTCAGAGGCTATTGTATTGCTATTAATCTTATCTACAACACCCTCTTCATAATTTGAAACATCAACCTGCTCTTTAATAAAATTCACGACTTTTTTAATCTCCCCCTCCGAAACAAAGGCGCCCTGTAATCTTTGGGGTTTATTAGCACCCATAGGATAGAATAACATATCCCCTTTACCTAATAATTTTTCGGCTCCTCCCATATCCAGTATAGTTCTTGAGTCAGTCTGTGAGGCAACAGAAAATGCAATCCTTGAAGGAATATTTGCCTTGATAACACCAGTTATAACATCTACAGAAGGCCTTTGGGTAGCAATTATCAAATGAATACCCGCTGCCCTAGCCATTTGGGCCAATCTACATATAGAGTCCTCCACCTCGTTTGGGGCAACTAGCATTAAGTCAGCAAGTTCATCTATTACTATTATCAAATAGGGTATTCTCCTATCAACAAATTTTTTATTATAACTGTCTATATCCCTTACACCAGTTTCGCCAAAGATTTTATAACGTTTATTCATCTCCTGTATTGCCCAGTTTAATGCACTGGTTGCTTGTTTGGCATCGGTAATTACCGGCACAAGTAAATGAGGAATCCCATTATAATTATTTAACTCAACAACCTTGGGATCTATCAAAATTAATCTTACATATTCCGGTCTCAATTTATATAATAGTCCTATTATTAGCGAGTTAATACAAACACTTTTACCTGAACCTGTTGCTCCAGCTATCAGTAGATGTGGCATTCTGGTAATATCAGCAATAACAGGGTTACCACTAATGTCCTTGCCCAAGGTAAAGGGTATGCTATATGTAGACTTTCTATATTGTTCACTATCTATAATTTCCTTTAAGCTTACTAATGAGATATCATCATTTGGGATTTCCACACCAATAGCTGCCTTTCCTGGTATTGGGGCCTCAATTCTTATAGCTGGTGCAGCCAAATTTAAGGCAATATCATCGCTCAAGTTCACAATTTTACTAACCTTTACACCAGCCTGGGGCTGCAATTCATATCTAGTAATTGTAGGTCCCCTACTTACTTGTAAGACTTTTGCATTGACACCAAAATTTTTTAGGGTTTTTTCTAAAATTTTTGCCTTAGATAATATTTTCTTTTTATCCTCTTTATTAGGCAAATAGTCTATTTGATTTAGCAAATCAATATCGGGAAAATCATACTCTACCTGATTTGTGCTTTGATAATTGTCCATTCCTGCAATTAAGGGTTGACTAGTATTCACTTCTACCTCAGAGTCATGTCCATTAGTTTTATCCATCTTGTAATCAGAGGATGTATAATCCAAAACTTTAATTTTTTCACCAACTATATCCTCTTTTGTTTCCAATTCCTTCTTATGTAAATTTTCTTGAACATCGTTTTTACCTATACTCTTTTTTTTCCCCTGTTTTAATCCTATTGGCACTCGTAATAAGTTTCTTTTGATAAAACTAACAAAGTTCCCCATACCTGCCTTTATACAACTAGCAAATTTAAGTAAGGAAATCTCCGTGTAAATCATCAATGATATTAGGAATGATGTGATTACAATTATATAGCTACCTGCTTGTCCAAATAATTTAATTAAAAAATAAGTCAAATAACCACCCACTAGGCCAACGCCCCCATTATTGCTAGCTTGGGAAAACAAGGATTTTGCTGATAGTTTGGCATCCGGTATGGTTACTTCTTGTATAAAAACTTCATTTAACAATGATCGTATTAACAAAATACATGTAAAAGCAAAAAAGAAAAATAATAATCCCTCAGGTTTCTTCCAAAAAGGCTTATCTATAAAAATTAATATTCCGCATAATACCATAATATAAGGTAATATTAGGGCATTGTCAGCGAAAAGGCCCATTAACAAAGTTTTTAAGCCATCTCCTACCCTACCTGCCCCATTGGTTTGTAATGCCGTCAATACTATAAGACCTAATGAAATAGTGAAAATCCCATATATTTCATTATTAAGACCCCTAAGAAAACTCCGGGAATCTCGCCTGCTTTTTTTCCCCCTTTTTTTCAAACCTCTCACCTCTTTGATATATTACATGCCTCCTAAGATAATTATATCATATTCATATAAATTAAATATAAATTATAGCTAAGATTAATATTACAATAAAATATAGATTTTCACAAACTGGCAAAGTTATTTTTCCTTTGCAATAGAAATAAGTTCATATAGTTTGTCCATGGCCTTATTTAATCCCCCAACCTCATCTATTAAGCCATGCTTCACCGCTTCCTCACCTATCAAAATACTCCCTACATCATTAGCCAATTCATCTGTTGAATTCATTAGATCGAATATTTGATCCCTAGATGTTCCCGATGTCCTTACAATAAAATCAATTATTCTGTCCTGCATTTTAGAAAAATACTTGAAAGTTTGTGGTACTCCAATAACTAGGCCGGTCATTCTAATAGGATGTATGGTCATTGTAGCCGTTGGTGCAATAAAAGAGTAGTCACCCGAAGTTGCTAAGGGTACCCCTATGCTATGGCTACCCCCCAGTACTAAGGTAACCTTTGGTTTAGATAGGCTGTTGATTAACTCTGATATTGCTAATCCAGCTTCAACATCTCCCCCTACTGTATTGAGTATAACTAGCATTCCCTCAACTTTTTCACTTTGTTCTACTGCCACCAATTGTGGAATAATATGTTCATACTTTGTTGCCTTATTTTGAGGTGGGGCCACCGAATGACCTTCTATATGCCCTATTATTGTTATAGTATGAATTTTACTATCAGCCTTAGGAAGGTTGGGTGTACCTAAGTTATATATATTCATCTTCTGAGCATTTTGGGTATTTTTTTCCTCATTTGATTTTTCCTTGCTATCCTGCTTTCCATGAAATTGATTTTTATAATTCATATTTCACCTCTGCCTTATTTTATTCTTATATTATCTCTATTATCTTTACCCTTTAAGGGTCAACTATTCTGATTTAATATGATTTTTACACAGACGAATTATACTACAATGTATGTTTTTTTATTCCACTATCTTTTAATTCAATTATAATAATATCATTTCCTATTTTTTTAATAGCCTTCCATGGTATCTCAAGGAAAGATGTATTTGAAAGTAAGCGAAACAACCCTTTGTCGTAGGGTATTAATAAGGCTATAATTTTTCCTGTCTCCTCATTTATTAATAAATCTGTATCAGATACTACACCCAACCTACTTCCATCCCATAAATTTACTATTTCTTTTCCACCTAATGAACTAAATTTCATCTAATTCACCTCACAATAGTTTTGAATTTACCTATAATAGAATATATTGCATAAAGTAGGGCTATATTCTTATAAGCATATATCAAATATGATAAGGTAGTATATGATAGGTATGGTAGCAGTGTTTATTTATAATCTTTGATAACTATTGTACATACCATTCTTTATCCTAATTTGTTAATCAAATATTAGATCTCCCACACCACCTACATTAATACCCATGTCATTAAGTTCCTGTATCAATTCTGCTAGTGCATGTATGGTTTCGGGCATCGGATGCATTAATACAATTTCACCCCTATGGTTTGCTTTTTCCAAAACTCTTTTTTTAATAAGATCACTGGTACTACCCTGCCTCCAATCAATAGTGTCAATGCTCCAAAGTATAGTTTTGTAACCCAACTTGTGAGCTGCCTCTAAGGTATGTTCATTAAAAGAACCAGAGGGTGGGGCAAATAATGTAGGCTCTATGCCTGTATATTTCATTATTTCTAACTCGGCCTCTTGTATCTGTTTCTTATTTTCAGCAAAGGATAAGCTACTATAGTCCAGATGCTGATATCCATGACTTCCAATTTCATGGCCTTCATTCACAATTAGTTTAAAAATTTCAGGAAAGTTTTTAACCCACCTTCCAGTGACAAAGAAGGTTATCTTTACATCCTTTTCTCTTAAAATTCTCAACATATCTTCTATGACTTCATTTCCCCAATCCACATTACATGTAAAGGCAATAAATTCACATTCTGAACTCCCTTGCCTAATTGGTTTAATCTGACCACTATAGCTTGCTACCTCCTCCAAACTTTTCCTGTTAAAGGCTGAAAATAAACCAATGGCAATTGTTAGTATTATAAAAAAGATTAGAATTCTTTTTACATTTCTTTTATTAATAATTATTAACATATTCTTATCTCCTCCATAAAATAATTTGATAATATACTATTCGTAAAAAGCAAACTTATTCTATAATTATCAATATTTTTGGAGGTAATGCAATTAAAAAAACATAAACCTCCCTACAGGTTTATGCCTTTTTTATTATCTTCTTCTTTTTTTATCTTCTGTTTTCTTTCCCTTGTATTTTGGTTTTTCTAACAAGGCCTTGCGAGATAATCCGATTTTGCCTTGAGAGTCTATTTCTATTACTTTAACATCAATTTCCTCATCTACAGCCAAAACATCCTCTACCTTGTTAATTCTTTCATGGGCTATATTAGATATATGTATTAGCCCCTCTTTGCCTGGTAAAATCTCGGCAAAAGCCCCAAAGTTAGTAATCTTAACAATTCTTGCCTTATATATCTCGCCTATTTCCGGCTCCTTAATTATAGTTTCTATTGTTTCAATAGCCTTTTCTCCCCACTCCTTATTTTCAGCAGCTATATATATAGTTCCATCATTTTCTATATCTATTTTTACACCTGTTTCATCTATGATTTTGTTTATAGTTTTTCCACCTGCTCCAATTACATCTCTGATTTTATCTGGGTCAATTTTCATGGTGAAAATTCTAGGTGCATAAGGGGACAGTTCGGGACGTGGCTCACTAATTGCTTCCTTCATTTTTTTAAGAATGTGAAGCCTACCAACTTTAGCTTGTTCCATGGCCTCTTCCATAATATTTTTATCAATCCCGTGAATTTTAATATCCATTTGGATAGCAGTTATACCCTTTTCTGTTCCAGCTACCTTAAAATCCATATCTCCCAAGAAGTCTTCCATGCCCAAAATATCAGATAAAATGACAATCTCATCATTTTCTTTTACTAACCCCATTGCAATACCAGCTACCATATCCTTAATCGGAACCCCAGCATCTAATAGGGATAGTGTACTACCACAAACACTTGCCATAGATGAAGACCCATTAGAGCTTAAAACCTCAGAAACCAAGCGAATAGTATAGGGGAAATCATCCTTTGATGGTATCATTAGTTCAAGAGCTCTTTCGGCTAAAGCACCATGTCCAATTTCCCGCCTTCCTGGTCCCCTTAAAAATCTTATCTCCCCAGTGCTATAAGGTGGAAAATTATAATGATGCATATATCTTTTGGACTCTTCTTCCTCCAGACCGTCTAGAATTTGAACCTCCCCTAATGCCCCAAGAGTTGCAACATTTAACACTTGGGTTTGCCCCCTAGTAAACAAAGCAGAACCATGAGCCCTCTCTAGTAGACCAACCTCGCTGGAAATAGGTCTAATCTCATCTGGCTGCCTATTATCTGGTCGTCTTTTATCTATCACTATCATTTTTCTAAATTCTTGCCTAATAATCTCCTCTAGAACATTATTAATAGTTTTTAGCTCTTCCTCATATTTTTCACCATATTTATTTGTCGTTTCCTCTTTAATTTTGTCTATTGCATCGTTTCTCTCTGATTTATCAATAATCTTTATGGCATCAACGATCTTATCTGTTGCATATTGTTTTATCTCATCTACTATAGTTTTATTAGGAAGTTCCTCTACAGGCTCTTGCTTTTCTTTGCCTATTTTTTCTGATATTTGCTCTATGAAGGATACTATATTTTTAATTTCGGCATGTCCAACTTCGATTGCATCCAATATCTGCTTTTCGTCTAATTCATTTGCCCCTGCCTCTATCATCATGACAGCATCCTTGGTACCAGATAGGATAAGATCTAAATTGCTTAGCTCGCTTTCCTCACTATTGGGATTGATAATAAATTTATCATCAGTCATACCAACCCTTACTGAACCAATTGGCCCATAAAATGGGATATCAGAAATTGATAGGGCAATAGATGAACCTATCATTGCAACAATATCTGGTGCATAATCTGGATCAACAGATAGTACCGTGGCTATTACCTGCACCTCATTCTTATAATTATCAGGAAATAGTGGCCTAATAGGTCTATCAATTAATCTGGCCGTTAAGATAGCTTGTTCCGAGGGTCTCCCCTCTCTTTTAATAAAGCCTCCTGGGATTTTACCAGCTGCATATAGCCTTTCTTCGTAATCAACGCTTAATGGGAAAAAGTCTATGTCTTCCCTAGGTTCCTTTGAAGCACAGGCATTTACCAAAACCGTTGTTCCCCCATGCCTGAGTAAACACGAACCATTGGAAAGTTGGGCCATTTTCCCAATCTCAACCTCTAGCGTTTTCCCCGCTATTTTTGTTTTAAAAACTTCTACCATTTAACTTCTCATCCTCCTTTCATCTTAAGAATATACTTATATTATATTAAGTAATAAAGCGGGTGTCCCCCGCTCTATACTATTTTCTTAACCCTAGTTTTTCTATAAGTTGCCTATATCTACTTATATCTTTATTTTTTATATAGTTGAGCAAGTTTCTCCTCTTACCAACCATTTTCAAAAGCCCACGTCTTGAATGATGGTCCTTTTTGTGGGTTTTTAAATGCTCATTTAAATGATTGATTCTTTCTGTTAGCAAAGCTATTTGTACCTCAGGTGACCCAGTATCAGTGTCATGGATCTTAAATTCTTTTATAATAGATTGCTTATTTTCCCTTCCCATGCAAAATTCACCTCCTTATTTTATAACCCCTAATTCCAAGTAAATGTTGGTGAGTCAAGTTACCGAGAATAGGTTGTTTAACATTATCTATTCTAGCATATTTACCTTTGTTTGTAAATAATGTTTTGTTTTCTGAACATCTTGTTGAATCTGCTGGATTAGCCCTTGTGCGGATTCAAATTTTATTTCATCCCTTAATTTTTTAATAAAATGAATTTCAATCCACTTATTATAAAGATTCATACTATAATCTAATATAAAGGTTTCTACGGATGTTTCATATATGCCAAAGGTTGGTTTTTTGCCAATGGAAGTACATCCCATATAGGCCTTGTCATTAATAATTACCCTTGTAATATAGACGCCGGATTTTGGGAGCAGTTGTATCTGATTTAGCCCTAAGTTGGCAGTTGGATATCCAAGTTTCCTCCCCCTAGCATTTCCTGATATAACTTTGCCCTGCAAGGAAAAGCATCTGCCTAATAAATTATTGGCTTTTTCTATTTTACCCTCTAGTAGATATTTTCTTATTAAGGAACTACTCACCTTTTTATTGTTAACTTTGACAGCCTCTACCACATTAACAGCAAAGCCTAATTCCTTCCCTAATTCTTTTAGCAGGGCAATATCCCCCGCTGCCCCATATCCAAACCTGTAATCAAAACCTACCACAATTTCCTTACAATTAAACACCCTAATTAGAATATCCTCTACAAATTCCCTAGGGCCCTTTTCCATTAGCTTTCTGTCAAACCTATCTAGATATAAAATATCTATTCCATAATTACCAAAGATTTTATGTTTCATCTCCTGATCCATTATGTATTTAATGGGTTGACTATCTTTTGCAATTAATTTGGTATGGTTTTCAAAAGTATATATGCAAGATCGTAATTTTTTTGAATTACTTTTTTTTACTAATGTTTTAATTAGTTCTTGATGGCCTATATGTATGCCATCAAAGTTCCCCAGGGCAATTGCATGACCATAGTCGGAATCAATTTTGCTATATTCCTTTATTACTTTCATAAGTACTCTCCTTTATGCAAAATGCTTAGAAAATTTTATATATAAATTGTCAGTATCATCCATATTTATAGTTCCCACACCTATAAATCTATTAGCCATATATATTCTTGTTTCTGTACCTAAAAATTTGGAGTAAGCCAAATCCTCTAAAGGTACTATGTTCCCATTCAAAGCTGCCTTTTTATGTTTTGTATTAATATCTATTCTTGCTAGGTGCTCTAGTGGATAGTCTATTGGCTTAAGGTGATTTTTTATATTTGCAATATTATCTATACTATAAAACTCCTCTAGGGTAATTGCATTAGAAATATGGAAGCCACCTGTAAAAGTTCTCATTAAAAATGACATAGTTCCCCCACACCCCAGCAACTCCCCTACATCATGGCATAAAGTTCTAATATATGTCCCCTTAGAACATATAACATCAAAAAAGACTATTTCATTCCTAATATCAATTATGTTAATAGATTCTATTTTTACTTTCCTTGCTTTTCTCTCAACTTCTATTCCTTTTCTTGCTAACTCATAAAGCCTTTTACCCTTGACTTTTATAGCCGAGTACATAGGAGGTATTTGCTTATATTCTCCGATAAAACTCAGCAAGGCATCCTCTATATCAGATCTTTTGCTCATTAGCTTTCCCCATTGGATTATATCCCCGCTAATATCTTGGGTATTAGTGGTAATCCCTAGGATCATCTCGACTCGATAACCTTTATTGCTTTCCTGCAGGTATTGTGATACCCTGGTGGCCTTTCCTATGCAAATTGGTAATACTCCAGCAGCATCAGGATCTAGTGTTCCTGTATGTCCTACTCTTCTTATCCCTAGTTTTTTTCTTACTGCCGCTACAACATCATGGGAGGTCATTCCTGGTGGCTTTAAAATATTTAAAATACCATTCATTTGAGTTTATCTCCAGCCAAATCTTGATCCCACCTTAGAAATAATTTTATCACTTGTCTCTCTTATATTTCCCCTTATAGTTGCCCCTGAAGCCTTAGCATGCCCCCCACCTTCAAATTCCTTGGCCAATTTGCTTACATCTATATTATCCTTTGACCGAAAACTAATCTTTAACTTGTCATCCTCTATTTCTTTTATAAGTATTGCCACTTTAACTCCTTGTATATTTCTAGCATAATTTATTATCCCATCAACATCACCATCATGTATCCTATATTCCTTTAAATCCTTTTCAAATGCTAAAATAATAGCAAGTTTTCCATTATAATATAACTTCAAATTTTGCAATATATATCCCGTATATCTAACAAGATTTAAATCTTTATTTTGATATAAATTGTAGCTAATTAAATTTAAATCCACCCCATAGTCTAACAATTTTGATACTATCTTATGGGTTTTTGAACTTGTATTATCATATACAAAGTTGCCTGTATCTGTTGCAATACCAGTATACAGGGCCTGTGCTATATTCTTGTTAATTGGAATCTTAGACTTTTCTAAGAGGTTGAAAATTATTTCGCTAGTTGATGAAGCACGTTGATCGAGAATATTAATATCAGCAAATCTAGTGTTGGTAACATGATGATCAATATTAATAATCGTGCTAGAATTATTCAGTATAGCCCTGCTATAACCCAGCCTAGCAATATCACCACAATCCAATACAAAACAATAATCAATCCTTGGACAATTGGCCTCATCATAAAGAATAAGATTCTGAATTCCTTGTAAAAATTTGTATTTCTGGGGTATATCATCGTTAATATACATATATACATTCTTAGATTTATTTCTCAAACCCATACCAAGGGCTAAAACCGACCCTATACTATCTCCATCTGGGTTAATGTGAGATATTATGGCTATTGTATCCTCTTTTTTTAATTGGGAAAATAGTTTGCTTTCGGAGCTATTCATTTATCCTCATCCTTTTCCTTTGGATGCTTACCCTCTTCTTTTTCTGTTATTTTAGATATTTTATTATACATATCTATTCCTTTTTCTATTGACTCATCTAATTTAAAAATAAGTTCTGGATTGTAACGAATCTTAATTTTTTTCCCAACTTGCCATCTTACATATCCAGCAGATTTTTCTAATGCCTTTATAGTATTCTCCTTTTCTTTTTCATTACCAAGAACACTAATATGGACAGTAGCATACCTTAAATCCCTTGTTACATCTACCATCAAAACACTTGTTAATAATGATATATCTGGGTTCCTTAAATCCTCTCTTATAATTTGACTGATACATTTTTTCATCTCTTCATTTAAGCGATTTACTCTAGGATAAGCCAAATCATATCTCATCCTTTCTATAGTTAAACTTTTATTTCCTCCATATGGTAAACTTCAAAAATATCTCCTTCTTTGACGTCATTAAAGTTGTCTATACCTATTCCACATTCATATCCCGCTGCGACCTCTCTAACATCATCCTTAAATCTCCTAAGGGAACCGATATTTCCTTCATGGATAACAATACCATCTCTGACTAGCCTTACCTTACCATTTCTGGTAATCCTTCCCTCTGTAACGTAACAGCCAGCAATAATTCCAATATTAGGCACTCTAAATGTTGCCCTGACCTCTGCCTTGCCCAACTCCACCTCTTTATATTCAGGATCCAACATGCCTTTTATTGCAGCCTCAATATCCTCTAAGGCCTTATATATTACTCTATAAGTTCTAATATCTACAAGCTCTTCCTTAGCTACAGACACTGCACTAGAGGTAGGCCTGACATTAAATCCTATTATAATAGCATTAGAAGCCGATGCTAACATAATATCTGATTCTGTTATAGCTCCCACACCGCCATGTATTACTTTTATTGTTACCTGATCAGAGGACAACTTTTCAATAGATTGTCTCATAGCCTCCACGGAACCCTGGACATCAGCCTTTATTATAATATTAAGCTCCTTTATGCTACCTTCTTGCACCTGACTATATAAGGCATCCAAGGATATTCTTTGGGCTTTTTTCATTTGTTCTTCTTTAATCTTATCTATCCGTCTACTAGCTATAAGCTTAGCAGTCCTATCATCCTCCACTGCTACCATTTGATCTCCTGCTTCTGGAACTCCCGAAAAACCTGTGATTTCAACCGCAGTTGCTGGTAATGCTCTTTGCACACGTTTCCCCTTATCATTTATCATAGCCCTAATCCTACCATAGGTAGTTCCAATAACGACAGAATCTCCTACCCTTAAGGTCCCATTTTGGACGAGAACTGTAGCAACGGGCCCCCTCCCTCTATCTAATTCAGCCTCAACAACTATACCTATAGCTTTCCTGTTGGGGTTGGCTTTTAATTCCTCCATTTCTGAAACCAACAAAATCATTTCTAATAATGTATCTATATTTGTCTTATTGTGGGCTGATACAGGAATACTAATAACATCCCCACCCCACTCCTCAATTAATATACCAAAGTCTGCTAATTCTTGTTTAACCTTGTCTGGGTTTGCACTGGGCTTATCTATTTTATTTATTGCAACAATAATAGGCACCTCTGCGGCCTTTGCATGATTAATTGCCTCTATAGTTTGCTGCATAACGCCATCATCAGCTGCAACAACTAAAACTGCTATATCCGTAACCTTGGCCCCTCTAGCCCTCATGGTTGTAAACGCCTCGTGACCAGGTGTGTCTAGAAAAACAATTTTTTTCCCATCAATTACTACTTCCGATGCCCCTATATGTTGGGTAATCCCCCCAGCTTCTTGTGTGGTAACATGAGTTTCCCTTATAGCATCCAGTAGAGAAGTTTTGCCATGGTCCACATGCCCCATTACGGTTACCACAGGTGGCCTAGGCTCCAAATCCTCCTCATCGTCCGATACTATTATTATATCCTCCTCCTCTTCAGGAGTACTAGTGATCTTTTTTACTTCAAATCCTAGTTCCTTTGCCATAGCCTCCGCTGTTTCAAAATCAATCTGTTGATTTATAGAGGCCATAATACCTTTTTTAATTAAACTAGCAATAACCTCATTTGCCGTCTTATTTATTTTTTCTGAAAAATCCTTAACAGTTATCATTTCGTCTATAGTTATCACCGGCTCACCTTGCTTTTCTATTGAATTTTTCTTCTTTCTTTTGTCAACATCCTCATGCTCTGTTGTTTTCATTGCTTCATCTAGTCCTTCTTCATTAATATCTTTTTTATCCTTTTTATCAATATTTTCCCCATTTTCTACTTGCAGAATATCCTTTTTTTCCTCTTCATCACTTTTATATAGTTCTAGTAAAAAATCAGCTTCCTCTCTTTCTAAGGTGCTCATATGGTTGCCAACTTCTATAGACAACTCTTTTAGTTTTGCTATTAATTCCTTACTGCTAATCCCTATTTCCTTTGCTAATTTATAAACTCTTACCCTTGCCAAATAAATCACCCCCGCTTTTAATCTTCTAGTCAATTACAATCAATATATCTTATGAGTTCCTTTGCAAATCCTTTGTCGGCTATAGAAACAACCGCCCTATCCCCCCTACCAATTGCCATACCAAGCTCTCTTTTGGTAGCAGCAAGTCTTAATGGCACATTAAAAAACTTACATCTATTGATAAATTTTTTAGTTGTGTTGGCAGAAGCATCCCTGGCCACTATTATTAGGTGGGAATCTTTTTTTATGCTTATATTACAATTTTCTTCGCCCGAAACAACCTTGCCCGCTCTCATAGCTAATCCTAGAAGATTTTTAACTTTCGCTTCCACCATCACCAATCTCCTTAATTAAATCATCGTAAATGGCCTGTGGTACCTCTGTTCTAAAGGCACGGTTCAATGCTTTAGTTTTGCTCGTTTGCTCAATACATGTTTTTTTTCTACAGATATATGCCCCCCTACCGTGAGCTTTTCCTGTTAAATCTAGTTTTATTTCACCTGATTTATTATGGGTTATACGAATTAACTCTTTTTTTTCTTTGGATTCACCACAGCCAATACATTTTCTAATAGGAATCTTTCTTTTCCTCATAATTATCACCTCTAACTATCCAGTTCAACCTGACTTTCACTTTTTATATCAATTTTCCAGCCGGTTAGTTTAGCTGCTAACCTTGCATTTTGTCCTTCCTTGCCTATAGCCAAAGATAGCTGATAATCGGGCACAATAACCTCAGCTGTTTTATCCTCGACATTTACCTCAGTTGAAATTACCTTTGCAGGACTTAGGGAGCTTGATATAAACTCCTCAGGACTTTCACTAAATTTAATTATATCTATTTTTTCGCCCTTGAGTTCATCAACAATTGATTGAACCCGTGCTCCTTTAGGGCCAACACACGCCCCTACAGGATCTACATTTTCATCCCTAGAATCAACGGCAATTTTTGTCCTAGATCCGGCCTCACGGGATATCCCCATAATTTCTACTACCCCATCGTGTATTTCTGGAACCTCCAACTCGAATAATCTTTTTATCAACCCCGGATGTGTTCTTGAGACCAATATCTGTGGTCCCTTAGGGGTATTCTTTACCTCTACTATGTAACATTTGATCCTATCACCGTGTTTATATTCATCATTAGCCATTTGCTCCGATGGACCTAAGATTGCTTCAGTTTTTCCCAAATTAATAAATACTGCCCCTCTAGCAAATCTGGATACGGTTCCTGTGATAATATCAGATTCTCTATTTACATATTCTTCATAGACCACACCACGTTCAGCTTCCCTTATTCTCTGCACAACAACCTGCTTTGCCGTTTGGGCTGCAATTCTCCCAAAGTTTCTTGGTGTTACTCTTTTCTCAACAATATCATCTAATTCATATTTTTTATCAATATCCTTTGCTTCATCTATGCTTATTTCTAATAGTTCATCCTCTACATCTTCTACAACCTTTTTTTGAGAATATACATTCACAGTGCCAGTATCCCTATTTACCTCTACTCGTACATTTTGTCTAGAACCAAAATTCCTTCTATAGCTAGAAATAAGAGCTGCCTCAATTGCTTCAATTAGAACATCCTTAGGAATGTTTTTATCTTTTTGTATTTGTTCAAGAGCCTCTACGAACTCAACATTCATTTTTCTTATATACCCCCTAAAATTTAATGGCGAGTCTGACAATTGCAACCTTTTTTCTTGGTAATTTTACCTTGTCGTCCCCTTCGCCTTTTAAAACAATAGTATCCTTATCAAATTCTATTAACTCTCCCTCAAAATCCTTTTGCTTATCTATGGCTTGATATAATCTGACTTCTACTAACTCCCCTATGTGCCTTTTCAAGTCTCTATCATTTTTTAGAGGCCTATCAAGACCCGGGGATGAAACTTCTAGAAAGTAATTCTCTTTAATGGGATCAATTTCATCCAATTTATCGCTTAAAATTTCACTTACTTTTTGACAGTCATCTAAAGTAATTCCACCGACCTTATCAAGAAAAACCCTTAAATACCTATGAGGGCCTTCCTTGGTGTATTCAATATCAACGAGTTCAAAATTTTCCTTTAATAAAATAGGATTTACCAGCTCCTCAACAATTCCTCTTATTGTAGTTTTCCCCATCATTTGACCTCCTAATCTTTATCCACTGATATTTTAATTCAATTTGTATTTTTTGTAGTAATTTCCGTTATTATTCTGTTTTTTATCTGTTTGGTTCTTTAATTAAAATATCATAAATAATAGGAAAGAGTGGGGGCACTCCCACTCTTCCGAATACTTTCCTATATTGTTAATTCGAGTATAACATAAAGTATCTACATGTGCAAGGTTAAAAGAATGATAGTTGATTTGTAGAAGGTAGCCCCTCAATACATCCGTGTTTCAACAAAGTTTCTATTACTGTCTTTGTTATTTTTGTTCTATTTTGCAAATCTTCGATAGACAGGAACTCTCCCTTTTTCCTCTCTCTTTCAATACTAGCTGCCGCATTTTGCCCCATACCTTGTAAAGATTTTAATGGTGGTAGCAGATTATTATTTTTTATTATAAACTTATCTGGATGAGATTTATACAAATCTACAGCTAATATGTTAATCCCCCTAGCATACATTTCCCAAACTACCTCTAGTACGGTCAATAGATTTCTTTCTTTAGCTGTTGTGTCATTTCCCTTACCTTCTAATTCATCTATCTTTTCAATTACCTTTTCCTTACCCTTTGCAACAATATCGATATCAAAATCCTCTGCCTTCATGGTAAAATATGCAGCATAAAATGCTATTGGGTAATAGAGTTTGTAGTAGGCTATTCTAAAGGACATCATAACATAGGCTACTGCATGGGCTTTAGGAAACATATATTCGATTTTTTTACAGGAATTGATATACCAATCTGGAACATTATTGTATCTCATCAACTCTTCCTCATCCTTTTTTAAGCCCTTGCCCCTTCTGACATTTTCCATAATCTCAAAGGAGGTTTTGGAAGGTAGGCCCTTTAAAATAAGATAATTCATTATGTCATCTCTTGTGGAGATAACGTCCTTTAATTCAGCAGTATTGTCCCTTACTAGTCTCTGGGCATTATTAATCCAAACCCCTGTTCCATGTGATAGGCCACTTATCCTTACTAATTCAGCAAATGTTTTAGGATTAGTATCAAGTAGCATTTGTCGCACAAATCGAGTTCCAAATTCAGGTATCCCCAATGTTCCAACCTTACATTTAAACTTCTTGCAATTTATTTTTAGGGCCTTCGTTGAAGTGAATATACTCATGGTTGTTTCATCATCCATGGGTATATTTGTAGCCTTAAAACCTGTTATATCCTCTAACATTTTTATAATACTAGGTACATCATGGCCTAATATATCAAGTTTTAATAATCTACCTTCTATAGAATGATAATCAAAATGTGTGGTAATAACTCCAGAACTGCCATCATTTGCTGGATATTGTATCGGGGTAAATTCATGAATATCCCTATCTTCCGGAACAATAATTACACCCCCAGGATGCTGTCCCGAGGTTCTTCTTACTCCAGCACATCCTAATGTTAATCTATTGATTTCGGCTGAACTACAATCTATATCCTTTGCCTCCATATACTTCTTAACAAAACCATATGCAGTCTTATCCGCTATAGTCCCAATAGTACCAGCCCGAAATACCTTTCCCTCTCCAAAGAGTTCTTCTGTATACTTATGGGCTTCGGCCTGATATTCGCTGGCAAAATTTAAATCAATATCTGGCTCTTTGTTACCTTCAAAACCAAGGAATACTTCAAAGGGTATATCATGCCCCTCCTTAGTAAGCTGCATACCGCATTTAGGACAATTTTTATCCGGCAAATCAATGCCTGAACCATACCGACCATCTGTTATAAACTCAGAATATTTGCAATCTCCACATATATAATGGGGTGGTAAAGGATTTACCTCTGTAATATCACTCATGGTAGCAGCGAATGAAGATCCCACAGATCCACGTGATCCAACTAGGTATCCATCCTTCAGTGATTTATCCACAAGTTTATGGGCTATAATATACATTACTGCATAACCATTACCTACAATGGAGCTTACTTCCTTATCTAGTCTTTCCTTTACAATGGTAGGCAGGGCTTTGCCATATATTTTCTCAGCATTACTATAACATAATCTCTTAAATTCCTCTTCTGCCCCCTCTATCTGGGGTGGGAAGGTGCCATCTGGAATAGGGACAAGCCTTTGGATTCTATTATTTATAAGCTGGGTATTGTCTACCACAACTTCATGGGCCCTGTTTTCTCCTAAGTAAGCAAATTCCTGTAACATTTCCTCCGTTGTTTTCAAGTATAGGGGTGCTTGATTATCAGCATCACTATAACCCTGTCCAGCCATTAGAATCCTTCTATAATATTCATCATGCTTGTTTAAGAAGTGAACATCTCCCGTAGCAACAACTGGTATATTTAATTTATCTCCAATTTTAACGATTTTAATATTTATATTTTTTAAGTCCTCATATCCCCTTAATAGTCCCTTATCAATCAAAAATTCATTGTTTTCTAGGGGTTGTATTTCAAGATAATCATAATATTTAGCAATGTTCTCAATGTAATCATCAGGTAAGTTACTCAGTATGGCCTGGTATAATTCGCCTGCCTGGCAGGCTGATCCAATAAGAATACCTTCCCTGTATTTATTTAATAGGCTTCTAGGTATACGTGGATTTTTGTAAAAAAAATTAATATGTGACTGAGAGACAATATTATATAGGTTTTGCAACCCTTTTTTGTTCTTTGCCAGAAGTATAACATGATAAGAATTAAGTTTTTTAAAATCAACCTTGCTAGTAAGTAATAAGTTAATGTCTTGTAATGTATTAATTCCTTGTTTGCTCATTAGCTCAATAAATTTTAAAAAAATCTTTGCTGTAGCTCTGGCATCATCCATTGCCCTGTGGTGGTTTTCTAGGCTAATATTCAATTCCCTAGCAATAACGTTTAATCTATGCCTTCTTAGTTTTTTTAGTAGTATTCTTGACAATTTTAAGGTATCCACTACCCTATTTGTAATTTTATAATTAATCTTCTTGGCATTTTCCCTTAAAAATCCAAGATCAAAATCTGCATTATGAGCAACTAGGCAGGCATTAGCAACAAACTCAAAGAATTTTGGCAATACCTCCTCAATTCTGGGAGCATTCCTTACCATATTATTTGAAATTCCTGTTAATTCTGTTATTTTAGTGGGTATATCTATCCCGGGATTAACTAGAGTTGAAAAGCTATCAACAATTTGTTGATTTTTAACCCTGACAGCTCCTATTTCTGTAATCCTATCATATAAATTTGATAGTCCCGTTGTTTCAATATCCACAACGACATATTCATCATTAAATGAATAAGTATCATCCCCTGCTTCAACTATTTTTTCAACATCATCTACTAAATATCCCTCCAGACCATAAATTACCTTAATATCGTGTTTTTTACTTGCCAGCATGGCTTCAGGATAGGCCTGGACAACACCATGATCTGTTATAGCGATGGCTTCATGTCCCCAATCAGCTGCCTTCTCAATAAGGTCAGATGTTTTAGATACACCATCCATTGATGACATTTGTGTATGTAAATGTAATTCTATTCTTTTTTTAGATGACAAATCCCCTTTTTCCTCTTTTGGTATATATAATATATCAGAAGCTATTATAACACTTTCTTTTAGAAACTTATCAAATGTAACCTTACCTCTCACCCTTAACCTATCTCCTAAAGATATTTCCTGAGTGGAATTTCTTTTTCTCTGGAAAATCTTGACTGTGGCAGAATTAGTATAATCAGTTATTTGCAATATTATTAGTTTGCTTCCATTCCTCAGTTCTCTTTTATTTAAAGAAAAAACTTCCCCTTCTATCACCATATGTTCAAATTCACTAATATTTTCATATAATGGAATGGGCTCTTCCTTTATCCTTCTTCCATACAATATGGTAGGAGTTTGATTTGCATGGTGCTTATTATTGCCCCCATCTTTACCTTGTTGGGAAAATCCTTTCATAATTTCTCTCATCAAGTGACTCTCCGCCTTTGACTTCTCTTGCTCATAGTCCTGCAAATTAAATGTATCATCGGCTTTAGCTACAAGTTTACATTTTAAATTTATATTAAAATATTGCTTGAAATATTTTGTTATCTTTTTCTCTACCTTTTTTTCCTGGACCTTTTTCATCAGAATAGGCTCATCTATCATAATGTTTAACGTGTTATTCTTATATCTCCACTCTATATTGTCCTCTATTGATGTTATAGATGGTGCCCTGTTTCTAATAATAAATAGTATATTGTCCCAATTTAAACTAATTAAATCATTGGTATTTGTATAATCCAAATTATAGTATATGTTCATTTCAATATCCGATATTTTTTTAAATCTCCCCTTGAAATTTTCAACAAAGTCTATTAATTCGCCTTGATTTATAATTGTCTTGGAATTTAAATCCATCACTAATTGATTTTCATTTTTGAGCAGTCTCACCCGATCCACATAAACATTATTAAAATTAGAACTAGTTACAAGATCCAAGTTTTCTGCAAATTTAGATAAACTCAGTTTATCTGCCAAAGCTCCCATTTAGCTCCCCCTGTTCTAATTAAACAAAAACATATAGTGCTTTTTAAGTTTTTAATTTATCCAATATTTTAGTATGTCTTTATACATCATTATCCTATGTGATAATCCCTGCCGGAGACCCCATTTTTCCTCCTTCATTATATGAGTTATATTGTCTAGGTTAACTATTTCATATTTTATCTTATTCCTTTTCATATAATCTGAAATAGCCATCTCCATATTGAAACCTTTCATATCTAATCCTTTAATATCATCCACTAAGGTCCTTCTGAATGCCCTTTGGCCTGTTAAATTAGGGGCAATTCTCTGGGCCAAATCGGTTATTAATCTCCCAGACTGAAAAACACCTATCGTCATTTCTATATCTTTACGATATAAAGGTGATAATAGATTCCTTATATGTCTTGGTGTTAGCCCAACTAAGTCAGCATCTAACAAAAGTATAAGTCTCCCCCTACAATGACCTAATCCTTCCCTTACAGCCCCGGCCTTACCAATGTTGTTAGGAAGCCTTATTAGATTAACTCTATGGTAGTTGTCAACTATTTTTGATAAATTATCTCTTGATCCATCATCTACCACTATAATTTCCGAAACAAACGGGGATTCTGTTAAGGGGTCTAATACCCTGGCAATTCTAGTCTCCTCATTATAAGCTGGTACAATCACAGAAACTTCCATAAAACTGCACCCTTTTATCACATATTTTTAATTTCCTCCAACAGTATTTCTATAATATCAGCTTCGGCCACCCTTTTAACAATTTGCCCCTTTTTAAAGAGAAGCGCGGACCCAACTCCGCCAGCAATTCCTATATCTGCATCCTTTGCTTCCCCGGGTCCATTTACTGCACAACCCATTATTGCAACCTTTAAGGGTTTTTTAATGTTTTTTATTTCCTTTTCAATCCTGTTAGCCAAGTGCATCAGATCAATTTGACATCTACCGCAAGTCGGGCAAGAAATTAAGGTAATTTCGTCTTTTATAAGTCCAAGGGACCTAAGTATTTCTTTACCCACCCTAACCTCTTCAACAGGATCACCCGTTAAAGAAACCCTGATAGTATCACCAATACCCTCAAGTAAAAGTGCTCCAATTCCTATAGCTGATTTTATTGTTCCCCCCCAAATTGTCCCCGCTTCAGTTATTCCCAAGTGGAGGGGATAATCCACCTTATCGGCAATCTTTTTATAGGCATCTACAGTCAATTGTATATCACTAGCCTTTAATGATATAACTGTATTATAAAATTCCAACTCCTCCAATATAGCAATATGAGATAATGCACTTTCCACCATGGCATCAGACGTAGGTCTCCCATACTTATCTAAAAGTCTTTTTTCAAGGGAACCAGCATTAACACCCACCCGTATTTTAAGATTTTTTTCCTTAGCCATTTTTACTATTGTTTTTACCCTATTCTTATCACCTATATTACCTGGATTTAATCTAAGACCATCAACACCCCTTTTAATTGCCTCTAGAGCAAGACGGTAGTCAAAATGTATATCAGCAATAATTGGTATGGTAGTTCTTTCCTTGATAGCAGATAAAGATTTAGCTGCATTTAAATCCGGTACAGCTAATCTTACAATGTCACAACCATTCTCTACCAAGGCATTTATTTGCTTAACAGTTGCCTCTACATCTCTTGTATCTGTAGTTGTCATGGATTGTATAGATATATCATGTGTCCCGCCTATATATATATTTCCACAAGATACTACTTTAGTATTTTTTTCATTATTAATCACCTTATTTAACACATCCTTTAAAAAAATGCTAGAATGTCTTTATATGTTACAATAATCATCATTAACATCAGAAGTGCCAATCCAACCATGTGTATAAAGGCTTCCCTTTCTGGGTTCACTGGACTACCTTTTATTAGCTCAAATAGTAAGAATAAGATTCTACTGCCATCTAAGGCAGGAATAGGTAGCAGATTAATAAAGCCTAAATTTACACTAATTAGGCCAGCCAATAATATAACATTATATATTCCATGGCTACTAGCCTCACCAAATAAGCTAATGATACCCACTGGCCCAACTATTTCAGCTCCATTACTTTGTTTAGTTATTAGACCCTTAAAAAAAGAAAACATTTCAACTATAATCGTTTTTATCTGCACAAATCCTCCTTGTAAAGCCATTGGGAAGGATTTATTTGTATGAGGAATAATACCAATTACGTACCTATTATCACTTTCATTCAACCGAGGTATAACCGTCTTATCAAGGCTAGCATTATTTCTCAATAAAGTTAATTTTAATTCCTCACCCTCGGAATTATTTATAATATTAAGTAACTGATCCCAGTCTTCTATTTCAATATCATTCACTCCGATAATTTGGTCATTTTCTCTAATTCCCACAGATTCAGCAGGAGAATTCTCTATTATTTCATCTATTGTTGTAGTAGGAATTCCCGTCAAATTATAAAAAACAATGGTAAACAAAATAAGAGCTAGGACGAAATTCATAAAGGCTCCTGCGAAAACAACCGCAATTCTTTCTCCAACAGATTTCTTACTAAAACTCCTTTTGTCATCGGAAACTTCATCCTCCCCCTCCATTTTTACATACCCACCTAGAGGAAGTAGCCTAATTGAATAGTCTGTTTCTCCCCTTGTATATTTAAATAATCTAGGCCCCATTCCAATCGCAAACTCATGTACCTTAATACCAACAAATTTAGCAACACTAAAATGCCCTAATTCATGAAAAAATACTATCAGACCAAATACCAAAATTGCTACTATCATCCTAACACCATCCTAATCTAATTCATGGGTTAATTGATCCTTTACCCATTTTTCAGTCTTTATTAATTCCTCAACATTGTTATATTCAAAAGCCTCGTGTTTATACATTATTTTTTCTATATTTTTTGATATATCATAAAATTTTATTCGACCCTGTAAATAATAGCCTACCAATATTTCATTAGCAATGTTTAATACGCAGGGCATTGTACCTCCTATTTTAATAGCCTGGTATGCTAGATCTAGGCATGGAAACCTACGAATATCCGGCTTTTCGAAGGTTAAATTATTATGTTTTATAAAATCTAATTTAGTAACATTTCCCTTAATCCTATTAGGATAGGATAGACCATATTGGATAGGAAGTTTCATATCGGGTTCACCCAACTGTGCAATAATTGAATTATCCCTAAACTCCACCATAGAATGGATAATGCTTTGTGGATGAACAACAACCTCAATATTTTCAGCTTCAATATCAAACAACCATTTTGCCTCTATAACCTCTAAGCCCTTATTCATTAAGCTAGCAGAATCAATTGAAATTTTTTGTCCCATATTCCAATTTGGATGTTTTAAAGCCTCTTTAAAACTAGCAGCCGCTATTTTATCATAGTCCCATTTTCTAAAGGGCCCTCCTGATGCAGTCAAAATAATCTTATTTATATCTTCTTTTTTCTCCCCTTGCAGACATTGGAATATAGCAGAATGCTCACTATCTATAGGTATAATATTTACATCTCTTTCCTTGCATATCCCCATAACCAAGTCCCCACCGGCAACTAGGGTCTCTTTATTTGCCAAGGCTACATCCTTCCCGGCCTCTAAAGCAGCAACTGTCGGTAATAAACCTATGCTTCCAACTACGGAATTTAATATAAGGTCTGCATCTTTGTGGCTTGCAAGATCTAATAAACCCTCCATGCCCATTACTATTTTTGTATTTGATACAAGCCTAGATTTTAATATCTCACCTTTTTCCTTATTAAAAACCGCAACGATTTTTGGTTGGTATTTAATTATTTGTGATTCCAACTCATCTATACTTGTCATAGCAGCCAATCCAACTATTTCAAATCGATCCCTGTGCTCTTCAACTACCTCTAGTGCCTGCTTACCTATAGAACCCGTTGAACCCAATATACATATTTTTTTCATATTTCCTCCTTGGTCCTCCCCTTACATTTTTGCTGATGTAATAATTGTATTTTTAATTCATAGCAATTTTTAGCTATAAATTTATCAGTAAAATAAAAAAATAATATACCGCTGGCGCAGTAAATAAAATACTGTCAAATCTATCTAAAACTCCTCCATGCCCCGGGAATATGTGGCCAAAATCCTTAATTTCTACATGTCTTTTAATCTGAGATGCCGTTAAATCTCCAAGCTGTGATAATATACTACTCAATAGGCCAAAACTCATAAATAAGATTATGTAATCATTGAAATAAATACTTGCAAATAATCCACAGGCAACTACACTTCCTATGACACCCCAGATAGCACCAGCAATTGTCTTTTTAGGGCTTATTTTAGGGCATAGTTTTTTGCTTCCAAAGATCAAACCACCAAAATAGGCAAAGGTATCAGTTGACCATGCAACAATAAATATCAACCACACGCACTCCCGTTTTGGCAAAGCTGCAGTTAAAATAATATGCCCCAATAATAGTGGGATATATAATATGCCGTATGTGGTTAAGGCGCAATCTACTATACTATACTTATGCTTCTTAAGTTGTATAAAGCTAAGAAGCATAATTAGTAGAACAATATTAATAAGGAAATAGGGTAAGGTGCTTTTGTAATAAAAACCTGACAAGATTGTAAAAGTAAACATATAGCCTAAATAAAAAAAAGGTTTGTACCCTTTACCCTCTAGAGCACTATAAAATTCATATAAGCCAATTAATGAAATTATTAAAATTGGCAGGAATAAATATATATCTCCCATTATAAGCATAAAAATTAACAAAGGAATCCCAATAATTGCAGTTGCTATTCTTTTTATCATAGAAACCCTCCTATATTCCGCCAAATCTTCTAGATCTATTTTGATATTCGACAATAGCTTCCTTTAAATGGGTTCCTGTAAAATCAGGCCAATATTTTTTAGAGAAGTATAGTTCAGCGTAGGCTGATTGCCATAATAAAAAATTACTTAGCCTATATTCACCGCCGGTTCGTATTATTAAATCAGGGTCTGATATATCCCTCGTATCCAGATACCCCTTAATTAACTCCTCATTAAGCTCATTAATATCTAAACCCTTAACAAGATCATTTAATATATATTTTACGGCCCTAAGAATTTCATCCCTACCGCCATAATTTAAGGCTATATTAATTCTTAGACCTGTATTTTTCCCTGTTAATTGTTTTGCATCATTTATAGCATTCTGAACCTCTATAGGAAACTCAGTAATAACTCCTAATATGTTAATTTTAATATTATTTTTATGTAAATCTTTGATTTCTTTTTTTAAAAACTCTAATAGTAATTTCATTAGAGCCGAAATTTCTTCCTGGGGTCTTTTCCAGTTTTCCGTAGAAAAGGCATATAAACTCAAATCCTGTAATCCTATATCAGATGAAGTTTTAATTACATCCCTGAGTGCTTCAACGCCAGCCCTATGCCCTAAAGTCCTGGGTAAGTTTCTTTCCCTTGCCCATCTTCCATTTCCATCCATTATGATTCCTACATGTTTAGGAAGTTTATTCATATTTAAATACTGTGTCTGTCCAACCGCATTATTATATTTTGATTTATTCATTTTTTTCATTCAACCTTAACCACCTTAATATTTTTAACCCCCAAATAGGGGGCTAAAGTCAATTAAAATAGGATATAATAATTTCTATTTTATTATTATCCATTTTTTTTAATCTTAGAACTCTAGCATCCCCTTGTTTTTCATTTTTACTAGCTACTGTTTCTTTCACTAGCACATCATAGGATAGACTATCTAGTTCTGATAGTGCCCTTGATAGTTTATAGCCTAATATATCGGGTGTTTTAGCCAAGAGTTATACCTCCATAATTTCTCCTTCTTTAATCTTAACTAACTTATCTATCTCGTCTATAAATTTATCAGTGATTTCCTGTACCTTATCCTGAGCCACTTTAAGATCATCCTCGCTCATGCCACCATCTTTTTCTATCTTCTTAAAATCATCATTGGCAGCCCTTCTATCATTCCTTATGGCTACCTTACTATCCTCAGCCATTCTTCTTACAATTCTTACTAATTCTTTTCTTCTTTCTTCAGTTAGTTGAGGTATATTTAGCCTAATTATCTTTCCATCGTTGGATGGATTTATACCTAAATCTGATTGCTGTATAGCTTTTTCCATTAAATTTAATGCAGATACGTCATAGGGTTGTATTGTAATTAGCCTTGGTTCTGGCGCAGCTATTGAAGCAATTTGCTTGATTGGTGTGGTTACCCCATAATAGTCGATAACTATTCGATCTAAAATAGCTGGGTTTGCCCTTCCCGCTCTTACACTATTTAAGTCATCTTGTAGTGCCTTAATTGTTCTGGCCATCTTTCTTTCAAGTTGCTTATGTTCCTCTAAATACATATATGATTCTCCCCTTTCAAGTAATCTTTATTAAATATCGCTATGTATATAAGTCCCAATTTTCTCACCATAAATAGCTCTTACTATATTTTCTGGTCTATCCAAACTAAATACCTTTATTGGTATCTTATTATCCATGCAGAGTGATGTTGCGGTGGAATCCATAACTTTTAATTCTAGTTTTAATATATCAAGATAGGTTAGCTTGTCAAATTTTTCGGCATCTTCGTGGGTATTGGGATCCTTATCATATACAGCGTCCACTTTTTTAGCTAATAGTATTATATCTGCCTCTATTTCTGCTGCCCTCAGGGCTGCCGTAGTATCGGTAGAAAAATAAGGGTTACCTGTACCGGCAGCAAAAATAACCACCCTATTTTTTTCCAAATGCCTTACCGCTCTCCTTCTAATATAGGGCTCAGCTATTTGCCTCATCTCAATGGCAGTTTGTACCCTAGTAACAATATCAATGTTTTCAAGGGCATCCTGGAGGGCTAATGCATTAATAACCGTAGCCATCATTCCCATGTAGTCAGCAGTAGTTCTATCCATGCCTTCCCCGCTCCGGCCTCTCCAAAAATTTCCCCCTCCTACAACAATAGCTACTTGTACACCTTTTTGACTGATAATTTTAATTTCATGGGCTATTTTATCAACAGTATCTGTATCTAACCCGAAACCTTTTGTACCAGCTAAGGCTTCTCCACTCAATTTTAGTAATATTCTCTCATATAGGGGTTTTTGCATAATTAAACCTCCAATCTAATTATTTCTACAGCTATAATAAAAATCCTTTATTTTCTATGAAATTGGGCAAATATTTTAAAAGAGAACACAATCGTGTTCTCTCATATCACTACTGATCCATTTGTTTTGCAACTTCCTCGGCAAAGTCCTCAGATCTTCTTTCTAAGCCTTCCCCAACTTCATATCTTACAAACCTTCTTATATTTAGGTTTTCGCCAATCTTTGCAATTTTTTCCGTTAGCAAGTCATTCACTGTTACATCAGGATCTCTAATAAAGGGTTGGTCTAATAGACAGGTTTCCTTATAGAATTTTTCTATTCTTCCCTCTACCATTTTATCTACAATTTTTTCTGGCTTACCTTCATTTAGTGCCTGACTTCTTAAAATATCCTTTTCCTTTTGGATTTCTTCCTCCGGTATATCCTCTCTTCTAACATAGAGGGGATTAGATGCCGCTATTTGCATTGAAATATCTTTGACAAAATCTTTAAATTCCTGGGTTTTAGCCACAAAATCTGTTTCCGAGTTAATTTCCACCAAAACCCCTATCCTTCCACCATGTATGTAAGACCCTACTAATCCCTCAGCTGCAATACGGCCTGATTTTTTTGCAACAGCTGCAAGACCTTTTTCTCTCAAAACTTTAACTGCTTCATCCATGTTGCCTTGTGTATCTGTTAAAGCATTTTTACAATCTAACATTCCAGCTCCTGTTTTTTCCCTTAGTTCCTTTACCATACTTGCAGTAATCTTCATATTATATCGCCTCCTATAATATCATTAAGGGTAAGGGCATAAGGGAATATCCCTCCCCCACAACCTTACCCGCTAGCTTCCTATAGTTATTATTCTTCCACTTGGAAGCCTTGCTTGCCCTCCAAAACTGCATCAGCAATTGTAGCAGTTAATAGTTTTACGGCCCTAATAGCGTCATCATTTCCTGGTATAACATAATCAACTTCATCAGGATCACAGTTAGTATCTACAATAGATATTACCGGTATACCTAAAATTCTGGCCTCCCTCACTGCTATTCTCTCTTTGCGGGGGTCCACTACATAGATAAGACTAGGCATTCCTTTCATTTCCTTTATTCCACCCAAGAACTTTTCTAGTCTTTCCATTTCAGCTATTAAGCCCATTACTTCCTTTTTGGGAAGAACCTCAAAAATACCTTCTTCTTGCATTTTTTCCAGCTCATGAAGACGATTAATTCTTTTCCTTATAGTTGCATAATTTGTCAGCATGCCTCCCAGCCATCTCTGGTTAACATAATACATGCCACATCTCTTAGCTTCTTCTTCAATAGCCTCTTGAGCTTGTTTTTTGGTTCCCACAAATAAAATAGTTTTACCGTCGGCAACCACATTCTTTACTACCTCATATGCTTCCTCTACTTTTTTCACAGTTTTTTGCAGGTCAATTATATATATCCCATTTCTTTCCGTAAAGATATATTCGGCCATTTTAGGATTCCACCGTCTGGTCTGGTGGCCAAAATGTACCCCAGCCTCCAATAATTGTTTCATTGATATTACTGACATTTAATCTTCCTCCTTTAGTTTTATTCCTCCATCTTAATCATCTTTACCTAAGACTCTTCAAAAAAAAGCACCTCTTAAGTAAATCATAAGATGTGTGTATTAATACCTTTTGTATTCTAACATAATAGTGGTAATTAATCAATCATTATTTTCACTTTTTTATTTTTATACAACATTTAATTGTTTGTAACTAGTATATCTAATACCTCTTCCATTGTACTTCCATAGGGAATCCTCTTTGACCCAAACTGTAATACCTTTGCTATTCCTAATTTATTAGCCAAGATATTAAATTCTTTGCTATCAGTAATAATTCCTTCCCTTTCTAATAATGCTGCAATCTCGACACTATTCATACCTTTATTTATATAAATTTCATAATAGTCATTATCTAAAAGTGTTTCTTCATCCTCCTCATCCATAGTCACTTCTTCATCGTCCAATGTATTAGGAGTAGTGTCCACCTTTGACTTATCCTGATCCAATTTACCTTGTTCATAAACTGTGGATATAAAATTATTCTGATTTTCTTGTCCCATATCCATAACTTCATTATTAACAAAAACGATATTAGCTATACTGGTTATTATCATTCCTATTCCAATACCTAGAAATATACTGCGGATTGAAAATCGTTTCAATGACTCCACCTCATTTTATAAGCTTAATTACCATTTCTACTTCCCTAACACTCTTATCAAGTAACCTAGCAATTTCCTCTGGGGATTTCTCCCTCTTAATTAAATCCATTATGTCTTGATTCTTATCTACGAATTGCTTATAATTTATAATATGTTTGAAATTTTCACCATTATTTAAAGTCTTTTTTCCGCCATTGATAATTGGGTCCTCATTTATATCAATCTGCTTGGTTAGGAGGAAAAGTTTTTCCTTCATTTTATTTATCTCATACATAACTTCAGTATTTTTTTCATCAATCAATTCTTTTAAAGCATCCTCTTCATCCTTGTTTTGATTTAAGGACTTCATTATATAATCCCCAGTCGTTGTAAGTTTATCTTTTCTATCAAATAGAACTGTTATTATTGATGCGATAACCACAAGGATTCCTAGCATTATACTGATATGGTTTATATTATAATTCATTATACACCTCTTATATAAAAATATTAAATAAATACATCTAATTTATAACCTTTTTCACCCCTAATTGCCTTGCCCCTAGTCTTATTGGTTTTGATATCGCCTTTCTCATTTCTCCTAGTAGGATTTTCCTCTGCATCATTATTAAATCCTTTTTGCTTTCTGTCTCTTTCCTCTTTGTCATCTGCCCTTACTTTTTTATGTTCCATTTCCTCAGATTTTTGGATTCTTTGTTTTTTTCTGTTTATTTCACTATTTAAATGATTCTGTAAATAGGCATTATTATCCCTTAGCCTATTGAAATCATTTTGTTTTTCCTTTGATTCATATACAGTTTTGTTGAAACTTAAATTATAATCTATCGGTTTAATAGCCATGTAATATCACCCACCTATTTAAAGTTTGGCTATTTTTCATAAGGACCTATAGATACTTCTCCCTCTTTTCTAAACAGTGTACTATTATTAAATTCATCATAAATAATCCTTACAGCATTTAATATTGTTATTTTTACCCCTGGATATATTGTCCCTGAAACGTGAATTTTACCCCCTCTTGAGTCTTGAAGTTTACTTTCAATTAATTTAGATTGGTCCATAAGTTTAGAGTATTTTTCTTTTAGGATGTCGTAGGTTTTAATTGATCTAGATAAAATATCTCTTTTTTTATCATCTAGACCCCTACTTTTACCCATTCTATTTAATAATTGAATGGTTTTTTCTAGATTTTTGATGTTTTTTGACATTTCACTTATATCAACCTTCAATTCTTCATGCCTTTGTTTTTCATCGGGGTCTATTCCTACTTCTATATTAGTTATAGTTCCCATATGTGAACCAATTGTATTGGCAACTATTTCCTCTGTTGCCCTTACCAGACCACCTACAATTAGTCCCCGTCTCCCCTTGACCTCAACATTTTTCTTAGCGGTAATATTGCTGTGCAGTATACAGCCTGCCTCAACACTACCACCACTTTTTATAGTAGTATTTTCTATATACCTTGAGACTAAATCACCATCACATTGCAAATAAGCATTATTATTTCCCTGTATCCCTCTATTTAAGACTATATTTCCCTTAGCCAATAAGGTAGCAGCCTCTACCACGCCATTAACCTCAATATCTCCATTAGCCTTAACTGTAAAGCCTGATTTTACGTTTCCTCTTACTACAACATTTCCATTGAAATCAATGTTGCCTATAGAATTGTCAACATCACCTGGTATTTCATATATCTTACTAACGTGCAATTTGCCATCCTTAATTAGAACTTGTCCGTCGACCTCAGATAAAAACCTTAAGCCTTCATCATCTTTAATTATATTTTTACCTCTACTAATTTTAACCTCTTTACCATCTAATGCAGAAATTTTCTCGCCGAAAATATTCTTTCCTTCCACACCCTCAGTGGGAGGAATAATTTCCGCTAATAATTGCCCCTTCTCTACATTGTTTATTAAATTTAAGTTTTTAAAATCTACAGATCCATCCTCTAGGTACTGGGGTTTGAAATCTTTATGTGTATCGAAATGATGTATAACCTTACCATCCCTTCCGTTTTGTGCTTTCTTACCATTAGCTATAAGTAGTTTGATCCCGAAGGTTTTACTCTTAAGCATTTGGTCAATTTTATCTTTATCCACACCAAATATAATTCCTTTTTCACTTAATTTTTCCTCTATCATCTCTAAGGTTGGTGCTACACCCCTTTCACCCTCTATTATGGTAATATACGCCTCCATTTTATCCCTTGAGGTTTCAATAATTATTTCTGGTTCAATTAAAATCTCCTCTTGATAGGGTGCAATTATTATTGGGGTATTAATATCACCCCTTAGGCATTCATGTATTGCATCTAACTCATAGTTTTCAACCTCTTTTTTATCCAAATGGTCTGTTATTAATTCCACTTTCTTATCAAATTCTAAATTGCTGGCCCTTGTAACTGTAAGGTATATTCCAGCCGGTTGGTAGTTGATTTGAAAAAAGTCCCCTTCATCAATTAGGGCGTTATATTTATCCTGTGTATCAACAATCTCATCAATTATTTTTTCAGTAATTTCTTCTTTATTTATTATTTTAAGTTTTACATATCCTTTTCTAAAAAGACCAGCTTTCTTCTCTTCTATAATTTTAACATTGACTTGCTCGGGAGATAATTCTATTTTTTCAAGTCCCTTATTTAGGGCCTCCTCATAGCTAATACCATCGCTTATCACAAAATCTTTCGCCATTGCCTTTCCCCCCCCTTTCCTACATTTTAGTTAATATCCCGACAATCTTGATTTTAGTCTGCTAATAGCCTTTGAATGTATCTGTGAAATCCTAGACTCCGAAACTCCAAGTATTTCACCAATTTCTCTATATGTTACCTCATCATAATAATATAGCGATATAACTATCCTTTCCCTTTCAGGTAGACTTTCAATATTTTTCTGCAATGTCTCATATAATTCTTGATCACAAATTATGCTTTCAGGTAATAAATCTTGCTTATCTCTTATGCTAATTATGTTACTATCGTATATTTTCTCCTCTAATGACAATATATTAAAGCTGTTAGTCTGCTGTAGTAACTTATTTAATTCTTTCAGTGAAATACCTAATTCCTTTGCTACCTCTAGGTCTGTCGCATTCCTGCCATATTCATTTTCCAATTTATTATAGGTTTCCTCTAATAACTTAGATTTTTGTCTTACTGAACGGGGTACCCAATCCAAATCCCTCAGCTGATCAATAATTGCCCCCCTAATTCTTATTTGGGCATAGGTTGCAAATTTAACATTTTTATTTATATCAAACTTCTCGATGGCATCCAATAGACCAAATATTCCATAGCTAACTAGATCATCATATTCAATGCTTGACCCATATGTTGAATATAGTCTTCCAGCAATTATTTTCACTAGCTCAATATATTTTTCTATTAATTTATTTTTTGCATCTAAATCATTATTGTTTTTATATTTGTGCCATAGGTTCTGATGATCCATTAAAAGACCTCCTGGCTCTATAATTCTTAAATTTCCTTGGTCCCATGACCTATTGTCTTTACTAATAAACCGCCCGTATCAGAGTAAACTTCTATGGTTCTACCATAATTACCTCCAGTGTCTTCAGCTATAAGAGGTAGGTCTAATTCCTTTAATATTTGTTTCGTAGCCTGTATATTTCTATAGCCGATTTTCATAACATCACTACTACCACTAAATGAAAACATTTGTGAACCACCCGCTATTTTAGCCTTAATCCTACTTTTTCTACTTCCTGCCTTAATCATATTTTCAAGCAGCAAATTAATTGCTGTATCTGCAAACTTGGCCTTATTTAAATTATTTTTAATATGTTTACTGCTAGGCAACATAATATGTGCTAACCCAGCTAGTTTAATGCTTGTATCATAAAGTGCTATTCCAACACAAGAGCCCAGGCCCAGGGTAGTCAATACCTTGGGGAACTCCGCTATTTTCAAATCAGCCATTCCTACTTTTATGAACTTTTGCATTTACTCATACACTCCTAGGCTATTTAATAAGACACTAAATGTTTCCGCATTTGGCGCTAAGAAAAAGTTTGCTTTCACTAAATTTTTACCATCTTTTAATCTTGTTTCTATAAGTAAGACCTTATCGCTCACATAGCCAAACTGTATAGCTGGAACACTTAATATGGCCCCAGCCATATCTACGCATAGGGATGGAACTGAAATAGTTAAGTCTAATCCCGTTAAAGCCGACAATGATGTGATGTAGGACCCTGATAGTATATTCCCAATTTCCTGCAAAGCAGATCGATCCATTTCATCCAAATCGCCTAAATAATCCTCCCTGTCCATAAGCATCCCTGTCAATATTTTGGATGATAGCAAGTCTAGTAAAAACAAAATGTTTCCTGTAACATCTCCACTTAAATCGAAATAAACACCTGCCACAACATTTTCCTCACCGCCCAAGATATTAGCTACATCACCATAGTCTAATATTCTTACTACGGGTATATCCATATCAATCTTTTTTCCTACCATTGTGGCTAAAGCCGTAGCCGCATTCCCTGCCCCGATATTCCCAATTTCCCTTAAAACGTCTATATGCATATTGTTTAAATCTTCAACACTAAGCAATGTACGTCCACCCCCTTAGGTCCCTTAGCTTTCTTCTTTTAGTATTTTAAAGGCATCCAGAATTAGGATCATCCTTTCCCCATCCTTCCCTATGCCCTTAATATAATCATCCTCAGAATAGTTGGCTAGATTATTGGTGCTATCAATATTTTCATTTTCAATTGTCAAAACCTCTGAAGAACTATCTACTGAAAGGCCGAAAATTATCTCATCTATTGTTAATATAATAATTCTAGATTCATCAGTTAAATCCTTCTCTTCCATCTCAAACCTTACCCTAGCATCTACAACAGGAATTACTTCTCCCCTTAAATTAAATACGCCCTTGATATACTCGCATGCATTAGGAAGTCGTGTAATTTCTGAAATTTTTTCTATTGTTTCTACAAATTTAATATCTATTCCATAGTACTCTTGATTTAATTTAAAAATTACATACTGACTTGATCCTCTGATATTATCAATATTATCAAGATTATTTTCCATTTTAACTCACCCTTTTTCTAAAAAAATGAATTTGTATCCACTATTAAGGCAATAGAACCATTCCCTAATATCGTGGCCCCGGCAATCCCCTTTGTATTCAATAGTAACTTGCCTAAAGATTTTATAACAATTTCCTGTTGGCCAATTAATTCATCCACAACAATGCCGGCCTCTTTATCCCCTCTTCTGACAATAACAATAGTGTATTCTTCCCTGTTTTTATCAGTGTTTGGTACATCTAATAATTCAGATAATCTCAAAATAGGTAATGTTGCATTTCTAAATAATACTACCTCATTTCCCTGTACCCTTCTAATATCACTGGATTCTATAGTAGAAATCTCCCTTATGTTGTTTAGAGGTATTGCATAAGTTTCATCTCCGGTAACAACTAATAGTGCTTGTATTATTGCTAATGTCAGGGGAAGCCTGATTGTAAATTTACTACCCTTTCCTATATCAGTATCAACTTCTACAGTACCACCTAAAGCTTCAATTTTTGTTTTCACTACATCTAGCCCTACCCCACGTCCAGATAAATCTGAAATCTCGTCAGTCGTACTAAAACCAGGATTAAACAGTAACTGAACTATCTCATTATCCTCCATTAATTGACCCTGCTGCAAAGTTATCAAATTTTTGTTAATAGCCTTTGCCTTTATAGCTTCTACGTCTATTCCTTTTCCGTCATCTTCTACTTCAATTACAACACTATTGCCATCTGGATAAGCAGACAAGTTTACAGTCCCAGCCTTTGGTTTCTTTGCTAATATCCGTGTGTTTATATCTTCTATGCCATGGTCAATAGAGTTCCTAAGCAAGTGGATTAAAGGGTCTCCTATTTCATCTATCACCGTTCTATCTACCTCTGTCTCCTCTCCGGTCATTACCAAGGAAATCTCCTTATTTAATTCCCTAGATAAATCCCTTACCATTCTAGGGAAGCGGTTAAATACTCTTTCTATGGGTACCATCCTTACCTTCATAACAGCATCATGTAGACTGGTCGTAATCCTTTCTAAATGTTCGGTAGCCTCATTCATCCTTTGTTTTTCACTGTCATGGATATCTTCTAATCTTGTCTTAACAATTATTAGTTCACTAACCAGATTCATTAGATTATCCAATCTGTCTATATCAACTCTCACCGTTTTGCCAATTCTTGATCTTCTAAAGCTTATATCATCCTTCTTTTTTTCTACACCAGGCTTGGATTGTTCCACTAGTACCTTGTCATCTCTAGTTTCATCATCTATTACATCTATTTCGTAGCCTTGTTCCAAGTCAATGTAATCTATTTTTTCAATCTCAGTGATGTCCCCTATTTCTTTATGGATAAGATTCTTATCATACTTGGATATAACTACTAGTTCAAAGGTATATTCGAATTTTTCATCCTCTATGTCCTCTATACTTGGTGTTGAATGAATAATTTCAGCAATTTTTTCAAGGGTATTGATAACTATGTAAGCTCTTGCCGATTTTAACATGCATTTTTGGTCTAGGGTCACTTTTATCAAAAAAGCCCTATAATCTTCGTTAATTGCTTTTTTAATAATATTTGCCACATAATAATTAAGGACAACATCAGAATCCTTGCTTTCATCCAAAGTTTTTCGCCCCCTTTGACTTTTTTTCAAAGCCCCATTAGTTATAAGGCTATCACTCTTAAGGGACTTTAGTTTATCAATAAGCATGTCTGAAGTGTTTTCTCCCTCAGTATTATGTTTTGAAATATTATAGACATATCTCTCTAGTTCATCTAAACACTCAAACAACAAATCAATAACTTCAATATTTACATCAATCTTCCTATTTCTGATATCATCTAATATGTTTTCCATTTCGTGAGTTAAGTTGGCCATATTACTATAGCCCATGGTTGCAGACATTCCTTTTAAGGTATGTGCTATTCTGAAAATTTCATTTAAATAATCCATATTATCTGGTGAATTTTCCAATTGCATTAAAATATCATTCATGCTCTGCAAATGCTCTCTTGATTCTTCCATAAATATACCAGAATATTGATTCATATCCATGTTACGATACCCCCACTCTATTTACTATAACATCTAAGATTTTTTCTAAGGGAACTATTTCATCCACAATCCCTGCATTAATTGCACTTTTGGGCATTCCAAATACTACGCTACTCGCCTCATCCTGGGCTACAATATGGGCCGAGGTCCTGCTTTTTAACTCAACTAATCCCTTTGTACCATCAGAGCCCATCCCTGTCATTATAACGCCCATGATATTCATATGGTTTGCCTTTAGATTTGAAATTGACCTAAACATTACATCAGCAGAGGGCCTATGACCGGACACTAGCTCTTTTTGTGATAATTGTACAAATAAATTTCTAGCCTGGTTTTCTACTATTTCTAAATGGTAATCCCCCGGCGCTACATATACATGACCTTCACGAATTTCCTCCTTGTCCTTCGCCTCTTTGACATTGACTTGGGATAAACTATCAAGTCTTTCAGCCAAGATTTTTGTAAAACCCTTAGGCATATGTTGGACTACCAGAAAACTAGCTGGGAAATTTTTTGGTATTAGAGGGATGATATGTTGTAATGCCCTCGGTCCACCAGTTGACACAGCAATTGCAATGAGGTTATTTACCCTATGAACCCCTTGCATTGGAGTTCTTGGCTTAAATCCCTTTATGGGAGGTGGCCCCTTTAATTTTGCCGCCAAATCGCTTTTTTGTATTATTTTTGCGTAGTGGGCAGCCTTTATTTTTCCAATAATTTCATTTTTAAGGTCGCTGGAATTAGTTTTAAATATATTAGTCGGTTTTTGTATGAAATCTATGGCTCCCAATTCAAGGGCTCTCATTGTTGCTTTTCCACCCTCAAAAGTTAAACCGCTTAGCATAACAATAGGAACCGGGTGAAATTCCATAATATTTTTGAGGGCATCAATCCCATTCATTATCGGCATTTCAATATCTAAAGTGACAACATCTGGCTTCAGTCTACCAACAATATCTACTGCTTCCCTCCCATTTCTTGCAGTTCCTATTACATTAATATTTGCATCACTATTGAGAATGTCAGTTAGTATTTTCCTCATAAAAGGTGAGTCATCTACCACTATCACCTTTATTATATCATCTGTCCTAACCCCTACCATCTTATATCAACCCTTTTTGTCTAAATTCCTGTTGTTTTTTGAATATAAATCCTATAATTTCTTTTCTATTATTATCTGTTATATCAATATATTTGATAGTAATAGTGTACTCCTTTGTTTGAGCAATCTTTTCAATTCGAACAATTTCACTTACAGTGGTTACTGATTTTTTTTCATCTAAAAATATGACACATTCAACTTTTTGCCCCCTTCTAAGGAACCTATTAATATTTGCGCTTAAACCCCCTCCGCTAATATCGTTTGTAAGTCCCTCAGTTTCCCAACTTCTATTTAAGTCTCTTATTATTATTTTTGTTAAAATCTTTAGCCTATAATATAATCTTCTTTGTAGTCTTTGTGGAGGACCCGTTGGCTTTACTCCATACATTACTGGCTTTATGTCAGGGATTTCTACCACTTCAGCAGAAAAATAAAATACACCTTTCTCTTCTCTAAAGAAGATTATAATAATTTGTTGACCTAAAATTAGTTGGGAGGAAAGTCCCCTCCTAATGGGATTAGAAACATATAATTTTTCATTTCTTTTATCCACAATCTGACTAACCATAGGTTCTGAGATAGATTTTTTTTTTGCCCTTATATACTCTATTTCAATCCTATCTCCTATTCTTAATTCCTCAATAATGTCCATAAAAATCTACCTCCCTATCTAAACAAGCTTATAACTTTATTTATAAAATTGTCTGCATAAATCACATCCTTAGTATTTAATTTTTTGTCTATTAAATTTGCTGCCATAATATCTATGTTTTTACTGGCGATTGTATTTGGATACTCCACAACAAAAGGTTTTTGTAGCCTTACAGCTTTGCCTACATTTTTATCATTGGGCAAATAACCCAAACTATATATCTTGAAGTCTAAAAATCTATCACATACACTCCTTAGCTTTTCAAAGGCCACCTTTCCCTCTTTTAGATTATCTACCCTATTTATTACTATTCTAATTTTTTTATCATTTTCTTTTGACCATAGATGTTTAATCATGGCGTAGGCATCCGTTAAAGAAGTAGGTTCGGGTGTAGTTATCACCACAATTTCATCTGAGGCATGAGCGAATGACAAAACCGATTTGGTTAGGCCTGCCCCTGTATCAATCAATATAATTTCAGCATGATTATACAATTTGTCAAATTGATTAATCAGGACCTGCAATCTCTCCTTGGGCATATCTACTAAATCGATAATGCCTGATCCTCCTGAAATTAATTTTACCCCGTCTGCTCCCTGGTTCATTATTTCTGTTATATCTTTACCTTTTTTTATTACATCTAATAGATTATATCTTGGAATCACTCCTAGGACTACATCCACGTTAGCTAAACCTAAATCCGCGTCAATGACAACTACTTTTTTTCCCCGTTTACTCAAGTTAATAGCTAAATTTGCCGTAAAATTAGTCTTTCCTACACCGCCCTTACCACTTGTGACGCAGATTATTCTTGTGTTTTTTTTATTTCCCTTACCCGATATATTATTTCTTTTTTCTGTTGCATTTCTATCAGTAATTATTTTCCTTAGTCTAGAAGCCTGATCCATTATTGCGGAACCTCCCTCATTAAAAGGTTTACAATTTTATCGTGATTCAAAAGCTCGATGTCATCAGGCACACTTTGTCCCGTCGTAATGTAAGTAATAGGTTGTTGGGTATTTTTAGCTGTATTCAAAATAGTACCAAGGTTAGTAGCTTCATCAATTTTGGTAAAGATTATATTATAATTTGTTAAAAAGCTATAGGTTTTTATTATTTCTCTAATATCATTATCCTTTGATGTGCAGCTTAAGACCAAATAGATCTCCTTTTCATCAATCTCTTCTAGCAATGCTCTCAATTCATGCATTTGTTTTTTGTCCCTATGACTTCTTCCCGCGGTATCTACCATAATGGTATCTTTATTGTTTAGTCTGCTAACTGCATCTTGAATTTCTGAAGGATTATAAATTACCTCTAAGGGTAAATTTAGGATGTCACTATACACCTTCAGTTGTTGTACAGCTGCTATTCTATAGGTGTCAGCACTTATTAGGCCTACAGACTTTCCCTCCTCTAGGGTATATTGGGCAGCCAATTTTGCAATGGTAGTAGTTTTTCCCACCCCTGTTGGTCCGATAAAAAACAGGACTTTAGCTGAATAATCATCGTTTTTTAATTTTATATGGTTGTTTATCACCTTTTTTATTTTGCCATGGATCCATTCCTTGTCCAAAGAAGCAATAGAATTTTCAGACTCAGACCCCACACACTTCCTTAGTATTTCTTCGATAAGGGATTCTTCCAACCCTTGTTTTTTAAGAAGCAAAAACAGTTTTTTCATCTTCTCGTTATTGCTAGCTCTTACAAAGTCTGGTAACTGCTGATGGTTTATTTTCTCTAAAACTGTATTCAACATGCCTTTTATTTCATCAACTTCCTCATTGATTTTACTAGGGGGAAATTCCTTGCTTTGGCTATTCCTTACTCTTTCTTGAAGCAGTTGGACAGGGTTCTCACTTCTTTTTTCCTCTCTTACACCTAGCTTGTTTTTATGGGATACATCCTCTTCTCTAGCAGCCACCACTTCAATTATCGGCTTTTTTAAGAATCCGAAGAAGCCCTTTGGCCTTACTCTTCTTTGATAAAGTATTATTGCATTTGAACCCAATTCACTTCTAACTAAGTTTAATGCCTCATGGTTATTACTTGCAGTAAATTTTTTTACCTTCATTTATATACTCACCGTCCCCACCGATTGAATTTCTACCGAAGGATCAACCTCACTGTAAGACAATACTATTAATTCTGAGGTTAACTGCTCAGATAGCCTTTTGAAATATAGCCTCACTATTGGTGCTGTTATTACAATAGGTGCCTCCCCAAGCTTAATAAGCTTTTCTAATTGCTTGGATAAGTTGTTTATTATTTTTTGTATCATATCCGGCTCCATGGAAAGATAAGTACCGCTTTCAGTTTGCTGAATAGAGTTCATAATATTTTGTTCTAAGTCTTTGGATATGGTCAGAACCTTTAGAGGTTGGCTATTAACAAATTGCTTGGTAATTGCCCTCCCTAATGATTGCCTAACATACTCAGTAAGCATGTCTATATCTTTGGTAATTGGGGAATAGTCCGCTAATGTTTCCAATATAGTTACCATGTTCCTAATTGAAACACCTTCTTTTAACAGGTTACTTAGAACTTTTTGTATTTCTCCTAGGCCTAGCAAGGATGGCACCAATTCCTCTACAAGAACTGGATGGTTTTCTTTGACATTATCAATTAGCTTTTTAACATCCTGTCTACCAAGTAGTTCAAAGGCATGCCCTTTAATGATTTCTGTTAAGTGTGTGGCAATTATTGATGGCGGATCAACGACTGTATACCCTAACATCTCGGCCTTTTCCCTTTCTTGTTCATCAATCCATTTGGCTGGTAGCCCAAAGGCAGGCTCTACAGTATCAATACCCTCTATTTCACCTTCAATCATTCCAGGATTCATAGCTAGATAATGATCAAAAATAATTTCCCCAATTGCTATCTCAACACCCTTAATTTTAATAACGTATTGATTAGGTTCTAATTGAATATTATCTCTTAACCTAATCATTGGAACTATAATTCCTAACTCCAGGGCACATTGTCTCCTAATCATTACTAATCTATCAAATAAATCTCCTCCCTGGCTTGTATCAGCTAATGGCAAAATCCCATAACCAAATTCCAATTCTATGGGATCCACATTCAATAGTGGTAAAACATTTTCTGGTTTTCGCTTTTCGTCTACAGCCTCTTGAATTTCGTCAGGTACATCTTCTTCTTCCACTCTAAGCAATTCCCTGCGCAGGTTGAAACCAAGGAATAAAAATACTACTGATAAAATTGCGAAGGGGATAAAAGGTAATCCCACCACCCCTAAGAATAAAAGCATACCTGATATCATAAACATAACCTTTGGTTGATTAAAGAGCTGGGCTATCAAGTCTCCACCCAAATTCCCTTCTGATGCTGCCCTAGTTACAATTATTCCAGTAGCAGTAGATATTAACAAAGCAGGAATTTGGCTAACTAAACCGTCCCCTACAGTTAATAGTGTGAATTTTTGAATGGATGTCATCAAATCTAAACCTTGCATAGAGATGCCAATTATGAATCCTCCAATAATATTTACAATTGTTATAATAATTCCAGCTATAGCATCCCCTTTAACAAATTTACTGGCCCCATCCATGGCACCATAGAAATCCGCTTCTCTTTGTATATTTACTCGACGCTCCTTGGCTTCCACATCATCGATTAATCCTGCATTTAAATCGGCATCTATAGCCATTTGCTTACCAGGCATTGCATCTAAGGTAAATCTAGCTGCAACCTCAGCCACCCTTTCAGCTCCCTTGGTAATAACTAGAAATTGTACAATTATAATTATAAAGAAAACAATAAAGCCAACAACAGGATTTCCACCCATTACAAAATTCCCAAAGGTATCAATAACACTGCCGGCGTTCCCCTCTAATAAAATATATTTGGTTGTTGTTATATTTAGGGAAAGCCTAAATAAAGTTGTGATTAACAGTACTGATGGGAATATGGAAAATTGTAAAGCCTCTTGTGTATACATTGTAATCAGAAGTATTAGCAGGGCTAGGGATATATTAAAACTTAGGAGTACATCCACAGCACCCAGAGGGATAGGAATGATCATGATTATTACAATAGCTATAATTGCAAGTGCAACTAAAACATCTCCGTGTTTCATAAGTTTCCCCCTTTAAATTTTGTTGTTAATCCGATAAACATAGGCAAGTATTTCAGCTACAGCCTGGTATAGTTCAGGGGGGATGAAGCCCCCAATTTCAACAGATTCATATAATGATCTGGCAAGTTCCCTATTTTCTACAATTGGTAGATTGTTATCATTAGCAATTTCCTTGATATTTTCTGCTATTAGATCCTTACCCTTTGCCAAGACCTTAGGTGCCTCAAATTCACTTGCATCATATTGGATTGCTATAGCATAATGAGTGGGGTTTGTTATAATTACATCGGCCTTGGGCACATCCTCCATCATGCGTCTCATAGATATTTGCCTTTGCTTTTCTTTTATCCTAGATTTAATCTGAGGATTCCCCTCGGTTTGTTTAAATTCTTCCTTAACTTCCTGTTTGGTCATCATCAGTCTTTTATCATAGTCATATTTTTGATAAAGATAATCTAGTATAGCCAATATCAGTAAAACAACCCCAGCCCTATAACCTATGCTAATGGTAATCTCTTTTAAAATACTCATTATAGAGTCTATATCCAGGCTTATTGAATTAATAATGAGGTTTATTTGTTTAAATGCATACCTGTATATTACAAACCCAACAAAAACAATTTTAACGAAACATTTAAACAGTTCAACTAATGAGTTTAGTGAAAACATCCGTTTAAATCCACTTATGGGGTTTAGTCTCTCTAATTGAAATGCTAGGGTTTTAGTCGTAAAGAGATAACCCACTTGCAGGTAACTGGTAATCACCCCGATCAATAGGCATATAAATCCTATGGGTAATGTTATCTTTAGAAGATTAAAAAATATAATTAAAACAAGTCTATTAACATTTTTAACGGTGAAAACATAATTAAGATGCATGTACTCCCCGTAGATGTAAATTATAAAGTTTTGTATAACTCTACCTATATAACCAGTTAAATAGCTTAATAGCATAAATGTTCCCAGTAATACAAAGGCAGAATTTAATTCCCTGCTTTGTAAAACTTGACCTTTTTCCCTAGATTCTTTAATCTTTTTAGGGGTAGCTTTTTCCGTTTTTTCCTCGGAAAACAGTTGTAAATCTATTATTAAATCCATCTAATCATCCTCTTGCGAGTATTTGCATGAATTCATGTAAAGTGGTAAACATTCTATCAAACATACCTTCTGAGAAAGGAACTATAAACCTTAGTGTAATGGATATAGTTAAAAATCCTATAAGAATTTTTAAAGGTAGCCCAACTATAAAAACATTCATTTGAGGCATTGTTCTAGCCAAAATACCCAAGAGCAAATTGACTAAAAAAATTGATATCAAGACCGGAGCACCAAATCTGAAAGCCAATATAAATATCTCAGCCATCAGATTGGTTAACCTAGTAATGAAACTAAGATTTATTACATAACTATATCCCAAGGGAATTATCTCAAAGCTATATGCCAAACCTTTTAAAATCAAGTGGTGCCCATTAACCGCTAAAAAAATTAATGTAATCAAAACACTGTAGAAGTTACCCATTATTGGCATTTGAGAGTGAGTTAGTGGGTCCATTACGTTAACCATCCCAAAGCCTATTTGTGTATCTACTATCATACCAGCTAGATACAAAACACTAAAATACAAGAAACAGATAAAACCAATAATAAGACCTAGAGAAAATTCCTTTAGGATATTAAACAATAATTGGTACAGATTAGAACTTTGTATCAAAGAGACTTCTGATACAATTGGTAATAAAATCAGGGATATCAAAAATGATAGACCAATCTTCATAATTATGGGTAGATTGTTTCTTGAAAAAACAGGTGCAAAAATAAAAATCCCACTAATCCTAACCAAAATAAGTAGAAAAATATCAACATTTAGTAAAATTATATCGTAAAAATTTCCCATAACTGTTCACCCTCTATTGAATAAAACTTCCCATATTTTCATATAGGGTTGTAGTAAAGTTAATAATCACAGATAGTAACCAGGGTGCAAAAATAACAACTGAACCCAATATAGCAATAATTTTAGGTATAAATGCTAGTGTAGCTTCTTGTATTTGGGTAGTTGCCTGGAATATACTCACCATTAAACCCACAATTAGACCAATACCCAACATTGGAGCTGCCATTAATAAAATTGTAAACATAGTTCGTTGGCCTAGTTCTATAATAATAGCTTCATTCATAAAATTTCACTCCTAGCGAAAACTGGTTAACAAAGAACGTATTAAAATATTCCACCCATCTACCATTATAAATAATAACAGTTTAAAAGGTAATGATATCATTGCCGGTGGTAGCATCATCATACCCATTGACATTAAGGTACTGGCAACCACCATATCAACAACTATAAAGGGTATAAATAAAATGAATCCCAACTGAAATGCAGTTTTAAGTTCACTTATTATAAAGGCCGGTATTAAAACAGTGTTAGAAACATCTTCTAGCTCCGTTATTTCATCTAAATTTGCCATTTCAGTAAATAAGGCTAAATCCTTTTCTCTGGTTTGCCTAAACATAAAATCTCTGATGGGCTCCATGGCTATATCCAAGGCCTCTGTTTGGTCTATTTCCTCTTGTAGAAAAGGCTGGATGGCGTTTTGGTTTATATCAGTTGCCATAGGTGCCATTATAAAAAATGTTAAGAACAATGCTAACCCTATTAATACCTGTGTTGGTGGAGTTTGTTGTGTGGCCAGTGCATTTCTCGTGAAAGATAAAACTATGATGATCCTAGTAAAACTTGTCATCATAATCAAAATAGCCGGTGCTATAGATAATATAGTAATTAAAAATAATATCTGTATAGAGGTAGCTATTTCTTGGGGGTTGTCTGCCTCCTCTATATTTATGCCAATTCTTGGGATTGGATTTATAGGTTGTGCATAAACCTTGGATGATATTAATGTTAGCACCATTATTGTCGTTATTATAATTATTATTTTATAAATTATTTTCCTCGTTCTTCCAGTTTTAAATCCTGCTAATATTTCTATTTTAATCACCCTTTTTGTGATTGCTATCTGAATTTTTATTTATCTTAGGGTTATTGTTACCAGCCTTATTAGGGATATATTTTTCATATAAAATATCCAATAGACCTCTTTTAGAGGGTTTTTTGTGATTTTTAACATGTTGAATCCATTCTTCATAGTCAATTGAATCCAACAATTGGATAGCTTTATTGTTTGTAGCCAGTATATAAACCCTACCTCCCACTTGGATAACATACAAATTGAGCCTTGGCATTAAGATAGTTCTATCCAATATTTTAATCCCTTTCCCCTCGAAGTAGCCAGAAGTTTTCTTCCCTATAAATCTTGTTGCTAAATACGCTAGCATTATAATTATAATAGTCATCATAATTAGTAAGATAATTGAATACAAGTCTACACCCAAAATTTTATCTCCTTTTTGCTATCCTATTGCTTTCTTAACGGCCTCCACAACACGGTCTGCCTGAAAGGGCTTAACAATAAAATCCTTGGCCCCAGCCTGGATAGCTTCTATGACCATAGCCTGTTGTCCCATAGCTGAGCACATAATTATTTTAGCATTACCATCTATGGCCTTAATTTCTTTAACGGCCTGTATTCCATCCATTTCAGGCATGGTTATATCCATAATTGTTAACTCAGGATTTAATTCCTTGAATTTCTCCACTGCTTTTACTCCATTTTCTGCTTCTCCAACTACTTCTAACCCGTTTTTGGTCAATACATCTTTTATCATCATTCTCATAAACGCAGCATCATCAACTATTAAAATTCCTTTGGACATTATATTATTCCTCCTTAATTATATATCGATATTTTTTTACCCTATATAATTACTAATTAATACGTCATTATAATCCATTTTTATAATAATGCCTTATTTTATATTTTCTTTAAACCTTTACTGGGGTTTACAATATCTGTTACCCTTATACCATAATTCTCATCCATTACAACTACTTCACCCTTAGCTACATACTGACCATTGACCAATATGTCCAGGGGTTCACCTACTAATTTATCAAGCTCAATAATAGTACCAGGTCCAAACTCCAATACTTCATTAATTCTCTTTACTGTTCTACCTAATTCCACTGTTACCTTTAGGGGTACGTCCTGTATAAGGGCTATGTTCTCTGGTACACCCCTAGGAATTTCCTGATCAAAAGCCTGAAATTGTACAGGTTGTACACTAACCTTCTCATCTCTAATAACTTGCTGTCCCATTTCTAGATCGGTAGCAGCATATGCAGTTGCCTCTTGGCTAGCATCTGCTGTATGTTTATACTCTTCTTCAATACTTTTATCTTCTTTTACGTCTATTTCCTTATCCATAGGCTGAGTAGTCGTTTCCAAAGGAGTGCTTGCACTATCCGTAGGTATTAACAACTCTACCATCTCCCTAGCAAAATCTATTGGAATTAACTGCATAATCTCACTATTAATTAGTCCTTCTATTTCCATCTTAAAAGCAATTTTAACCAACATTTCTTCATTGTCATCAAATATTCTGTATACATCTTCTTCTTGTAAATCCATTTCAAAAGTTCTTGGTGGATGGATATCAATTTTTTTGCTAAACATCTCAGATAAAGATGTGGAGGAAGAACCCACCATTTGATTCATCGCCTCACTTATAGCACTTAAATGTAATTCTGAAAGGCTTTGATCTTCAACAATTCCATTTCCACCCATCATAAGGTCTGTAATGATTTTCACGTCCCTGGATTTTATAATCAACAAGTTTATTCCCTCTATGCCCTCCTTATACCTTACCTCAACAGCAACAAATGGTATTGGATATTGTTCAGATAACTCTTGCATAGTAATAACTGAAACTCTAGGAGTTGTAATTACAACCTTATTGTTTAACAAAGTGGACAATGTAGTGGCAGCAGTACCCATGCTAATATTGCCTATTTCACCTATTGCATCCTTTTCTACATCAGAAAAGCTTACAGCTTCTTCTTCAGAAACAACAGTTTCTGCATCATTTCCACTTAGGAGAGCATCTATTTCCTCTTGAGATAACATATCACCCATCTAGTTCATCTCCTTCCTTGTCAATTTTCGTAATCTTTATTGCTATTTTGTTATTTATAGTTCCGGGAATAGCAAAATATTTTCGTTTTTCTCCCACTAACACTTCAATTTCATCCTTTGTAGATTTATCTAGTAAAATAACATCTCCTTTTTGTAGTCCTAAAAATTCTTTTACCGTAATATATGTACTTCCCAATTGTATACTCACATTGATCCTACTTTTTTTGACCCTGTTTTTAAGAGAGTATTTGTCCTCCTCGCTGGCAGTCTTACTGATACTAGAGAACCAAAATTTAGTGCTAAGTTTTGAGAGAATTGGCTCTATGACTATATGAGGTATACAAATATTTAGCATGCCCTCTACATCACCAATTTTAAGGTTTAAAGTTATTAATGCTACAGTTTCATTGGGTGATACAATTTGTGCGAATTGGGAATTAGTTTCCATCTTTTCTAAGGTTGGTTGTAGCTCAATTACATTTTCCCACGGGTCTATCATCAATGTCAACATTTGTTTCATTAGTTTTTTAATTAGTGTTATTTCAATTTCCGTAAATGTTCTTGTTTCCTCATAATTCTTTCCGCTTCCCCCTAAAATTCTATCAATTAGGGTAAAGGCTATGGATGGGGAAAGATCTAACAAAATTTGTCCAGTTAAGGGATGAAAGTTAATTATTGAAATCACAGCTGGATTTACAATGGAATTACTAAATTCATAATAAGATAACTCTTCAACCGAAGTTACCTCAGTTTGAACATAGCTGCGCAAATAACCAGATAAAAAAGTATTCAACATTCTTGAAAAATTTTCGTGTATAATCTGCAGGGTACGGAGTTGATCCTTGGCTAACTTTTTAGGACTCTTGAAATCATAGCTTCTAATCCTAGCGTCCTGTTCATCATCTTGTATATCTTCTACATCTAATTCTCCAGTACTTAGGGCTTGTAATAAAGAATCTATTTCATTTTGGGATAGAACATCAGCCAACTGAATCACCTCCTATTGAATAATATAATCCACAAAATATATGTTTGTAATCTTGTCTGTAGTCATGACCTCTGATATTACATTCATTAGCTCCCCTCTTAATTCCTGCTGACCTTCGGGATTTAAGATGTCTTCAGCTGTTTTTCCTATAATTGTCTTTATGGTTTGGTCTCGTATCTCAGCATTTTTAAGTTCAAGGCCTTCAAGTATTTTCCTATCAGTTGTTTCTATTACGATATCGGCCTTAAAATAATTTCTTTGTGTTCCTATATTAGTGGAGACGCTACCTAATTCATACTCATAATAACTTACACTATTTGAGGCATCCCTTGTTGTCCTAAAAACACTAAAATATAAAATTGTTCCAAAGAAAACCCCAGATAGGATAAAACCTATAATTGAATACGTTAAAACCTTTCTAACATTCATATTATCAAATCCCCCACTTCCCTCATTTTCAAGATATAGGGCTACTTATAGTTCGGATTTTAAAATCACAATATCTACTCGTCTATTTTTTGATTTGTTTTCCCTTGTATCATTGGGTGCTACAGGTTGATATTTACCATAGCCAGATGCCGAAAATCTTACGGGATCTAGCTGGGCTTCCTCTATCAAAAATCGCACTACATTAGAAGCTCTGGCCACCGATAATTCCCAATTGGTCTCGTAAGGTCCACTTGGATCTACGGGAACTGTATCAGTATGACCCTCAATTCTAACATTCTTAGATTCAAACTCTGGCTCCATTAAAAAGTCCGATATAGCAAGCAAAATTTCTTTAAATTCTTCTCTGATATTGGCCATACCTGAATGAAATAGTATATTATCCTGGAATCTAAGAACCAATCCCCTAGTCTCTAGGTTTACCAAGACATCAGCATCCAAATTCTTTTCTTCCAAATAATGTTTTAGTCTTCCCTCCAGGTCCTTAAAATCTTCCATTTCCTTAAGTTGCCTTGCGACTAGCTCATTATCAAAGGACCCAGATATATAATCTTCAGATTCTATTGTCTTACCAGAGTCTAAGACTCCCAAAGAACCTTGAAAGGATTGGACAATTGCCTGAAACTTCTGTGCATCTATCTCTGAAAAAGAAAACAGTAATACAAAAAAGCATAAAAGCAGAGTAACCATATCTCCGTATGTAGTCATCCAAGCCGGCGCACCTTCGTTTACCTCATCTACTTTTCGTTTTCTTCTAGACATTAGGCCTCAACACCCTCCCGCTTATAATACAAATCCTCTCTAAGTTTAGGTGGTAAGAAGGCTTTGAGCTTTTCCTCTATTATCCTAGGATTTTCCCCAGCCTGTATTGACAGCAAACCTTCAACAATAATTTCCTTCCTTAAAATCTCTTCCTTACTCCGGAGTTTTAATTTATTAGCCAAAGGTATAAATAGTAGGTTGGCCAACAGGGAACCATAAAAAGTTGTTACTAGGGCAACAGCCATACTAGGTCCAATAGCTGAAGGGTCGTCTAATTTCCTGAGCATATTAATTAGACCAATTAAGGTTCCTATCATACCATAGGCGGGGGCTAATGCTCCCATTGTTTCAAATATCCCTTGTCCCTCCCCATGTCTTTCCTCAATAAAAATTAATTCAGTTTCTAATAGGTTCCTAACTAATTCTGGGTCAGTTCCATCCACAATTAACATAACACCCTTGCGCAAAAACTCATCTTCAATTTCCTCTGCCGCTTCCTCTAATGCCAGCAGTCCTTCCTTCCTGGCCGTATTTGCTAGGCCAATAATTTTTGCTATTATATCCCTTGATTCTACAACCTTATCCGAAAATGCCTTGGATGCAATTTTAACAGCACTTAAGACTCTGTTTAAGGGATATGCTACAAAAGTAGCTGCGATTGTTCCCCCTAGAACAATGTAGATTGATGCAATATCAAAATATGATGCTATTTCGCCATCTGACAATATTCCTAGAGTCACAAAAACCAAACCAATTAAAATCCCCAAAATCGTTGCTAAGTCCAACTCTACACCTCTTTTCCTACCTTATCAATCTTTTTCAGTAAAATTATAATAAATTTTTCTCTTATATTCTATTACCTTATCGATTACCTCATCTACACTTTCAAGTACTACAACCTTGCGGCCACTTGTCAATGTAATAATTGTATCTGGGGTTGCTTCAACTAATTCAATTAAATCTGAATTTATTATAATCTCCATATCGCTTAAACGCCTTAATTTAATCATAATAAATACCCCTTTAAAGTAAGCTTTATTTAGATATAGTCTAGTAGGGTAGTAGAAAAACTACCCTACTAGACTGTAATTATCTCTTCATATTGACAACCTCTTGAAGCATTTCATCACTGGTTGTTATAATCCTAGAGTTAGCCTGAAAACCTCTCTGGGTAGTAATCATATTGGTAAATTCCCTAGATAAGTCAACATTGGACATCTCCAGGGCACCAGGGTTTAAGGCTCCTCTACCACCTGTCCCCGGATAACCTATCATGGGTTCTCCAGAGTTGGGGCTGGTCCTATATAGGTTGTTACCAGTCTTCTCCAAGCCTGCAGGATTTCTAAAGTTTGCCAAGGCGACCTGGCCTATAGGCCTCATTTGACCATTACTAAAATAACCAGTTATAACCCCATTACTATCCACAGCAAAATCTAATAGTCCTCCCTGCTTATAGCCACTGATGTGGTAGGCAGAAGCATCAGATTCATTGGCAAATTGGGTAAGCTCGCTAAAGTCTATTTTAAATGTAAATCCTCTTGCTCCATTTGGTAATAAGTCACCATCCTTAGGACTTATCGATAATGTCATTATCGGACTAGCATCACCATCACTATCTTCCTCTGATTTGATTTTACCATTGCTATCAAATTCAATTACATGAGGACTCTCATTAGCAGGAACATCAGCAATCCTACCCTCCTTATCTACAATATATAGAGTATATTCATTTTTTTCTGTTTTCACAAAGGCCAATCTAACTTCATGTGAGCCTCCTAATTCGTCATACACAGTAAAGGTAGTGTCACGGGCAATTGCACTTTTTCCATATTCATCTTTTAAATCATCTAAACGAGGTCCGACCCCGTCAACAATTTCTATTTCTTCTGTGCAAGGCTTAACATCTGCATTTAAGTTTCCATCAAATTTTACCCCCTCCGGTATAACGGTTCCCTCTTCACCATCTTCTGTTATTGGCACACCGGTGGAATTAGCCGGGAAAGTAATCCCTCTTGATACCTGTAAGCCTTCAAGGGTTGTCCCCATTCTTTCAGTCTCAGGATTATACATATAGCCTAATACCCTCATCCCATCAGGGGTATTTAGGTTGCCCTCTTCGTCTATGGTAAAGCTCCCTGCCCTTGTATAGCTCCTATTTAGAAAGGCAGCATCATCGGAAACTATAAAAAACCCATCCCCATTAATCATTAAATCTGTATTATAATCTGTTGTTTCTACAGCACCCCTAATATGAAAAGTATCCATAGAGGCCACATCAATTCCTAGACCTACCTGTTGAGGATTTGTTCCTCCCCTACCTGCCTGAGGTGCTCCTCCTCCCCTTAAAGTCTGGCTAAAGACCTCTTGGAATGTAACCCTTGAACCTTTAAAACCTACTGTATTTACATTGGCAATATTATTGCCAATGACATCCATCCGTAATTGATGAGCCTTCAGCCCCGAAACGGCTGAAAACATTGATCGCATCATAGTTTTTGACCTCCTAGTTTCTTATTTCCCACTTCATCAGTCAGTCAGAAGTGGTAAGCCTCCATAGTGGTCCGGCTTATTAAACAATAACTGCACCATCTATATTAGTAAATACATTGTTTCTAAGTTGGCCATCTACTGCCGCTGTAATAACTGTTTTGTTTTTTACGCTTGCTATAAAGGCATGATTATCCATTACTATTAAGGTTTCCTTAATACCTTTTTGGGCTGCGGTCTTTATGGCATTGTCAATTTTTGAAATATCCTCTTTGCTTAAGTTTATGTTTCTTTCCTGCAATCTTTGGATTGCATGTTTAGAAAATTGCAGTTCTTTGTTCTTTTCTAAATGTTGCTGAAAAATTTGATTGAAGTTTTCTGTGGTTTTTGTTTGTCTACTCTTTGTAGGTCCCTCTACCCTATTTCCCTTTAGTATGGGCTTGTTATTAATTCTAAAGGACATCATTTCAGTTTAGCCTCCTCACCCAGTAAATCCTTTTATTCTCCAGTTTCTGAGTTTTCCTCACTAGTTTGAGAACCATCCTCAGGGATATTTATTTGCAGAGCCTCGTATAACTTTAATAGGGTTGTATTAATACTTTCCAAGGAATCGCCTATATAACCCTGGCTTTTAACTAGATTATTATTCATCATTGTAATATGTTCGGACAAACTTTCTCTTGTGTCTTCCAGGTTTTTGTTCATTTCCTGCATTTGTTCTAAAGAACTAAATTGGGCCATTTGTGCAATAAACTCCCTATCTTCCATGGGGTTTAATGGGTCTTGGTTTTTTAATTGTGTTATTAGCAAATTAAGGAAGGCATCCTTGCCCAAGTCATCATTTGCTTGAGTCTTTTTCTCTACATCATCTTCATAGGTGCGATACTTATGTTCTGTTGCATTAATATTATTTATATTTGGCATCCTACAACCTCCTTTACCCCAATTTATTAAAGCCTGTTTCAACAAGATAGGGGTTTGTTTTGTTTATAATTTCTAAATTCGTATTCTCTATCTTATTATAGTTTATATCAGGCCCTAGCCTTTTAAATTTGGACCTAGGTTGGAAATGGCCCCGGCTATGTCTAAAGGCCTCTGGATCCTGGCCCACAGAGACTTCAATATCTGTTATGTTTACACCTTTTTCTCTTAGGCTATCCCTAAATTGATTTAAATTGTTCTCTATTGTTTGCTTGACCTGGGTAGATTCAACATATATTTTTGCCTTAATATCCTGATTATTAGAGGATAAATTAATAGAAAGTTTGCCAAGATTTTCAGGTATTAACTGTAGTCTCAATTGGTTTCTTCCAGTCCTGTGTATAGTATCAACCTTATGAATTAATTGTTCTAAAAAATTATTGTCTTCTAGTCTCTCTATTTCATAGGGTTGATTGATAATAGCCCGTATTTTTGCATTTATTCCTTTACCAAAGTCCTCTACCGGGTATATCTCAACTTCTTCTAGCTTTTGACTGACTTTTACTTTGTTCTCCTCATTTAAATGGTCCTCATTTATAGCTAGTTTGTTTTGTATCTTATCTTGGTCACTTGCCTTCATGCTTTTTTGATCCGCCTCTGTAAGAGTAGTATTTTTTGTTTCAGGATCAATCGTAATAGCAGTTTTTTCTGTATTTTCTTCTCCATTAAGTTGCTCTTTTATAAGCCCTTCTATATCTGCTGGTATAATCTCATCAGCAAGTTCTTCCAACCTATTAAATGCAAGAGCACTATCAAAATCTATGATATTGTCACCTGGGTATATGTCTTTGTGGCCTAGAAGTTCAGAAATTATAGGTAAAACATCTGCAACATCTTCTATTTCTACCAGTCCCGCAACTATGTCGTCAATTTCCTCCATAGCTATGAAGTCATTCTTCATAAGGATAGTGAGAATTTCCTGTAGCTCTTGTAATAGTTCTGCTGGTATTATGTCATTGATAATTAATAGTAGATCTTCCTCATCTTCCCCAGGCAATAACTCTTCTCTTATATCCTCCATATCTAAATCTATAATTTTTTCAAAGGTGACCATTATATCCTCTTCTTTATCGCTCTCAATCTCCTTGTCTTTCAGATTGTTTTTATTTTTATCCTTGGCAATTTCCTTGTCCTGTTTTTGAGAAGAAGGGGATTTTGAAATCTCAGATTTACTATGCGAATTTTCTCTGATTTGACCATTGGGATTTGTCCCACTTTTTCTTGCTGCTAGTTTTTGGTCCTTAGCCATAGGGGCAAAGTTTTCATAGTTTTTAGCTTCAGTTTTAACTCTGGTGTTTAGGATACTTAGAAAATCTTTATCAGGATTCTTTGTCTCAACTTTGTTACTTTGATTAGATACCACCATCCCATTGATATTAAATATTCCATTTAGCATTTTTTCACCTCCTTCAATATAATGTAAGTATTTCTTATTATATAGTTTGCATATATAGTTATAGAAATAAAATGCAAACTAAAATAAACCATTGCTTTATTGTTTTCTAGCTACGTATTTTCCAGATAAATCAACTGACATATGGGTTCTTAATAACTCTAATACCTGGGCTGCCCTATTGGGTTTAAATCTTCCTAATATATCCAAGACCAGTTCTTCCTCGCTGAAAACAATAGTATAATCCCCAATTTTATAAGAATTGTAGTTTTTATTGTCTTTGACCATTCTTTCTATTATATCAATAAGTTCTGGCAGGGGTATTCTTTCATAAATTTCTGCTAATTCACCAACTTTTTGATCATAGTTTCTATAGACTTGTACCGCTTCCTCCAGATTTCTTGTTATTTCCACTCCACCTAAGTCCAATGATTCTAATTGGTTTAAATTCTCATATAAATCTGCTATAAATTCCTCATCATCAACACTTGCCAAGACTTGAGCAGCACTAGTAAGCTTCATATTTCTATATATTATCGCCAGCTCATCATAGTTGTATATATCAGTTGTTCCTAAATCGCTTATTTTGTTTTCAAAGGGTTCAATCTCATATATATCAGCTAGTTCCTTTAGGCTTCTTTCCTTATGTTGCATTTCCTGCGTCTTCTTTTCAATTTCATGTTTCTTTGTTGTTTTAATATTATATAGAACTGTCTCATAAATATCTGAATTAATATATCTTAATAAATTAGAACTTAATTCTGTTGGAAAGTTTTCAAATATTCTACTTAGTTCCTTACCACTCACTTGTCCTTCTGCATAGATTCTTTCTATCTCATTGACCGCCTCTCTTAATTTCAATCTGGAAAGATATTCAGCTAATTCATCAGATTTAGCAGTTAATTCTTCATCTATCTCTTCCATAATTCGATTTAGTGAGCTAGATTGCAGTTCTGAAATTCTAATTCTTTCCTTGATATTACTCATTTTCATGGGATTTTCCCTGCTTAATAGTATCATCAAATCATCGTATAAATCCTTGTCTTCATTTTTTATAATAAGCAGTTTATCCATCAACCTATCTTCATCAAGACCAATATAATGTTTGGCTATTTGTATCTTAATAGTTTCTACCTCTTCCTTAGTAGGTTGATTAGTGAAATATTCTCCCAAGGTGCCCGGTAATATGGTCAAGACGTTATTAGCCTGATGTTTAAAATCTTCATTTGTAAAATATCTAATAAGAATTGCCATTATAGGAATAAGTAAAAATGCAATTAGAATTATAATTATTGCTTTTATTGGACTTCTTTTTTCCTGAAGGCTATCAGTCATATTAACCTCCTTTATTAACCGAGCTATTGTATGTAACTATTTGATCAGTTAGCATCATTTCACGCTTTGATTGTCTTTCCAAAAATCTTTCATAGTCTTTTTCCTTTAGCTTTTTAAATATTTTTGTCTGTTTTTTTGCCTCTACTAGCTCAGTTCTTGCTATATTTACATTTTCTTTTTGCTGGTTTACTATGTCAGACTGTCCATCTATAAAATCATTTATTTTATCTATGTACATGGCAGTTTCTTGTAATTCCTTGATTTTGACAATGTTACTATCCTTAGTGATTTCCTTCCACTTTTCTATATTGTTTTCTCTTTTTTTAATAAGCAATTTTAAACGCTCTTTTTCTAAAAAAAGTTGTTTTTGCTCTTGGGCTACTTGATGTTTTCTTTGATCCTCAAGTATTTCCTTTACCTTTAAAATATTTTGAAACCTATAGTTAAAAAGTTTTGCCATGAATTATCCCCTCTTTATTCAAATATTTGTGCCATCAAATCTAGGGATTGGTCCAAGGTAAAGCCCTCATCTACTTTCTGAGTCAAGAAGGAATTGACACTCTCTATGTTTTGGATGGCATAATCTATTTTCTCATTGCTACCATCGACATAAGCACCAATATTGATTAAATCCTCTGCATCTTGGTGGGTTGCCAACAGCTCCTTAATTTTGTTTGATATGGTCATCTGATCATCAGATACCACATGGGGCATAACCCTGCTTATGCTTGAAACTACATCAATTGCGGGATAGTGATTTTGCGAGGCAAGTTTCCTAGATAGGACAATATGTCCATCTAAAATTCCCCTCACTGCATCAGCAATTGGTTCGTTCATGTCATCTCCATCAACTAATACGGTATATAGGCCGGTAATAGTGCCTTTACTTGTAGTCCCACTTCTTTCTAGTAACTTTGGAAGGATGGCAAACACAGAGGGTGTATATCCCCTAGTTACTGGGGGTTCTCCTACAGCCAGGCCAACTTCCCTTTGTGCCATGGAAAATCTGGTAATAGAATCCATTAACAGTAAGACATCTTTTCCCTTATCCCTGAAATATTCTGCTATGGCTGTTGCTATAAATGCACCCTTCATCCTAATCAGGGGTGGTTGATCTGATGTAGCTACTACTAGAACCGATTTTTTTAATCCTTCCTCTTTAAGATCATTGTCTATAAACTCTTTAACTTCCCTTCCTCTTTCACCAATAAGGGCGATAACATTGACATCTGCCTGGGTGTTTCTGGCCATCATTCCCAGAAGGGTGCTTTTTCCCACACCGCTACCTGAAAAAATTCCTAATCTTTGGCCCCGCCCACAAGTCAATAATCCATCTATAGCCTTTACTCCTAATGATAATGGTTGCCTTATCCTAGTTCTTTCTAATGGGTTGATTGGTTGACCCATTACCGGATAATCAACAGCCTCTATGATAATACCCTTGTTGTCTATTGGGTTTCCCAATCCATCTAGGATTCTTCCTAAAAGTTCATCTCCAACCTTTACTTTTAGTGATGTTCCCGTTGCCTCTACCTTGCTACCTGGCCCTATACCCTCCATCTCTCCAAGGGGCATTAGGAGTACCTTTTTTTCTTTAAAACCAACCACTTCGGCTATTATTGGCTTGTCCTCTTTCATGGGATATATTTTGCAAATTTCACCCATTTTTACCGCTGGCCCTATTGCCTCTATGGTTAAACCTATTACCTGGGAAACATGGCCTATATATCTTACCAAGTCCATGTTTTTCAAGGGTCTTATATATTTTTTAAGCGTCAATGTATCCATAAAACTCCCCACTTTTTAAGAGTTCCTCAAATAAGGATTTAATTTGAGAGATTTGCACATCAATACTAGCATCAACTTGTCCTGAAAGAGTTTCTATTATCATGCTTCCTCTAGGGAGGGCTGCATCTGACTTTATTTCTATATCATCTATTCCCTCCGTCATCATATATATACTGTCTTTATGGTCAGAAACCCTTGTATAGTCCTCCTTGTTCACTCTTATAATTAAGCTTTCAGTAAAAGTACACTTCTCCAAGCCTTTTTTAATCAAATTTAGCAATAATTGATCATCAGTTTCAATTTTGTGGCTAATTATTTTCTTGACTATAGTTATTACTAGATCAATAATTTCCTTTTCCAGTCTCCAAGCTGTTTCCTTTTTTTCTTCCAAGGTATTTTTCTTTATAGCTGCCACTTCTCGTAATTTTCCTCTAAGTTCTTCATATCCTTTTTGCTCTCCAGCCTCAAAACCTTCATTATATCCTCTATCTTTGGCTTGTTTATAGATTTCTCCTTTATTTATCTCAGCATTTTTTACGATTTCTAAGGCTTCTTTCTCAGCATTATCTATTATTTCTTTCCTTTTATTTTCGGCATCTATTAAAATTTCCCTTGATTGATTTTTGCTTGACTCAAGGATTGCTATAGCATCAGTACTTTCTTCCTCTTCATCTTTTTTATAGGATTGTTCTTTCTCGATTATATCGATATTGTCAAATTGTAATTCTTTTTTATCCCCCAGGAGAATCTCTGCTGATTTATAAATATTAGACAATTATTTCATCTCCTCCACCTCGGGCAATAATAATATCCCCTGTTTCCTCAAGTTTTCTTATGGTGTTAACTATCTTCTGCTGTGCTTCTTCAACATCTCGGAGTCTTACTGGACCCATAAATTCCATGTCCTCTTTAATCATTTCTGCCATACGTTTAGACATATTAGCATATATAACCTCGGCAACTTCTTCTGTTGCTCCCTTGAGTGCAATGGCTAAATCATTATTATCAATTTCTCGGATAAATCTTTGGATAGACGTGCTATCTAAACTAATAATATCTTCGAATACAAACATCCTCTTTCTAATCTCTTCAGCCAATTCTGCATCTTGTATCTCCAGAGTATCAATAATATTCTTTTCAGTACCTCTATCAACAGAGTTCAATATATCTACTATAGATTGTATTCCTCCCGCTGTTGTATAGTCCTGGCTAACCAAGGCCGACAATTTCTGTTCTAACACCATTTCAACTTCCTTGATAATATCAGGAGATGTCCTGTCCATAGTAGCAATCCTGCGCGCTACCTCTGTTTGTTTTGCCTGAGGTAGGGCCGACATTATCTGGGCCGATTGATTTGCCGGTAAATATGATAATATTAGGGCTATGGTTTGGGGATGTTCGTTTTGTATAAAGTTTAGTAACTGTCCAGGGTCTGCCTTTCTGGCAAAATCAAAGGGTTTAACCTGTAAGGAAGCAGTTAATCTATTAATTATGTCCATAGCTTTTTGGGATCCCAAGGCTTTTTCTAGTACCTCCTTGGCATAATTAATACCTCCCTCAGAAATATATTCCTGGGCTATACACATTTGATAGAATTCTTCCATTATTTTTTCTTTTTCTTCAGGGGCTACCCTTCTCATATTGGCAATTTCTAAGGTCAATTCTTCTATTTCTTCTTCATTTAAATGTTTGAAAATTTCTGCTGAATATTCAGGCCCTAAACTTATAAGTAAGATGGCTGCTTTTTCCCGACCCGTCAAATCCCCCTTCATACTTCTCCTAACCATTTTCAATTCACCCCCGATTCCTAATCCTCACTAAGCCAATTCTTAAGCAACTGGGCTACTGCATCAGGCTTTTTATGTACTAATTTTTCTAATTGTTGTTTGACCTGTGACCCAGCCAATTCAAGGTCTATGTCTTCCATGCCTTCCTCTTCAGTAACTATAACTTCATCAATGGGTTCCTCTTCTTTTCTGCTTCTAATTCTAGTAAAGACGAAATATCCTATCCCAAGCAAGACAAATACTAGTATTCCATACAACCAAGGAGGTATTTTCATACTCTTTGGAACCTCCTCCTCCATAGCAGTCCTAATCATTTCTTCTATAGCATTATTAAATAATTTTGTATCAACCATTACATTCTTACTATCTATTCCTGCCGCTGCGGATACCATGCTCTCCAATTCCCTTTTTTGCTCATCGTCTAATGTGCCACCATCTATACTAGCACTATTTATGTAAACAGCTACACTAATTTCATCCACTTGACCTTGAGCTCGGACAATTCTTTCTCTCACTTCATTTATTTCATAGTTTATAGTTTTACTTGCCTTATAATAGGAAGATTCTTCATCCTCTTCCTCCACATACTGGGGTTCCTCCTCAGTATTACTATCCGTTCCCACTAGCCCACCAATCCCTCTATTAACAGCTTTTTCCTCTAGCTCTTGCATGCTTCTAACTATACCATCAGTATCATCAATAGAGGGGCTAAATTCTTGTATCTCCCTGACAACACTATCAAAATCCAATCTGACATTTGCCATTACAACAATATTACCCTCTCCATATACTCTAGAAAGAAAATTGGTAATACTATCCTCTAATTCCGTCTTTACAGTTTGTTGCAATGTTAACTGTTCATTGGTATCAACTATAATGGCATTATCATCATCGCCAGCGGAGGGATTTAGGACCCTACCATCAGACCCATGTATGGTTACATTTTCAGGCTTTAAGCCTGGCACCGCATTTGATACTAATAGGGCAATTCCATTAACACTATTTGTATCCAAGTCTTGTCTTTCGTCCTCCATGTAAAGTAATACAGAAGCCTTGGAATGATGTTCTTGATTATTTCTAACAAAGCCTGAAGACTCGGGTATTGTTAGATTGACCCATGCCTTTTCCACCCCAGGAATTACTTCTAGCACACCAGCTATATTATTTCCTAAGGCTACGCTATATTCCTTAGACTTTTCCTCGCTAGTTTTCATAAGGTCATTACCTGAGAAAAAATCTTCTAGGGAAAACCTTGCCTCAGGAAGGCCCTCGGTTGCCACAAGAACCTGGGATTTTTGGTAATCCTTTTCTTGCACTAATACTGTATTACTAGTTTTCCCGTATTTTGCCTTGATGTTGCTATCTTGTAGGATGGCCATGACCTCACCTGCCTGCTTATGATCCAAATTGTCGTATAGCACCAGGTAATGGGGCCTTGAAAAGTATAATATAATTGCAGTAGAAGTAAGTAAAATTAATAATATAGCAACTATAATTTTTATTTTTTGTTTTTTCTCTATATTGTGAAGATAATCATTAAATTTATCTTTAAATCCTTCCAGTGCTTCTGGCATTAATTCACCTCTTCTCAGCTATGTTTATATCTGCATTCTCATAATTTC
>CAYMGQ010000011.1:0-78164 GCA_964390055.1 uncultured Clostridiaceae bacterium
AATTATTCCTAAATATTTCTTATTTCACCTCTTGACTTTTAATAGTTAGTCTTTCCATCAAAATGAATATCTTAATTTCAATACTATAAATCATATTTGTTTTTAAACTCTAGATAATAGCTTAATAAAGCATTGTCTTCTTTAAATACTTTTATTGTCTCATCCATTAAATCTTCCCAGTATATGGTTTTAACCCTATTTAATACATGAGGGTCGATTATTATATCCTTAATTAATTTGGCTTCCTTATCTACCCTTGTATTTCCCCTAGGATATAAGAATATTATAATTTGATTTTCCTTATGTAAATGTATCAAATTTCTCATAAGTTGATAATTACTTAAGAAAAAATCTGCTGTTAAATACTTTTTATCTATATATTTTTCAATAGCATTTTCTATAATACATCTCTCATAGCATTGAATAAATTTTCTTTGATGCCTAATAGAGGAACTTTGAGACTTTCCAAAACCATATTCCGTATATTTTATTTCAATGGATATATCAGTATTGTCATCACATTTGAAAAAAACATCAAATGTAGTATCTCCACCTAGTTTTTTATCCTCATTATCCTTTAAATAACTGCCTTCAAGTTCTGATTCCTTTTCTAGTTCCATCTTTATTATTGATACTTCTCTATTTATTAGTTTGTTAAAAATCATGGATAATTTATCAAGTCCTACTGAAAAAAATTCATTGTCCCTATATGGAAGGAAATAATTAAAAGCCATTATTTGTGAAGAATTTAAGTGATAATAGTAATTATGTAAATTGTATTTCTTCTTTAATTCTAATAAGGCTAATTTAGTATTAAAGGGTTTGATTAAATTTAATTCTTCACTGTCTTTTGGTAATATATAATCTTTATTATATTCTTTACCTCTATATTTATATATCCCATCTTCTTTTACTCTTAAAGCATCCTTAGCGTATTTAGATAGGTTATATAATTTATCTGATTTGAATCTTTCATAACTCATTTATTCCACCTCTTTAATTTTCTTATAATTATAGAATTAAAATTATTTAATTTAGAGTAATTAAGATTTTTATATTTTATCTAATCTTCATCATCTATATCTAAAGATTTTTTAAATAAAGTTATTAAGGGTTCCTTATATTTTTCAATATCCCCTGGTTTTAGATTAATTCTGTAGGTTCTATTTCTTGGAAAATAGTCTAATAAGTCAATACCACTAGATTCAATAAACTCTTCTATGTCCTGACTTTTATGTAGTCTTATTTCCATTCTTGTAATCTTTTTCTGTGGCCTAAATATTACAAAGTTATCTGCAATTCCTTGTCTAGCTAAACCTATATAAAATTTATTATATTTTAGTTCGTAATTTGGATTGATTTCCTGTATTAATTTCAGCCCTTCATCTGCTATGGATACGGTCTTATTGGTTCCTCTTTCAATCCAATAATTTCTATCTGTAACTTCTTTTACTTCTTCATCCTCTTCTACTAATCCAAACTGAACTTCATCTAATATTTTGTTAAATGTAACAAAATATTTTCCTTCGTATTCATAGGCAGTTACTTTTAATGCTATTAATGGAATACTACCATTAAATAGACTAATCACATTTAAAAACCTTGATGTTATATCTTCTGCTACTATAACAGCACAATGCTCATACTGAGGGTATCTTTTTCTTTCAATATCCCAGTATTCAATAGTCCTTATAATATGTGATTCATCTGTCTTACCTAGTTGTATTTCCATTTCATATCTTTTCAAAGAATCTACATCTTGAAGTAATAGATCCAATCTTCCACCAGAGGGTTGAATTCTTTCTTTATCTTTTACAATAAGATCTCCTAATCCAAGAATTTCTGGTTTATTTGCTATTACTTCCTGTAGCCAGGCCTCATTTAATTCTGGATGATCCTTTAATGATATTTCTCTAGGTTGTATTACATTAAATCTTTCAAGCATAAATCTCCCTCCCTTGATTATAAGATTTATTGATTATAATATTATAAAATTATATAGTTTTTTATAATTAATATTTATAAGAGCCAAAATTCTTATAAAAAACAGTCTGATTCATACGAATTTACTTATACATACTAGAATCCCCTCATCTTCCTATAATATTATTCCTTCTTCAGTATCTATCAACCTACTTGCTCGCCCTTGGGCTTGAACAGATGCCACAGAGTATGCACTAGCAATGTGATCAGTCTCTGTTTTAGCGCACCATTCTCCTATTTTAAATACTCTAAATTCTACTTTGTACCGTGCCTTTTACTTACGCCCTTTTGAAATTTTACTATAAATTCCTATTAAATCCATTATATCATTTAAAAAATATAACTATCATCTCTATTCTTATTATTCATTTTATTTAAAATCCTTTTAAATATCATAAATATACCTGATTTATTTCATGTATCAACAACCATTCGATACTCAATAGAACCTTTTTATAACCCTCTGAAAAACTAAAGACCTTGTAATGGCTATATTTAGCCATTACAAGGTCTAGACCACCTACTCCCACTCAATTGTCGCAGGTGGCTTGCTTGTTATATCATAAACCACTCTATTTACTTCTTTTACTTCATTTGTTATTCTAGTTGATATTCTTTCTAATACCTCCAATGGGATGGGGTACCACTGCCCCTTCATCCCATCCTTTGAGCTTACTCCCCTTAGGGCTATGGTGTGAAGGTAGGTTCTTTTACCATCTAGTACGCCAACAGACTGTATATTAGGTAATACAGCAAAGTATTGCCATATGTCCAAGCCTGCTTTTTTAACTTCTTCTCTAAATATATAGTCTGCTTCCTTTACTATCTTAATTTTTTCCTTGGTCAGCTCTCCCAAAACCCTAATTCCTAATCCTGGACCTGGGAAGGGTTGCCTATCTACAATTTCAGGGCTTATGCCTAGGGCCCTCCCTAGTTGTCTGACATCCTCTTTATATAGGTCTCTTAAGGGTTCTAATAATTCAAAATCCACATCCCTAGGTAGCCCACCCACATTATGGTGGGATTTTACTGCTACTTTTCCATCTGAGTCAAGGGATTCGATTACATCTGATTTTATTGTTCCTTGGACTAAATAGTCTATGTCTCCTAATTTCCTTTGTTCTTCTTCAAAAACTCGGATAAATTCTTCTCCTATAATCTTTCTTTTTTCCTCAGGGTCTTTTATTCCCTTTAACTTACCTAGAAACCTATCTTCTGCATCTACGGTTATTAAGTTCATTTTAAATTGGCCTCTAAAGATTTTTTCCACTTCTTCTCTTTCATTCTTCCTAAGCAGGCCGTGGTCTACAAATACACAGTAGAGATTATCCCCTATAGCCCTATCAACCAAGACTGCTGCAACAGAGGAATCCACGCCACCTGATAGGCCACAAATAGCCCTTTTATTCCCTACTATTTTTCTAATTCTCTTTATTTCATTATTTATATATTCTTCAAAATCCTTTATTTCTCTCATGGGACCAGTCCCTTCTTCTTTACTGCTCTATACTATAATTAGGGGCTTCTTTAGTAATGGTTATATCATGGGGATGGCTCTCCCTTAATCCGGCCCCGGTTATTCGGATAAATTTACCTTTTTCCTGTAATGCTTTAATATCGGGGGTTCCACAATAACCCATACCGGCCCTAACTCCACCTATTAATTGGGCTACAGTATCTCTTAGCAGGCCCTTATAGGGGACCTTGCCCTCTACTCCCTCAGGCACTAATTTTCTTGTACTCTCTTGGAAGTATCGGTCACTACTACCTCTTTTCATGGCTGGAATAGAGCCCATTCCCCTATAGGTTTTGAAACTCCTGCCCATATAGATTATGGTTTCCCCAGGGCTTTCCTCGGTGCCAGCGAAAAGGGATCCTATCATTACCACATTTGCTCCTGCGGCAATGGCCTTGGGTATATCTCCCGAATATTTGATTCCACCATCAGCAATCACTGGTATCCCATAGGGTTTAGCTGCCTTGGCACAATCGTACACAGCAGTAATTTGAGGTACACCTATCCCGGCTATGACTCTTGTGGTACAAATTGAACCAGGACCGATACCCACCTTAACAGCATCGGCTCCCGCCTCAATTAACTCCACAGTTGCCTCGGCTGTTGCCACATTCCCTGCTATAACCTGAAGCTTAGGGTATTTTTCCTTTACTGCCTTTACCCCTTCAATTACTCCCTTGGAATGTCCATGGGCCGTATCTATCACAATAACATCCACTCTAGCATTATAGAGGGCTGTGATTCTTTCCATCATATCATTAGTTACCCCAACGGCTGCCCCAACCATCAACCTTCCCTTATGGTCCTTGGCAGAATTGGGAAACTCTATCCGTTTTTCTATATCCTTAATTGTAATTAATCCCTTTAACATTCCTTCATCGTCTACTATAGGAAGTTTTTCAATCTTATGTTTCATCAATATCTTCTGGGCCTCATCCAGGGTAATACCTTCCTTGGCGGTGATTAAATTTTCCTTGGTCATCACCTCTGATACCAGGCGGGTGTAATTAGTCTCGAAACGGATATCTCTATTGGTAAGAATCCCCACTAATTTACCCTCAGTGGTAATGGGCACCCCCGAAATATGATAGCGTTCCATTAATTCCAAGGCATCTGACACAATATGATCAGGAGATAAAAAGAAAGGGTCCACAATCACCCCATGTTCGCTTCTTTTAACCTTGTCTACCTCTAGGGCCTGCTCCTCTATGGACATACTTTTATGGATAATTCCTATACCGCCCTCCCTAGCTATAGATATTGCCATCTTCCCCTCGGTTACTGTGTCCATTCCGGCACTCATTAGGGGAATATTTAATTTGATTGTCTTAGTTAAATTTGTTGTCAAATCCACCTGATGTGGTAATATCTCTGCCTTTGCTGGTATTAATAAAACATCATCAAAGGTCAATCCTTCTTTTACAATTTTGTCCTCCATGATAAACCTCCTCTTTAGTTCCCAGTGAAAATAGGTTAGTCTAGTAATTACTATAACCAAAATATAATATTAAATAAAAAAATAGAAAACCCACATAACATCTCTCCCTCAATAAAGGGTGAAATTATTATATAAGTTCCCTCAATAAACCCCAGTTAACCATGTAAAAACATATAATAACTTCACCCATAGTCCCAGGATTTACGGTCCCCAAGGTAGATACTATCGCTCCATATTACCGATATTATATGAGTGTAGGTCCATATTTATTATGTATCTAACTTAACAAAAGGACCCTAGAATGTCAAGAATTTTAAGGATTTATTTTTTCACTAGTCTTTTCAATAAAACTATTTGCATGGACAATATATCTAGTATGAGTCCCCTCTCCTATTTTCTCCCTTTCATCCCAGGCTGTTACCTTAAAACTAAGCTTTTTACCCTGGATTTCAATGAGCTCTGCCTGGGCGGTGACCTTCATCCCCACTGGGCTTGCACTTAAATGTTTTACATCCAGATGTATTCCCACAGTCCCATAGCCCTCCGGCAACTCTCCATCTACGGCCTTGAGGGCTGCATTTTCCATAAGGCCTATCATTCTTGGTGTTGCCAGGACCTTAAGGCTACCACTCCCAAAGGAGAAGGCGGTATCCTTCAATTCTACTTGTGTTTCTGTCTTGGCAATCCTTCCCTCCGTTAAATTAAAATCCATCTAGTCCACCCCGCTTCTAATAGTTATATATTTGGGCCATTTCCTTTAACCTAGCCATAATGGGTAACTTCTGAGTGCATAGTTCCTCACACCTACCACATTCAATACAATCCGCAGGCCCGGTGTGCTTATCCTTAATCCTACCCTCTTCCTTAAGCCAGGCAAGATGGTCTGTCATGGTATCAACACCCTGCAATAATTTGAAATTATATGCCTCCATATAAAGGTGAATCTTAATCCTTTCAGGACATTGATTGCAGTATTCACATACAGTACAGAGGGAATCCATATCCTTTAGGAGCTTATTTTGAATTTCCTTCTCCTTTTCCTCCGTAAAGGCTAGGGGGTGTTTGAGGGTCTTTACATTTTCCTCAACCTCCTCTAGGGTGCTCATACCAGCCAAGGCTACGGTAATGCCTGGACGGCTTATATTAAATCTTAAAGCTGCCTGGATTACGCTTTCGTCCTCATGCTGTCGAATAAAGTCTAGATAATCTCTATGTTGTGGTATTAGTCCTCCCCCTAGGGGGTTCATTGTAACCACTCCAAGATTGTGTTCCTTAGCAGCCTTGACACCCTCTTGCCTGTAGGGGTGGTTCATAATATTGTAACCCAACAATACCCCTTCATAACCACCATTTTCAATTATGGTCCTAATATCCTCCCCTTTACAATGGGTGGAAAAAACTAGGTGGTCAATCAGTCCCTCCTCCTTGGCTTTTAGGGCTCCCTCATAGGGGCCACCAGGTGCCATTACTGCCTCATATTGGTCCAGATCCATAATACACCACATATGATAAAAATCGATTTTATCCAGTCCCATCCTAGTTAGAGAAGTCTCTATCCTCCGCCTAACCGAGTCTGCATCAGGGTCCCGCCTAACCATACTTTTGGTAGATACATAAAACTGCCCCGGCATATTTTTAAAGGCTTTGCCAAAAATATATTCACTTCTATCATTACAATATGATGGGGCAGTATCAAAGTAGTTTATCCCCAATTCATTAGCCCTTCTAACCACCTGGGCTCCATAATCATCATCTTCACCAAATCTCATACCACCAAATCCAATAACCGAAACTTTTTTACCTGTTGCCCCGTATTCCCTGTATATCATAGGAAAATCCCTCCCTCTTTTGTCTCCTTCTATACCCTCATTATACATTATATATGTACTTTTTTCTATTTTCATATATAAAAATAGTCTTTAATAATAAATACCAAATCACCGCTTTGAATGCATGGTCTTAATTGCCAAGGAAGCGAATGCTTAAACCCCATAAAACTTGTGCATGTCTAAACGTTAGCCAGCTGACAAAGTTTAGAGTTTAAACTTGAGACCACCTGATGGAATTATACAAAGTAAAAAAACCGAGGACAAAACCTGTCCCCGATTTACATATTATTTAAGATTTACATGTTATTTAATATAATCCCTTCCTGCCAGGATATCCTCTAAGACTTCCGTTGGAATTTCAAATTCCACAACCCCCATATAGCCAGGGGCCACCTCATACTTATCAAAGGAAATAACCAGTTTCCCATCTGGGTTTATAAAGAAGTTTTGCTGGGGGGAAATCTCCTCAAAGCCCTCTATCATATCTAATTCCCCGATCCCCTCCAGCCAGTAAACCTTATTTTCATCCTGCTTATTTTCCTCCAACATTTGCTCTTTTATATTTTGACTTATTATATGGACATAACTGTCATCCTTAAATAAGGAGGGCAGGGTTAGTAAAATTTCCCGTTTTTTATCTATGGTATCATACTGAAATACTGTAGAGGATGAGGCCACTGTATTGACCACATACCTGCCTATGGATAGGATCTCATCATTGTCTGTCTTAACTACATAGCCACTATCAACTCCTAGGTGTCCACCCCCTTGTTCCTCAAGGTTTTCCATATCTTTTATAAACTCTTGGTATAATTTTTTATTATCTTCCATATATTTTTGATTTAGGCTATCTTCTAATTCCTTATTCTCTAGACCCTCTATTTTAGGGGTATTAATTTCAGCATGATAATTTTCCTCATCTACCCTAAATTCTTTAAACTTTAATACCCTAACTATACCACTTACCACAGGGACCTTTAGCAGGCTATCTGCTAATACATGGCTGGTATTGACCCCTATAGTTAAAAGCATTGTTGCCAGGGCCACTGATGCCACAGCACCCCTTACCTTCCTAGCATTATTTTTTCTTTTCATCTGTCTTCTCCCTTCCTTTAAGGCTTTTCTTGTAAGAAAATCCAATTCCTCTGGTATGGAAGTCTCCATATAATCCTTTTTTAACTTGTCAATTTTTTTCCTACCCATTGTTAAACCTCCTGCCCATCCATTTCCATTTCAATCCTCAATAAATCCAAACCCCTATATAGCCTGGTCTTTACTGTATTTATATTAATATCCAACACCTGGGCTATTTGATTTAATTGCAAATCCTCAAAATAACGTAGTACTATAATCCCCCGATAATTATCAGGCAGCTCCCCTAAGGCCCTGTTTAAATCTATATCTGAGTAACTATCTGAGGCTCCTGGGGAATTATCTATTAGGTATTCCTGGCCCGCAACTATCTCCCTCCCCCTTATCCTGATAAAATCCAGGCAGGTATTTACAACTATCCTATAAAACCAAGTTTTTATAGCCCCAAAATCTTTTAAGGAATCCAGAGATGTAAAGGCCTTGTATATGGACTCCTGGACCATATCTAGGGCATCATCCGAATTTCTCACATAGCTATAAGCCAGCCTATATATTGCTTCCTTGTGCCTGATTATATAATCTTCAAATTCTTTTTCTAAAGCCTTCCTCTTCATTTTTGCAAATTCCTTTCCCCCGATGTACATCGTGACTACCTTACTCTATATTATAGACTAATAACTAGGGTAAAAAGTTTCAAAATAATACAAAAAATAAAATTGCCAACGGGTTAATTCCCGTTGGCAATCTAAATTATTTATAGGATCTTACATCATTGGCATGCCGCCGCCCATTCCTCCACCCATTCCGCCACCTGGCATCATAGGCTCATCTTCCTCAATATCCACTACCGCAGCCTCTGTTGTCAATAACATGGCTGAGATAGATGCAGCATTTTGTAGGGCAGTTCTTGTTACCTTTGTTGGGTCAACAATTCCTGCTTCTACCATGTCTACATAGGCTTCTGTTAAGGCATTAAAGCCTACACCCTTATCTGAGGCCTTGACCTTTTCAGCTATAACAGACCCCTCTAGTCCTGCATTTTCGGCTATTTGTCTTACTGGCTCCTCTAGGGCCCTCTTGACAATACCTACTCCTGTCCTTTGGTCTCCCTCTACTGCATTATATAGTTCTTCTAGTTTAGGAATAGTATTAATATAAGCTACTCCACCACCAGATACCATACCCTCTTCAACGGCTGCTCGGGTTGCATTTAGTGCGTCTTCTATTCTTAGTTTTCTTTCCTTTAGTTCTGTTTCTGTAGCAGCTCCCACCTGGATAACAGCAACTCCACCTGCCAATTTAGCTAATCTTTCTTGAAGTTTTTCCCTATCAAAATCGGAAGTTGTTTCTTCAATTTGTGCTCTAATTTGGTTTATTCTATCTTTAATATCTTGCTGCTCTCCATTACCCTCTACAATTGTTGTGTTATCCTTATCTACCTTTACTGTCCTAGCTGTTCCTAGCATTTCTAGTGTTGTAGACTTTAGTTCGTATCCTAATTCTTCTGAAATCACTGTTCCACCAGTTAAGATAGCGATATCTTCTAACATGGCCTTTCTTCTATCTCCAAAGCCTGGGGCCTTTACTGCCACACACTCGAAGGTTCCTCTTAGTTTGTTAACTACCAATGTTGCTAGGGCTTCTCCCTCAACATCTTCTGCTATAACCAACAATTTTTTACCCTGTTGTACAATTTGCTCTAAGACTGGTAGGATTTCTTGTATATTTGTAATCTTTTTATCTGTGATTAAGATATATGCATCATCTAGAACTGCTTCCATTTTCTCTGTGTCTGTAACCATATATGGTGATAGGTAACCCCTGTCAAATTCCATACCTTCCACTACTTCTAGGGTAGTTCCCATGGATTTTGATTCCTCTACAGTAATAACTCCGTCATTACCTACCTTTTCCATAGCATCAGCAATTAGTTGTCCAATTTCATCATCCCCTGCAGAAACTGTACCTACTTGGGCAATAGCCTCCTTGCTTTCCACTTGGATAGAGATATTTCTTAATTCTTCTACTGCTGTATCTACTGCCTTTTCAATTCCTCTTTTTAGGATCATTGGATTAGCACCTGCAGCAACATTTTTAATTCCTTCTCTAATAATTGCTTGGGCTAACAATGTTGCAGTCGTTGTTCCATCCCCAGCTACATCATTGGTTTTTGTTGCAACTTCCTTTACCAATTGGGCTCCCATATTTTCAAAATCATCTTCTAATTCGATTTCCCTAGCTATTGTAACACCATCATTTGTAATCAATGGTGAACCAAATTGCTTGTCAATAACTACATTTCTTCCCTTTGGACCTAAAGTTACTTTTACAGTATCAGCAAGCTTGTTAACACCTGCTTCTAAATTTCGTCTTGCATCTTCGCAAAATTTAATTTCTTTAGCCATTTAAATACCCTCCCTCATTTTCTTCGGATTTTCAATTGTTTATGTATCCTGCTTAATTTATTCTATAATAGCAAGAATATCGTTTTGTCTTAGTATTGTATATTCCTCACCATCAAATTTTACTTCTGTTCCGGCATATTTGGAGAAAATAACCTTGTCTCCTACCTTTACTTCCATGGTGATTTCCTTACCATCAACTACTCCACCTGGGCCAACTGCTACGATTTCAGCCATTTGTGGCTCCTCTTTTGCACTGCCCGGCAAGACAATCCCACTCTTTGTTGTTTCCTCAGCTTCTACTTTTTTAATAACAACTCTGTCTCCTAATGGTTTAATATTCATACTTTATACCTCCTTAACAATCTTATATATTTTCTTAATTTCTTATCTGTTTGTTGTTAGCACTCGTCAATAGGGAGTGCTAATCACATTTAATATATTACATAAAGAAGTTTTTACAAGCAAGCCCCACCATCTGCTATTATATCCATTTGTTGTTTAATATTTCAGTTTTCCTCTCTGTTTTGAGGAATTTCATTGTTTTTCTAAATTTTAATTTTTTTACAGGAGAGTCTGGATAAATCCCCCTATGCTTAGGACTAATGGTTGCACTAATTGGTATACAATGGGTACAAATATGGCAGGTAGCATATTAGCAACTGGTATTTTCTTAATACCTAGAACATTTAGGGATATTCCCACGATTAACAGGCCGCCTATAGCTGACATCTCAACAATCACCGGCTCTACTAGGAGGTGTCTTAGGCCACCAGCCGCTATGGTTATCAAACCTTGGTAGAGAAAGACCACAGCTCCGGCAAAAATTACCCCTACCCCCAGGGTGGATGCAAATACAATGGAAGAAATCCCATCTATTAGGGACTTAGCATATAGGGTTTCGTGCTTACCTGTTAGGCCACTTTCCAAGGAACCAACAACAGCCATGGCCCCGACGCAGAAAATCAAACTGGCAGTTACAAAACCCTTGGCAACTGTTCCTTGCCCACTTCCCATTTTCCTTTCAATCCATAGGCCCAGATTATTTAATTTTCTATCTATATCTATTCTTTCTCCAATGATTCCTCCTAAAACTACACTGAAAATCATTAGAATAATATTTTCAGACTTAAATACCCCCATTAGGCCTATGGCTAGTACAGACAAACCTATCCCCTGCATAACAGTATCTCTATAGTTATCCAAAATACCCTTTCTTAAAATTAAGCCCACAAGGCCGCCTATAATTATAGCTATTGTATTTACTATGGTTCCCTGCATATATCTATTCCCCCTGTTGTTTGTTATCCCTTGCCAATGGCTAGTTCTCTTGCATAATAAAATAGGTATTGCTGGGCGTAGCCCGCATATTGGCCAAATTTTTCTTGGGCAAATTGATGTATTTCTTTGGCCGTGGCCTCCCTATCAAAATATAGCTGTTCCATAACCCTCTTCACCCATACATCCACGGGGAAGGCCTCCATCTTGCCCATGCAAAAAAACAAAACACAGTGGGCCACCTTGGGACCCACCCCTTTAAATTCCTCCAGCCTTTTTTGGCAATTTTTTGTGCTAAGTTTACCTATCTCCTCCAATATATTGGGATTATCTCTTACCATGGCAGCCGTCTCCCTTATATAGGGGGCCCTATAGCCCACACCACAGTTTTTTATTTCCCCAACAGATAGGTCAGCTAGTATGTCCACTTGCGGAAAGGCATATCTTTCCTTATCAAAATATTTTCCCAAATATTGCCCGTATCTTTCTGATAGTAATTCAACAGATTTTTTAATCCGTGGTATATTACTATTAGCAGAAATAATGAAGGAAATAAGGGTTTCCCAGGGTTCCTGTTTTAAAATCCTTATTCCCTGTCCGTAACTAACTGCTTTTTGCATTACTTTATCTCTATGGCTTAGCTCTTCCTTGATTTTACTATAGTTAGTCCTTAAATCAAAATATTGAAACCATATATTTTCAAAATCCTGGCCATTAGTATTTTTAAGGATTATATTATTATCTACCTGTTTAACATTCAGTACCCTTCCATGGGCCACCCCTGTATAGCTACCATCCTCTTCCCTATCCCAACGAAAACATTGGCCACATTCGAATATTTGTTTAGGAATAAAATCCCTTTGATTTTTTAATAGTATCTTATTGTCCTTGTACTTTATCTTACAATTCATATCCTTCCCCCTAGTCGAAAATAGGATGATAGGCATAATAGGATTGCTGGAGATTGGTTCCTGAATTAACATCTATAAAAACCATGTTTTCCTGCCCCTCCTGAATTATCCTAAAGCTATAGGTCAGCTTTGGCCGATAGTGGGTATGGAAGGACCTTATGATAGATAGACCATTATAGTCCATATTGTCAAACTCCTCCATATATAGCTCCTGAACATCCTCCACCATGAGTGCTGGCTCTTGTTGGTGAAACTTTGTATTGGAAAAATCCTTTGTATATTTAATAATTTCCCCAGTGGAAGCTGCTATATTTATAGTAAAGGCATCGCACATAAGCCTGACCCCATCGATTTTGGGAATAAACCTAAAGGAATAGATATTAGGAGAATCCTCCCTATCCTCTACATAAAACATCTCCTCATCCATCTGGGCCCTATACAGTTTTTTGGCAAAGTCTCTAGCAATGGAGATAGCCTCGTTTTGGGGGATACTGTCTCCATTCTCTGCCGTTTGTAATAACTCAAAATTTCTTATCTCCCCATCAGTAGCATCTACCCATGCTGTATAAAGCTCTTCCTTGTCCTTTAGAAAATGGAATTCATAGTAATGAACCCCTTCCCTTATCATCACCCCATCTTCTTCCTCACTTTGGTACTCCTTTAAAAAGGGCATTGCCTCTAGGGCAATAGCCAGGGCCTCTGCTTTGTCTATATATTCAGGGTGTTGGTTTGGCATTTTGCTGTGCCTATATAGCTTATGAATTTCCTCTATACTATTACTAAATTGCTGTAGGCCATTTTCATTATCCTCACTGGGACTTGCCCCTAAAAACCTTTCCTCAATGTTATGATATATCAATAGTAATTTGCTTAATTGTTCACTAGTGCTTTCTAGCATTTCAATATCAAATTTAGTTAGCCTGTCATCATTGGTTGCAAACTGATTGGCCAAATGATGACTTATTGTATTTCTAATCATTTCCACGCTGGCCAACTCACTATCCATAGTTAGGCTTGGCTTCCTAGAGGGCTTGTTTAATTCCACCCAATGGCCAAAATCCATAGCTAAATTACCCACAGCCTTTGTCAACCTATCTAGTGCTTGGGAGTTTTCCTCCTCAATTAGCTCCTCTATATACAGCTTGCTTTGCCGTATCCCTCTTTCAACATCGGCTGACACAATTGTATTGGCCCGTTGGATTTTCTCCCTAGCCTCCATTAAATTTATATAGTTAATTAAATTAAATACAATACTAACTGTTAGCAACAATACTAGAACGGTTTTTACATACCTCTTCATATAAAAACTACCTCCTAGTTAATTTTATACTATATATCATACCATAAAGGTAAATTATTAGATAATATTTTTTATAAGTTTTGTCCCCTTATTTCTTTATATTTGACGGCCAGTTGGCCACCCAGTCTAGCATTGTTGTAAACCAATTGGATATTAGTCTCCAGGCTTTTACCCCCTGTAATTTCCTTTACCTTATCTAGCAAGAAGGGGGTCACATCCTTGCCCTTTATACCCTCCTCTTCCGCCTTCAATAGGGCCTGGTTAATAGCCTTATTAATTGTGGCCCCATCCATAGCATAGGCTTGTGGCACTGGGTTAGCCACAACTAGGCCCCCATTAAGTCCCAGTGACCATTTCGTTTTTAAAATATTTGCCAGGGCGTCTACATCCTCCACCCTATGGTCTACCTTGTAACCACTTTCCCTAGCATAGAAGGCGGGAAACTCCCCTGTCCTATAGCCAATTATAGGCACCCCATGGGTTTCAAGGACTTCCAATGTCAATCCTAGGTCTAGGATGGATTTAGCTCCAGCGCAAACTACCGCTACATTTGTCCTTGCCAACTCCATTAGGTCGGCAGATATATCAAAACTATCCTCCGCACCCCTGTGGGCCCCCCCTATTCCCCCTGTGACAAATATTTTTATGCCAGCTAATTTTGCAATTATCATAGTAGATGCCACAGTAGTAGCCCCGTTATTTCCTCCACTTAAAATATAGGCTAGGTCCCTCCTGCTTACTTTAGCTACATCCTGGGCTTTTCCTAAAAACTCCACCTCTTCATCCTTTAAGCCTACCTTTATTTTTCCATCTAAAATTGCAATTGTTGCAGGAAGAGCCCCAGTTTTTCGGATAATATCCTCTACTTTCCTGGCTGTTTTAACATTGTCTGGGTAGGGCATGCCGTGGGATATGATGGTAGACTCCAAGGCAACCAGGGGCATATTTTTTTCCCTGGCCCTGATAATTTCTGGTGAAAATTCCAAGTATCTTTCTATATTAAACATCATCTTCCTCCAATCCAAGGGATTCAAACCTAGATGCCAACCTTAGGAGCTTTTCTTCATCTAGGTCCTTATTTACTGTTTGGTAACTACTAACAGTCAGAGCACCTCCAGCCAAGGCTAGGATGGTTTTTTCCCTTAAGCTATTGTTTTTTATACTTCCATAAACCAGGGCTGCAAGAAAGGCATCCCCTGCCCCAGTAGTGTTCTTGACCTCCCTGTTGAATCCTTTTATTTTGCCATAAGTTTCTCTATCACAATAAAAGGCCCCTTCTTCTCCTAGGGATACAACCACCTCCCTAACTCCCTTTTCTATTAATTTCTGGCTAGCTTGTAGGAGGTCTTTATCATTTTCTATTTTTTTATTGCTTAGGAATTCCAATTCTAAAATATTAGGTTTAAGCAAGTAAAATTCGCCAATACAATCCTTTATTTTTTCTGCCTTGGCAATTGAAACTGTGTCCAAAAACAGGGGTATCCCCTTCTTAGTTGCCAAGGATATTATGTAGTCAATGGACTCCCGACCTATATTTGTATCTACTACTATTATTCTTGCCCCTTGTAGGAGTTTTTTTCTTGTCTTTAAAAACTCTACTGTAATTTCATTAAATACATCCATGTGTGAGACCCCCGTAACCATTTCTCCCCCTTCATTTAATATAGCTATATAGAGGCCTGTCCTCCCTGTCTGAGACATTAGGCTATAGTCTAGATCCAAACCCATCTTTCTAGTATTGTCCAAGATATATTGGCCTAAAAAATCCCTTCCTATGGCAGAAATCAAATAGGTCTTGACCCCCAAATTATGTAGGTTTTGACTAATATTGCTGGCAACCCCTCCTAGGTTCATTTTTATTTGGCCGGGATTAGAAGTAGCCGGAAGTAAGGTTTGGTCAGCCCTACCGACTATGTCTATATTTGTTCCCCCGATAACACAGACATATCCACCTGCCTTAGATTTATTTTCATTAATTACCATGGCCTGCCTTCTCCTTTAACTCATAATATATTTAGCTTATAGTATTTTTTACAAGTCTACAACTTTATATTATTAAATTTTGTGATAGAATAATACTTAGTTGTTTTTAAATTTGCTAGGAGGGAGGGATAGGGAATTGGACGGCGAGCTATTAAAAAAATATAAACTCCTGGCTGAATTTTTGGGGGAGACCCTAGGGTCTGAATATGAGGTAGTTTTACATAATATAGAGGGCGAAAATCACACTATAGAATATATAGTCAATGGCCATATAAGTGGTAGGAGTATGGGAGAGCCCTTTACCGATGCAGTTTTTAAATTTATATCTGATAAAACTGTTCTAGAAAATGACTATATTATCAACAAGACAGGAGTTCCTAAAAACAATAAATTTATTAGGTCCTCCACCCTCTTTATTAAAGATGATGATGGGAATTTAACCGGTATGCTCTGTATTAATTTCAATGCTAGTAAGCATATTAATTTAGCCAAAAAACTCTTGCAATTAACCCATATGGATAATGCCTCTGTAGGAAAAGAAAATCTGGATGAAAACAATGCAATTGAAGGTATTCCTACCTCTATCTCAGAAGTCACCAATGATGTTTTAAATCAAACCCTAGATTATTCTGATATTCCGGTAGAACGGCTGACCCAAAAAGAAAAAATAGAAATTGTCAGGGAATTAGATCATAAGGGTGTCTTTATGTTAAAGGGTGCTGTAAGTGAGGTAGCTGAAAAATTAGAGGTTTCAGAAGCTACTTTATATAGGTATATTCGAATTGTATCAAAGGACAAATAAAAAAGGGTAATCCCAGCTGGGACTACCCCTATTTTTTTGTCTATATATTTATTTCTCTATAGGAACTAATTTGGAGGTAAAGTGTCTCAGGATTTTGGGTTGCCAGGTAATTTTATATCCTGGTATGGTATCGGCTCTATCCTTAATTGCTATCAGGGCATCTACAATGATATCCAAATGAGACTGAGTATATACCCTCCTAGGTACTGCCAAGCGAGTAAACTCAAAGTCCGCCTCTATTTGCTCTCCTGTATCTGGATCATTTCCAATCATATAAGAGCCTATATCACAGGACCTAATCCCGGCTTCCTTATATAATTCCACTGCTAGCGCATGGCCTGGAAATTCGTAGTAGGGCAAATGGGGCAATAGTTTCTTAGCATCAATAAATACTGCATGGCCCCCTACCGGTGATTGATAGGCTATACCGGCTTGGTCCAATCTATTAGCCATATATTCCATTTGTCCAATTCGATATTGCAGATAGTTATAGTCTATCCCTTCCTGTAGGCCTATGGCCAGGGCTTCTAAGTCTCTACCGGCAAGACCACCGTAGGAGATAAAGCCTTCAAAGGGTATAGTCCTTGCCTTTACATCCTCATATAGGTCAGCATCATCCTTGATGGCAATGAGCCCTCCCATATTAACAATGGCATCCTTCTTGGAACTCATGGTCAAGAGGTCGGCATAGCTAAACATTTCCCTTACTATTTCTTTAATATCTTTATCCCTGTACCCTTCTTCCCTTTCCTTGATGAAATAGGCATTCTCTGCATATCTGGCTGCATCTATTAAAACCTTAATATTATATTCCTTGGCCACCTCTCCTACTTCCCTAAGGTTTTTCATAGAGACCGGCTGGCCACCAGCACTATTATTAGTGATGGTCATTATAATTACACCAATATTTTCTGGTCCATATTCTTCAATTAATTCTCTCATCCTGCCTACATCCATATTACCCTTGAAAGGACTGTAGGTTACGGTATCTAGGGCTTCTTCTACAACACAATCAATGGCCCTAGCTCCAGCGATTTCTACATGGGCTCTAGTTGTGTCAAAATGCATATTGGAAATGGCATACTTGCCAGGCCCTAACAAAATAGGCAGTGCAACTTTTTCTGCTGCCCTCCCCTGGTGTACGGGCTGTATGTATTCATATCCAAAAATGTCCTTGGCTGAATCCTGCAGGTTCTTATAACTGCTAGATCCTGAATAGGATTCATCTCCCCTCATCATTCCCGCCCACTGGGCAGAACTCATGGCTCCAGTTCCACTATCCGTTAGCAAATCAATGTAGACATCCTCCGCATTAAGGGAAAATAGATTGTAATTTGCCTCCTGGATTCTTTGGGCCCTTTCCTCTGGGGTCAATACCTTGATAGGCTCAACCATCTTAATCTTAAAAGGTTCAGCATAGTATTTCCTACTCATATTAATCCCCCTTCAAATTATTTTTTTACCCATAAAAAATATTGCTTTGATAATTAAATTTTATCATGATTAAAATATTCTGTCAATTCTCATTCTTATAAAAATCAGAGTTTTACAAAATCAAGGCCACCCTGTCATAAGCAGGCTGGCCCTAAAATCCTCTACTATTAGTCTTTACCTTAGTTTACTAGCCTGTGTCAAAACTTTTCCCTTCTTTATATATGTTCATCATGTAGGCCCAGCAGTTTACAGATTATTGTGAAGGCCTCAGCCCGGGTAATTTCCCTTCGGGGTCTGAAACTACCGTCGGGATAACCCCTTAAAATCTCACGGCCCACCCCTGCCTTGACATACTTCAGGGCCCAACTACCTATATCTTCCCTATCTATAAAGTCCAACCCTATATCCGGACACAAGTCCTTAGTAAATCCCTTTATTAGAACTGTTACCATTTCCTGCCGGCTAATGTTTTTTTCTGCCTTAAAAGTTTTCATTGGATAGCCTACAAATATACCCCTATCTGATACGGCGCTAATGTAGCCCTTGGCCCATTCTGGTATGGGGTCCACATAGTCTGTAGATAAAGCAGGGGGTATTTGAAGTCTTAAAGCCTTAGCAATCAAGGCTGCTGACTCCGCCCTTGTAATTGGTTGGTCCGGCCTAATAGTCCCATCGGGATAACCCCGGATAATTCCATGCCTTAGCAATGTAATAATGCAATCATGGGCCCAATGGGCTTCTCCTAGGATAATCAAATCCCTGGGTAGGTCTGCCAGTTCTTCATGGTCATGGGGATCCTCCGGTCCTACTATAATAGGCTTATCATCCCCATCTTGTACTATATTTTCCTCAAGTCCCAGACCTATAGCTATATTGGCCGTTAAATCCTGCAATTCGTTGCCAGCCTCTACATCCATTCGCAGCCTATATTTTAGGTCTATAAAGTCATTTTTCTCAAGGAAAAAATTCTCCCCTCCCTCAGCCAGATGAAGACCCACATCCAATAATTCCCCCAGGGGCATATCCTTGATTATTTCTTTGTCAAGTATGGCTAATTTACCCCTACTTATAGATAGCCTCATATTTTGGAGGAAGGAATTTCTTACCATTTCATGGTCATAATCCTCTCTTAGCCTGAGTAATTCTACATCTAACTTGAGCTTACTAGCCTTAATCTCCTTATATTGGTTGTCTATCCTAATAATCCCCTTCTTGTCCATGCCGGGATACCATAGTTGATTGCCAAAGAGGTCACCCTCCTGATGTAATTCTCCCTTATTATTAATTGTGACAAGCACATCGGGGCTAGCCTGCTTTGTAGTTGAATAGGTAAGCCCCATAATATTTGCCGCAAAAATACCTACTAATAGTATAAGCAGAAGAAATTTGCCTAATGTCTTAAAGGACATAGTTTTATTTTTCATAATTTCACCCCATTTATTACAGGCTTATATTCCTATCCTCTTTCATAAGCTATCCCTCAGCTTCAAGAATTTTTGCCTGGCCGCCTAACTGGTATAAAAAGATTTTCTTGCCATCTAATAGATAAAACTTAGATATATCTAAAGAATTGCTCCTGTATTTATATAGGATAGGCTTTTCCAACTCATCAGAGATACGGACCAAATCCTCTATAGATTTCACCTGGCTATAATCACCCTGGCCTATAGTAATTTCCTCATCTAATGCAACTAGGCGGTCCCCGTATTTTTTAAATATCTGCTTAATTCTTTTTTCTAAGGGGCTCTTTTTTTCTGTCCCTTGGACAAAAAATCCTAGATAAATAAGGACAATTAATGATAGGCCTACTATTACAGCAAAAAAGACCAGCTTTTTCCCATCCGGGTCCAGGGCCACCTCCTGCCTCAACTGGATCTTCCCATCCTTTTCCTCTATTAGGTCCCCCCCTATCTCGAAATAACTTGTGTTTAGGGGTACTTGCATAGTAGAGGTTAATTCCTCAGTAACTAGGCCCTGGTCTGTTTCTGCCTCCATATTTACCTTCATATAGGCTGTTAACTTCACATTAGAGGTGATCTTAGATTCTTCTATAACTAATCTGGCAAAATCATTAAATTGATGGATATCTAATGGGAAGCTTTCCCTTATACTAAAGCTGTCCCCAATGGCCTGGAAGGTTTTTTTAGGCAGGAGTGTCTCCTGCCTCTTCCAAAGAGTCTTATAGTTTTCATCCTGTCCTGTATAAGCCTCAATTTCTGTCATAATTACATAATCTCCCCTTATGTTAGCAGTCCCTTTTCCATTAAAGTCATAGTTAAAGTTAGCCTTAATCTTATCCACAAATTCTGTAATATAGGTTTGCCCTTCCTCTAAATACTCCTCCTCATATAGTAGATTTGATCTTAGGGGGACAATGTAATTAATTTCTGTTTTATTATGGCAGCTATAAAGGGTTTTTTCCTCCTGGATATATGACGGAAACTTATATTGCCCATATATCATTATGGCCCCACTGAGCAAGGCCCCCAGGCTGAGGACTAGCAAAAGAAGCCTTATCCTTTTATCAATACTAATTTTCATATAGGCATCCCCCTAAGATTTACTTTATCCTTAAAACTCTCCTTTTTCTGCAGGTTACTTCTAGTAACTCTTCTCCTTAATGACCTTGTTCAAAATTAATGACTAAGTCAAAAGCTAGGTTTTCTCCCTGGGGCATACTTTCATTGCTAGTATTTTTGCCGTCTAGGATAATATCGTAGCCGGATCCCCCGCCATTTATTTCAAAGAAGGCATAAGGCTCTAATGCATGGCTAGCCAGCCTGCTTTCTAGAATAGCTACAAAGTCATCAAAGTTATTGGCATGTAGAGGTAGGCCTTCAAAGACTATATCTGTATAGTCGAAATTTTCATAAATCATTTCCCAATTTGTCCAATCAAAACCAACAGGTAGGCTTACAAATTTAGGGGTATATAGCCTGAGGCTGTGGATAATATATTCAAATTCATCCAAAAGATCCCTAGCTACTATATTCTCCGCCCTTATCTCCTTTACAGTTGCTGGTACTGTTCCAGTATTAGCAAGCCTAAACCTAATAAATCCCCCTGAACCAGGATATACATTTTCAAATTTAGCCCTTAGCCTGTTGCTTTCCATCTCTAGTTCAACATTAATATAGTCATCTATACATGGACATACTATATTGTCATAATCTCCATGGTCCTCTAGGCATAGTAGGTCTACAAACTCAACCTTTAACCCTCCTGTTTCCACGGTTCCCCTAATATTTAGCTCTTGGGTCCAATAGGCATAACCTGCCCCCATGGCCATCAGGGCCACTAGTAATATTACTGCCACGAATCTTGTTTTTTTCATAATTACACCCCTCTATATTTCATCTTTCTTACAAATATTTTTTGCACCCCATTAAATGGCTCAAGAACTTCCTTTACTAGTGATTCCTATAGATCATTGTATTGGTGTACCATGGCATTAATGGTGAAGGCTATAGCCTCTTCATTTTGTCTTAGACTATCATTGTCTGCATCAGGATCAATTTGCAATACAAGAAGCACTTCAGCTCTTTCCTCTGGTTCAATAGCTATATTTAGATTTTCAAAAACTCCTGCTAAGGGTTTATTTTCATCCTTAAGCTCGCCATTTACAAAAATACTTTTACACAAGACTAAGTCTGCATTTATGGCATCATCATCCATTGCAAATCCCTTTACATTGGCCTTCATTGTTCCCTCATTGAGTAAATCAAAGGCAAGTTGAGCTTCTGCCCCTGGGTAGGCATCCTTTAAGATTAATTCTAATTCATAAGCATTGTCATCACTGATTGCAAAACTACTTACATTCCCCTCTCTCCAGTCCATGTAGTCATCAACTTCAAGTTGTGGGTTATCAAAGCTAACCCTTAATACCCCTGTCGTAATGGTATTTTCAATGGTCAAGTCCTGGGTCCAGTAGGCATAACCTGCCCCCAACATCATAAGGGCCACTAGCAAAATTAGAGCTAAAAATCTTGATTTCTTCATTGTCTATCTCTCCTTTTTCTTAGATTCCTATTGTATTTACCAGAATCTATTTTTTCCTGCATTATGATTATAGGCCTATCGACCTGTCTTTTCTCCCTACTAAGGTAGTATTTGCCTTAATTAGAAAGTATAGTTTCCTATACTACTTTAGCGCTATCCATCCAAGAATCCCCTGGCCCTTAAGCCGGTGGATTTATTATTCCCTCCTCCTCATTAGTAGTGTTGGCCAACCGACCTTGGGAACCACCTTAAGGATTTTTCCCCTTAGTTCCTGGGGACTTATTAATTCACTATCTACAGATTGATTGTTGTCCCCCTTGGTCCTGTAGAATCTCTCTCCATTTTTATCATAAATAATTTCATCAATTCTGTGAGAAATCAAGACCTTGTCTTTTTTGAATTGTATTACATCATTGGGCTGGAGATTGTCGATATCTTCCATTGTTCTAATTTTTTTTATAAGTATAAGGTCTCCTGGATAGATCATGGGCTCCATACTACCTGTTGCTATTACAGAGGGATATATGGGAAAAACCCCCACAGCAAACCAAATAATGCCTATGGACAGCACACTAGTAACTATCCAACCTGCTAATCCCTCTTCATCCTCCCCATGTTTTTTGAGTTTGCCCGCTTCCTTTAGGTACATGGCCTGTATCCCCATCAGGGAAAATATAGGACAGAGGATTCCAATGAGGGCCTTACTAATCCATTGCAAATCCGGCAATATGGGTAAAAGCCAGTGGGATAGCTGGATACTAGCTAGGTAGATAATAGCCCCCGGGGCACCAGCGAGAAATGTCAAATATGTAGCCAATAGGTTGTGGGAGAATTCGGGTGCAAGATACTCCCCTATAAATTTAAGGATATCAAAGGCACCTCCCAAGCCTATAAACCTGCTTAGGGGGATTTTGCTAAGGGTCATTAGTAGGCTAACAGCAATAAATACAAGGTAGTTTTCATCCTCTGTTAAATTGACAATTATAATATTCCTCGCCAACTCCCCCGCCAGTAGGCTAGAACCCACCAGAAAAATATTCATTATAATACCTATGACTGTCTGCCTATAGGGACTTTTGCCAAAGCCATCAATTATCCCGGCCAAGTAGGAAAGGATTATATATATAATGGCAAAATTAAAAGCCCATAGGTTTATAAAGCTCCTATGCCTTAATTTTGCCCTTGGCTGGATGCTAGGAAATAACAATACCCCCAGCCCAAGACCCATCCATAAAATAGGTTTAAATATATTATTATAAATCACCCTATCCATCATAGTTTTGACTAGTGAATTATCTATTATATAGAGCAATATTATAAGTGAAACAAATAAATAGCTACGATATTTTAGCCTTTGCCTTGGAAGATATCCCTTTATATTCATCCTTCGTCCCCCACAGCTTTATTCCGACCCTTTATCCTGCCTATTTGGACCGGCCTCTTCATTTCCTCCATTGCCCTGAGACCCCCCATCTGATGAAACTTTCTCCTGATCATTGACCCCTGTGCTTTCCTGTGACCTGCTAACTTCCTCATCCTTAGTGGTCCCATCCTCTTGGCTAGGGCCTGCAGGATCTATGGGTTGGGGGTTTTCCCTCGTATCTTGGCCAATCTCCCTATCATCAGTATTTTCTATATTCTCCCTATCATCAGTATCTTTTACATCTTCCCCATCATCAGTATCTTTTACATCTTCCCCATCATCAGTATCTTTTACATCTTCCCCATCATCAGTATCTTTTATATCCTCCCCATCATCAGTATCCTCTGTAGTCTCTTCTACTAGTTCCCCATCCTCATAACCGCCTTCAACTGCTATCTCTTCATCCTTTGAGGTTTCAGTATCTACACCACTAACTCCCCCAGTAGAACCTGAAATTATATGGTCCCCTTCTACCTCATCTGGATTTGGATCAAATACACTTATAAAACCCCTTATGGGAATTGTCTTATTCCAATATCCATAACCACCAGACACTAATAAGATAGCCAAAATACAATTAAGTAGGATAATAGACATTCTTTTTTTCATACAAGCATCTCCATCCCAACCCCTCCTATCCAAAGGACTTGTCATCTTGGGGTTTTTATTTGTTTTGCTACTTACTCCATTGGTCTATATCTAAATAATCCTCTACAATTATATTATCTAGGCCCTCTGGATTAGCTTCTATTATTAGCCTTTGCTCGCTACTAAGAGCCCCTGGTTCAATTTTTTCTCCATTAATTACCACCGGAATACTACCCTTGTTTCTGAGATAGTAATTTAAACTGCCACTATAACCCATTGGCACCTCCCCATCAATGTCTATTGCCTCACCCAGAAAATTTATCCTTAGCCCTCCGCCATCTCCCAAATCTCCCTCTATGCTATAGCCTTCAAATTCAATTTCAATTTCACCGGTGGTGATTGCAGTTTGTATTTGCAAGTCATCATTCCAGTAACCATAGCCCACCCCTAGGATGTTTAATAGGAGGATTGACCCGGCAAAAATCATCGTCCTGCCTATCATTTTTTTTCTTTTCCTTGCCACTAATTCTCATCCCCTTCATTATGGTATTCTAGACCCCATCCCCACCTATGCCTTTTAATGGGACTAACATTTAAAAGTTTATGGCAATATTATTTATATAGAGTGCCGCTTCAGTCCTATGGTTTAGATTAAGCTTGGATAGAATATTGCTTACATGCTTTTTAACTGTATTTTCTGATATAAAAAGCCTCTGGCCTATCTCTGCATTGCTAAAACCCTTTCCAATTTCCCTTAAAACATCTTGTTCCCTAGGAGATAGCACCTTTAAATACTCCTCTCCCTTCTCCTCAAGCTGACATTGGATAATTTCTGGATCATAGAATTTTCCTCCCCTTGCCACAAGATTAAGCCCATATAGGATATCCTCGGCAAAGGCCTCCTTTAATATATATCCGTCTACCCCTGCCTCCCGAGACCTATAAAAATCCTCCTTCCTAGATGAAGAGGTAATTACAACAAATTTTGTTTCTATTCCCTTCTCCCTAGTTTTGTATAATATTTGGAGTCCATCCTCACTAGCTAGATTTAAGTCGATAATTACAATGTCTGGCGGCTTACTTACTATAAGCTCCATGGCCTCCCCAATGGTCCCCGCCTCCTTTATTTCCCTAATTCCATCACCATATGCCAGTGCGGTGGATATTCCCTTTCTAACTAATGGGTGATCATCGACAATCAGTATTTTCATAAAACTTCCTCCCTATTCAATTTTTTGTGTAGCATTAGGTAGGTTTATTTTGATTTCAGTCCCGCTTCCTATCCGGCTTTCTATATCAATTGTGCCTCTGAGCCAGTTAGTTAATTGATGAATATTTCTAATTCCCATACCCATTTGCTCCTCCTCCATCTGGGCAAATTCAAAGCCTATACCATCATCTTTGATTTTTAGGCTTGTAGTATCTGGATTAATTATAAGTTCGATTGCAATATCCCCTGATTTCCCATGCCGGACGGCATTGCATATACCCTCACATATTATTCTGTAAATTGCCTTTTTGTGCATGATGGGTAGTGCTTCATGACTACCCTCCACATGAAAATCAATGCTGACATTACCCCATTAATCGAAGCCCTTACTCCATCAAGGGCCACCCCTACTTGCCCATGGAGATTCTTTTCTAAACTCCTGCTAATGTCAAATATATTACAAGATATGCCAAAAAGTCTTTGTAATATACCATCATGAATCTCGTTGTCTATTCTATTTTGCTCCTGATTTATTAATAATTCCTCATTAACTCGTTCTAGCTTAAATTTTTTTAATGTAATGCCACTTAAATTACCTAGAAATTTCAGCTGTGAAATATAGGTGGAATTGATTCCTAGGCCAATCTAAACAAGCTCCCTTTTATGTAGAAATACCTATAGTAACTTAATATTTGAAATTGTTGCCATCTTTATGAAATATATGCATTATATGATAAAGACATGCCCCTTTAGGCAAGAAAAAGCACCCGGGTCCATTATTGGCAACCCAGGTGCTTTAAAATCTATACTAGTATTTATTTTCCTATTTTATTTTTTAATACCAACCTCTTAATTTCATGGCATCAGCTACCCGTTTGATTGACATCATGTATGCTGCCATCCTCATTGTCACACCATGCTCTTCCTTGAGATTCCAAATATCTTCAAAGGCCTTAACCATTGATATCTCCTGCTTTTCTTGAACTTCCTCAAAGGTCCAGGAATACCTCATTAGATTTTGTACCCATTCAAAGTAGGAGACAGTTACTCCACCAGCATTGGCCAGTATGTCTGGAACTACAAAAATTCCTCTTTCATTTAAAATATCATCCGCCTCCATTGTAGTAGGTCCATTGGCCCCTTCTGTAATAAGTTTGGCCTTGATATCTCCCGCATTATCAGCCGTGATCACATTCTCTAGGGCACAGGGTAACAGTATATCAACATCATAGCTAATAATATCTTCCTTAGGAAACTCCTTGTCATATCCAGTAAAACCCTTAATACACCTGTGTTTTGCTGCATATTCTGCCAATGCATCAATATCGAAACCCTTACTATTGTATAGGCCAGCAGTATGGTCTGCAATTGCAACTATTTTCCCGCCTAATTTATCTATGTATTTAGCCGTGTGACTTCCCACATTACCAAAACCCTGCAGGGCTATCCTAGACTTAGAAATATCCATACCTAGTTTTTCAGCAGCATTCTTAGCTATGGTAGCTATCCCATATCCTGTAGCCTCGGTTCTTGCCAAGGAGCCGTAGAAGGATACGGGTTTACCAGTATAGGCACCGGGTTCAAATTTTCCCGTAGCCTTACAATGCTCATCTACCATCCAGGCCATTAGTTGACCACTAGTTCCCACATCTGGGGCTGGAATATCGATCTTTTCCCCCACAATTGTAGCTACTGCCCTAGCGTAACCCCTAGCCAGTCTTTCCATCTCACCCTCTGATAGTTGGAAGGGGTCGACTATCACTCCGCCCTTACCCCCACCATAGGGAACCCCCATTACACCACATTTAAAGGTCATCCATGTTGCCAGGGCCTTTACCTCATCCATATTTACATCCTGGTGGAATCTAATTCCCCCCTTAAAGGGGCCTATAGCATCACTATGTTGTGCCCTATAACCAGTAAAACACCTGATTGTTCCATCATCCATCTCTACAGGAATTGATACTTCCAGCGTTCTCATTGGATTTTTAAGAATTTCATACACCGCCGGATCAGCACCCAGTTTATCGCAGGCTTGTTTTACCTGTTTTTGGGCTGTTTCTAATACGTTAACTTGTTTTTCTGACATTACTCAACACCCTTTCTTAAATTTTTTATCTTTTTCTACAATTAGGAAAATATATCAAAAGCCACAGTCCTTTGATATATTCATCAAGTAACCATTTAAGATGATAGTATGTTTGAATCTTCTGAAAAATCAGCCTAGCCTAAATAGGTTTTTGCATCCATACAAAATTTTACTAGCTTAAGTAAAATTATAGCATAGGTCCCATTATCTTGTAAACATACCTCTTAGCTTATTATTAGATTTTTTACATTCACATCTACTGCCATAATATTAAAGGAGGTCATCTCCTCAATTTCATATATTACCTGGTTTTGTAGGCATTCAATTAGGGGTCTGATAGGATTGCCATAGACGACTTCAACATTCATATCAATTATTAGTCCAGAAGTCCTATTTGTAATATCTATATTGTCAACCTTATATATCCCAATAACTTTATTAGCAGCATAATATATTAAATCCCTGATTACCCTATTGGAGATTGTATATTTCCCCATATAGCTAAAGGTAGGTCTTACCACTGATTTCTCTGCAGGTTCATGGGCTCCCCCCTTGCCAAATTTTTTAAATACCCTTAAGGGATTTAAAAAATAGCCGGAAAAGTCCTGCTTAATCTCAAAGGTTGGCACAGGTATTACATGTTTTCCTTCGCTTTTTCTAATATGTTGTGCCGTTTTGACCTCCTCCTGACTAGAAATTTCCTCTATATATACCCATTCATCTATTGTCCCAAGTTCTAGGGTTTTGGCAATGGCTGCCACCATTTTTTTAGAGGTTCCTATAATTAGGATCTTAGGAGGCCTTTCAGCATCAATTGCCTCCATTACTTGGGCCTTGTGGGCATCATCTATAAATAGGGCCCTTTTTATTGCCCCCATCCTGGTTTTTTCCCTCTTAGCTGAGGAACCTGCCAACACCTTGTTACCCTTTATTAATAATCCATCATCAATAATGTAACTTATTCCTTTTTCCTTGGCCATATGGATGGCCTGGTAACTCTTGCCAGTACCGCTAGTTCCAACTAATACAATAACTTTCATAAAAAATCCTCCTGCTTGGAATAGTATATTCCAATGATAATCATTATATATTAATTATTTTTATTTATTTTTTAACATTATTCTTGCTTTGCCATTGACCTACTTGTATAATACAAGTTGGAAATAAGAATTTACTATAAAGGAGGTCCTTTTCATGGCATATATTATTACTGATGATTGTATTTCCTGCGGAGCATGTGAGCCTGAGTGTCCTGTCGATGTTATTTCTGCTGGGGACGATATCTATGTCATTGATCCTGAAGGATGCATCGAATGTGGCGCCTGTGCCGATGTTTGTCCTGTGGATGCCCCTATTCTTGATGAATAACAGATCCGCGATCCATCTACATAAATGGTAGCTTTTTAGCTACCATTTTCATATCTTAATTTATCGCAATCCCTTGTCATGGCCTTATTTAACATATCTAATTTAACTAAAAACTTTAAAATTGTTTTTTCTTCGTTAAAGGTAAAATCCCCCAGCAAATCGGAGAGTATTTTTTCTTCGGATTCAAGCAATTGCAAGTATATATTCCTTCCTTTAGGGGTTAAATCTAGTATATAGGTACGTCTATCCCTTAGGGACCTAACCTTACCTAGCAGTTGTTTTTTTTGCAATCTATTTATTAGGGTAACCAAGGAATTACGGTCAATATCTAGGTCCTCAATTACCTCAAACATCTTTTTATTTCCATTATCACCCAGGTAGTTTATTAGCAATAAATCTACTAGGGATAAGGTCATCCCATTAAGCAAAATTCCCTTTTTATTATAAAGTAATATATTTTTAATAAACCGCTCTAAATAATCATTTATTTGTATATAGTAATTTCTCATTTTTACCACCTTTATTTAAAGATTATATCCATGATATAAATAGTATATAGGAAAATGCTTAAAAAATACAGGCCATAAATAAAAAGCGGAGGCCAAGGCCCCCGCAGAATTAATTTCTTCTCTTAACTGAATTTTTCTTGATTGCTTAATAAATAAGATAAAATAAACAAGCTATCACTTAAATGAACATTCTCTGTTATAACATGTTCAGGAGCCTTTAAATCAATTGGAGCAAAGTTCCAAATAGCAGATACCCCTGCCTTGACAATTTTATTGGCTGTATCCTGGGCAAATTCCTTTGGGGTACAGATAATACCAATTTTGATTTGGTTTTTTATAATAAAGGGTTGGAGTTCGTCAATATCAAAGACAGGTAAATCTCTTATGGTCATACCAATTAATTTCGGATTTGTATCAAATATGGCTTTTAACTTGAAACCAAATTTTCTAAAACCAGCATAATTAGCAATGGCCTGGCCTAAATTCCCCGAGCCAATGATAATTGCATTATATTCCCTATCTAAACCCAAAATCTTTTGTATCTCTCCGCTTAGCTCTTCTACATTGTATCCATATCCCTGTTGGCCAAAGCCACCAAAGTTATTTAAATCTTGTCTAATTTGGGAGGCAGTTAAACCCATCATGGCACTTAGTTCCTTGGATGAAATTCTATGAATATCCTTGTCTAGCAACTCCCTCAAATATCTATGATATTTTGGTAATCTTCTAATAACTGCCATGGAAATATCTTTATAGTTTTTGTTCATACTATCTTCTCCTATTTTCTTATTATTTTCCCCAATTCCCCTATATGCAGACTAATCTTATATCAGTAATCTAGTATATTATTCACAAAATTTATTTGTAAACTTTTCTGCAAGAATTTACCTAGCTATACTTATACCCACTTAATAGAAAAATTAACAAGTATTTTAAAAGTTTTATTTTAAAATAAAGAGGGGTTTAATTCCAGTATAATCCTAATTAGGGGGTTGTATCCATTAATAATCCCTATTCTTGGATTATTCCTATAAATATTTATTATTATTCATCCTTATTTACCTGCAAATAATTGCCTGACCAAGTGACTTTTTTACCCCTATTCTTTATTATAGCCAAATTCTTTGTTAAAATATTGTTAATATCTATATTTTATATTTTATTTTAAATAAATCAAGTCAAAAATAGGTTAATAGGATAAAAGTATAATAATCTTGATAAGAATTATGAACTTATGCTAAAATATAATAACATTTCCTATTATCTAATCTTTGTAGGGGGCAATAAAATGATTATCTTATCTTGTAATAATATAAGTAAACGTTTTGGGATAGATTTAATCCTAGAAAATATAAGTATGAACATACATGAGGGAGAAAAAATAGGCCTAGTAGGGATTAATGGGGCAGGCAAATCCACCCTATTTAAAATCCTATCCGGCCAACTTCATTATGATGAGGGGCAATTATATACTGCCAAATCCGCCCAAATAGGCTACCTAGAGCAAAATAATTCACTAGATTCCTCTAACAGGGTCTATGATGAAGTTATAGAGGTTTTTCTGCCCCTAATTGAAATGGAGGAAGAACTTAGGGATTTGGAGTTAAAGATTGCTGAATTGGGCTCAGATATCTCCACATCCCAGCAATTAGAAGAAACCATGAATAGGTATTCTGCCCTCTTGGAGAAATTCAAAAAGAAGAATGGCTATGGTTTTCGGAGTGAGGCCCGCGGGGTCCTAAGGGGTCTGGGTTTTACTGAGGAAGAATTTGACCAGCCAATTCCCCAGCTTAGCGGTGGAGAAAAAACCCGCCTATCCCTTGCCAAGCTTTTATTATCTAAGCCTAATATTTTGATGTTGGACGAACCCACTAATCATTTGGATATTAGTGCAGTAGAATGGTTAGAAAAATTCTTAAAGGACTATGATGGTAGCCTTTTAATTATTTCCCATGATAGATACTTCCTTGATCAATTGGTAAGTCGTGTAATGGAAATAGATAACCACCGGCTTAAGGCCTATAATGGCAACTACACAGATTTTGTGAAAAAGAAGAAAATTCTTAGGGAGAGGCAAGAAAAGCAATATCTCCAACAGGAAAAAGAAATTTCTCGTCAAAAGGACATTATACGACGACTAAAACAACATGGGACAGCCAAGCTAATTAGCCGTGGCATAAGCAAAGAAAAGCAATTGGCTAAAATAGAGGAACTGGCAAAACCCCAGCAAGAACATAAGCCTATGAGGATTCACTTCCAAATAAAGGACCCAAGTGGTAATGATGTTCTCACAGTTAGGGACCTGGACAAGTCCTTTGGGGATACTCCCCTATTTGCAAATATCAATTTCAACATCTACAAGGGGGAGAGAGTTGCCCTTCTTGGTCCAAATGGTGTGGGAAAATCCTCTCTTTTTAGAATTTTACTAAAGCAATTAGATTTTAATGGAGGGGAGTTTTCCCTAGGGCATAATGTTGAAATAGGCTACTATGACCAGGAACAAAAAAACCTCAATCTGCAAAACTCAGTTATAGATGAGATTTGGGATGACCATATTTCGAAGAATGAAACAGAAATCCGCACTATTTTGGCTTCCTTCCTATTCAAGGGGGAGGAAGTCTTCAAGCCCATTGGCAACCTAAGCGGTGGTGAAAGGGCCCGCCTATCCCTACTGAAGTTAATTATGTCTAAATCAAACTTCCTATTACTAGATGAGCCTACCAACCATCTGGACATTGAATCAAAGGAAGTCCTTGAAGAAGCCCTGCTCCAATATCAGGGGACCATATTCTTCATTTCCCATGACAGGTATTTTTTAAATCGCATAGCCAGCAAGGTCATTGAGTTAAAAGCGGAGGGGACTGATACCTATCTAGGAAATTATGACTACTATGTGGAAAAAAAGAGTGAACTCAACCTATACGAGGACAAGAAGGAGACAAAAACAAAGACCCAGTCTAGGGAGGAACGCCGTAAGAAAAGAATGGAAAGGGCACGTTTACGAAGCCTTAAGGAAGAAAGACAAAATATAGAGGAAGAAATTATGCAATTAGAGGAAGAATTGTCAAACCTTGAGCTTTTAATGTGCCAGGAGGAAATCTATTCAAACCCTAGTAAAAGCAAGGAAATCCATCACAGGGTTGCAGGCACCAGGGCAAGAATTGAAGAACTTTACCAAAGCTGGGGAGACTATGAAATTTGACCACCTTGGAATTTATGTAAACCTATTTTTTCTAAAATTTATATCATATTTCCCATCATATTAGCATATATTGATAGGGGATATTATATCCACACTAATCCACAAAGTATCCCCAGAATCCACAGGGTTATCCACAGCTTTTAAGGTCTATACCCAGCAGTCTTTTCACTTATTCACAGTGTCAACAATTTTCGACTTTTCTCCTGTGAATAAATCTGTTAATGCTTTTAAAAATTGTGACTTATCCTCCTTGACATAATATAATAAAATTCAAAGATAATAATATTATGTCATGTAGCTAGTACCTCTCTCCTATTTTCAGATTGGCTATCCCATTTAAATCTAAGTTGGACCTATGCCCAGCTATAAAGTTATAATAGCCTGCACAGCCAATCATGGCTGCATTATCGGTGCATAATTGAAGGGAGGGATATTTTAAATCAAGATTATTTTTTATGGCTGCCTCCTTCATCAATTCCCTTAGGCTACTGTTAGCGGCCACTCCTCCTGCCAAGGCTATGGTTTTACTTCCCTTTTCTAGGGCACATGCTATGGTCTTTTCTACCAGTATTTCCACAACTGCCTGCTGGAAACTAGCTGCCACATCCTCCACTATGATAGGATTTTTTTTCATTTTTTGCCTGTTTAAATAGTTTAATACTGCAGATTTTAGGCCACTAAAACTAAAATCATAGCTACCCTCCTCTAGGTAGGCCCTAGGAAAATCTATGGCCTCCTTATTCCCCTGGCGGGCAAGCTTGTCTATTTCTGGTCCACCTGGATAGCCTAGACCTAGGGCCCGTGCTATTTTGTCAAAGGCTTCCCCCGCCGCATCATCCCTAGTCTTTCCTAGGATTTCATATTTGCCATAATCCTCCATATACACCAGGTGGGTGTGACCACCAGACACTATCAAACAAACAAAGGGAGCTTGCAGGTCCTTGTGATCTATAAAATTAGCATAAATATGTCCCTCTATATGGTTGACACCATTTAGGGGTATCTCCCTTGCAAAGGTTATGGCCTTGCCAGCAGAAAGACCCACCAATAATGCCCCTATAAGCCCGGGCCCATGGGTTACAGCTACATGACTAATATCCTCAAAGGTTACTTTTGCCTCTTTCAGGGCTCTTTCAATAACCAAGCTTATATTTTCAATATGCTTTCTGGAGGCTAGCTCTGGGACAACTCCCCCAAATTTTTTATGCTCTTGTATTTGGGAGGCTATAATATTGGATAGTATGGTCCTCCCATTTTTTAAAACACTCACTGCCGTTTCATCACAGCTACTCTCTATGGCTAGGGTAATAATATCTCCCTGAATACATTCTTTTGTCATTTCCTTCTTCCTTTCCTTACTCAAACATTAATCTGCCTGAATTTGTCCATCCCGAAAGCTTACAATCCTTTTAGTTTGGTCTGCAATTTCCTGTTCATGGGTTACAAGCAAAATTGTTACCCCCTCGGTGTTTAATTTCTTAAAGAGGTCCATTACTTCCTTACTTGATTTTGAATCTAGGTTACCTGTGGGCTCATCAGCAAGTATAATAGCTGGATTATTTACCAAGGCCCTGGCCACGGCAACCCTTTGTTTTTGCCCCCCTGATAATTCATTGGGCTTATGTTGTACCCTATCGGCCAAACCCACCTTTGCCAATGCCTCTAGGGCCCTCTCCCTTCTCTCCCATCCCCCTACACCTCCATACATCATAGGAAGCTCGACATTTTTTAGTGCAGAGGTTCTAGCCAATAGGTTAAAGGATTGAAATACGAATCCAATCTTATTGTTTCTAATTTCCGCCAATTCATTATCAGATAAATCGTCTATTTCCTTCTTGTCTAGTATATAATTACCTGATGTACTCCTATCTAAACAACCGATAATATTCATTAGAGTTGATTTTCCTGAACCAGAAGGACCAGTAATGGCAACAAAGTCACCCTTTTTAACCTGCAAATTGATATTTTTCAAGGCATGAACGGAAATATTGCCATTTTCATAAATTTTATTTAAATCCCTTATATTAATCATTATTAATCCCCCATTTATTCATATCTTAAGGCATCTATTGGGTTAAGCCTTGCTGCCCTCCGGGCAGGGTATACCCCAAAGATTATTCCCACCATGGTTGAAAATAAAAAGGCCATAAAAATTGCTAGTTTAGAGACAACAAAGGGTAGGCCTAATAGGCCAACAATAATAAAACTAAGACCGCCACCTATAAAAAGCCCCATCATTCCTCCAAATATGGAAAGTAAAACTGCCTCAACTAGGAATTGTAATAATATTGTAGTAGATTTTGCCCCAATGGCCTTCCTTATACCAATCTCCCTTGTTCTTTCGGTTACAGAAACTAGCATAATATTCATAATCCCAATACCCCCAACCAAGAGGGAGATAGCAGCTATCCCTGAAATAATAGTGGTTAAGATTCCAATCATTTCATTAATCTCACCAACTGCATCCTCAATGGCTGATGCTATATACATCCCTTTTTCCTTGTCTCTTCTCTCCATCAGCTTTAAGACCCGCTCCCCCAGTAGGCCACCACTAATTCCATCCTGGGCCTGGATTTTCATCCCCGGATACCTATCCATTGCCTTAATCCTAGAGGCTAAGGAGACAGGTATATAACCATAGGAGTAGTTGCCCTGGGCCATACTTAAAATTGCAGAATCTAGCAGCTTATCTATGCCTACAATTTTAAATTCTAGGCTCTGCCAGCCCACCGTGCAGGTTATTATTTGTCCTAGACAATCAAGGGATCCAAATAAACTTCTAGCTGTTTTTTCATCTATAATTATTACATGCCTCCTTGCTAAAACATCCTCCTCTGTTAAAAATCTTCCCCTAATAATATCTACAGTTCCTACCTTATTGTAATCCTGATTAACTCCAGCAATGTCCATGGTTATGTCCTTGCCCCCATAGTTTATGGTCATCCATTCACTTAATTCGGGAGATACTGCCATGACATCCTTTTCCATGGAGGATATGGCCATTATATCCTCATTGGTAAAATAATCCCGCTGGACCACTGGCCTTTCTGTATTCCAATTAAGGCTAATGTCCACCTTGCCCTCCCCATATTTAGAAAAGGCTCCTGTCATATCTGCCTTTGCTGCATTGCCTAAGGTTGTTATCACTACTACTGATAAAATACCAATAATCAAACCCAAGATGGTTAATCCTGACCGCATTTTGTTTATCCAGAGGCTTTCTAGTGCAAGCCTAAAAGTTTCTATAATTAACATACCATTATCTCCTCATCCCATTTTCCATTACTCATGTCCTAGGGCATCAATTGGGTCCATCTTGGCCGCCCTATTAGCAGGATACACACCAAAGACCACTCCCAGGGTCATTGACAGTAGGGAGGCAAATACGACTTCCCTCACACTAATTATCGGTGGCATATCCAATAGGCTAGATATAAGTATGCTTAGGCCAACACCAAAGGCAACTCCAATTATTCCTCCCAATAGGGATATGATGGAAGATTCTATTAAAAATTGCACTAGTATGGTGTTCCTCCTAGCCCCTATTGCCTTTTTAATACCTATTTCCCTTACCCTCTCACTGACAGATACCAGCATAATATTCATAATTCCTATTCCACCCACCAATAGGGCTATTCCTGCAATAAGAGCCAGGACCCTACTAATAGTTTTGATAACTCCCGCCACTATTTCCAACATTTCCTCCATATTGACTACCATATACATATCTTTATTGTCATGTAGCCTTTCTAACAGACCTATGACCTGGTCTCCAATCCTATCCATATCCTTCCTGTCACTTACCTTCATATTAATACCCTGATAGGTACTTTCATTAAAAATCTTCATTACAGTAGAAAGGGGCACATATACCTGGGCAGTCCCAGCATTCATACCTGGGCTAAAGAGATTGTCTTCATATTTGGAAATACCAACAATACGAAAATCAATGTCTCCCCTGTAACTATCTACGGTTACAATCTCTCCTAATATATCAATACTGCCAAAAAGCTCCCTTGCCTCCTTCTCTGAAATTACTATATTATTCCTATAATTATTAACATCATTATCATTAATAAATCTACCCTTTAATATTTCAACATTTGTAATAAACTGACTGTCCCTATTTGCACCCACCAGAACAATATCCATATATTTATCCTTTACTTTTATGCTAGTCCAATTTTCATAATAAGGGGTAATAGCCTCAATCCCCTCTATCCTTTTAATGGCCTGGATATCCCTCTCCTCCAGAAAGTCCCTGGCCCTTAAATTCTTTTCATTTTCCCAGTTCATAAATACAAGCAATCTATTGGTTCCAAATTGCTCCATACTTTTTTCGATTTGATACTTACCACCATTGCCCATGGCCGAAATGGCCACTACTGCAGAAATTCCTATTATCATTCCCAGCATTGTCAGGAAGGACCGCATCTTATTTGCCATAATAGTGGAAAAGGCCAATCGAATGTTTTCTATTATTAACATGAGTATCCTTCCTTTTCCCTATTTATCATCATTAATTATAAGCTTGCTTCCTTCCTGCATGGTGAGGGATGGAGTAATAATAAACACATCCCCTTCCTCTAAACCTTCTAGAATTTCCACATCAAAATCTGACTCTATCCCAGTTTTAACTTCAACCTTATGTAAAAGATTATCCTTAACAGTAAAAACAACTTTAGCCCCATTTGATTCAGTTATAATTGCATCAAAGGGGATTTTTAGGACATCTTCCTCTTCCTGGCTAATAATTCTGGTCTTAACAGAAAATCCAGGCTTTAATAAAGCATCCCTTTCCTCCACCTTAATTTCTACAGCTACCACAGTTTCGTTAGTCTGGCCACTAGTCATAGATTTTGCCACAGGGGCTATCTTATCCACCACTCCCTTAAAAATTCGTCCCTTTACTGCATCAGTTTCTATTTCGACCTCTTGGCCAATTTCCACCTTGCCAATATCATATTCACTCACATTGATGCCTATGGATAGGTCCTCCATATTTGATATAACAAAACTAGGATTAGTGGTATTAACAAAACTCCCCTCTTCCACATGAATAGCTGTAACAACCCCATTAATAGAACTGACTATTTTCCCTTCTTGCTTTTCTATCCTTTTTTCTATATCTGCAATCTCTAGCTCAGCAATGGCTATATTTTTCATCATTTTTTCAATATCTATTTGCAGACTCTCTTGGCCTAACTCAGCCTCCCTATAGGCTCTGATAGCCTCCTCATGGGCCCTCTCCTTTATTCTATCTTCCTGTTGGGAAATAGCCCCGTGCTCATATAGGGTCCTAGCCCTTTCTAGGTCCTCCTTGGCATCCTCCAGGATAGCTGACCTATGTTCCAATTGATGATCTTGTCTGACCCTCTCCTTGTCTAATTTCTCTAAATCAAGCTTATTTATATGCAAGAGCTGTTTTTTAATAGCCAATTGTATTTCCAAATCCTCACCATCAAGGAGGGCTAATACCTGGCCAGCCTCTACATAGTCTCCTTCCTCCACTTGGATGGATAAAACCTTCGCACTATTTTCTGCATATATGGTTTGTTTTTCTACCTCTTCCAATACCCCATTGGCCGGAACTGTAACAAGGATATTGCCCCTTTCTAGGGTCATAGTATCAACCGCTAGACCATTTCCTCCCCCTCTTATGCCAGCAAGGATTTTAATAGCTATAAGCACTACTAGCAGGACAACTACACCTATAAATATAATCTTCTTATTCTTTTTCTTTGCCATTGATTTTCCCCCTAAATTTCTTTCCACATAATTAGGGCATCTTCCCCGTTATCCCCATAATACTCAGGTCTAATTCCAGAGGGTATGAAACCCATCTTTTTATATAGATTCTGTGCAATAATATTTGACTGCCTAACCTCTAAGGTAATTCCCTTTATATTTTTTAAGCATGCCTCATGAATCAAGGCCCCGGTAAGTTTTGTGCCTACTCCCTTCCCCTGGAATTCCGGCTCAATGGCTATATTTGTTATGTGGGCTTCATCAATGATTAGCCACATACCCCCATAGCCTACCACCTGACCCCTTACTACAGCTACCAGGTATAGGGCCAGCTTATTGCCCTCTAGCTCCTGTTCAAAGGCCCCCCTAGTCCATGGGATTGGAAAACATTTTTCCTCTATCCCTATTACTGCCCCAATATCCTTCCTATGCATCCTTCTAATTTTTAATGTATCCATTCCTCCTAACCCCTATTTTTCATTCTTTCTTCCCATTGCTTCTCTGCTTGGGACTTTCTCATATATATAGGCAATATATCGTGGACACCAGATAGCTTGCCTTGTAAGGCCCTTATCCTGGTCAATTGTGCAATAGAAGATGCCCTTGCTATTGCAAACATTGAAGGAGGAAATATGGCCAATGATCCCATTTTTTCTTCAATTTGCCCCTTAAATTTATCCACAGCATCACCGACAAAAATAATTGCCTCTCCATCTGCCTTCAACTTTTCTAATAAATCCCTTATGGGAATAACCTTATCCTGACAAATCCCCTTGAGCCCATCCCTATCCCATTGATACAAACCTGTGTATACTAAATCTCTTTGACCATCAATAATGGGGCAAATCCTATCTTTAGAATAGGCTAGATTATGGGCCAGACCCTCTAGGGTAGATACTCCTACCACAGGCTTATCAAGAGCCTGAGCCATAGCCTTAATAGTTGCCAGCCCAATACGAAGGCCCGTAAAAGAACCAGGCCCCAAACTAACCCCAAAGACATCTATATCCCTAGGTCTTAACTGGCAAGTTTTTAAGAGCTCATCCAAAATGGGCATTAATTTTTGGGAATGGGTTTTCCTATGATTTAGGGTATACTCGGCCATAAGTTTTTCACCATCCATTATGGCTACAGTTGCCACAATAGATGAAGTATCCAATGCTAATATCTTCATGGTTAGACCAGCTCCTCTATTATTTTATTATAATATTCATTTCTAGGCCTAAAGCATATCTCCCTTTCCTCATCCCCTAAGTAGCTAATATGTATATCTAGCCTTTCCTCAGGTAAAATCTCCTTAATTATTTCTGCCCACTCAATTACACATACACCATCCCCATAAAAATATTCATCATAGGGTATATCCTCCATTTGCCTAATATGATCTATTCTATAGACATCAAAATGATATAGGGGAAGTGGCCCATCATATTCTTGAACTAGGGTAAAGGTGGGGCTGGTAATGTCCTCCCTTATTCCCATTCCTTGACCTAGGCCCTTGGTAAAGCTAGTCTTGCCCGTTCCTAAATCACCAATTAAAGCCAATACATCCCCCATGGATAGTAAACGTCCTAATTTTATCCCCAATTTTCTTGTATCCTGCTCATTTAAGACTTTTATACATTTCATTTGTTAACACCTACTTTATGAATTAATATTTTCCAGTTAGAACCCCATTATAAGGGATTATATCCCTCTAATCCATATTCTATTTTAACATAGTGGAAGTTTTTGTCTAACAGAGACTTTATATCTAATTTTTCAAATAAAAAGCCGGTATTCTTACAAGACTCGCATCTTATAAGGATACCGGAATTTCTCAAGTTTATCATATATCTATGATCTATCTTTTAAGTATGGGAGAAACCTTTTTGTAAATCAAGATGGTGACGAGGGATAAAAGAGAACTTTTGAATAAGTTAAAGGGCGTAATCCCATAGAGTACCAATGTTGGTATATCTACAATCCTACTGTTAACCACAGTCCCCATCTTTATGATTGCCTCTATAGGCATAATTTTTGAGTAAAAGGGGATGATTAAGTGAGTATTTGAGATGGTACCTACTGCTGTCATGGATATAATACCTGCTACAACCCCTAGAATAGCATGGAACCTATCCTTCTTATGATGATAAACTAGGGCTGCTGGTATTACATAGGAAGTCCCTATAATAAAATTAGATAGCTCCCCTACCCCTCCCGTAGAGGTTTGAATAAGGAAATGTAGGATGTTTTTAATCAAAACGATGAGCATGCCAGGTATAGGTCCTAGGGCAAATCCCCCTATAATTGCTGGTACTTCTGCCACATCAATTTTTAAGAAGCCCGGGAAAATTGGTAGGGGGAAATGAATAAACATCAATATATAAGACAAAACCCCCAATACCGAAATTTTAACTAGATTATTAGTCGTTAGAAACCTTGTGTCCTTGTAAGTAATTGTTTTTTCAATCTCATGCATGTAAGCATACCTCCCTAAAATATTGTAATAATAAAACTGGGAGACCCTTAAATTTGGTATCAACTGGATATTAGCCAACAAAAAATGCCCGAAGAAATAAGATTCTTCAGGCATATTATTAACAATATCCCGCATCTTCTCCCATCCAGACTTTACTGTCGGTACTGGAGTTTCACCAGTTCAATCGATTAATTTATCGAGTCGCGGACTTTAACCGCCGGTCGGGAATTACACCCTGCCCTGAAGAATAAAGCATATTCAATTTTCACTATTCATTATAACTCTTTTTCTTTTTATTTGCAAGTATTATTGTTAAAGCCCTATCCCTTAATCCTATCTGCACCCCTGTTTATATCCCTAAGAATTTTAATTTCTTCTTCTAGGGTAAAATTATATTTTCCAACTAAATAGGTAATGGTAAAAATTATAAGTAAATAAGGCAAAAAGCAAAAATTTCTAAGCCAATATCTGGACAATATTTCCTCCATAGATATTCCTATTATATGGGGCAATATTATCTTATTTAAATTGCCTAGTAATAGGGCAATTACGCAAGCCATACAGTTAGAAATACCAGATACTAATATTGGAACCTGAACTATAAGCCATGTTAATAAAACAAAGGATACGTATTTCATAAAGGTATGGATTCCAAAATTAAAAATTCTTCCTAGATAGTAACAAATTACTGCCTGAATTAGGCCAGCAATAAAAACTCGCCTTTTACTAGCCTTAATGCCAACCAAAAGAAGGCCTAAATAAATTAAAATTACGGCTTCGGCTATACCATTAATAAGCACGCCCCCTATAGGCATATTGTCCATTAAAAAAATCCCCTTTTCCCAATTTTCATCTATCTAGTATATAGACGTAATTAGCCCCTAGAATGTTTCATGGATAATGAAATTCTACCTCTTTTTTCATCTAAATCTATGATTCTTACTTGAACCTCATCTCCTACTGAAACCACATCCATAGGATCCTTTACAAATCTATCACTTAATTCTGAGATATGCACTAAGCCGTCTTGTTTTACCCCTATATCTACAAAGGCCCCAAAATCCACTACGTTTCTAACAGTTCCTGTCATTAGCATGTCTATTTTTAAATCCTCCATTTTAAGAACATCACTTCTAAATATGGGCCTTGGCATCTCTTCCCTAGGGTCTCTTCCTGGTTTTTTAACTTCTTCAATAATATCCCTTAGGGTTGGTAGCCCTATATCCAATTCTTGGGCCAAGCCCCTTAATTCCTTGCCCATATTGGACTTTATTCCCTCCTTGTTGCCATAGATTCTTTCCTCTATCTGCCTAAGTTTACCTAGGGCAATATCTTCCTTGCTATAACCCAGTTTATCCAAAAGTTTCATGGTTATGGTATAGGATTCAGGATGGACTGCTGTATTATCCAGGGGCTGGCTTCCTTGAGATATTCTCAAAAACCCCGCGCACTGTTCAAAGGTCTTATCACCTAATCGTTTTACCTCCTTTAGTTCCTTCCTGTTGGTAAACCTGCCCTTTTCATCCCTATACTTAACTATATTTCTAGCCACAGAAGGGGTAACCCCAGATACGTATTGTAATAGGGCAGGGGTTGCAGTGTTTAAATCTACACCCACACTGTTAACACAGTCCTCCACTACATTTGTAAGGGTCTCTCCCAATCTTGTCTGGTTTAAATCATGCTGATACTGGCCAACACCTATACTACGTGGATCTATTTTTACCAATTCTGCCAAGGGGTCCTGTAGCCTTCTTCCTATGGAAATAGCCCCCCTTATGGATACATCTATATCCGGATATTCCTCTGAGGCTAATTTTGAGGCAGAATACACTGAGGCACCAGCCTCATCGATTATTGTATAATATACCTTACTCTTTATTTCCTTTAGTAACTCTGCCACTAGGAGTTCTGTCTCCCTAGAAGCTGTTCCATTTCCAATGGGTATAATATCAATATCATATTTTTCTATTGTTTCCCTCAATATCTTCTTGCTTTCATCTTCTCCCCTTTGCGAACTGTAGGGGTAAATTGTATTATAGTCCAATAGTTTTCCAGTTTCATCTAAAACAGCTATCTTGCACCCAGTCCTATAGCCAGGGTCAATTGCCAGGACCCTAACATTATTAACAGGTGGAGTTAGCAATAGGGGCTTTGTATTCTTGGCAAAAACCTTTATGGCCTCCTCCTCTGCCCTTTCTGTCAAAAGATTTCTTATTTCCCTTTCAATAGAAGGGGCAATTAATCTCTTGTAGGCGTCTTCTATGGCCTCCTTGAGTAAAGGCCTTACTATAGATTGGCCTTGACTAATAACCCTCTCTGATAGATAGTTTATAATCTCCTCATCAGGGCTTAGAAGCTTTACCCTAAGCTTTTTCTCCTTCTCACCCCGATTAATGGCTAGGACCCTATGGTTGGGTATTTTGTTGACAGATTCATTATAGTCGTAATACATTTCATAAACCGACCCTTCCTCGGGGTCCACTGCCTCACTCCTTACAAGTCCACTATCTATATTGATTTTTCTAATATCCTGCCTGTATTCGGGGTTATCAGAGATAATCTCCGCAATAATATCCTTAGCCCCATCAAGGGCATCCTGGCTAGTAAGCACCTCTAGTTCTTCGTTGATAAAGGGTTGGGCCAATTCTTCTACTGTCCCTTCCATTACTTCTTGACTAAAAATCAAATCAGCCAGAGCCTCTAACCCTTTTTCCTTGGCCATGGTGGCCCTTGTCCTTCTTTTTGGTCTAAAAGGCCTATATAGGTCCTCTATCCTTTGCAAAACATTTGCCTGCAGGATCTCCTCCTTTAACTCCTGGGTCAGCTTACCCTGCTCCTCAATTAGACTTATAACTTCCTTCTTCCTATCTTCTAGATTTCTTAAATAGACCAGCCTATCATAAAGGTTTCTAAGCAACTCATCATCCAACTCACCCGTCATTTCCTTACGGTAACGGGCTATAAAGGGGATGGTGTTGCCCTCATCTATCAAGTCAATTGTGTTTTTAACCTGAAATTCCTTGAGTTTAAATTCTTTCATTAGTTCTTTGATGATTTTCATCCATTTGCCTCCTAGTTCTTTATGAATATTATTATAACACAAAAAGAAAATCCCTCCCAGATTTTTCCTAGGAGGGTAGCATCTATTATCCTTTTTGCCACTTATCCTCATCATCTATAACATAGTCAGTAAGTTGCCCCTTGCCATAGGTCATGCCCGCCACAATCTTGGGTCCCTTGGATGGAGATTCCTGGGCTTGCACTCCTTCCCTATCCCCCAGCTCCTTCCATCCCTCATAAATAGGGGTTACAACCTTTATTGCTAAATGGAGTTGCTCCGCATCTTTATTATTATATGCCCCAGTTATTAGCTGATTTAGGTATAGATATATCCTTCTTAAATTGTTAGCTACTTCTGAATCCCCTTGTAAAGTTGATAACAATTCTGCTAGAATTTCCCTGGCTTTTTGAATAAAGATATTTAAATCCCCTAGGGAATTAGCCTCCAAGGAGTCAATAGCATCCCTGAGTGTATCAATTAAACCTTCGTATAGAATTACTACTAATTCTGCATCATTGGAATTAGCAACCCGGTTGGCAAGGTACTCTTTTTCAATCATTTTATCACTCCAGTTTATGTAATAGTCTTTACCTGGACTTTCTTGACTTTATAATCAAGGCCATAGGGCTTAAAATTCTTCAACCCATTAAGAATAACAATTCCTTTATTGTTCTTATTCAAGTACTAGTTGCCTAATAATTGTAATATGGATTGGGGCCTTTGGTTAGCCTGGGCCAACATAGCAACCCCTGATTGGGTCAAAATACTTAATTTTGTAAACTCTGACATTTCTAGGGCCATATCTGCATCTTCAATCCTAGATAAGGCTGCTGTTAGGTTCTCCGTTGTGTTGTCTAAGTTGGCAGCTGTATATTCTAAACGGTTTTGAGTTGCCCCTAAGGACCCCCTTAATTCAGCAAGCTTGACTATTCCATTATCATAGACTGTTATGGCAGCTGTTGCCTTGTCCTCAGTAGATAAATCAAGGGCATATTCAATAGTTCCTTCAGACAAACCATCTGTTACCTCTATAACCCCCCTAAAGGCTGCCCCCTTAACACCTGTATTGCCGTCAGGAGTGGCTGAACTAATACCCAGTTTGGTAGCCCTAATATCCCCAACTTCTAGCCTAAAGCCTTGACCTTGGTTGGGACCAATTTGTAAGTTAGTTACAAACTCACCAGGGGTTCCCTCTAGGAAAATCGCCTGTCCTGCAAAGCCCTCCACCTCAGACTCTATAATCAGCCTGGTAGATAGATTTTCATCTACCCTCATTTGGACACCTTCAAAGCCAAGACTAGCTACTATTTTTACAAGATCAGTTGTGTCATCCCCGGTGGCCAAACCCTTACCATTAATATCAATGGGCCTATTGGAACCTGTATAGGGACCAACACTACTATCAAAAAATTCAATTTTTTGTCCGCCAATAGTTAGGGTAGACCCTATCTCTGGCATTTCCTTGAATAAAAAGCTACCCTTTGCCCTACCTAGGTCCTTTTCTGCCTCCCCAGTTTCCCTTAAGGGATCTGGGTCATCTGGATCAATTTCACCAAAGAGATCTTTAAGAATATCATCAGTTCCTGTTATTTTTAATTCACTAGCCCCACCAATAGAAGTTGTCCTAATCTCGAGGGTGCCATCATCCCTAAAGTTGGCCTCCCCCAAGTCACCCATAGCATTATTCAATGCCTCCAGTAGGTTAGCCCTTGTTGAATTTTCTGTACTACCATCTAATTTATTTAAGTTAACAGACCTTTCCTCTCCATTCACCCAAATTGAGAGCTGCTGCGATTTCAAATCCCCCAAGTTAGCAACGTCATCATCAGCAAGTAACTCTAATCCCGTTATTTGAGCAGGACTTCCTGTAGACATCCTATGGACTGTGGTATGACTATCAGGGTTTGAGTTTCCCCTAAGGAGCTTCCTAGTATTAAATTCCGTCCCATTTGCAATCCGATTTATCTCTGAGGTTAATTGATTTATTTCATCTTGAACGGATTTCCTATCCTCATCAGTCATAGCCCCATTGGCAGCCTGGACCGCTAGTTCCCTCATCCTCTGAAGCATAGAGTGCACCTCATTCATGGCCCCCTCTGCTGTTTGGATTAAAGATATCCCATCCAAGGTATTTTGCGAAGCCTTTCTAAGCCCCCTAACCTGGGCCTTCATTTTTTCTGATATTGCCATTCCAGCTGCATCATCAGCAGCCCTATTTATTCTCTTTCCAGAGGAAAGCCTCTCCAAAACCTTTGTGGATTTATTTGTATTACCTGTTAAAAGCCTATGGGCATTTAATGCCGGAATATTGTGGTTAATCCTCATTATTTTTTCCTCCCCTTTTTCTCAAATATACAAAATGAAATTTATCTCTTAACCCCTAAATTACTAGAGTTTAAATTTAAGACCTATTATACTTATCGACATATTTTCCTTTTTTCTTTAAGGTCTTTGTAGAAAAAGCCCACCTGCCTGCTAAAGCGCTTTTTCGCCATCCACCATATCAACAAAAATTAGTATCTGTGCCACCACCTCATAGAGTTCTGGGGGGATTTCTGTCCCCACTTTATACTGGATTAATTGTCTTATTAATTTGTCATCCTTATGCAGGGGTATGTCTTTTGCCCTGGCCCTTTCCAAGATATTTTCCGCTGTAACCCCAATACCGGAAGCTATAATCTTGGGGGCATCATCTTCTTCCATATCATATTTTAGTGCAACTGCCTGCGTCTTGTCCTTATCCTCTGTCATTTTCTTCACCCCTATATTCTGATATCTAAAAGACTTCTTATGGGCCTGTAAGTAACAGGGATTTCATTGACCATTGTCAATAGGTTTTGTTCCTCTTCCACCCGGAAATCCATATCCTTTAATTCATAGCCTAAATCTGATAGGAGGCCTTCGATTATCTTTTGATTTCTTTGGAAAAGTTCCCTGTCCTCATGGCTTTTGACCCCAACTTTCATAACTACCCTCTTATACCTTACGCTAGTATAAATATTGATATTGCCCATATTATTTGTATCAAAATTCAATAAGATTGACATATTGTCTGGATCAATTTTCTTTCTAGCTCTTTTTTTGTTCATAATAAAAACTTGTAAATTCTTCAACTGCTTATCCATAATAATGGGAATTTGCAAGAGGGTGTCCCCACGATTTAGTTGGTTTTGTAATTCTATACTATCCCTTAGCCTTGTGCTAGTCCTTCCTAAAAGGTCTCTTTCGCCCTTGCCTAGCAAGTAGGCCTTATCCCCCACTTCTTCTAGCCATTCGCCTATTTGTCTATAAACCCTCTCTGTCTTAAATTTACCAGACTTTATATCCTCTGTTAACTTAAAAAGATAATCTTTAATTTCCCTCTCCAAAACTTGTAATTCCCTCCGCTGACTTTTTTCTACTATTTTTATAATGTTTTCAAGTTCATTGGCTATTTGCTTTTCATTGTTTAACAATAATTGCATATTATTTATTTCTCTCAGTTTGACAGGTATGGCATTTTTTATTAGCAGGGGCAAAATAGTCTTCTGATTTTTCCCTATCAATTGCATGCTTTCTACAAGCCTATCTATACCTTGAAATTCCCTTGTTTCCTCCTGGCCCCCCACTGCCCTGGGGCTTGGCCCTTGGGGGATTTCATCTGCAAATTTCGACAGCCTTACCACATCCTCCCTTTCTAACTGGATACCTGCCTTAATAATTTGAGCGGTTTTTTCATAAGTTAAGCTGTCTTTTAAGTTGACCAGGGCTAGTTTGACCCCATCAACCCTCTCTACATTTTCCCTTGTGACCTCTATCCCCTTACGGATTAGCTCCTTTGCAAGCTCCATAGCCCGTCCCGTCACTTCCATCCCTGAGCTGGTTAATATAGATTTGATACTTCCCTCCATAGCTACTAAATCCTCGGAAGTTACCCGGCTAGTTTGAGAAAAGATACCTTCATAGGCCCTACTCCCTATTTGACTAAGTTTTCCATCTATTTCTATAACATTTTTAGTGATTGAATTCTTCAGTTTATATAAATTATCAATTGATGCCTCTATTTTATTTCTTATACTATCTATAATAGTGGCCTCTTCTATGTCTTGAAGATTATCCAACTTGTTAAAAATACTATTTACCCTTTCAATATTTATCTTGTTTACCTCTAAACCGGCCTTAGATAAGGCCCGGATAATATCGGTAATATCCTTGCCCATCCTATTGCCATAAAGCTGGAGGGCTATCTTCTCGGCTTCATCCACAGTCATTTTATTGCGTGACATAAAGAATCTAAGTAGGGAAAAGCCCTGCTCCTCTTTTCTGTTTTCCCCAATTATATTTACGATCTCCTCCAGAGATTTTTCCCCAATATCTATATTGTCCTCCATTAGCCTTATAGCTGTTTCATAATCCAAACCCTGAATCAGCTTTCCCAAGTTGGCCTTGGATTGAAGAAAGTAAAGTAAATTTTCCCTAGTTATATCAATACCATATTCACCCAGTATCCTCAAGGCTTCCTTACTCTCTTCATTAATAGGTAAGTTCAAACTTTCTAATATTGCCTCCCCATCACTAATTTGAAGGGGTAGGGACACATCTTCCTCCTTCTCCTTTATATGGTGAAGCTTTGACTTGACTATATTGCCTTTATCAATAACTACTGTGTCTCCGATTTCACCCTCTATATTTTCCCCTACTTCCATCTCTAGGACTCTGTTATTTCCAATATCTATTTTTACATTATTTCCATCCTTCTCTAGCAAAGTACCCCTTATCTTAACAGAAGAAGTTTCCTCATAGGATTGCTGGGGTATTCTTTGGCTCATATCCGTAGTGATACTATTATTCATTTGGTCCCACCGTCCTTTTGACTTCTACTTATATATCGTCATTTTTACCCCTTATCTTTAACAGCTTAAAAGCACTCAAGGATTTGCTAGTAGTTGCCGATAGAATATTAGAAGACTCATTTTTATGAGCTTTTTACCTAGAATAGTTTGTATAAATTAGATATAATGGATACACAGGCTTTTTATGGAGGTTATAAGATGAGTAGAATAGATCCTATTAGTATAAATGAAGTCATGAATATCATAGAACCCCAAGGGAAAAAAATAGATAGCAAACAGGAACAATTCATTAGCAAATTTGATGAAATCCAATCCCAGCATGTCAGAGACCACCTAGAGGACCTCTATGTGGCCGTTACCGACCAGGCAAAAAAAATTGGGGAAAAAATGGAGTTGCAAGAGATTGTAAAATATAAAAAATTAGTTAGAGAGTTCCTGGATGTAGCTACAAAAAACTCCCATAGATTTTCCAAACAAAATTTTCTAGATAGGAGAGGTAGACACCGGGTCTACTGCATTGTTAAGAGGGTCGATAGAGAACTAGAAGCCCTTACAAAGGATTTTTTAAACCAGGAAGTTGACCGGCTTAATATAATTAATCGGCTAGATGATATTAGGGGCATGTTACTAGATATTTTTATGTAAACAAAGGAACCTGCGAGATTGCAGGTTCCTTTTACCTTTATACACCATAAGACCCCTCACTAGTCAAGCTTGGGCTCAAAATAATACCAAAATACAATCCCTAATAATAAATACCAAATCCATGGATGAAAGCACTGGAATGTGGATTTATTATTGGAAGATAACCCAAAGCCCAATCTTATACGATAGGCAAGATTGACGGGACTATATAGTCTTTAATAATAAATACTAAATCCCTGCTTTGAATACATGCTAGTAATTCCCAAGGAGACGAAAGTTTAAATCCGTATAAAAATTGTGCATGTCTGAGCCATAGCGAGTTTGCAAATTTTAGGATTTAAACTCAAGACGACTTGATGGAATTAGACATGGATGAAAGCACTGGAATGTGGATTTATTATTGGAAGATAACCCAAAGCCCAATCTTATACGATAGGCAAGATTGACGGGACTATATAGTCTTTAATAATAAATACTAAATCCCTGCTTTGAATACATGCTAGTAATTCCCAAGGAGACGAAAGTTTAAATCCGTATAAAAATTGTGCATGTCTGAGCCATAGCGAGTTTGCAAATTTTAGGATTTAAACTTAAGACGACTTGATGGAATTAGACATGGATAAAAGCGCTGGGATGTGGATTTATTATTGGAAGATAACCCAAAGCCCAGGCCTATACCAAGTTGGTCTAGTCCTTAAGACTTACCAAATACCCATTTATAAAGTCATCCAAGTCCCCGTCAATAACCGCTTGAATATTCCCCATCTCAATATTTGTCCGATGGTCCTTAACTAACTGATAGGGATTAAAAATATAAGACCTTATCTGACTCCCCCAAGCTATTTGATTATATTCACCCTTGAGGTCCTCAATCCTTTCTTTTTGCTCCCTTTCCTTTAATTCCAAAAGCCTAGCCTTTAACATTTTCATAGCTATATCCTTATTAAAATGCTGGGACCGCTCATTTTGACATTGGACCACAATACCAGTGGGTAAATGAGTAATCCTTACAGCCGAATCAGTCTTGTTTACATGCTGGCCCCCAGCCCCACTAGCCCTATAGGTATCAATCTTTAAATGAGCAGGGTTAATATCAACCTCTACACCTTCGTCCATCTCCGGAATAACATCCACAGATGCAAAGGATGTATGCCTCTTTCCAGAGGAGTCAAAGGGAGATATCCTCACCAGCCGGTGGACCCCCTTTTCCGCCTTCAAATACCCATAGGCATTTAAACCCTCAACCATAAGGGTCACATTTCTAATCCCCGCCTCAGGGTCCTGCAATAGGTCCAGCAACCTTACCCTGTATCCCTTACCCTCTGCCCACCGTTGATACATTCTCCACAATGTTTTCGCCCAGTCCTGGGCATCCAGGCCACCAGTCCCAGCATTGATAGATAAAATACAATTGTTTTTATCGTATTTTCCTCTGAGTAAAGTTTGCATTTCTAATCTTTCCACCTGGTCCTGAAGCTTTTTACTCCCTTGGATTAATTCTTTTTTAAAGGAAGTATCCCCCTCCTCAATAAAGAAAATCATAGTCTCCAATTCACCGTAAAAGTCTAGAATTTCATTATACTCATCAATTCCATCCCTCATATCCTTAATTTTCTTCAAGATTCCTTGAGCCTCTTGGGGGGCTTCCCAAAAATCCTCTTCACCCATCTTGGCCTCATATTCCTCTATTTGTCTTTCCAAATCATCAATGTCAAAGAGACAAGCTTAATTCTTTTATTCTCTCATGTAATTTAAAAATCTCCTGCTTATAAATGTCTAAATTTAACACCTTATTTTCACCTCAATTATCTACCACAACATCTTTTATACTTTTTACCACTACCACAGGGACATGGGTCATTTCTACCGGCCTCAGCCTTCTTGACTATGGTTCTTCCCTTGCTAGGGCCCTGGTCCCCTCCATGGCTTGCTCCTGTTGGCTTGGCCACCTGCCTCCTCTGGATAGTAACCTCTTTTTCTATATTAAACAAATAACGGACCGTATCTTCCTGAATCTTATTAGTCATCTCCTGGAACATATCATAACCCTCCATTTGATATGCCCTCACAGGGTCTGTTTGCCCTATAGCCCTTAAGCCAATTCCCTGTCTTAGTTGATCCATTGCATCTATATGATCCATCCATTTAGTATCAATTACCTGTAATAAAATAACCCTTTCTATCTCCCTAATTCTTTCCTCGCCAAATTCCTCTTCCCTCTTTTTATAAAGCTCTAGGGCAATTTCCATAATCTTATCCTTCAATGTCTCTAGGCTTAGATTAGGAATATCTTCAAATTCTAACACATTTTTTGGCAAGAAAATATTAGATAGATATTCTTCCAAGGCCTGCAAATCCCAATCCTCAGGATATTCAATATCCCCAGTATATATGGCTATTGCCCCATCTATTATATTGCTAATCATATTGAGGATATGGTCTTGCATATTCTCTCCCGATAAGACCTTTTTGCGTTCACCATAGATAACTTCCCTTTGCTTGTTCATAACATCATCATACTGTAAGACATGCTTCCTAATGCCAAAGTTCCTTCCCTCAACCCGTTTTTGAGCATTTTCTATGGATCTAGAAAGAAGTCTATGCTCTATGGCCTCATCCTCTTCAAGTCCCATTTTACCAACAAAGCCTTGCATCCTATCTCCACCAAAAAGCCGCATCAAATCGTCCTCTAAGGAGATAAAGAACCTACTTGAGCCTGGGTCACCCTGTCGGCCTGCCCTACCCCTTAACTGGTTATCAATTCTCCTGGATTCATGCCTCTCTGTACCAATAATGTGAAGGCCGCCAGCTGATATAACCTCCTGTCTTTCCTTATCAGTTTCCCCCCTGTATTTGTCATAAAGGTCCTTATATTCCTCCTTCAACTTTAGCATTTCCTCATCCTGCCTTTGGGCAAAATCTGTTAGCCCTGCAATCTTCTCATCATCATAGCCCCTACCTTTGAGTTCCCTTTTAGCTAAATATTCCGGATTCCCTCCTAAAATAATATCAGTACCCCTACCTGCCATATTAGTTGCAATAGTAACTACACCCTTACGTCCAGCCTGGGCTACTATGTCAGCCTCCCTCTCGTGGTGTTTAGCATTTAAGACTTCATGGGGGATACCCCTTCTTCTTAGGAGTTTAGATAGTTCTTCAGATTTTTCAATGGAAATTGTTCCAACCAAAATCGGCTGTCCTTTTTTGTGCTTTTCTTCTATTTCATTAACCACCGCTTGGAACTTACCCTCTTCACTTTGGTAAACTACATCAGGATGGTCTCCCCTAATCACTGGCATATTAGTGGGGATCTCAATAACATCCATATTATAAATTGCCACAAATTCTTCTTCTTCGGTTTTGGCTGTACCTGTCATACCGGCTAGTTTATTATACATCCTAAAGTAATTTTGGAAGGTAATTGTAGCTAGGGTCTTAGATTCCCTTTGGACCTCTAAACCCTCCTTGGCCTCTATAGCCTGGTGTAGACCTTCACTATAGCGCCTGCCAAACATTAACCGGCCAGTGAAGTCATCTACTATCACCACTTGCCCTTCCCTAACTACATAATCCTTATCTTTTTTCATTAAATTTTGTGCCTTTAGGGCCTGATTAATATGGTGGGATAATTCCATATTTGCCAAATCGGATAGGTTGTCAATGGAAAAAAATTTCTCTGCCTTTGCCACCCCATCTTCGGTTAATACAACAGAATTTGCCTTTTCATCTATTGTATAATCCTCTTCCCTTCTTAGGGTTTTCACAAACTGGTCCACAACAAAATACATATTGGTGGATTTTTCACCTTGGCCAGAAATAATCAGGGGAGTCCTTGCCTCATCAATAAGGATACTATCCACCTCATCAACTATGGCATAATTTAACTCTCTTTGGACCCTATCCTTGCCGTAGATAACCATATTATCTCTTAAATAATCAAAACCAAATTCATTATTAGTACCATAGGTAATATCGCTATTATAGGCTGCCCTTCTTTCCTCTTGGTCAAGCCCATGAACAATTACCCCCACAGATAGGCCCAAAAAGTTATATACCTTTCCCATCCATTCCTTATCTCTCTTGGCCAGATAATCATTTACTGTTACTACATGGACCCCCTTACCAGTAAGGGCATTTAAATATACAGGCAGGGTTGCAACCAAGGTCTTACCCTCTCCGGTCTTCATTTCTGCAATCCTACCCTGGTGGAGGACTATCCCCCCATAGATTTGCACCCTATAATGTTTCATATTCAGAACCCTGTAGGCAGCCTCTCTAACGGTGGCAAAAGCTTCAGGCATAATATCCTCTAGACTTTCACCCTCCCGCAATCTCTTTTTAAATTCTACAGTCTTTCCCTTTAATTCCTCATCCCCCAGTTTTGAATAAGTTTCTTCCAAGGCCTCTATGTTTTTCACCACATTATCTAGTTTTTTAAGCTCCCTCTGGCTATAGCTCCCAAAAACCTTTTCGAATAATCTCTTCAATTCTTTCACCTCGTTTATCCTTAATCACTAACTATACAATTAATCCATATAACCTCAACATTTGAGGCAGCCATCATATTATTGTAACATTTATTATTTTCTAAGACAATAATTAAAAAGGAAGAATCCCTATTATAAGATTCTCCCTAATCCCCATATTGTAATACACTTTATTTAAAAGTTCTTTTTTTATGGTCAAATCGAAGGGTCCTAGAAATTGTCCTATGCGAAGAAGGCATCATCATATTCTGTATTAGAAAAAAGATACCTATACCCACCATAATATCCCCCATACTGAAAATCCCTTTTAAGGGATAGGGTCTGGGAACCATAAATCTCATACCCAAATATCTAGTATATGAGCCAGCCTTGTCTAGGGGTATATATTGTGGTAATGCCCCCATGCTGATGGAATTTAACATATTTTTAAATCCAAGCTCTTGCAAGATATGCATATCTATAGGCATACTACCGTGGTTGAGGATTATTGCCCCAAAATTCATTATTGCCCCCACTAAAATAAACCAGATACATTTAAAATGAATGTTAAAAAATAGGCTAATAAAGAGGAGTACATAGGCTGCAGTATACAAAAACATCCTATATTTTATAAAAAAAGGACTCCCCAAACTAATCATAATAGATGTTCCTAATTGAAGAGCAAAAGAAAAAAATATTATCCAAGAAAATTTTAATAAGGATGGTCCCAATAACCTAAACTTACCAGCCCTTATTTTTCCCACAATAAGTCCTAAAAGAATACTTTCTATTAGCAAATTATCACCATCTCTCAATATACATCAATTTATGTCATATTATACCTTTCTATATATAAAAACTTTTTCCTTCTCATTTTATCAAAATTATCATAATTTTAAAATTAAAAAAACAGTAGGCTTATGGGCCTACTGTTTTATATTTAAGATTTTTGTCTTATCTAATTAAATTCAGGTTCTATGAGCCCATAATGTCCATCATTTCTCTTATATACCACATTAACCTCATAGCTTTCTGCATTTGCAAAGACGAAAAAGTTATGTCCTACCAGTTCCATTTGCAAAACAGCTTCCTCTGAACTCATGGGTTTTAATGCAAATCTCTTGGTTTTAACTATTTCAGGTTCGAAACTTTCCTTCTCCTTGGGAGGAGCAATATTCTCAAAGCGAATAGTTTCGTATTTATTAATTCTGTTTCTTTCCATTCTAGTTTTGTATTTGCTTAGTTGTCTTACTAGCTTATCAACTACCTTATCAATGGAAGCATACATATCATGAGTGGATTCCTCTGCCCTTAAAACAGAACCATTGATAGGAATTGTTACTTCAATGATTTGCCTAGACTTTTCCACAGATAGAGTAGCCTGCGCCTCTGCCCCCTTTTTAAAATATCTGCCTAGCTTAGAGATTTTTGAAACTACTGCCTCCCTTAAAGCATCGGTTATTTCAATATTTTTACCACTTACTATAACCTTCATATCTCTAGCTCCTTTCCTATCTATAATATTTAGGTCTCTAAGGAAACCTAAAGTATGAACATTATAATTTTGCCCTATATATAACTTGTATTTATCTTTATTATTACCCACTATTATAAACAATCAAACAAAAGGATAAACATTTTACTGTGGATATGTCTGCCTTGTCCCTGTGGATACTGTTTATAACTATGTTGATAACCCTATTTAGTGGGCTTTTGTTTGTGGATATGTATGTGAATAATAATCCTCACCTGTTAAAAAATAAATTATAATATAATAAAAATAGCCCCGACTGGATGTCAAAGCTATTCCTAGGAATATAGATAAAAGAAGCTGACCTGGTCTTTGCCCCCACACTCGCCTGCTGGAAGATTCGCTCTGGGTTTGCCATCACTAAAACTCCTCTCGATATATTATATGATCGGCAGGGCTTACTCCTAATCCGCACCATGCTCAATAGCATTTTTGCTATCTTATGTGGGTCCCTTTGCCTGCGACTAGCATGGACTTTCAACCACAGACCTTCTTATTACATCTTATCTATATTCTCTTTCATTATACATGATTTTTTTTAATTCCTCAATATAGTTACATATCCCTAACGTTTCTTATCTATAAAGATTGATGGAGTCTCCTCCAGGGGTTTGCCATAACCAGAAATTACCTTTTTGCCAGTTTGTATGGTTTTTAAGTTGCCTTGTAATTTAGATATGTTTTCCTTTATTTTCTTTGTATTATTTTCATCTATAATATTTATCTCCCCTAGGACCTCCATAATTTCCCCGATCCTCTCTTGGAGCTTATCCAGGCCTGGGATATTTTGTCCCTCTAGCTCTTGCAAATTTCCTATGCCTAAGGCCTTTTTCAGAATATCGTACTTGTCTAAAAACTCCCTATCCAACAGGTCAATTTTATCCATAACTCCCTGTTTCTTTTCAAGAACTTGATCTAGATTTTCAGCCTCATCAGTTGATAAAATCCTCTCTTGATCCCTACTTATATTTAGTAGCTTTTTTAGTAGAGTTAATTTGGCATCACTTAATCGTAAAAGATAGTTTATAATTTCTTGGGTATCCACAAGATCACCTATTTTCCTGTCCTTGATAATTTCATGGCCTCTTTCCAAGTATCTCTTAAATCTGTCACTAGTCTTGCCGCTTCCTCCAGAATTTCTGTGTTTTTATATATATTGGCATCCACCAATCTTTCTAGGATAAAGGTGTAGAGGGCCCGTAAGTCATGGGCTAATTCGTAGTCCATATTTAATGTCAAGTTGAGTTCCTCTATTATATCCTGGGCCCTTAATATTGCATTATGTGCATTTTGAATATCATTATCCTTTATAAAAACCCTTCCCTGGTTAATAAACTTTAAGGCACCATTATATAATAATAGGGTTAAATTTTCTGGTGAAGATGTCATTATATTATTTTCCTTATATTGATTATAGGGATTTTGCATGGCCATTGATATTACCCCCTCTTATTAAATAAAATTATTGCATTCCCATTTGCGACATTAACCACATACTTTGGCTCTGCATTTGTGCAAGGGCCTTTTCCATAGCGGAAAATTGTGCCCAATATCTATTTTCTTTGTTAATTAATCTTTCCTCTTCTCTTATAATCCTCTTGTTGATGTCCATTAAGTCTTTATCTAAGAGGCTAATGGAGGATTGTTTTGTTACGAAATCAATCAGGATATTGGACCTGACATTCCTAAGTAGGGAGGCATCCTCACCGGGTCCTGATTGGCGAATAATATCCTGCATTCCACCAATCATGCTATCATAGACCCTTTGTACTAGGCCAGATTCCTTGGTCCTTTCGGAGCCTTCCAGGTTACCATCGGGGCTCTTAAAGAGAATGTCTATTACTCCTTCCGGATCCTCATTGATGGCTGTCCTCAGTTTTTGTTCATCAATTACTAATTTACCCCCATCTTGGTAGGCACCTGTTGTAATTCCCAATTCTGTTATATGACTGAAACTACCAGCTACACCTTCAACCTTTTCATACAGCTGGCTCCTCATGTTTTGCAATACCTTTGTTAGGGTAGCATCCCTTCGTAATAGGCCGCTTTTGGATCTTTCCTCCCATAACTCAATATCCTTGTCTGTCATAGCCTGCTTTTGTTCATTGGTTAGGGGTGGATAATCCCTATAGTATTTTTCGTTTATTTGCCCACTAATTTCATCTATTATTTCATTATACTCATCAACAAATTCCTTAATCTTGTCATAAATACTATCTACATCAGCATCTACATTAATGGTTACATTTTTACTTTCATCTGCCCTTTGCAGTTGAAGGTTTACGCCAAATACAGTGAAATTATTGGTGGCCTTGGATATTTCCTCATTATTAAAGGTAATTAGGGCATCCTTGCCAGTTACTGAAAGGTTGTCGCCGTTAAAGATATTTCCTTGCCCCTCTTCTAGGCCTTCAATATTAATCTCTATTTTCTTATCTGCTCCACTTTCCCTACTTGTAATCATTAATTTGCCCAGTTCTCTATCGAAGGCAGCCCTTAGACCCAAACTCTGTCCATCTTCATCTGCCGCATTATTTATTTCCTTTACTAAATAATCTATTGAATTATTTGCCTTAACAAGGCCATCTCCTATGCCTAAGGTCTCTGCTAAATCCAAACTTTCCTCAGAATCAGTGGAAGCAATAACTATATCTTTTCTAGAGTTAAATTCCAATTTATTATCTTCATTGATAGTTAATGTTACTCCCGTGCCCTCAATTTGTTCATTGATTGCTATAACCATATCTTCAACACTATCATAATTTTCATCCAATTCTACAAGTTGTCCATTAACTGCAAAAATTAACATTTTTTCTTCAAAATTTGTATCTATATCATAGGCATCCATTTCTCCCTGCAGTACTGCATCTTCTAACACTATTGTTTTCCCATTAATCTCGAAGGTCCCCTGATTTGTAAATTTTAAATCCTTGTCCAAAACACCCTGGTCCCCAGTTAATTGTCTGCTTACAATATTCGCAACCTCTGCTAGTTGTTTTACCCTAATAGTGTGAGTTCCTGCCATGGCACCTGAATTGGCTGTTGCCTTGACTATGCTTTCATCACTAGATATGGCCCTTTTCACCCAATCAAAACTGCTAACACTGTTAGATTTTAATACACCTGTGTTAGTCATTGTGGCTAAAGCAAAATTCTTCCTAGAATTTAAAATAAAGTTTGCCATATTCTTATTTATATTGGTATAAGCCTCCTGCCTCCATTTTAGCCGTTGCTCTTGTTGAAAGTATCTATCTACTGCCATCCTTTCAACCCTCATTAATTCGTCTATCATATAATCAGTATCCATGCCTGAAGCAAGCCCGCCGATTCTCATACCCTCACTCCTCCCAGAATTTAAAATTTTATGTTTTTATATAACTATAAAGTGAATAATAACCTTATAGAGATTTTTACGGCTTATACTAACATTATCGGAAGCTTTTATAGAAAAGTTTAATGATTTCCCTTTTAACTTTTAAATTTCAATGGTAGAATTATCATAGTAAGGGGAGGTGGATAATAATGAACAAGAAAGAGAAGGAAGCTCATTTTGATTATTTTTTACTTAATGGTGAGCTTTTAAGTACCAAGGACTTTAATCCCAAGGATATTACCAGAACGACCACGGTATACGAGGTAATCCGTATTATAGATGGAATACCCCTCTTCCTAGAGGAGCATCTAGACCGGTTAAACAAGTCCTTTGGCCTTCTGGGCTATGACCATAAGGTGGATGGGGGACTAATCCAAGAACAAATACATAGGATGGTTGAAGCAAACAAGTCCTATAATTATAATTTGAAAATAATAATTAACGATTTGGATAAGGAAAGGGTAAATATATTTATCTTTTTTATCCAAAGTAACTATCCAAAAACAGACCAATACAAAACCGGTGTCCCCGCTATCTTATATTGGGGGGAAAGGGAAAATCCAAATATTAAAGTTGTACTTAAAGATTTTAGACAAAAAGTTAACCAAGCAATAGAATCGGCCGGGGTCCATGAAGCTATTTTAGTAAATAAAAATAATGAAATTACCGAGGGAAGCCGGTCAAATATATTTATCCTAAAGGATAATAAGGTCTATACTGCCCCAGCAGGAGATGTTTTAAGGGGGGTTACTAGGAATAGGGTTATTGATTTATGCAGGACTTTGGCTTTGCCAGTTGTGGAAGACCCTATCCATGTAGACTTTTTAAAATCGGCAGATGGTCTTTTTATGACAGGCACTTCACCAAAGGTCTTACCCATTGCCTCTGTGGACGGGATAGACTATAATTCTACAACTAATACAAGCATATTAAAAATCCTCAATGCCTATGATAAATTGATAGAGAATTATATTAAAAAAAGGTCTGGGAGTTAAGAAAACCCAGGCCTATTTTTATTTTAACAGCATATTTGCAATCCATTTTTCCAAGCGGGACTAATTTGCAAATTTTACTCTTCCACATGGGGTCTTTTAGCATAGGGCAAAATAAAAAGCCCCTAGATTTCCATAGAAAATCCAAAGGCTATTTTCGCCACTAACCACGTACACTTTCACCAAGATATGCTCTTTTTACCTCTTCATTGGCCAATAGTTCCTGGCCACTACCCTCTATGGTAATCAAGCCAGTCTCCATTACATAGGCCTTATGGGCAATTTGTAAGGATACATTGGCATTTTGTTCAATCAATAAAATGGTTACTCCCTGCCTGTGAATTTCCTGAATAATATTAAATATCTCCTTCACGATTAGGGGAGCAAGGCCTAGGGATGGCTCATCCATCATTAATAATTTAGGCCTGGACATTAAAGCTCTGCCCACTGCCAACATCTGTTGTTCCCCGCCGGATAAAGTCCCGGCCAATTGCCATGTCCTCTCCTCTAGCCTTGGAAATAGGGAATAAATCCATTCTAAGTCCTGGTTGATGCCCTTATCATCCTTCCTATAAAAAGCACCAATTTTTAAATTTTCCAAAACAGTTAAATTGGGGAAAACCCTTCTACCTTCAGGAACAAGAGTAATACCCTTGGCTGCTAAATCCTTAGTTGCAAATTTACTCAAATCTTCCCCCTGGTAGAAAATTGTCCCAGATTCGGGTTTAACTAAACCCACAACAGACCGGAGGGTTGTGCTTTTGCCAGCCCCATTGGCTCCTATTAGGGCCACTATCTTGCCTTCCTCTACCTCTAGGTCAATTCCCTTTAGGGCTTGAATTCCACCATAAGAAACCTTTAAATCATGAATTTTAAGCATCCTCACTCACCCCCAGATAAGCTTCAATAACTTTTTGATTGTTCTGTATTTCATAGGGGTCCCCCTGGGCTATGGTAATTCCATAATCTAGAACATAGATCCTATCGGATATATCCATAACTACCTGCATATGATGCTCGATTAAAAATACAGTTAAGTCGAAGTCCTCCCTAATTTGTCTAATAAACTCAGTTAAATCACTAGTCTCCCTAGGGTTCATACCTGCCGCCGGCTCATCCAGCAACAAAAGCTCCGGTTCCGTAGCTAGGGCCCTAGCAATTTCTAGCTTTCTTTGCAGGCCATAGGGTAAGCTACTTGCCTTTTCATCCTTAAATTCTGCCAACCCTACCTTTTCTAACAACATATGGGTCTTTTCCAAAATTTCTTTTTCTTCCTTTTTATATTTTGGCTGCCATAGTCTATCTAGGATATCAGGATAAATCTTACCTGCAACTGCCCCAATTAATCCAGTTTTTAGATGTAGGTGATTAGCAATAAAAACATTATCCAAAACACTTAGTTCCTTAAAAAGGCGAATATTTTGAAAGGTCCTAGCCATCCCCTTTGCAGTAATTTCATGGGGTTTTAAACCTGTAATTTTCTCATCATTGAAGAACACCTTTCCCTCCGTGGGAGGGTAGACACCGGTAATCATGTTAAAAGCTGTAGTTTTCCCGGCCCCATTTGGTCCTATAAGGGCTACTATTTCCCCCTTATCAATTTCTAAATTAAATTTGTTAACGGCCGTCAAACCGCCAAATTGCATTACTATATTATCTGTTTTTAATACTGGCATTATTGTTCTACCCCCTCTTTTTTCAAGGGTTTTCTATTGAAAAATTTAAACAAACCATCCCAAGTAAATTCCCTATTACCCATTAGACCATTACTAAAGAAAATAACAACTATCATTAATAATGTGGAGAATACCACCATTCTTAAACCAGCAATCCCTTGAATCTTTATAAAACCCAAATTAATGGTCTCATCCAATACCCTTAAATATTCTAAACCTGAAGTTACGATAAATGCGGAAATAATTGTTCCTGTTATACTTCCCATACCACCTAAAACAATAATAAGCAGGACATTAAAGGTCAATATAAAGCGAAACATATTTGGGTTTATAGCCCCCAGTAGGTTACCTAGGAGACCTCCACCAACTCCAGCAAAAAATGCACCAATTACAAAAGATAGTACCTTATGTTTAAATAGGCTTATCCCCATGCTTTCCGCTGCAATTTCGTCTTCTCTAATAGCTTTAAAGGCCTTACCATAGCTACTTTCAATAAGGGCTTTCATTACAATTATAGTCAAAACCATAACCCCAAAACTCCACCAAAGACTTGTATAATTAGGTATTCCTTTTAACCCTAGGGGCCCATTGGTAATATTTTGAGTATTAGTAAATATAATACGAATAATCTCGGCAAAACCTAGTGTTGCTATTGCCAAATAGTCCCCCCTTAGTCTCAGGGTTGGGGCTCCAATTAGGAAGGCTACTATTGCAGAAAATATCCCTGCTAATAATAGGGCCACTGGAAATGGTAATGTTATATTAGCAAGGGGTTCAATAATAGGCTCCAAAAAGAAAATTGTTGCCTTGCCCTGCGGTGTCAAGGTTAGTAAAGCTGTGGTATAGGCACCAACAGCCATAAAACCGGCATGCCCTAAAGAAAACAATCCTGTAAAGCCATTTATTAAATTCATGCTTAGCCCCAATATTGTATAAATAGCACAGAGATTCAAAATCCTAATTTGATATGAATCAAAGTTTTTGCTGGCATATAATAAAACTCCTACGAGGACTAGTACCGATAAAATACTTAATATGATATTTCTTTTTTTCATCGTCTACACCTTCTCCGAAATTTTTTCTCCCATAATACCTGTTGGCTTAAATAATAGGATAATAATCAGCAGTATAAATGCAAAGGCATCACGATACCCAGTCAAGCCAGGCAAAAATGCAACTAACATAATTTCCCCTACACCCAAAATAAATCCACCCAATACTGCTCCTGTAATATCGCCAATGCCACCTACAACAGCAGCTATAAAGCATTTGATACCAGGCATAGTACCCATGACTGGCTGAATTTGTGGAAACTTGGCCCCCCACATAATTCCACCAATAGCAGCTAGGGCCGATCCAATGCCAAAGGTTATAGTTATAGTTCTATCGACATCTACACCCATTAATCTTGCAGTTTCATAATCCTTTGAAACTGCTCTCATTGCCATTCCTGTTTTTGTTTTATTAACTAGGTGTAACAAAGTATAAAGAAGTATAATTGTCACTATTGGAATAAATATTGTTAGTTTTTGAAGGGAAACAGCCCCAATTTGTATAACACCTGTCAATAATTCCACATCGGGAAAGGCCTTTGGCCTACCACCAAAAATAACAATAGCTAGATTCTGCACAAAAAATGAAGCTCCTATGGCAGAAACCATAATTGTAATCCTTGGCGCATCCCTCAAGGATTTATAGGCCGCCCTTTCAATAACCATACCCAATAGGGCTGTCAATATAATTGCCATGATAAAGGCTATAGGCCACGGCATTGCAAACATAGCCGCACCGTAAAAGGCAAAATATAATGACATCATAAAAATTTCCCCATGGGCAAAGTTAATCAACCTCAAAATCCCATAAACCATAGTATACCCAATGGCTATAAGAGCATATAGGCTGCCTAGGGATATACCATTAGTTAAATACTGCATAAATAAAGCAAAATCCATAGCAAACATATGTCCACCACCTAATTAGAAATTACATAGAACATTTCTATATTATATTACATAATTACGCTTCCCTAGAATGGGAAGCGTAACATTTATAACATTTTTTTACTAGTTTTACTATTTGTATGGCTCTATAGTTTCTAGGTATACAAATTCTCCATCTTTAACTGTCTTGATGATTGCATCCTTAACAGCATCACCATTTTCATCCAAGGTAACAATACCGGCTGCTCCTTCGAAACCTTCAGTTTCTGCAAGGGCATCTCGTATAGCTATTGGATCTGTTGAGCCTGCTCTTTCGATAGCATCTAAGATTAGAATATATGCATCATAACCTAAGGCTGTAACAGCCGCCGGTTCTTTACCATATTGCTCCCTATATGCCTCTAAGAATACCTCAGATTCATTTGTAATTGGAACTTCTGATGTAAAGAAGGTTGATAATACAGCACCCTCTACGTCTTCTTTTCCAATATCGATAAACTCTGGAGTTTCCCAGGTGTCCCCACCAATAATTGGTACTTCTATACCTAATTGTCTAGCTTGTTGTATAACCATAGCTGATTCTGTAAAGTTACCTGGAGCAAATATCACATCAGGTTCCTTAGCACTTACATTTAATAATTGAGAGGAGAAATCTTGGTCTCCTGTATTGTAGTTAACAACCTCTACAACTGCATCTTCATCACCAGTTAATTCTATAAAAGCATCTGTAAAGAATTTGGCTAAGCCAACAGCATAGTCATTTGAAACCTCTTGAACAATTGCTGCCTTTTTAGCTCCCAAACTATTGTGTGCATAGTTTGCCATTACTGTTCCCTGGAAGGGGTCAATAAAGCATACTCTAAAGTAGAAGTCATTTCCTTCTGTAACTAATGGATTAGTAGCAGATGGAGCAACTGTTGGTATTTGAGCTTCCCTAACAATGTCTCCAGCAGCCATGGATAAACTACTTCCCCAGCTACCTATGATGGCTGTTACCTTATCTCTCTCTACCAGCCTTGCAGCTGCACTAGCAGCCTCAACAACGTCAGATTTGTTATCAGCGATAACTAGCTCTACCTTTTTCCCTAATACTTCTGGATACATCTCGTTGGCTAGTTTGGCACCTTCTACCTCTAATGCTCCCCCAGCAGCGTTGGCACCTGTAATCGGTTGGAATACCCCAATTCTGATTACATCATCACTTAAGTCTGCCCCCTCTTCCACCTCTTCTCCTGGTCCTTCAGCAGGAGCATCACTTCCGCAACCTGTTAGTCCTAGTGATAGAACTAGAACCATCACTAACACAACTGATAACCACTTTTTCACATAAATTCCCCCTTAATTTTAATGTTTTACTGTCATAAATCCATAGATGCTTATATATGAATCCTCCAGCTTTTGCTAGAGGCCTCAATTCTTGTGACATGATAAATTGTAAAGATTGTTTCCCGATGGAGAACAAACGTCTACGCTAAATTTACATTAAATTAATACCACCATTATAATATAGAATTTAGAATTTTACAAAACATTTTTATGAAAAAGCCAATAAATATCGGAAAATTCTCCTTTTTAAAATTTTAATTCCCAGCTAATTTTTATAAAAGCCTGTCCCTATGACCCTTGTCTTGCATAGGCTAGGGCATTTTTTACCTTGTCTTATTTCCTACGCCTTCCAATATAAAATAATTCTCAAGAAATATATTCCATGAGTGATTATTCTCTCTATTTAATGGTATAATATATCAGTATAGGATAAATCAAACAATAATACCAACAATTACAGACAAGGAGGCCTATTAGCAATGAAGTTTACAATAAGTCAAAAAGCAAGGGAATATCTAAATAAAAAATCTGTTTCCGAAATTATAGTAGATTTAGTAGGTATAAAACACTGTTGACTAGCTCCCAACCTACCCACCGTTGGAATGGGAAAGCCAGCTAGGAATTATCAGGATTATACAATTCATAAAATGGATAATATATATATCCATGTAAATAAATATATTAAATTTACCGACTCAGTCATAACTATTAAGATTAGGAAATTCTTCTTTATCCATGAACTCTATATAGAATCCATAAATCTAATGGACCAATAGTTGAAAATATTAAGGCCTAATTACCTTGGTCCTCCTATTTAGAAAACCCCCTATAATTGCTAGGGGAAATCCTAGCAAGAAAAGAAATTTCCTATGAGTGGGCATATAATCCCAAAAACCTTCCTTTAGCACCCTGTAGCTATCTCTTAAATCCTCCCTTGGCAATTGAATCTTTGTTCCTTCCTCCGTCCTTAATAAAAAAGCATTCTTAGTATCTTCTACACTGCTATCTTCTTTTCCTTCATAATCCACCCAAAAATGGCTAAAAGAAAAACTTTGCCTGTAGGGAATACCCTTGGCCTCAAATAAGGAGGCCAAAACCACAAATCTCCCCTTACAATCTCCTGTCCCCTTTTCCATGGCTTCCTCTACCGTCGGAAAATAAAAGGGCATCCCATAGGTTTGCCAGTCATATTGATAGGGAATCCTTTCCAATACAAACTCCTCTATTTCCCTAGGGTCAGAGGGTGATATTTCTAGCCATTTCTCCATAACTACAGGATTAGTTGCAGGAGAAACCATCCTATAGGCACTAAGTATTAAGCGATAGGGATTTGGATAAAGAACTAAGAGGGTCCAGAGGCCAAAAATCATAAATGTTGTCAATAGGAATCTTTTTTTCACCATATTCCCTTCCTTCTAGTAAAAGTATTGGTCCCCCCGATAAAATCTATAATTTACTTAAACTCTTATAAATCCAGTGGCATATATCAGCCCTGGTCACAAAGTCCTTGGGCCTTAGCAATTCCTCAGCCTCCCCTTTTAAAACTCCCTTACCAATTAGGTAGGCCACACTGTCAATGGCTTGAGGGTCAATATCCGCAAAATCATGATAGGCGATAGGAATAATTAACTCCTCCTTTTCAATATTGTCCCCGGTAAACCCCTTATAAATCATTGTTAAGGCCTCTTCTCTAGTAAGAAAATTATCTGGGTCAATTAATCCCTCTTCTTCTAGGGATAAGAGTCCCTGCCTATAAGCTGTTGCAACATGGTCTCTTGCCCAAGCTGAAATCTCCTCCCAATCTTGGCAGGTAATTTTCTCCTCTTCCAGGTCTAATTCCAAGGCATCAACAAAAATTTTGGCAGCCTGCTCCCTTGTCACAAAAGCACTGGGCTTAAACAAGCCCTCACCAACCCCACTAATTATTCCCATCTTATGTAACTCCTCTATATACTCCTCTTTTGGGTGGTCAGTAATATCCTTAAATATCTTGTTAGTAAGCCTGTCCAAATCCCCCAAATGATAGTCTTGTGGAGTGGCCACTTGTAAATCACCCCTGGGTAGTCCCCCAGAGGGTATCTGTCCCCAATCTATGGAAGTAATATCCTGTCCATATTTTTCCCTTATTAGCTGGAAAATACCTTCCTGATAGGCTTTTTGGCCAGATACATTAGGATTATTTCTAGCCACCCAGCCATTATAGCCCCATAGGGCAAAATACCAATTTTCTAAAATATTGGGGTCCATATTTCCCACCTTGGGATAAGTCCTTCCCGAGGCATTCCATCTACCCAATAATACATCTGCCCCCGCCTCAATATTATATCTAATATCGTATTTTAACCTTTCCTGATCCAAATGCCTATGTACCTTGTTAATTTGCATTATCCCCGTATTTCCATAAGAAACAAAGGGTTGGCCCTTGCTATTAAATTGATTATAGTTACTTTCCTTCCAGGCAATAGCCTTCAAGATAACAGAGGGGATATTTTTTTCTAGGGCAACTTCCTCAATAATGTCCTCAATTTCCCCATGGGTTAGATCTCTCATTGCAAATCCTTGGGACAATCCCATTGCCACAAATAACAACAAGAAGAAAATAAAAACACAACTTCTTCGCTTTGTATACAAAACTACGCCCCCCATATCTTTAATAATTCAATATTATTACATTTTTTTATTAAAATTGCAAATATGCTTTGACTTTGAAAGTACTTTTGCCCATAAGAAAAGAAACCTTTTATATGTTTAAAAGATTTCTTTAATCAAAAGTCTGCTTCTATTTTATTAGTCTGCCATTAAACCTTTTCGTCAATAATGATACCCGCGATTTCAAGCATATAGGCTACCATGTCTAATATTTTCTCCGGGGGTATCTCCCTAATCACTTCGTCATTTGTTGCATTAATAACCCTTACCATTACAGTATTGGTTTTTTCATGCACTGACCTTTCAAAACGTCTGTCAAAGGACTTGAAACTCTTGTTGGCCTGTTCGATAGCCTTGTCTAACTGCTCACTATCCACCTTCCTTTTGAGAGGAAAATCCACTTCCCTATCATTAGCTTTAGCTGTAGGACCCCGTCCCCTCATTTGCTGGCTTCCTTGCCCCGGGATACTTTGGCTTACAGCATGGGTTGAGTTTAATTGTACTCCCTCTACTCTCATATAGGCTCCCTCCTATAATTTCATCAATAATAATTATATATTTGAAAATCTTAATCCTAATACCCCATATAATATTACAAGCATTTCTCAGCCAACTAAGTATTAAAATTAAGTAGTGCAAATATATGTCTATATTATATATCGGATATTATATACAAGGAGTTTAGGGATAATTGGTAAAAAGTTTCTTTATATGCCAATGGCCTGTTTTATCCGCAGACCTATTGGCTACCACTTTTCATAATGAACCCTGTCGGGCTTATATCTTTCGCCTACCCGGCCCTCTTCTGCTGGATAGCCCACAGCAACTATGGCCACCGGTTTAATATAATCAGGTAAATCAATTAATTGAGATACCTTAACAACAAATTCCTCCCTGGGATAAACACCGCACCAGCAGGTCCCCAGGCCCAAGGCTTTACCCTGGAGAAGAATATTTTGGATGGAAGCGGCAATATCCTGTACCCAAAAAGCACCATCAAACTTTACATTCCTTGTATCTGCACATACAACAATTGCCAAGCCTGCCTCCTTGAGCATCTGTGTATAGGGGTGGAAGGCAGTAATCTTTGTCAATGTATCCCTATTTTTTATTAGGACAAAATGCCATGGCTGTTCATTCCCAGCAGATGGGGCGTACATGGCTGCCCTTAGCAATTTTTCAAGTTTTTCCTCCTCTACTGGCCTATCCTCATATCTCCTTATGCTCCTCCTAGTAAATATTTCTTTCATATAATATACAGCCCCTTCCCTTTATTATGTAATTACTATAGCCAACATCATACCTTCCGGCAATTAAATGAGTCCCAATATTTACTTTCAGTATAATAAAGTTATAAATAAAAATCAAAAAAAATCATAGGCATTTCAATAAATGCCTATGACCCAATTATAACTAATAACTTTTGGGGGACCAAAGTTAATCAGGAGTTACCTTATTTTCTGTATCTATCTTGTCATTCTCTGTAAAGGGTGCAAGAGTAGAAACCATCTTTACAGGAACATCCCCATTATTGACTACATAGTGTATTTCATTGGGCTCAATATGTATAAATTGCCCCTTGGTCAGCCTGTGTTTTACACCATCTACATAAATGTCAACTTCACCTTCAAGAATGTAGAAATTTTCCTCCATTACTTCATGGTAATGGCCTTGGAAATCCTCACCTGGTTGAAATTGCACAAGGGCAAAATTCATCCGTGGGCCCTTCATCAAATATTTCGGACCACTATCTCCAAAACGATATTCCCTATCCTTTTCATCGACTATAAACATACTATATACCTCCCTCTCCAAATAAAATTTTGTAAGAAAATCTTATATATATGTCCTGTTTTAAATTCCAGGAGCTATCCACATATTTTTGGTTACTTTCTTATCAGATAGTTCTAATTGTGCCGCATAAACATCCCTCCACTTACTATATAAATCTGTATATAGCTTATGGTTTTCAATGTTGGGATAGTAGGTTTCTTCAAATTCTACCAGTTCTTCAACGGTAGCCTCAATATCCTTATATATGCCAACACCAATTCCTGCTAATATTGCTGCACCAAGAGCTGTGGCCTCTTTGACTACTGGAACCTTAACCGGTAATCCTAATACATCAGATAGGATTTGGCACCAGAGCGGACTCTTAGAGGCACCAGATGCAAAGATAATTTCTTCTGGTTTCTTACCTATTACTGATGTAACTAGGTCCATATTGCCCTTAGTTACCATGGCAGAGTTCTCCATAATAGCCCTGTAGAAGGTAAATCTATTGTATTTTTCCGGATCCAATTCAAAATTAATAAAGCTAGGGGCAGCGTGTTTCCATGAAATATAGTTCATAACATCAGAAAAAGTACATAACATTCCATAACTTCCTGCTGGTATTTTCTCTGCCTCTATATTCATATAATGATATGGGTCCTTGCCGGTTTCTAGGGCTTTTTGCTTTTCTAGTTGGCAAAAAGCATCCCTATACCAACGCAATACTAAACCAGGGAAAAAGGCTATGGCCTCATACTGCCAAATATTGGGGACCGCATGACAGTTAACCCGCACCCGACATTGGGGGTCTGTTTTAACCTTGTCTGTGTTGAACTCATACTGCCAGAAACTTCCTCCAAATACAGCAGCCTGGGAAGGTGATACAACCCCGACTCCTATACAACCCAGCTGGGCATCTCCACCCCCGGCAACAACTGCTATGCCCTCCTCTAATCCTGTTTCCTTTGAAGCTGTACTATTAACCCTTCCCACAATACTACCGCTTTCATAAACTGCTGGGAAAATATCAGTTTTTATTCCACATTTTTTTGCTATATCTATATCCCATTGCCTATCTTCTAAATCAAAGATTCCCGTTGTACAACCATTACTTGGCTCTGTTGACATAACCCCTGTTAGCTTATATATAAGCCAATCGTTAAACATACTAACAGTGGCCACCTGTTCATAGACCTCAGGCATCTTATTCTTGACCCAAAGTATACGTGGTAGTGCCCCAAGGGCATAAGTTTGACCAGATACACCATAGATTTCCTTTTCTAGGTCTTTGGATTTTTCAATTAACTCTAGAACCTCTTGATCAGCCCGGGCATCGACATTGGCACAGGCCCATATCTCATTGCCTTCCTTATCATAGAGAACGATACCCTCCCTCATACAGGTTGTCGAAATACCAGCAATCTCTCCTGGTCCAGCCTCCGCCTTCTGTAGGACATCTCGGATACAATTACTAGTTAACTGCCAATTATAATGCCAATCGAAATCCATGGAACCCGGGAAACGTGGATCTTCTTTATGTTCCCATTCTTGTTGTGATACAGCAATCTGCTTCCCCTTGCTGTCAAAAATAACTGCCCTTACACTTCCAGTTCCAGCATCAATAGCAAGTAGGTACTTTTTTTCCTCCACGACCTTTACCCCCTTTTTAGTAAGTAAGATACTTAACCAACATCTACAAGCCCTAACCCAGTATTCTCATCAGTAATTAATATATCTACATATTGGCCCCTTAGGGCTGCCTTTATAGCCGTAACTTTGCTATCACCCGCTGCAATTCCAACAACATTATCCAGGGTTTTTATACTTGAAAGGGGTGTGCTAATCAGCCTGGAATGAATTTCGGCATCAATAAGGTCTCCATCCTTATCAATAAATTGACATAATATATCTCCCACTGCCCCCTTCATACTCAATAGCAAGAAATCGTTTTTATTTAATATGGAGGATTTAATTATAGTAGCATCTTCACTCATAGCCCCAATTCCAACAATTGTCATACTGGCTAGCCTTGTCATATTAGATATCTCCTGTATTGAGGCCTCGTTTTTCATGGCCCTTGCCATTTCCCCAGATGAAGCCACCAAGGGAGCAGGCATTAAATGAAGTTGTGCGTTATATGTATTATTAGATTGATTATTTGGCAGGTAATAATTAACCCCCCCAGTCAGAGAAACATAAGACACCCCTAAATCAGCATCCACATTATTTGCTAAATGCCTTAGGGTTCGTGAAAGAGTATCCCCATAGCCAAAGTTTATAAAACTATTCTCAGTGATACGGTTTCCTATATACATGGCCCCCGCCTTTGCAATAGTTTCATTAATCCCATTGCTATTGGGGTTTGTTGGTACTATATAGGCATCCTTCAAATTATATTCATTTATAATGGCCTGTTCTAATTTCATGCGTTTGCTTAGGTCAGACCTTATCTGGAATTGAACAATCCCTGTCCTCCTAGCCTTTTCCAATAGTTTAACAACCCTCATCCTAGATACACCAATATAATCGGATATCTTTTGTTGGGTCATATTTTCTATATAATAATACCAGGCTACCTTAACCATTAGGTCCTTTTCAAATTCTTCACGTGATTTCTTCATTTTCATTAGTGTCCTTCCTAGTTATGATAATTCCACCCTTGCAAACCTTAACATAGGGGCGTAACATTTATATCAATCAAATGTTTATATGATAAACAAATGTTATATTTTTAAAAATAGTATATCAGCATTTGTTTTCTATGTCAAACACTTAATATAGACTAATTTTAATCAGTTATATGTAGCTAATCACCTTACTTAACATGATTTTTTACTTGATAAATAGTTGACAAAACTGGTAAAATAGACTATTATTTATACAAAATGTAAAACAAATGATGTTTTATATAACATATGTATAAATCCTTAAGATGGGAGGAAGAAAATTGCATACTATTACTACAGAAACACCCATTGATTCAAGGGATCCGATGATTTCTATTAGGGATATATGGAAGTCCTTCGGTACAAATTCAGTACTCAAGGGTATTGATTTAGATGTAAGATCTGGAGAGGTAATGGCATTAATTGGTGGTAATGGTGCAGGGAAATCTACCCTGATGAAAATTATCATGGGAATCTATCAGCAGGACAAGGGGGATATATATCTTGCCGGTGAAAAAACAGATTTATCAAAACCCGCAATAGCCCTATCCCATGGGATTTATTTAGTCCCTCAAGAGCCCATGTTGTTTCCTAATATGACAGTAGAGGAAAATATCATTATTGGCTTTTTAGAAAAGAAGAGTGAGCTTCGTAAAAGAGTTAAGGAAATAATAAATCAATTAGGCTGGAAATTACAATTAGATCGTAAGGCTGATACCCTTTCCATTGCCGAACAACAATTAGTTGAGATATTAAGGGGATTATTAAGAAATGCGCGAATTCTAATTTTAGATGAGCCCACTTCATCCCTTACCTTTAATGAAATAGAATCCTTATTTGACCTTATAGAGGACTTGAAGAAAAAAGGCATTGCAATTTTTTACATAACCCATCGGCTAACCGAGGTATTTGAAATAGCAAGCAAGGTTTCCATTATGAGGGATGGAATTATTACATTGCAGGGTCCCGTTGAGGACTTTACCAAAGAGGACCTTATAAGGGGATTGTTACCCACGGACATAAAACTTAAAAAAACAGCCAAGTTACAAGCAATTGATTATACCGATTTGCAGCCTGTTCTGCAATTGAAAAACCTAAGTGGTTATGGATATAAAAATATTAGCTTAGATGTATATCCGGGAGAGGTTTTAGGGGTAGCTGGAGTTGTAGGAGCTGGTAGGACTGAATTTGCAACAGCTATTATCGGTATGGAAAGGGCTAATTCTGGCCAGGTATTGTTAAATGGCGAAGATATAACTGGTATAAAAACCAGGTCTATAATAGATAAGGGCCTTAACTATGTACCGGAGGATAGGTTTTTAAATGGTATCTTTAATATTGCCGATACAAAATCTAATCTTTCCTCTGCATCCTTAAGAACCATGTGCAAGTTTTTTACAAATAGGAGACGGGAAGAGACCCTAAGTGATGAATGTATTCGGGATTTTAGAATTAAGGTAACAGGTCAAGATCAGATTATGGAATCCCTTTCAGGGGGTAACCAGCAAAAGGTTGTTATATCTAGGGCTTTTTCTACACTGCCAAAGGTAGTCATACTAGATGAACCCACCCGGGGGATTGATGCAAGTGCCAGGGGCGATATTTATGCCATTATTCAACAATTAAAAAAAGAAGGGGTTGCCATCCTCCTAATTTCCTCCGACTTTGAGGAAATTGTGGAATTAGCAGATAGAGCAGTAACCATGTATCAGGGAAGTATCAATCATCGATTTTCCAAAGATGAAATAACTTTAGACAACTTAACAGCGGCATCATTCGCTGTTTATGAGGAGGAAAATGCCCTATGAAAATATTAAACCACCTACTAAAGGCTAGAGAAATATCGTCTATAATCTTTTTATGTATTATCTTTCTATTAGTTGGCATGGTAAACCCAGCATTTCTAAATATGAGAAATCTTGTATTAATTTTTAACGGTAGTATTGTTTTCGTCCTTCTAGCAGTTGGAATTGCTTTTGTTATTATCAGCGGTGAAATCGACGTATCCATTGGTGCAACCTTGGGCTTATCTGCCGCTGTATCAGCAACCCTACTTAGGGATGGTAATTCATGGGCTATAGCTATCCTATGTGCCCTACTGGTAGGAGCTATCGTTGGTCTTTTAAATGGTATAGGAGTAACTATACTAAAGGTCCCCTCCATAATTATGACCTTAGGCATGAATGGCGTTGTCAGAGGCTCCATTTACGTTTTTACCGGGGGGAAATGGGTCGAAAACATACCCTTTAGCTTTAAAGCCCTTTCACAGGCAACAATTAAGGGCGGACTAACATATTTCTTTTTCGGTGCAATTATATTAATGTTAATTATTCATATATTACTAACTAGAACCAATCGGGGAAATTACTTTGCAGCAGTTGGTGACAATATATCTGGTGCCACCCTAATAGGTATTCCTGTTAATAAATATAAAATAATGTCTTTTATCTTTTGTGGAATCTTTTCTGCCATTGCGGGCTTGGTTTACGTCAGCCGGGTTGGTTTTGTTACCCCAACAGCAGGCAATGCCTACGAGATGAAAGCTATTGCCGCCTGTGTACTGGGTGGAATTAGCTTGACAGGTGGAGTTGGAACCGTAATCGGTGCTACCGTTGGTGCACTTATTATGTCCTCAATTAGCAGGGTATTGGTTTTCCTACAGTTCTCATCAGATTATGATAATACAATTACTGGAATCCTTTTAATTATAATAGTAGTTGCCGACTCTCTAATTCAAAGACATATGAACGAAAAAGCCCGTAGAGAACGATTGACGGCAAGGATGTTGACTGTAGAGGGGGTAGAAGAAAATGAATAAAGATTCCTTAAAAAAGAAATTCTTGCGCTGGGAAAGTGGTTTGGTTTTTATACTAATTTTAGAGATTATTATTTTTGGAGCAATTAATCCCAAATTCTTGCAATCTAGAGTCTTGTTGGGAAGTATTAATGATTTTATTTCCATATGTATTATATCCCTATTTGTAACCTTTGTTATGATTACAGGAGGAATAGACATCCAGGCAGGTTCCATAGTAGGTTTAACCTCCATATCTCTAGGTGTATTATGGCAGGATGCTGGCTTTAATATATGGCTTGCTGTTCTGATAGCAATTCTAATTGGTGGAATATGTGGTGCCATTAGTGGATTTTTTGTAGCCTTTACTGGGGTACAGTCTATGGTAGTTACCCTTGGGGGACAATTCCTGTATTCTGGCCTGGCCTTGGCAGTTGTTAATCTATCATCATCCACAGCCTTTGAGGGAATTAGTGGCTATCCAAAATCCTTTACCCTTATTGGTACGGGAACCCTTCTTGGCATCCCAAATCAAGTAATTATCTTTATTCTTCTTACAATTATAAGTTACATAATTTTGCATAGGACAAAATATGGTAGATATATATTTCTTTGCGGCATAAATGAAAGCGCCGCTAAATATTCTGGTATTAGGACAAGATTAATCGTTATGAGTACCTATATCCTTTCAGGAATGAGTGCCTCCATTGCAGGAATTATCCTAACAAGTTATTTGGGATCTGCTAGGGCTGACCTAGGCAAGGAATTAACCCTGCCAATTATTACAGCAGTAGTCCTTGGGGGAACCTCAAATCTGGGAGGCAAAGGAGGAATTATTGGGACAGCATTAGCAGCTGTAGTAATTGGTATCATGCGCTTTGGTTTAGTAATGTCAGGCCTATCTACCCAATACTTAGATATTCCCATTGGCCTGTTACTTATTGTTGCAATAGCTGGAAGAACCTTCTTTGGTGATAGCGATCTACGTAAAAAAGTTTCCAATCTTTTTACCACAAATAAAGAAAAGGAACATGCTTAATAGTTCCAAATATCCATTAGCTATTATGATTTTATTATTACAATAAAATTATAATATATTATATATAAAAAAAAGGGGAGGAAGAGTTATGAAAAAACTATTATGTTTAATGCTGTGTTTAGTAATGGTATTGACAATGGTAGTGGGATGTGGACAACAAGAGGTCGAAGAACCTAGCGATGCCGATGTGGAAGGTGATGTCACAGAAACAGCAGATGATATCGTTGTAACCTTTGTACCAAAACTATCAGGAAATGCTTTCTTCGAATCAGCCAATGTTGGAGCACAAGAGTTCGCAGCCCAAGTTGGAGGCTATACAGTTAACTATGATGGTAACCCAGAAGCCTCAGTAGCAAACCAAGTGGCCATTATTAACAATGCCATCTCACAAGGAGTAGACGCAATCTGTGTATCATCTGTGGATGCAACTGGTTTAGATGAAGTTATGAAAAAAGCCATGGATGCTGGACTTGCAGTTGTAACATGGGACTCCGATGTAGGTAACGATGCACGTTCCTTAATGGTTTCTCAAGGAACTCCAGAGCAATTAGGACAAATGTTAGTTGATATGGCAGCAGAAGGAATGGAAGATCCAAATGCTGATGATGTAACATATTGCTGGCATTATTCTCAAGCTACAGTTGCTGACCAAAACTCTTGGCAAGTAGCTGGCGAAGCATATATAGCAGAAAAGTATCCTAACTGGACAAATGTTGCACCAGATAACTATTATAGTGAGCAAGATGCTGAAAAAGCTATTTCAATAGGTGAATCTATCCTAACAGCTCATCCAGATATTACAGCTATCATCTGTAATGACTCTACAGCCCTACCAGGTCAAGCACAGGCAGCACAAAACCTGGGATTGACATCAGAAGATGTAGTTATTACTGGTTTTGCCGCACCTAACTCCATGAAGGATTACTGCCGTGCAGGAATTCTAGAAAGATGGGGATTGTGGGATTGCCAAGTGCAAGGTGCTATGGGAACATACCTAGCATACTGGTTGGCAGATGGTAACACCTTTACAGTTGGAGATTCAATTGAAATTCCAGGAATCGGAACAGTAGAAGTTATGGACAATACAGTACTAGACCCAGATGCTTATACTGCAGAAGATTCAGGAGTTGTATTACTACCAGAAAGAACAGTGTTTGATATTGACAATATGGATAACTATGATTTCTAATATATAAATCATACTTAACTAATTATGATAGGAGGAAATTAATATGGCAGATATAGATGGAATGAAAGTAGCTAAAGATTATCATACTGATAAAGCCTTTGCTAAACAAGGCGGTTTTCATGTAAAAGGCATGGATGATGTAGACTGGGGTATGAAAACTCGATTAGCTAGTATATTCCAGCCTAAGAGTGGAAGGACAGTTATGTTAGCCTTTGACCACGGATACTTTATGGGTTCCACTTCAGGGTTAGAGCGACTAGATATTGTAATTCCCCCTCTCTTAAATCATGTTGATGTTTTAATGGCTACGAGGGGTGCCCTACGTACCTGTATAACCCCCAGCAGCCAAAAAGCAGTTGCTTTACGTGTAAGTTGTGGCTCCTCTATTATAAAAGAGGACTTAAGCCATGAGGTAATAGGTGTAAATATCGAAGATGCCATCAGAATGAATGCAAGCTGTATGGCAGTTCAGACCTTTATTGGTGCTGAAGGCGAAAAATCAAGCCTAGATAATCTATGTAAAGCCGTAGATGCGGGTATAACCTATGGTATACCAACTATGGGAGTTGTAGCAGTAGGTAAGGACATGGAACGAACAAGCCGGTTTTTCAAACTGGCCACCCGTATGGTAGCTGAACTAGGTGCCCATTTGGTAAAAACCTATTACTGTGAAGACTTTGAAGAAATTACAGCAGCCTGCCCAGTCCCAATTGTAGTAGCAGGGGGCAAAAAAGTAGCAGAAAAAGATGCCCTAACAATGTGCTACCGTGCAATATCAGAGGGAGCAGCGGGAGTAGATATGGGTCGGAATATCTTCCAAAGCTTAAACCCAGTTGCCATGGTTCAAGCCGTGAATTTAATAGTTCACGAAAATGCAACTGATAAAGAAGCCTACGAATTATTCCTAGACCTAAAGGACAAATAAAGGTAAAAAGTACACAAATAAGAGGAGGGGATTTAACCCTCCTCTTAATTATTTGTAGAAATTTATAAGTATCTATAAAATTAAACTCTAATATCAATATTTGCCCCTAGATGGGGATTAATAGATTGCTCCATTACACTGGTATCAACATCAATATAGTCATTGACTTCCATCATCTGTTGGATTAAATCAATTGTCTCAGTTTTTGATTTATCCATAGCCATCTTCATTACAGATATACCTGCCTGCTGATGTAAATTCATTTGGGCAAAACCCATCGATAAAGCAGCAATATCCACACAAACACCCCCTAGCCCTGATTCCTTCTACTCCACCCTTAAGCTATAAGATAAGGCTGTAAAACCCTTTCTATTTCTTCCTTCCAGGCCTTAAAAGTTGCTAAAGCATCTTCTTCCACCTGTTTCTCCAATTCAACTTCCCTATTATCCTCATAGGTATTTATAAGCCCATTTAAAACTTCCTTTAGCCTTCCTTCCGTCTCCTTGATATCATTAGCTTCTAGTTTATCCATCATGGGTTCCAGGGCATCATCAATGCTGGATACCCCCAACATAACGTCCCCCAAAAGCCTTAAGGCACCCTCATACCGCAACTCCCCAAGCTGCCTTTTAATATCAATCATACCCTCTTCCATTGTGTCCAATAATGCTAGTAATTGTTGGATTACTTCTATGTAGTTTTCCATGGTATCAGCTCCT
>CAYMGQ010000012.1:0-65274 GCA_964390055.1 uncultured Clostridiaceae bacterium
CTTATCATGCTGGCTTAATTTGCTATACTGTTCAATTTTCAAAGACCACTTTTTTAACCGCCGTCTTTTGCGACGACTTTTCTAGTATACCATGCTAGGTATCCTATGTCAAGCTTTTTTTATGAAATCTCTTGACATCCTCTAAAATCCAGGCCTCTCTGGGAAGCTTGGAGTATAAATATACCATAATTTTTCTATCTTGTCAAATGAAATTTTTCTTGTTTAATAACTATTATTAGTTATTCCCCTTTGTAATTGTCCCTATTAAAAAAGAAGATTAGGCAATTGCCTAATCCCCCTTGTTTAAAGGCCTCATTGTTGGAAATAAAATTACATCCCTTATGGATGGTGCATTTGCAATAAGCATTATTACCCTGTCAATACCAATACCTAAACCGCCCGTTGGTGGCAATCCTACTTCTAGGGCATTTAGAAAATCTTCATCTAGGGGGTGGGCTTCCTCATCCCCTGCATCTCTTTGGGCCACCTGTTGCATAAATCTTTCCTTCTGGTCAATGGGGTCATTCAGTTCAGAGAAGGCATTAGCAATTTCCCATGTATTTATAAAGGCTTCAAATCTATTGGTAATCTCCGGTCTGGCGGGATTTCTTTTTGCCAAGGGTGATACCTCAACTGGGTGTCCAGTAATAAAGGTTGGTTGTACTAAGTGTTGCTCTGCATATTCCTCAAAGGTCTCGCTGATAATGTGTCCCTTTGTCATTTGTGGTGTAACCTCTAAGCCAAGTTTTTTCCCTATTTCTCTTGCCTCTTCATCTGTTTCAATCCCGTCAAAATCAACATTAGCATATTTCTTACAAGCATCAATCATAGAAAGTCTTTGCCATGGTGGAGTAAGGTCTATCTCCTGTCCCTGATATACTATCTTTGTTGTTCCCAAGGCCTTTTCGGCAACATGGGCAATAAGGTTTTCCGTGATTTCCATTATATCATTGTAGTCTGCATAGGCCTCATATAGTTCTATAGTTGTAAATTCGGGATTGTGCTTTATAGACATTCCCTCATTCCTAAAAATCCTACCTATTTCATATACCCTATCAAATCCACCTACAACTAGCCTTTTTAGGTGTAATTCTGTGGCGATTCTTAGGTACATATCAATATCAAGGGTATTATGGTGGGTAATAAAGGGCCTGGCATTGGCACCCCCAGCAATTGTGCTTAATATAGGGGTTTCTACTTCTAGGTATCCTCTCTTATCTAAGAATTCCCTAATAGCCCTAATAGCCTTTGTTCTAATTAGAAAGGTCTTTTTTACTTCCTCATTTATAATCAAATCTATATATCTTTGCCGATATCTTAAGTCCGGATCCTTTAGGCCGTGCCATTTGTCCGGTAGGATTTGAAGGGATTTAGTCAATAATCGAATTTGTGTTGCCTTAACAGATATTTCTCCCCTATTAGTTTTAAAAACCTCTCCCTTTATCTCTATAATATCTCCAATATCATAATCATTAAAAAAATCATATTCTTCCTGTCCTATGGCATCTTGCCTTACATATACCTGTATACGGCCATCCTTATCCTGTATATTAATAAAGCTGGTTTTCCCATGCCCTCTTTTAGCCATAAGCCTCCCAGCAATGGTAACCTCTTGCCCCTCCATCTCCTGGAAGTTATCAAGGATTTCCTGGCTATAGTGGCTTATGTTAACCTTTTCAATTATGAAGGGGTCTCTCCCTTTTTTCTTCAAGGCCTCTAGTTTGTCTCTCCTTATCTGCAGCAGCTCGTTTAAGCTCTTTTCTTCCCCTTGGTTATTTGACATTAATTTTACGCCTCCTAAGTAACTATTATTTAATATGTTTTCTAAATTAAGTCTCTATTTGGCCTTTTTGAATGTTTAACACCTTATATCTGGTTATCCCATCGGGAATTTGCACCTCTACCACATCCCCAATTTCCTTGCCCAATAGGGCCCTACCAACAGGTGAGTCGTTTGAAATCTTTAAATCGTAGGGATCTGCCTCTGCCGAACCTACTATAGTATATTCAACAGTCTCATTAAATTCTAAATCTTCAACCTGTACTGTCGTCCCTATACTAACTTTATCTAAACTGATATCATCCTCATCAATTACCCTTGCCTTTTTAAGCATATTTTCTAATTTCATAATTCTTTCTTCTACCTGGGCCTGTTCATTTTTAGCTTCATCATACTCAGAGTTTTCACTTATATCCCCAAATGCTATTGCCTGTTTAATTCGTTCGGCTACTTCCTTTCTCCTAACAGTTTTTAAAAATTCTAATTCATCCTCTATTTTTTTTAACCCTCTAAAGGTCAATACTACTTCTCTATTGTGCAGCATATCTACTTCTCTCCTTTTTTACACAAGATTCTCTATTCAACACCAGGGCAAAGATATATCATAAATATATGTATGATATATTTATACAATTTATGTGTTCCCATCTGGGGATGGACAATATTTTATTATTTCTCCTGTCTTTGACTTATAGCTTCTATCTTGTAAGCCCCAAAAAACCAGGCCTTTAAATTCATCTCTTAAGAAAATCATAAGGGCACTGCATTTTTTAACAGTGCCTTCCAACAAAATATGATTGTAGATATTATAATCCAGTGTTTTTTAATTGTCAAGCCAAATTTCATCTAACTTTCTAGAAGTTTTCTTGTCTAGCTATTTTGGGACTGAAATTACATATTTAATTGGCCTTGTAAATATTCAATCCTAGGCTGGAATTTCAAAGTTTTTATTATTTCTTCATAGTTTCTTTGCCTATCCTCTCCTATTATAGACACTATGACTGCCTCCATAACATTAGTACCAAAAGACCTATCCCCTAGCTTGGGAGTTGTAGTAATTAGTAAGGAGACCCCCTTATTTTTAAGCATCTTGATATCTTTTTTTGTAATTGTGTTTGTTATGATTGTCTTGTTTTTTAGATTGTCTGGCATATAGCCTTTAATGTAATGAAAATCCCCCGCTATGATATTAGCTTCATTGTAATACCTTTCCAACTTTTTTATCTTGTTCACATTTTTCAAGTTATCTACAGGGTAAAGCATCTTAAAGGGGAGTTGACAAGCAAGGGGGGCTAGAAAGCCAGCCACCCTCCGTAAATTTGTCAATGTGTACAGGGGCCTATCCCAAGAAAGGGCAAAAATCAAGTCTCCAATTATAATTTTCCCCTTAGATTGGGCAATAGTTTCTGCCATGCCAAAGCGGTCCATAGCACTAGTTATTAATGTGGTATTATTTTTGAAATCCACAATATTGTTTTCCACTAAATACTTTATAACATCCCTTTCTAAGGTGTTTTTCAAACCAGAACCGTCCACAATAGGGGTTTGCCTTGCAGCCTTTTTTAAGGGTATAGCACTTCGTAGGGTATATCTCTTTTTGCCAGCCCAGAGGTATAAATCAATCCCTCCCATTCCCAGGGCATCGACTTTTCCATCTAGGCCTCTTATTAGGTCTAGGGCCTGCCTGAAACAGCCATTAGTACCCCTTCTCTCTATTATAAATTCCTGGCCTAAAATTTTGGTTTCTACATAGGTATCCCGGGTAGAGCTCCCTATACTAACACTAACAATCCTCTTCATAAACCCACTCCTAGCCACTAGTAATAAATGAATATATTCCTATTATTAACCTTTGTGCCAGGCTTATACTTGTCTATGGAATGCTAGGACTATATTTTTTGTCTTTGTAAATACTGAGTTAATATCTTTCTTATTTCCTCTTGGGATTTAACCCCATTTATTATATGTCTTACTTCAGCTGAATTTTTAAAACCCTTTAAATACCAAGCAATATGTTTTCTCATTTCACGGACAACAACATCTTCAGGCTTATATTGCTGGCCAATATCCATATGGAGAAAAATAGTATCTATCACCCGGGATAAGGATGGCTTTGGTAAAACCTCCCCATGGACCAGGTAATGCCTTATCCTTTCAAATAGAAAAGGATTCCCTTGAGCTCCTCTTCCTATCATAATCCCATCACAATTAGTCTCCTTTAATATTTTAACGGCATCCTCAATTGTAAAAATATCACCATTCCCTATGACAGGGATTTTAACGGCCTCCTTAACTTTAGCTATGATATTCCAATCTGCCTTACCAGAATAAAATTGTTGCCTAGTTCTTCCGTGGACCGTTATGGCCTGGGCCCCACAATCTTCAGCAATTTTTGCTATCTCTATGGCATTTATATTCTTATTATCCCAACCCTTGCGGATTTTTACACTTACCGGTTTGATGGATTCTCTAACAACCGCCCTTATTACCCTGCCTGCTTGTTTAGGATTTTGCATCAAGGCACTCCCATCACCATTTTTAACAATTTTAGGAGTTGGACAGCCCATATTTATATCTAAAATTATATTTTCCTCTCCATTAAGGCTATAGGCTGCCTTTGCCATTATCTCAGGATCCGAACCAAAAATTTGAAAGGCTACAGGTTTTTCTTCCCCTGCAATCTCCAATAGTCTCCCTGAGTTCTTGTCCTGATAATTAAGCCCCTTGGCACTTACCATTTCAGTATATACCATCCCACATCCCATTCTTTTACAAATTAAACGAAAGGCCAGGTCAGTAACTCCGGCCATGGGAGCTAATAGTATATTATTTTCAATAACCCTATCAGCTATTTTCATTTCCTTCACTTCCTTCACCCTTTTAGGAAAAATATTGGACTATTAATGACTAGCTAACACCTAGCCCCTCCCCTATAGGCTATTATCCCCATTATTAGTTGTCTTTAACACATAGGAATAGGACCTAGTTGAAACCAGGTCCTATTACGCCCATCCTATCTTCTTGATTTTTCTTATAGATAATCCTTAAGCCCTCTAGGGTTAGGTTCCTATCCACCAGGTGGATTACATCCCCCTCACTGGCAATTAGGGATGCCAATCCTCCCGTTGCAATGACCTTGACCCCTGGCCCCTTTAGTTCTTTGGTCATCCTCTTAACTATATATTCCACCAAGCCCACATAGCCATATACTATTCCTGACTGTATGCTATTAACTGTGTTTTTACAAATAACCTTTCCTGGCTTTGCCAATTCAACTCTTGGTAATTTTGCAGCCCGTTGGAATAATGCATCTGTAGATATTCTAATTCCTGGAGCAATAGTACCTCCCAAATATTCACCCTTGGCCGATATGGCACAAAAGGTAGTTGCTGTCCCAAAATCCACTAGTATGAGGGGACCACCATATTTTTCATAGGCCCCCACTGCATTTACAATCCGGTCAGCCCCTACTTGCTTGGGATTGTCATATTTAATATTCATACCGGTTTTAATTCCAGGTCCAACTATCAATGGTTCTATTTTAAAGGTTTTTTTTATGGAATTTTCCAATGAATACATAATATTAGGTACTACTGAGGATATGATTACATCCTTTACCTCCTCTACACTCCTAGTATTATATTCAAACAATTGTTTTAATAAAATTCCATACTCATCGGAGGATTTGTTTTCGTCTGTAGAAACCCTCCATGAATCCATTAAGATATCATTTTTATATAGCCCTAATACAATATTAGTATTACCTATGTCTAGCACTAAAAGCATTAGTTCACCTTCTCAGATCTTAGGGTAGATTGCCTACTAGTTCCCCTAAATTATATTTTTCATGGCTTTGACTACGGCATAGACAATAAATGCAGAAATTATAATCTCCGGTAAACCATTTGTCACCCCAGTTAAGACTACAGCCTCTAGGGGTAAATAGTTTCTAAGATAAATCATACCCAATACACCCACTGTATTGCTAATGGTCCCCGCTGCCGCCGCTAATATAGAGTTGTTGGATAATTTGTAGGTGTAATAACTAACCAGTCCTATAAGAAGTCTTGGCAGTATGGCCACAAGTGGGTCTGCAAAGAATGGATTAGTGGCCCTTAATAAACTGCTAAGGCCAAATATAGCCCCTACAAAAGTTCCTACCATTGGCCCGCCAAGTAATGCCCCTATAATAACAGGAATATGCATAGTAGTTGCACTAATCCCTAAAATAGGAATGGGTATGTAGCCAATTGGCGTCATACTTAGGGCTATGGAAAAACCCCCTAACATACCAGCCATTGCCATCTTTCGTGTGGTCAGCTTCCAATGATTTGTGATAGCCTTGCCAGCTTGATACTTCTTTCCACTATAAATTGACATAAAAGCACCTCCGTTCCAGCTCTTTACGATGCCGGACTAATAAATTAATAACTTCTGTAGACCAGTCTAACTTCATAAGAATGTTAGCTAATTTACCCTATTATTGTACCAATTTACCGGGAATAATTCAATCTTTTTTGCTAAATCAAGTATATAAGCCCTCTCCCCTTATAGATACCTCCCCTGATAATAAGGATTCCTCCCTACCATCCTGGTACCTAACCCTTAACAGACCCCTGTTGTCAATATCTAAAGCCTTAGCCCTTAACCTGCCTGCCCTACTAATAACATAGATATCCCTTCCTAATATGGCGGAATTTTCCCTGACTATAGCCAGGGTTTTCTCTAGTTTATTTCTATCAATATAGTCCTGGTATAGGTCTTCAAATTCCTCTATTAAGTTGATTATTAACTTTTGCCTATCTATAATTTCTCCCTTTTCCATAGCTAAGGATGTGGCCCTTGCCTCTAACTCCTTAGGAAAACCCTTATTATTAGCATTTATCCCTATGCCCACTATTAAGTATTCTATTTGGTTTAGCTCACCTGCCATCTCCGTTAGAATACCACAAACTTTTTTGCCCCCTATTACAATATCATTGGGCCATTTTATCTGACCTCTTAATCCTGTAGAAAGACCTATAGCCTTGAGACTTGCTGCCGCTGCAATCTGGCTTATAACTGCCCCATCTGTAGGGGGGATTTCTGGTTTCAAAATAATAGACATGCAAAGGGACTTATTAGCTATGGAAACCCAGCCTCTTCCCATCCTACCCTTTCCTTCAGCTTGCCCATCGCTAAGGATTATGGTGCCGTGGCCTACACTAGGGGCAATTTTTCTTCCGTAGTTATTGGTGGAATCAATAGTATCAAAATATATCAATTCCTTTCCTAAATTCCTAGTTTTTAGCTTCTTCTTTATAACAGCTGGCAGGAGTTTTCCTTCCGTGCTTAGTAGCCTATATCCCCTATTTTTCATGCTTTCTATATGGTAACCCTGTTTTTTAAGATTATTGATATGTTTCCAAATTGCCGTCCGTGATACCTTATGTTTTTTGCTAAGTGCTTGGCCAGATATAAACTCTCCTCCGCTTGCATATAGTTCCTCCAATATTTTATCCTTCATTTAATCACCTCCACCTGACCGCTTTAATGCCTTCTTATTTAATTGTAGCATTTTGTCCTTTGAAAATAAATTCCCATAAAAAAGAGGATGCCCTGGGCACCCCCTATAGTTTGATATAAAATTATCTGACTTATCCTCCAAAGAGGGATAAGAGGACCCCTGCTGCCACCGCCGAACCAATAACTCCGGAAACATTGGGCCCCATGGCGTGCATAAGTAAAAAGTTGCTAGGATTTTCTTTCTGTCCTACAGTTTGGGACACTCTAGCAGCCATTGGAACAGCAGATACACCGGCCGATCCAATCAAGGGATTTATAGAATTTCCTCCAGCTAGTTTATTCATAAGCTTACCTAGTATAACACCACCAGCAGTTCCCACTCCAAAGGCCACTACACCCAAAACAATAATTTTAATGGTTCCTAGTAGTAAAAATTGTTCCGCCTTTGCAGTGGCTCCGACACTAATGCCTAACAAAATTGTGACTATATTAATTAATTCATTTTGTGCTGTTTTAGATAATCTTTCTGTTAATCCACATTCTTTAAGTAAATTACCAAACATCAACATACCCACCAGGGTTGCTGCTGAAGGTAATATCAAGGATACAACAATTGTGACTATAATGGGAAAAAGAATCTTTTCCAATTGGGAAACTTCCCTCAATTGTTCCATCTTAATCTTACGTTCTTCCTTTGTGGTAAGCCCTCTCATAATAGGAGGCTGTATAATTGGCACTAGGGCCATGTATGAATAGGCTGCCACAGCAATGGGCCCCAGCAAATGAGGTGCTAACTGGGAGGTCAAAAATATGGCTGTTGGTCCATCAGCCCCTCCAATAATCCCAATGGAACCGGCCTCTTGGGCAGTAAACCCCATCATGGTAGCCCCAATAAAGGTAAAGAATATACCCAGCTGGGCTGCAGCACCTAAGAACAAGCTCTTAGGGTTTGCAATTAGGGGCCCAAAATCTGTCATAGCCCCAATCCCCAAAAAGATAAGGGGTGGAAAAATACCCATTTCTATCCCATAGTAGAAATATCTAATTAAGCCCCCCTTATCCATAACACCACTTAGGGGTAAGTTTGTCATAAGCATACCAAAACCAATGGGTATTAGTAGTAAGGGTTCAAACTCTTTTCCAATGGCAAGATATAATAAAACACAGGAAATAATTATCATAACAAGCTGTTGCCAGGACATACTGATAATTCCAGTGGTCCCTAAAAAATTAAGTAAAGTATCACCCATTTGTCTATCTCCCTCCAATGAATTAATTTATGCCTATTCTAAGGATACCAGTACATCTCCACCATTTACAGATGCACCTTCCGCAACATGAACTGCTGCTACCTTTCCATTAGACGGGGAATAAATTTCATTTTCCATTTTCATTGCCTCTAGTATAACTAGGACATCTCCCTCTTTTACTTCCTGCCCTTCCTCCACCAGTACCTTCCACACATTTCCGGGTAAGGGCGCCTCTACCGTAAGATCCCCTGCAGCTACAGCGGGAGCAGGTTTAGCTGTCGAGGCTGCTGGGGCGGGTGTTGGGGCTGCAGCTTGCTTAGGCACAGCAGGTGCTGGTGCTGATACTGCTGGACTTGCCACAACACCATCTTTAATCTCTTCTACCTGGACTTCATACTTAACACCATTTACAGTGACATTAAACTTTTTCATATTATGCTTCCTCCCTAATTAGTCTTTTAGTGAATTGCAAATATTCTCAATCTTGTAAATAAAAAACATTTTTGCCTTTATTGCCTAGTATTTATCTGTTGGATACGTCCCAACTTCCCCCAATTTGGGGTTTCATCTGCTATTCTAACAATATTTTTCACCAGGATATTATGAGTTGATGTATGTAGACTTGCAGCTATAGCAGCAGTTATCACAGCCACCAATTCCTCATCTTCCCTTGTTTCCTCCGTCCTATCTCCTGCACTGCCGACTTGAGCAACTGCCACTGCTTTTTGTTTTTCTTCCTTATCTATACTTTTGCTATCAGTTTTGTGGAGTAGTAGTTCTAGGAGCCTAATAACCAAAAACAATACAAATAGAACCACAAATACAATTGCAATGCCGAAAATGGTTACCTGTAAGCTGGCTAAAAATTTTTCTCCCGGACTCATATTGGCCAGTTCAGAAGCTAGCTTCATTTTATCCATTAAATTCATTGTCTTTTTTCACCTCTTTTAAAATTCATGTCATAGTTACACTGGTAAATTTCCATGTTTTTTAGGTGGTCTAACCTCTCTTTTACTGGCCAACATATTTAGGGCATCTATCAGTCTAGGCCTAGTAGCTGATGGTTCAATTACATCATCCACATAGCCCCTCTCTGCCGCCTTATATGGGGTTGCAAATTCAGCCTTGTAATTGTCTATAATTTCCTCCCTTGTTGCCTGTGGATCCTCAGCATCTGCTATTTCCCTTCTAAAAATAATATTAGCTGCCCCTTCAGGTCCCATAACAGCAATTTCAGCAGATGGCCAGGCTAATACCACATCGGCACCTAGCTCTTTATTACACATGGCAATATAGGCCCCGCCATAGGCCTTTCTTATAATCAACGTGATTAGGGGTACTGTAGCCTCACTATAGGCATAGAGCATTTTTGCCCCATGGCGTATAATACCACCATATTCCTGACTTGTACCAGGTAAAAAACCAGGCACATCTACAAAATTAACTATAGGTATATTGTAAGCATCACAGGTCCTAATAAACCTACCTGCCTTATCAGAGGCATTAATATCTAAGCATCCTGCTAATATCCTAGGCTGATTGGCCACAACACCTACGGTTTGACCATTTAATCGAATAAATCCCGTAATCATATTGGTGGCATAGTAGGCTTGCACTTCAAAAAAGTCACCATTGTCTGCAATATGTGTAATTATATCCTTCATATTATAAGGTCTATTGGGACTATCCGGAACAATTTCATCTAATTCTGGAATAATTTTATTAATATCATCCTCAACCTCATAGGTCGGCGGGTTCTCCATATTATTAGATGGTAAAAAGCTAAGTAATCTTCGGATCTCATTTATACAGTCTTCATCACTTGGTGATACAAAGTGGGCCACACCACTAGTTTGATTGTGGGTCATTGCACCACCAAGGTCCTCAGCACTTACCTCTTCTCCCGTAACTGTTTTAATAACCTGAGGTCCGGTAATGAACATTTGACTAGTATTTTCAACCATAAAAATAAAATCTGTTAAAGCTGGGGAATACACTGCCCCCCCTGCACAGGGACCCATAATTGCAGTAATCTGCGGAATTACCCCAGAAGATATGGTATTACGATAGAATATGTGGCCATATCCAGATAGGGCATCTACTCCTTCTTGTATTCTGGCCCCTCCTGAATCATTTATACCTACAATGGGTGCCCCCATTTTTAGAGCTAAATCCTGAATTTTGACAATCTTTTGTGCATGCATTTCGCCCAAGGACCCACCTAGGACGGTAAAGTCTTGTGCATAGGCATAAACTAATCTTCCGTCTATTCTACCATACCCTGTTACTACACCTTCACCAGGGGTTTCAACCTTTTCTAATCCAAAATTCGTACATCTATGCTTGACAAAGGCATCTATCTCCACAAAACTATCTTTATCAAACAATAGGTGAATTCTTTCCCTAGCAGTTAATTTTCCCTTCCCATGTTGAGTGGCTATTCTTTTGGAACCCCCGCCCTCTTTAATTTTTTCCTTCTTCTGGCGGAGTTCTTCCAGTTTGTTTATTGTCATATTTCACCCTCCCAATGTATTTACTTTAGTAAGCCTACACAGATAATATTATAACATAAAATAATTAAATAAATAGTCTCATAATACAAAATACACAATTAATTTGAATATTAAAGCTTTATATCATTATATTGCTTAAATTTTTTCTATTAACTTGAATTACTTCCTTTTTATGTTTTATTAATATGTTTTATTAATTGGTAAAAAAATCCTGAATTTAATTTCAGGATTTTTTATTTATATTTTCTTCATCAGAAGAATTTTCTATTTGATTGTCCTCTAATTTTTCTTTTTCTTCCTGCGCAGCCTGCTCTTCTTTTTCTCTTTTTTCCCTCTTAGCTTCTCTTTCTTTGGCTTGGTCCTTGGCCTTTAATTCCTTATATTTTGCCTCAATTTCTTCCTCTGTGTCCTCGTCCTTTATAAGTAATTCTCCAGAGAAAATTTTATTAAATTGGTCGGCATCTAGTGTTTCTAACTTTAGGAGGGCTTGTGCCACTGCATGGAGTTTATCCATATTATCCGTTAGCAACTGCCTAGCCTTCTCATAGCCTTCATCTATAATTCTTTTAATTTCTTGGTCTATCTCTGAGGCTATTTTTTCTGAATAATTGGGTTTAGAGGTGAAATCCCTACCCAGGAAAACCTCGTCTTCTCCACTACCCAAGGTCATAGGCCCAATCAAGTCACTCATTCCATATTTAGTAACCATGGCCCTAGCCAAGTCTGATACTCTTTGTAAATCATTCTGGGCACCAGTACTAATATCATCTAGGACTAGTTTTTCTGCCATCCGGCCACCCAATAAGTGTACAATGTGTTCCTTCATTTCCGTCTTTGTAGCATAGTACTTATCTTCTTCGGGCAATATCATGGTAAAACCACCTGCCCTACCCCTTGGTATAATGGATACCTGATGAACTGGGTCTGAATTAGGTAGTAGGGTTGCTACCACTGCATGACCAGCTTCATGATATGCTGTCAATCTTCTTTCCTTCTCGCTGATTACCCGACTTTTCTTCTCAACACCGGCAATTACTTTAGTTATTGCCTCCTCTATTGTAGCCATCCTAATTCTCTTTTCATTCTTCCTTGCAGTTAATAGGGCTGCCTCGTTCATTAGGTTCTCTATATCAGCTGGCGTAAAGCCAGGAGTTCTCCTAGCTAATATTCTTAAATCCACATCTTTGTCCAGGGGTTTGTTTCTAGAATGCACCTTTAAGATTGCCTCCCTGCCCTTAATATCTGGGTTGCCTACCATAACCTCCCTGTCAAAACGTCCAGGTCTTAGTAGGGCTGGATCCAGTATGTCAGGTCTATTAGTTGCTGCAACGATTATTATTCCTTCATTAACCCCAAAACCATCCATTTCAACTAATAATTGATTTAGGGTTTGTTCCCTTTCATCATGACCCCCACCCAGGCCTGCTCCCCTTCTTCTGCCTACCGCATCTATTTCATCAATAAAAATAATGCAGGGTGAACTCTTCTTGGCCTGTTCAAAAAGGTCTCTGACCCGAGAGGCTCCTACTCCAACAAACATTTCTACAAAATCAGATCCACTAATACTAAAAAAAGGAACCCCGGCTTCTCCTGCAACTGCCTTGGTCAAGTAAGTCTTCCCCGTACCAGGTGGCCCTACCATTAAAATTCCCTTGGGTATTCTTGCACCAAGCTCCATATATTTACGGGGATTTTTTAAGAAGTCTACAAGTTCTTGTAATTCCTCCTTCTCCTCTTCCAAGCCAGCTACATCATCAAAGGTTATCTTATGCTTTTCATCCTCCTTGTGAAGTTTTGCCCGGCTTTTACCGAAGGACATTACCCTGTTTCCTCCACCCTGGGATTGTTGCATAAATACAAACCAAAAAACAACAAAAATCAATATCATAAAGATGGAGGGTAGTAATTCTATAAACCAAGGTGGACTTGGTGGTGGTGCTCCTGTCACCTTTAAATTCTTTTGTCCTAGCATTTGTTCTTCAACAATGGCTGTAAATCTTTCTTCACTAAATACAGTGGGTATAAAAGATTTATAATTAATAGTTTCATTATTTTTTACAAGCGTGCCTTCTATAGTACGATCCACTATATGGATCTCTCTAACATTGCCACCTACAAGCTCCTCATAGAGTTGGGAAAACTCTATATCTATAGTTTGTTGAGGTTGTTTAGCAAATTGTTGCACAAGTATTAATAGTATTATAAAAATTAGTATATAGAAGCTAGCTCCACGGAAAAATTTCCTCAAATATAGTCCTCCTCTCATAGCCTCTTCTTTGCTACATTAAAGTATTTTACCACAGAATACATTAAAAAACAACAGGCTTTTGAAAATTTAATCTGCCTAAATTTAAGCCCTTAAAAGGCCTAGTATTGTCACATTAATCTTCATACTTTTATTATATTTTTTATAGATCCTGGTATTCCAAAATTAAAATCCTATTTGTCTTATCAGTAATCTTATATTTTTCACTTATCCTATAGCCAACTATCCATATAATCTGGCTACCATCACATACTAGGGGTATCCTATCTCTTTTTTCCCTGTCAATTTTGCAATCAATAAAAAAATCCTTCAATTTTTTGCTACCCGCTAAGCCCAAGGGCCAAAAACGGTCCCCCTGTCTCCTATTTCTTATGTTTAATTTACCTTTTATTTTATCATAGTCAAAATATTTAATATACCTATCCCTGCTAATACTTTTTACATCTTTTTTTCTAGCGGTTCTTACTTTAAATTTCCCTCCAATTTCATTTATTATTATGTCCTTTTTTTCTGCCAATTCATAGTAAAAATCTGCCTGTTTCTCATCACCTATGCTAATAATTAATTTATCATAACTAACCCTGGCTACCAAACCCGCTGGTAATAATATTTTTTTTCCCGTCTCCTTCCTATCCAATAGTTCTATTACACTATATATATGGTTAAATTCTAGGATTTCCCTCTTACCCACCAACTCTTCTGTGGCTAATCTTAGTATCCTAGATTGTAAGGCATGGGGTAGTTTATTAATACCACTAATGGAAAGCTCTAAACTATCCTTCTTGCTATTTAACTCTACATTTTTATAGGCCTGCCAAGCAGTAGCCTCCAAATAGTCCCTGTCCTTTTTTAAAATTTCAGCAGTTTTGGCCAAACTTTCTATTATATTGGGGTTATAGTGCTTCTCTATATAGGGTATCAGTTCTAAGCGAATTTTATTTCTATGATACATGGGTTTTAGGTTGCTTTTATCTATGCGGGGAGATAATTTGTTTATTAAGCAGTAGTCCTCGATATCCCTACGGCTTGTGTTTAATAAAGGTCGAATAATTCGACCCCTGCCATAATGGATAGCAGTTAAACCCTGAATGCCTGTTCCCCTTAAAAGTCTCATTAGTACGGTCTCCGCCTGATCATTTTGATTATGGGCCGTGGCTATTTTATCTGCCCCCACCTTTTCCAATATGTCATTGAAAAATTCATAGCGGAGAATCCTCCCCGCCTCCTCCTCTGACAGGCTATGTTCCCTAGCATATCCAGGGACATCTATACTCTTAACAAAGGATAGGATATCTAACTTGTCACAAAAGTTTAACACATACTGGGCATCTTTTTGAGCCTCAATTCCCCTAAAATTATGGTTTAGATGGGCCGCAAATAATTCTAGCTCAAACTCCTCCTGAAGTCTATATAAAATATGTAATAGACAAATAGAATCAGGACCTCCAGATACAGCAACTACAATTTTATCCCCTATATCAACTAGCTTCTTGTTTATTATGATTTCCTTGACCTTATCTATCACTTTCATCCCCCATTTTTTACCCATATTTAAGTCAAATATATGGTAACTACTGTTGCTATAAAAAAAAATATGCTAAAAGCTAAAAAACAATTTACCCTTCTATTCTTTAAATTTCTTTTATCCCTATATTGTTTATACCTCTCTTTATAATATATTTTCTTTAATTTTGCAAGATAGGGCCCAAAGGATTTGTAGTGGCCCGACAGCCCTTGGATTATAAGGGCTTGCAATTCCCGACTTAAATTGATAGTCTTTATCCTCTTTACTAAAGCATTAATCTCGTATTTTCTTGGATTGGGGCTTTCCCCCATTAATAATTTTATAAAGATCATATTTACTGTAAATAGCAAATAGCTAGGTTCAGCAGTCCTATCACCACAATTCCAACTAGCCCTATCATAGGCTAGGGTAAACTCCTTTAAAGACTGTCCTTTTTTGACTCCACTTGCCAGGTCTATCATCCTAATCCTGCCAAGTTCTCTGTCTAGCATAAGATTTGACAGCTTTAAATCCCCTATAATATATTCTTCGGCATAAATCTTGTCTAATCCTCTTAGGATAATAAGAATGATGGAAATAGTTGTTGGGATATCTAATTTCCGCCTTTTAAAATAACTTTCTAGATCTTCCCCCTTTATATATTCCAATAAAATATAATAATAGGTCCTATTGTAAATTTCTAAATCATCTATTTCATAAACTCTAACAACCATATCAATATTAGAAAAGTTTTTTAATAGTTGATACTCCCTATTAATGGATATATTATCGGCGCTAATTTTCATGGCAAACATTTCTTTAGTTCTTACATCCTGTACCAAATAAACAGTGGCAATCCCCCCCTGACCCAATTGGCCCTTTACAATATATCTTCTTTTCTGCCACCTACCCCTTATAATTGTATCAGGCATCAATGAAAGCATATCCATATATATCCTCCTAGGCAAAAATAAAAACGGAGAAAATATTTCTCCGCCCCTTTTATCCCCTAACCTTCTCAAGTTCCATTTGGCCCTGTCCTATTCTCTCCAACAACAAGTCTGTGGCCCTATAAATTGCTGGAGCCGTGGGTGTAACTCCCCTGGTCTCAATTTTATAAAGCCTTTCCTCAAGCTGGTCAAGTTTTTCTCCAAGATTAAAAATCAACTCTGAGTCCTCTTTTTTCCCAGGGTAACTAACAACACCTAGTTCAACTTTACCCTTTCTGCTCTTTAAGCTATCCAGCAAATCTAAAATACTATTTCTGGCCGCTGGTATTTTTTTGCCCATACTAGCACTAGTATCTAGGACAATTACACAGTAGAGACCTATCCTATCAGAAAAGGAATCTATATATCTAAGTAGTTTGCTCCTAGATGCTGGTGGGATATCATCTAGGCCCTGGCCCATCATCTCTCCCAACTGCTTATTAACAGCCTCTTGGATTGTTTTATTTACTGTCCTGTAGGTTATGCTTTGCATAGTCTGGTAAAGCTCTTCGATATAAGTATATTCGTATATTCCACCCCCAGCCTCAGCAATGTCTATAATTTCAGCCAGGGGTTTTTCCTCCTCCTTGTTTTTGCCTATAAGTCCAATTGTATTTACAATGATATTTTTATTATATGCCTCTTTAGCTGCACTTATAGGACTACCTCCAGTATTAGATTGCCCGTCAGTAACTAAAATAATTTGATTTATTCCCATTTCTTTTTCCATCATAGCCTTCCTCCTAGGTTTTTTTGAAAGTATTTCCATAAAAGAAAAGTCTATTCACTATGGCTACAAGTAATGGGCAAAAATAAAAAGGGCTGCAACTCTTGTTGACAGCCCCTGTTTCTGATATTATCTTCCTAAAATTCGGCAGATTTAGGTGTCCTGGGAAAGGGTATAATATCCCTAATATTGGATACCCCTGTTATATACATAAGGAGTCTTTCAAATCCCAAACCATAGCCAGAATGTTTTACGCTTCCATATTTTCTTAGCTCTAAATACCACCAATACTCTTCCTTATCAAAATCTAATTCATCCATCCTATCCTCTAGGATTTTAAGATTATCCTCCCTTTGACTACCACCAACTATTTCTCCCACCCCTGGCACCAATAAATCCATTGCAGCTACTGTTTTATTGTCCTCATTCTGTTTCATGTAAAAGGCCTTTATATCCTTTGGATAATCAGTTACAAATACTGGTTTCTTAAATACCTTTTCAGTTATATATCTCTCATGTTCTGTTTTTAAGTCACAACCCCATTCCACAGGATATTCAAATTTAACATCAGCCTTTTTGAGATAGTCTATGGCCTCAGTATAGGTAATTCTTTCAAATTCTGAATTAAGAACATTATCTAGCCTATCTAATAAGGTCTTGTCTACGAATTTGTTAAAGAACTCCATTTCCTCTGGGGCCTGGTCCATTATATAGTTAATAATATATTTCATCATGTCCTCTGCCAGCTTCATATTATCCTTTAAATCCGCAAAGGCTATCTCTGGTTCAATCATCCAAAACTCTGAAGCATGTCTAGCAGTATTAGAATTTTCTGCCCTAAAGGTTGGCCCAAAGGTATAAATATTTCTAAAGGCAAGGGCATAGGCCTCCCCTTCCAATTGTCCACTTACTGTCAGATATACCCCCTTGCCGAAAAAGTCTTTTCTATAGTCTATTTTTCCCTCCTCATCCCTTGGAGGATTTTCTAAATCAAGACTTGTAATCCTAAACATTTCTCCAGCACCCTCGGCATCACTAGAGGTAATAATTGGTGTGTGAACATATACAAAGTTCCTTTCTTGGAAAAACTTATGGATTGCAAAGGATGCTAGGGAACGAATCCTAAATACTGCAGAAAACAAGTTGCTCCTTGGCCTAAGATGGGCTATTTCCCTTAAAAACTCTAGGGAGTGCCGTTTTTTCTGCAAGGGATAATCCTTATCAGAAATACTTTCTGCTTCTATTTTTGTCGCCTTAATTTCAAAGGCTTGCTTTGCCTCAGGTGTTAATATCAAAACTCCCTCCACCTTAATAGGGGTGCTTATGGGATACTTTGACACCTCTTCAAAATTCTTTAATCCCTCATCAAAAACAACCTGTAAGTTCTTAAAAAAACTTCCATCATTTACTTCAATAAAAGCAAAGGTCTTTGATACCCTCATGGTCCTTATCCAACCCTCAATCCTAATATTTTTTCCCTCATATTTTTCCTTCTTACGGAAAATATCCTTTATAAGCACAGAAACCATAATTTTTTCCCTCCTAAATTAATTTAAAATAACCTCCATCCCTAAAGCAGGGACGAAGGTTATATCTTCGCGGTACCACCCTAATTGTCAATATTGCGACCATCTCAAAGTTAATACCACTATATAACGGTGTGGGGCCGTCTAAGCCTACTAACATAAATGCTTTCGATTAGAAACTCCAGGATGTTCTTCAGCAGGAGGCTTATATCGGTCTTCCACCATCACCAATTCGCTAAAATTAATCCCCTTACCTACTCTTCCTATCATCGTCTTTTAACCTATAATTCTATTCCTATTTTCTTCTTTTATTACAAATATTATAAGCTTTTGCCTTGCAAAAGTCAAAGTCTTTGCCCCTATCTTGCCCTTATTTTTCCTCTTTTATTGACATTTAGATATATAATATATATACTATTATAGTTAACATGTTAATCATATGGATTGGGGGTAGTTCCTTGCAGAGGGATAAGTATTGTTTACTATACCATCTAAATAGGGTCAGTCATTTAATTAAATGGGAATTAAATAGTCGTCTAGAGGATTTCCAGCTTACATCAGCCCAATGGAGAGTTTTGATGGAATTGAAACACTATGGAGATAGTAATCAGCCTGGGGACAATATCACCCCCGCCTTTATTGCTGAAAGACTCAATGTGGAAAGGCCAGCTATTACTAGGGTGGTTGATTCCTTAATACAGGCTAATTGGATTGTAAAAAAAGATAATCCCCATGACAGGCGGTCCCAATTTGTTTTTTTAACTGATAAAGCCAAAAGAGCCCTTCCAGACCTACAAATTATAGGGGATAAGGTCATGGAAAAATCCTTTAGGGGAATTAATAAAATTGATATCCAGCATTTGAATGCTTTTTTAAAAGGTATGATTAATAATTTTTGCAGGGACAATATTAAATAGAAACTACTGATAAAAATGTAGCAGAAAGTAGGGAGACAAAGTATGAATTCTTCGAGACAATTAGGTGAAGATCAAATTCCTAAATTATTATTGAGATTTTCAATACCAGCCATTATAGGTATGCTGGTAAATGCTTTATATAATGTAGTTGATAGAATTTTTGTTGGTAATGGGGTTGGTTCCTTAGGAATAGCAGGAATAACTATTGCATTTCCCATTATGACAATTATGATGGCCTTCCAAATGCTAATAGGTATTGGGGCCAATGCCCTTGTAGCTATACGTCTAGGCCAAAAACGTGAAAAGGATGCAGAAAAAATCATAGGAAATGCCCTTGTCTTATTGGTGATTTTTGCAATTGTTTTGGCTATCATAGGTACAATCTTCCTGGACCCAATACTTAAAACCCTGGGGGCTAGCAGGGATGTTCTGCCCTATGCTAGGGAGTATATTAGCATTATCCTATGGGCAGGGATTTTTCAATCTATTGGTTTTGGTATGAATCATTTTATCCGCTCTGAGGGTAATCCTAAAATAGCCATGTTCACCATGTTAATAGGGGCCATTACCAATACCATCTTGGACCCCATATTTATCTTTGTTTTTGACTGGGGGATGGCTGGAGCAGCTATAGCAACTGGCATAGCCCAGGCTATATCTGCTGCATGGGTCCTTTATTATTTTATAAGTGGTAGAAGTTCCTTGAGACTTCGTGTTGAAAATTTAAAATTGAAATTTGATACCTTTATGGAGATTATCTCCTTGGGATCTTCCCATTTTGCCATGCAGTTGGCCAATAGCCTATTAAATGTAGTTATGAATACCACATTAATCACCTACGGGGGAGATATTGCGGTTTCAGGCATGGGAGTAGTCATGAGCCTCAACACCCTAATTCTAATGCCTATATTTGGTATCAACCAGGGTGCCCAGCCTTTAATTGGATACAACTATGGGGCTGAAAAATACGATAGGGTCAAAGAAACCCTAAAACTGGCTATCCTAGGTGCAACATTTATATCGGTCCTAGGTTATATAGGCACTAGGCTCTTCCCGGCTCAAATGGTAGCCTTTTTCAACTCAGAGGATGCTGAACTAATTGATTTTGGTACAAGGGCCCTAATAACCTTTATGGGAGCCCTGCCTATAATTGGCTTTCAAATTGTTTCGGCCAGCTACTTCCAGGCATCTGGCAAGCCTAAACATGCTGCCGCCCTTAGCCTATCAAGGCAGGTCTTAGTATTGATACCGGCCCTGCTTATCCTACCAAGATTTTTTGGATTGCAGGGAGCCCTTTTAGCTGGGCCTACGGCTGACATCATTTCCTCCATCATAACAGGTTGTTTTATAATTAAGGAAATGAAGGATCTTGGTATACAACATGAGGAAATATTAAGGATTCAAGGATAATCAAAGCGGCCCATTATTATGGGTCGCTTTTTTAATGAGTATCAATATATTTATATAATACATACTAATATGGGGGGAGTAATTTAAGGAGAGATGGAAGATGAAAGAAAAATATATATTCTTTACATTGTTTCTATGTATTTTTTTGTTGGTCACCTGTGGACCAGACCAAAAAAGCCAGCCCTATAGCAAGGAATTTCCCTACCTACCCTCCTACCATGGTCAAATGGAGTTAATAGAGTTTGAGGATAAGGGGACCGGGGAAATGAGCATTGCTACATATTCTGTGCCCTCCATTACAGGCCATGAGTTTCTCATGGAATATGAGACCCTTCTTCTTAAGGAGGGTTGGGTAAATACCTTCGATAATAAACCTGTATCCATTAATATGGAAAAGGAGGACCATCTAGCCATTATCATTACACCACCCGCCAAAGAGGGGGAAAATTTAATAGTAATTATTTATTCCCAATAGTAGCCAAGTATTAGCCTATATAACCTTAATCCCTCCTAGGAGGTCTTGGACCATGAAATTGATAATAGTTACATTGAATCCTACCATTATATAGCTTTCTTTTCCTATCTGCCTTTTTTCCATATAGTTTTTCAAAGTTTTCATGTGAGCTAATGACATAGTGGGACCAACTTTCCATTTTACCATGTATTTGCCCCATCCTTCTATATAGCCTTTCTACCTCCTTTTTCTCCCCTAATCTTTCCCCATAAGGGGGGTTGGATATGGTACAGCCATATTTATAACTTGAGGATAAGTCTTCTATATTTAATTTTTGCACATGGACATCCCCCTCTAGGAATGCCTCCCTAATGTGAAATCTGGCCAAGCTTAGCACTTCTCCATCGATGTCGGACCCATAGACCCTTATTGGCCTATCATATTGGGCCAAGTCATGGGTTTCCTCCCGAGATTCCATCCATAATTTTTTAGGGATAAAGTCCCAATCCTCAGAGGCAAAATTACGATTCATACCTGGGGCCATATTCTTGCCAATTAAACCGGCCTCTATTGGTATAGTGCCCGAACCACACAGGGGGTCTATTAATACCCTATCTGGATTCCAAAAACTTAGTTGGATAAGACCTGCTGCCAGCGTTTCCTTCAGGGGGGCCCTATTAGACAGGGTCCTATACCCTCTTTTATGTAAGCCTGCCCCACTAGTGTCTATGGTTAGGGTAGCTATATCCTTGAGCAGGGCAACCTCTATAGTATATTGACCCCTCTCCTCCTTAAACCAGGAGACCTTATATTTTTCCTTAAGGCTTTCCACCACTGCCTTCTTCACTATGGCCTGGCAGTCAGGAACACTGGACAATTGAGACCTTATTGATTTTCCTGTAACAGGGAAAATCCCATCCTCAGGTATCCACTTGTCCCATTCCAAGGCCTTTGTATTCTCAAATAGTTCATCAAAGCTGGTGGCCTTAAATTCACCAATCTTTAAGAGTACCCTATCGGCAGTCCTTAACCATAGGTTGGCCCTGCATATTCCCTTCATATCCGTAGTAAAGGTTACCTTACCATTATCCACCCTTACGTCTTCATAGCCAAGTTCCCTAACCTCCCTCGCTACAAGAGCCTCTAATCCAAAGGCAGCCGTAGCAATCAACTCAATTTTATCCATTGTAAGCCTCCTATCATCTTTTGCCATTGAAGCTGAATATTAACAACTTTTGATTATAAGATTTAAAGTATATAATAATCAGATGAGGAACCCTATACCATAAGTATGGGCTAAAAGAATATTTATATTGAAATTTGTCCTAATTTATCATAAAATTACAATATAGGGAAATTATACTCTATTCTTTTGCAGGCAATCGATTTATATTATATATTACTGCTATATTAACTTAAAATTATTTCCTTCATTAATCCCATTATAGATGAAAACTAGATTAACTTGAAGAAGGAGGATATTTTAATCCTAGTTTAACTAATTTAAAATCTTCCAATACTTTTCTGTGCAGGAGATGGGATAAGTATATCTCCTCCATTTATATATAACTTTAATAGTTATAATAGAATCTTATAATAATAATTAAATAAAGGTGGTATGCTTGTGAATACGAGGGAACAATTAAAAGCTCAGGAAATCCATATTAGCAATTTAGAAAAGGGCATGATAATTCATCGGGAAATCCTCAATGATGCTGGTGTTGTCCTAGTCCCTAGAGGTTTTGTTATCCGCAATTTAGAACGTTTTAAAGATTCTCTTTTGACCCATGATATTCATACAGTTATGGCCAAACCTCCTGAGGAAAAACCAGAAGAGGAAGAATCTCATCATGCATTAAAAGTTAAGGAATTTATTGAAAGTTTCGATGAAAAAAGAAAAGACCTTAAAAATGAATTTGAAAAGATTATACGGGGGGATGATGTTCAAGAGGAAGACTTGTACTATAAAATCGAAGATACCCTAGAAGTTTTTGAAGAGGACCTTAATGTTTTCCAATTAATTCAAAAAATAAAGGACCTGGATGATATCACCTATGCCCATGCACATAATGTTACCCTAATAGCCCACTCAATTGGCAGATGGCTAGAACTAGAGGCGGAAGACCTAAAAAACCTATCCTTGGCCGCACTACTAATTGATATAGGAAAAATTCAAATTCCCCAAAGTCTCTTAAATAAAAAGGGAGAACTTACTAAGGAGGAATGGCAACAATTACAAGGTCATGCCATCCTTAGCTATGAACTTATAAAGGACTATGATTTTATAGATCCCTCAATTAAGAAGGCTGTCCTCCTACACCACGAAAAAATTGATGGCAGCGGCTATCCTATGGGGATTTCTGGAGATGAGATACCCCTATTTGCAAAAATCATTGCCATAGCTGACATTTATAGTGCCCTAACTTCCAAGAGGCCTTACCGGTCTAAACGAACTCCTTTTGAGGCAATCAAGATATTAGAAACTCAGTATATAGGCAAGGTTGATACCAATATTTTATATCTATTTTTAAATCGAATTGGCGACTATTTTATTGGCCAAAGGGTAAGGCTAAATACTGGAGAAAGCGGGGAGATAGTTTTTATCCCAAAGCGTAATACATATAGGCCTATAATTAAATTGGATAATGAAACTGCCTTATTGGATTTAAGCTCCCCACAAAACGAAAATATTGAAATAAATGAATTTGTCTAGGATAAGGGGCTATTTAATATAAGATGTTATATAGCCCTTTTTTCTTTGCCCACTATTTTGGAAATATGTGTAGAAGTTTTTGTGGATAATGTGGATAACCCTGTTGATAATGGCCCCTGCAGGCCTAGCTTTGTGGGCTCTTTTGTTAATAAAAAAATATAATCCACAACTTTCTAAATAGCCTCCTATATTTTCTTAAAGTCCCTTTGGATTTTACAACTAAATATGTTATCTTAATACATACACAATCCTATGGACCATACATTTTTTCTATGCAGTTTCTATCTTGGGGCTAGATTAGCTAGCCTTTAGTTTTGCCCCAACTAAATATATATTTGTAGGCTTACATCAACTAAAAAAAGGTGATTATAGATGAGAATTATTGACTTATACCATGCAAGGGAAGATTATAGACTAGCATTGCCCATTTTTAATGATCATGGGAAAATTTTGTTATCCGAGGGAGTCCACCTAAAACCTTCCTTAGTAGCTAAACTACTAGAATTAGGCTACACTAGGGTTTATATAGAAGACGAATACTGTAAGCAGGAAATTGAAGGGGTAATTAGGCCAGAAGTTAGGCAAAAAGCCATAGGCCATATTAGAAAACTGGCCTCAATTGCCAAGGATTCGGAAAAGGGCAGCAAAAACCTCCCTAGTCCCTTTGCGGAAGATTTAAATATTGCCAAGGCTACCATTTCCAGTATTGTGGATGAAATCTTTAGCCAGGAAGATATTGTAATTGACTTATTAGACTTAAAAACCATTGATGGCTATATATATGAGCACTCAGTTAATGTTATGATTCACTCTCTAGTATTGGGAACCAGCCTAGGCCTTAATAAGGCAGACCTTGAAAAACTAGCCCTAGCTGCTGCCCTTCACGATATTGGGATGATGTTTATTCCTGAGGAAATATTAAAAAAGAGAAAACCCCTTAATGCCGAGGAAATAGCTATAATACAAACCCATACTAGCAGGGGCTACGAATTTCTAAAGTCTAGGGCAGATTTAAATCCCACTGTTAGGGTGCCTGCCCTACAACATCATAAAAGATACAATAATACGGGTTATCCAGATGATATTTCCTATGATGATATCCACCTGTTTTCAAAAATTATTGGCCTTGCAGATACCTTCGATGCCATGACATCCCACCGGCCATATAAAAAGGCAGAACCTGTATCAGAGGTTTTGGAATATATTATGGGTAGTGGTGGCACCTTATTTGATCCGGAATTAACAAGGGCCTTCATTTTAAATATAAACCCCTATCCACTTAACACCTTGGTCCAATTGAACAATGGTTACATAGGGGTAGTTACACAAATTAATGGCAAATTCTTCTCCAGGCCAGTAGTTCAACTAATTATGGACCAAAACAAAAATAAAATTACCGGGACTATTAACCTCTTGCAAGAAAAAACCCTGGTAATCCAATCTGTTATTAGCAATATCTAAGGGTAAAGACCCCGGCTATAATCCCGGGGTCTCTAGCCTTATTTTTTATAAAGTCTATCCCTCTTATTCAGGGATTTCTAATTCATCCTCTGTTGATGACACAGCTACAGCCACCGCAGCATCCCCTACTATATTAATTGTTGTTCTTGCCATATCTAATATCCTATCAATTCCTGCAATTAGTGCTGATCCCTCCAGGGGTATACCTACAGAGGTTAAGACCATAGTTAGCATAATAAATCCTGCCCCAGGTACACCAGCAGTTCCTATAGAGGCCAATGTAGCAGTAAGGACAATGGTTAATTGTTGGGCCAAGCCTAAATTAAGACCATAGACCTGGGCTACAAAAAGCGCACACACACCCTGGTACAAGGCTGTTCCATCCATATTTATAGTTGCCCCTAAAGGGAGGACAAAACTGGCTATATCATTGGGTACCCCTAGATTATCCTTAGAACATTGGATAGTAACAGGCAAGGTTCCAGCACTACTGGCGGTACTAAAGGCTACCGTTGCCGCAGGTGCAATCCCCTTGAAAAACTTTACTGGGCTCATTTTACCAAATATTTTGACTATTGAAGAATATACTATCAAGGAGTGGAGTACAGCCCCCACATAGACAGCAATTATTACCTTTAACAATGGAAATAAAACCGAAGGCCCATTCTCCGCCACCACTGGTGTAATTAATCCAAAGACACCATAGGGGGCGAATTTCATAACTAGGCCTGTAATTTTATACATAACTTCGGCCAGGCTATCGAAAAAGCTGAGGAAGGCCTTACCCTTATCACCAACTAGGGTAACCCCAACTCCTAAAAACAAAGCAAAGGTTATAATCTGGAGCATATCTCCTGCCACTAAGGCATTTAGCGGATTCCCAGGAATAATATTAATTAATGTCTCTGCTAGAGATGGAACTGCACTCCCTTCGACTGTTACATCAGTTGGTATAGCCATTCCCATTCCAGGTTGTAGCAGGTTGGCTAAGACTATGCCTATTACAACCGCTACAGCTGTTGTGACAAGATAAAAACCTATGGTTTTACCCCCTATTCTACCCAGTTTTCTGACATCCTCAGTGCTTGCAGCTCCAACAATTAAGGATGAAAAAACTAGGGGTACAATAATCATCTTGATTAAATTTAAAAATAAAGTCCCAATGGGTGCAATATAAGTATGGGCCAGTTCCGGCATTCCTCCTAAGGCCAAGCCAGCGGCAATTCCCGCTATCAAACCAATAAATATCTTTGTTGTTAGTTTCAAAATAAAACCTCCTTTACATAAATACTAATGGGCTTTTTCCTTCCTTTTGCCACATAATTATTCCCCTGAAAAGTTTTAAATACCTCCCTTCATTTTAAAAATAGTTGGGAAAGAATAATATAACCTAATAGAAAATATGTCCTTATTATCCATTTAATACTTATTAATTATAATAAGTAAAAGGGACTAAGGCCTTAAACCTTTCTAAACATTTTACATGAAATGTTTTATTCATGCAATGATTTATTGCTTTTATTTATAAAAATTTTTCCCAAGAATCCTTAGGGGAATAAAAATTCCTGGCAAAATAAAAAGATATATCCTTTTTTCTTCAGATATATCTTTCACTGGCATAGGGCTTAAGTATATGAAATTAGAATTTGGAAGCAAATTGAGTCAACTTTTCTTTGGATTTCCTATAAATCTCTGCAAGTTTGGACTTTAATTTTATGGGTAATTCCTCATTATTTAAGGATGTGAAAATTAAATTATATTCTTCCCCACTTAAATTCTCCTTTAATTGCAATTGAGTTTCTTCATCTACTAGACCATTTTTAACATCAATAAAGCAGAGGGGTGGGAACATGACACACCACCAGTTTTTTCCCTTGCCATCACCGATGGTTAACTTTAAGGTTTCGTATTCTCCAGTGGGTAAGACCATATTGCCATATCTTTTGCTAGGAAAGTTTTCCCTTTCTAGGGATGCTAGCACTTCATAGTCTTGCTGATTATTTGATATTACTTCCTTGGCTAGGTCCTCCATGGTCCTTAAATTTGCCCTTAATATATTTCTTGCCTCACCTATATTCTTACTATCTCCTAAAGCCTTATCCATTGCCTCAATTATCCTGTCCCTGACCCTTAATTTCAACCGTTGGTCCTGGGGGGAATCACTATTGGCAATGACGTGGAATCTTATAATATCCCCCTCTCCTTCCTCCATTTTTTCTAAGGCCTGCCCCCCATGGTTGCCGGTGACTATTAAAAGTATAGTTAAAAATAAGATGCCTATGATTCCTAAGGATTTTTTATACATGTTAATTCCCCCCATCCTCTCCATTTGATTCTTATACTTTCATTATGTACAAGGAGGGGAAGAAATATACAGTACTTGCCTAGCCTATCTTGTTTTTAGAAAACTTTTTTACCTGCCTACCTATAAATACTAATAGGGGGATTCCTAATATTACAGGATAGATTGTATAATTGACAAAAATCCCAAAAAACTTATAGACATCCGCTATACTTTCACCAAATCTAGATGCTGTATAGACCAGAGGCAGGAGGGGTAGGGCAAAGTAATTTTGTTCCTTGGCTCCCACAATATCACTAATTAAAATCGTTGTCCCCAAATATAGGGGCGCCAATGAGGTGAATATATTAAATATCCATATAGCCATTGCTGCAATCTCTACATTCTCAATAAAGGCCCCAGGAAATTCCACAGTTTTAAAGACATTAAAGGTGGGCCAAATTAATCTTATTATTTGCTTCTCCCCAAAATTTGCAAGGACAAGGGTATTTAGTAATAGATAAAGTAGGAGGACCACTCCCACAGTTATAGGGGCAATAAGGGTAGCTTTTTGAGGCTGGTTAATATGAACTCCAAAAATTAAAACCAATTCGAAACCTAGGAGACTATATATTACTATATTTAATGTTTTAAATATGTCCTTGGGGCTTGATTGAAGAAAGGGCCTTAAATTTGAAACTTCCGCCTGACTTAAGGTTAGGCCAAATAATATTACTACTAGGATAACTGAAATGGGAAATATTATATTACTTATCCTACCTAGGGGCTCAATACCCACCCTTACCGCATATACGACCACCAATAACATCATTATAATCAACACGGCCTTTGGTGTCCTTGGCAGCAACAATGTTTTAGTTGCTATCTCATATATCCTAACAATAAAGGCTATATTGCCTAGGAGGGTAAGGCATAGGAAGAGGCTAACAATCCAAGCTATAGGCTTGCCTAGGGTTTCCTCCAGTATTTGAAACAAACCCTTATTAGGGAAACACTTAATAATATAGGTGTTGGCAAGGGCAATTAACATTGCCAAGCCTCCCCCTATTAGCAGTGATATCCATCCATCAGTTCCCACGATTTCGGCCAGGTCCCGGGGTAGGGTTAGGATACCCACCCCTATGGTTCCTAGGATTAGTATATTTATCATTTGTCCAATGGAGACCTTATCATTATTTGAATACATCTATGCCTACCTCCTCCGTGTCTTAGCCTATCTTATCATGCCTATACGTCTTATTTTCACATCGGTATCAACCTTAATTACAATACTAGGAAAGATATTAGTCCAGTCCTCCTCAATATTTTGCCAGAGGTCATGATGATATTTATTTATATAATCTCCAAGGCCTATAACATCAACCCTATATTCTTTTTGCAACTTGTCTATGACGGCCTCTAGTTCCTCTGTAATCCTCCTGGCTAGTTTTTCCTCAACCCTATTGATAATTTTCCTATCTAAGAGGTCTTGGTGGGGGTCCAAATAAAATTGTTCTATTTTTCCCCTAACTCCTACTCTTATTACAAGTTCCATTGGACTATCCTGGACTAGGTCAAACTTTCTGGGAACAAATATGGAATTTATGGAAACTACATGAAAATCGTGGGCATAGGCGCCAGTGTCCTCCACATCCTCTTCCCCATAATGGACACTATACCCAACAGTTTTTGTCCTCCCCTTCATTATCTCTATGGCCCTAGTTTCAATTTCTCCCAACCAGCCTTCTAACTGATAATTCTTAATTACAGCGGAGCCCGCTATATTTAAGTCGGATTCCCTGGCCGTTATCCTAGGGATAACAGTATTACCTGAATTGTGGAGTTCCTTAAGAATACTACCCATATCTGCAATGCCTGACTTGGAAGACCTTTCCTTGTTTTGGAATAACATTTTAATAAAGTCCCCAGTTACAGGAGTAAGATTGGACTCCACCTTCAATACATCCTGGGCAGGGCAGGCGGAAATTACCAGATTGACCCTCCTACTAATAAGGGCATCCCGCTCAATAACATCTAAAATCTCCCTAAAGAGGTGTTCATCCTGGACAATGGTCTCCCCTAGAACTATTGTGCTAAGGTGGCCAAAATAAACCTGGCTATTAATTCTAGTGGTTAGAAGCCTACTAGTATTATAGAGGGATTCCCCAACAGTGGAATAAATTATATTGGCCTTACCTAAGTCCTCCTTGATAAAATCGGCAGAGGGTAGGCTAAAGGTTACAGTATACCTGTTCCTGCTTATGTCCTCTGGGATAATTGCATCATCCCCTGCCTCCGCCCTTGCCCTGGTATAGGAATACTTATCTATACCCAGGCTAGTTACCATACCCCTTTCCTCAAGTTCAACGGAATCCCAACATCCTGCCAGTGCCAACCCCAAAGATAGCAGGAGAACCCCTATTATCAATCTTATCTTTTCCACTTAACCACCTACCTTTCCGGAGTGAATTTATTCCTCTTTATTAAAGTCCTCTTCCCTATGGTCATCCATAAGATTTTTTTCCTCCTTGACAGCAAAAATACTCCTATTATGCATAGCCACGTAGGGGGCCCTGGCTATAGTATCCTTTAAGTCACCAGTAGCCTCAAAAAAATGAACAAAGGGTGTTAAATAGGGGGTACCAAAGCTCTTTAAACTACAGAGGTGTATTAGGATAACTAAGGTAAATAACATGATTCCGTAGAGGCCAAAACTAGCAGCAATAAATAACATGGCAAAACGTAGAATTCTAATTGTAATGGCTAGATTATAGTTGGGTATGGCAAAGGTGGCTATAGCAGTAATGGATACTACTATCACCATTAAGGGGGATACTAACCCAGCCTCCACCGCAGCCTGGCCAATTACCAAGCCTCCAACAATACCAATGGTAGACCCAATAGCCCCTGGCAGCCTAACTCCTGCCTCCCTTAGTATCTCCAAGGTAACCTCCATAACAAAGGCCTCAACCACTGCCGGGAAGGGGACATCCCTCCTGGTAGCCAAAATCCCCAAGGCTAAACCCGAGGGAATCATTTGGGGGTGAAAGGCTGTCAGGGCAACATATAGGGCAGGTGAATAAAGGGCTATTAATATACAGGAATACCTTAAAATCCTAATAAAAGTGGCAATGTCCCACCTGCTATAATAGTCCTCAGCTGACTGCATCATAATATTGAAGGTGGTAGGCACTATAAGGGCAAAGGGGGTATTGTCCACTACCAAGACCACCCGGCCATGGTAGAGGGCTGAAGCAGCTGTATCCGGCCTTTCTGTATTCTGGATTTGTGGAAAGGGACTAAACCATTTGTCCTCTATAAATTCCTCCAATTGGCCACTATCAATAATGGCATCTACATCAACCTTTTTTAATCTCTCCTCCACCTTTTCAACTAGCTTTGGGCTTGCTATATCCTCCATATATAGGAGGGAGACATCGGTCTTTGACCTAGTCCCCACCTGAAAATCCTTTAATTTCAGCCGGTGGTCCCTAATCCTTCTCCTTATTAGGGTAGTATTAAACCTTGAGGTTTCAACCATACCATCCCTGGGACCCCTTATAACTGTTTCTGTATCTGATTCCTCAGGCGTTCTGGCCGGCCAACCCTTGGATGCTATTATAATTATTTTGTCATGGCCATCTAAGAGCAGAACTGTCTCCCCACTGAGGATAGCTATAACCCCATCATTAATGGTATCAACTTCGTCCAGCTCAGCAACGGCAAGAGTCTGACTTTTTACCAATTCATATAAGTTTTTCTTAATAGTACTGGGTTCTGGCCTGACCTCCCTAGCCGTAAGCATTAAATTATTAAGGGCAAAATCATTTACTAGATTTTTATCTGCCATTCCGTCTAAACATATGATTGCAGCCTTGTAGTTTTTCCATACTCCTATCTCCAGTCTCCTATAAATAACATCATCACAATCTTTAAGGAAATCCTCCTTTATTATTCTAAAATTCTCCTCCAAGTCCTTGCTAGCCTTTACATCTTCCCCGGTATTGACCTGGACCTTTCTGTTGAAGAACCTCCTCCAAAATCCCATATATCCTCCTCCTATAATTAATAAACCCTTGCAAATACATATAATATAATCCCCCCTATAATATAGAAATAGCCAAGAACCTTGGCTATCTTCATGTCCCTTATCATCTTTTTTTTCCTTAGCAGGGGGACGTCCCTTGCCAGGAGAAATACTCCTGCCAATAGGGCTATAGCCAGCATATATCCATCATATATCTCCTTAAACCTCCACCAGTACATCCTCAATTCTTATCACCTTTTCTATCTTTACCCATTACCTAACTATAATGTGTACACTTTTGAAGGCTTCTATGCAAAAAAATAAAGACAGGGAATTTTTCCCTGCCTACAAATATTTTTCCAATAAGTAAATATCCTCACTTCTATCTATATCATTGGCTATCTGTGGAAAGTCACTAATAATAGCCCTTGCCTTAATATCAAACCTCTTCCCTATATATCCTTCCAAATCCCCTATGGAAAGTTGTCTAAATAGTAATTTCAATAGGCTTTTGACTCCAAAGACCTGTGCCATTCTGAGAGGTCGCTTCCTATATTTTATTAATTGTTCCACTGGCTCCTCAATCTTTTCCAAGATTCCTGGCGACATTAGTAGCATATTACCTCCAGTAAACTTCCCCTCTTTAAGGGTCACATAGGTTCTTTTTATATCTGGATAAAAACTCAGATATAACTTTTTATTAATTACAGGATAGTAAATGTCTGCAGTCCCCTGATGGGTCCTTTGAACAAATTGGTCTATGGCTTGTCCTGTAATTAGGGGTATATCGCAACTTATAATTAAAAGCCTCTTTGCATCCTCAAAAAAGTTTACCCCATATTTTAAATTGGCCAATATAGAGGGATAGCCCCCTAGCAGTTTAATTGTCCCTCCCTGGATAATATCCTGCAGATTATACTTGTCACCAATAACTAAGATATCCTTAATATAGGAACTAGCCTCCAGTGCCTCTATAACGTAGGAAATCATTGCCTTGCCTTTGACGGCTATGGTGGCCTTTTCATTGAAGCCGGCTGTGCCTAGCCCCTTACCACCACCAGCCAAGATAACAGCCTTCATTCCTCTGCCTCCTAAGGTCTCTCTTATAGGATTCTTTTACCGTTTTTTTCATCTACCCTTATTTGGTCTAGCATATGGCGTGATAAGTTGTCTATATGTTTAATCCCATAACTGCAAGCCTTTTCTTCATCACGACTTGCTATGGCTTCCACTATTTTCTCATGGCCATCTAGCAATTCCTTGGATTCATTATATTCTGAAATATATCTTACCCTAAAACGGTAAACCTGCTCCCTTAAATTTTGGGACATTTGATATAATCTTTCATTGGCTGCACAAGAGAAGATTTTGTCATGGAGTTCCACATCTTTTTTTATCATTCCCTGCACATCTTTTTCCAAATAATATTCCTTAAATTGATAGAATATCTCCTTAAGCTCCCCTATCTCTTGGTCTGTCATACGACGGGCAGCTAAGGATGCAGCCAAACCTTCCAAAGCCCCCCTAATTTCTAGGACTTCTACCATATCGTTGACAGAAATCTCGGCTACATAGGCCCCTTTTCTGGGCACCATTATGACCAGACCCTCCAGTTCTAGTTTTCTGATAGCCTCCCTAATGGGAGTCCTACTCACTCCTAGCTCCTCTGCTAGCTGGACCTCCATTAGACGCTTTCCTGGTTCAAATTTACCCTCTAGGATAGCCTCCCGTATATACTGGGACACCACCTCCCTTAAGGGTTTATAGTCTCCTATTTTAACTTTTTGTGATTTTTCCATAATCCTTCCCCCTATTATGGCTTTTAACCAAGTAAGTTTGCCGATTGATGATTTTTAAATGAGAATAGGCAGATTTAGCTGCCTTATAAGACTTGAAAATACCAAATACAGTGGGTCCACTGCCAGACATCATACTGGCCAAGGCTTGATATTCTCGCATTTTTCCCTTTAACTTCCTTATAATTGTATGCCTTTCTTCTGTAACTGTTTCCAAGACATTAACCATATTATTTGATAATAACCACAGGTTACCAGTCTCCATAGCCTGCAAAATTTTTGGGGTGTCTGGCCTATTCTTTATTTTGGACAAATCCAGCAAACTATATACTTGTCCGCTGGATACAGATATTGGAGGCTTGGCCAATACAAACCAAGTGTTCTGTAAACCCTTTATTTCCTCCAATTTCTCCCCAATCCCCCTAGCAAGGGCAGCCCCACCTAAAATACAAAAGGGAACATCTGCTCCTATTAACAGGCCAAGTTCCATTAGGTCTTCCCTAGTAAGGCCTAGGCCCCACATTTTGTTTAGACCCATCAAAACAGTAGCTGCATTTGAACTACCCCCTCCTAGGCCCGCAGCTATAGGTATATGTTTATCTATAGCTATATCTAATCCCCAGGGTATATTAAATTTTTCTATTATTAGTTTGCCGGCTTGATAGGCTATATTGTCACTATTTTTTGGTATATAGGGGCAGTCTGTTATAATCCTTATTTCTTTTTGGTCTTTTCTAGTTTTTAAAAGAATCCTATCGTGGAGGTCAATTTCTTGCATAATAGTCTCTATTTCATGATAGCCATCCCTTCGCTTTCTTAATACGTCAAGGGACAAGTTAATTTTAGCCCTAGATTTTAGCCCTATCTTATCCATTTGCATACTATCCCTTCCATCCTTTAAACTAATATCTATTATATATTAAAATGTAATGACCCTGCAAATATGCCAGCTCCGTAAGGGCAATAAAATAAGGGTATCCCACCTAGCCCCTTCCTGGGTGGAATACCCTAGCTATAATTAAAATTCAAAATTATATAACTTCTCGATAATTATCTGGTCGCCTATATTTATATTGTCAATATCCTCTATTGCATTGTTCTCCATAATCTGTTCTACACTAGTATGATATTTTTTTGCAATCTGCCACAAACTATCCCCCTCTTGGAAAAAATATATGGTCAGGCTGGGTCTTTCCCTTAGGTTAACCTCTTCTCCTGTTTTCTCTGCATCTAGGACAATATCAACAAGCCTTGACCTATAAAAATCCCCCTTTAAAACTATATCTCCCCTTATTTCTATTTGCCTATGGTTAATCTTATTATAATCTAATTCCCCAACAAAGGCCTCAATATCCATCTGGGCCCCACTATTAATTCCATCTAATTCCTCATAATGTCTAAAGGGTATCTCCTGCTTATAACTATGGATTGATCTCATTTGATCATCAGATGAATATAGTATTTCTACTGCCAGGACCCCCTCTATTAAAATCCTCTCCTCTACAATATTGCATTCAGTTACAATTGCCCTACCTACAACTGATATTATCCTAGAAAAGTTATCCTGACCTGTAGCTAATTCCATATCCTCCCTTAAAAGTAGATGGAAATTATGCCTAGCCAAAGTCTCCCTTATCCATATACTGCTTTGCTGTAAATTTAGTTCCTGGCTGGGAGAATAGGCATCCACTATCACCGCCTGCCTTCTATTTTCAATTACTTCTACCTCCAAGGCAACTACCCCTTCAATTTCTAGCAGCCTATTAAGCCCCTCTTGGTCTTCCTTAATGCTAGTATAAATCTGATTTACATCCATCCCTACCCTATAATCCATATTGGCATGGCCACCTGCTATTTCAACAAAATGTGTAAAGGGAATTTTCCTCCTAAGCACATCTAGGGGCCTTTCCTCATCCCCACTAGTATATAATAATTCCACCAGGAGATTGCCCCCAACGATAAGTTTACCATCGCCTACCTTGCTACCTTCCTCTAGGACACTAGCCTTCCACTCCAAAATCTCCAATATCTCTGGGAAGTTCTCATCCAAATCTATACTTTCCTTTACTAGGGCCTTGCTCTCCTTACCAGCTATTATATGGCTATAGGCCATATCCTCCTGGAGGAGCTCTATATCCTCTATACCCCTTAAATCCCTAGCAACTTCAATTTGTCTATCCTCAGTCCCCCTGCCATTAATTTGTATAATAGCCCTAACACCTATTTTTCTTTCATTCCTGAGGCTATAATCTATATGCTCAATTTGACTCCTAACCCTTGCCCTCATCTGGGGACTTAGGCCTGGTATTTCAATTTCCTGTCTAAAATCAGTACTGCTATCTATGCTATATATTGCCCCCTCCCCTTCCTCAGAGGCATAGAGGACTTTAAAATGAAGATCTCCTTCTACAAAAACCTTATCCTCCTTTATTTCCTTCCTATGTAACTCTATATGGCCACTTATTGTAATTATCCTATTAATGTCTGGTTTTTTATCAGGAGCAAGAATATCCCCCTCTATAATAGCCTGAATACTATTCTCCCCTATTAATTCTTCCACACTAATAATTTCCCTTGTCATCTCAATGCCCAATTTTTACCCCACCTTTCATATATCTTCTATTAGCCCCAAGGCACAGTAGAATATTTATCTATATCCCTTAATAACAGCTAGTTTTTCTTTATTATATATATGTGAATAAAGTAAAAAAAGAATTGAAAACCCTAATAAGATTGATGAAATTAAAAATATCCTTGCAAGCATGGAAAAAGTAAAAAAAATCAATGAATTGTGTTGCATTTATATTCATATTATTGTATAATTATTTCATGATAGTTAAAGAGTTTTTCCTTTTATATCAATTTAACCATACTTAAAGGTTGTTTATATGACTAAATGAAAAATTTTTATACAGTATTGGAATATATATTCATATTGCCTAAGGAGGAATTGTATTATGTTAGCCAATCTAGAAAAAACAAGTATTGCAACTAATTTAAAGGGTAAGTCCCTATTGACATTAAAGGATTTCACAAAGGATGAAATTAATTATTTATTGGATCTGGCAATGGATCTTAAAATTAAAAAGAAAACTGGGGGCAAGCAAAAGCTTTTAGACAGGAAGAATATTTTATTGCTCTTCGAAAAAACCTCTACACGGACTCGGTGTGCCTTTGAAGTTGCGGCCTTAGACGAGGGTGCCAACCCTACTTATTTAAAGGTTGAAGATGGGCAAATGATTCGGAAGGAATCTATAGAAGACACGGCCAAGGTATTAGGCAGGATGTATGATGCTATAGAATTCAGGGGCTTTAAGCAGTCTACCGTAGAAACTTTGGCCAAACATTCTGGTATCCCAGTATGGAACGGCCTAACTGATTCCTACCATCCTACACAAATCCTTGCAGACTTTTTGACCATTAAGGAGCACGTAAATAAACCCTTTAATAAAATTAAGTTTGTCTATGTGGGAGATGCTCGTAATAATATGGGTAATTCTTTGTTAATAGGTGCCTGCAAGATGGGCATGGACTTCGTTGCCCTTGCACCAAAGGAATTGTTTCCCGATGAAGACCTAGTCCAGGAGATGAAAAGTCTAGCAAGGGAAACTAAGGCTAAAATAACACTGACGGAGGATATAGCTGAAGCAGTGGAAGGAGCCGACGTCATCTATACCGACGTATGGGTATCCATGGGAGAAGAGGATGAATTGGAAAACAGAATCCAGCTCCTGCTACCCTATCAGGTTAATATGGATATGTTAAAAGCTACTGGCAATTCAAAGGTTATTTTTATGCACTGCCTCCCAGCCTTTCATGACCTAGAAACAGAAATGGCCAGAGAAATATATAAAAAATTTAACCTCAAGGAATTAGAGGTAACTGATGAAGTCTTCAGGAGCAAACATTCTGTTGTGTTTGATGAGGCAGAAAACAGGTTGCATACAATCAAGGCCCTTATGGTTGCAACATTAGCATAACTCCATAATTTAGAAAAAATATAAACCACCTTAATCATAGGTGGTTTATTTTAACTTACTTTAATTTGTTGATTGTTTTTGTTTATGGTGACCTCGACTGTTTCTGTGAGAATGTCAGAGTAACTGTAAGACACCCTACGTACCGAATTGTAATCGCCATTAATTTTCACCACAAAAATACTGGGATAGGTATTTTCTAAGATGCCCTCTCTAACCATAATTCTCCTACGACCCTTATTTGCCCTAAGGGTAACCTGCTCTCCGACATATCCCTCGATATTTTGCCTAATCTTATTTAATGTATTTCTATCCGCCAATCCATCACCTTCTTTCAGTACTCTGAATAGTAACATAATATCACAAATTCTTTCTATTGTCAAATTGATTAAACCGTTTATTATATAACGGTTAGACTAGTTTTGTCAAAGGTTTTTTTATTTTTTCTTAAATAAGATAACCATAATACTTTACCAGTCCTTTGGCAATAGCCAAGGCTATCGATTTTTGATGCTTTTTTTCTACAAGTAGGGATTCATCTCTTGGGTTAGATATATAAGCAACTTCTATATGGAGGGAGCTTACATTTACATCCCTAAGTAGGAAGAACTCTGCCCTCTTTACCCCCCTATTTATAAGTCCTAGGTCTGTAAATATTTCATCCATAATTACCTTGCCTAAATCTCTTGCCTCTTTATCCCCCCTATAATAGTAAATTTCACTCCCTGATATACAAGGATATTTAAAATGATTTTGATGAATGCTAATAAAAAAATCCAAATCCTTGATAGCATTGGCCATGGCAGCCCTTTGCATAATGGGTATTTGTTCATCCTCTTTCCTAGTCATATATACACTAGCCCCTAATTTTTGCAATTCTTCCTCCAGACATAGGCAAATTGCCAAATTTATATCCTTTTCTTGGGATCCACAATATCCCTCATTCCCCTTATCATCATGTCCCCCATGGGCAGGATCAAGCATTATATTTTTCCCCATTAATGGCTTTTTCATGTCTTTGATTTCAATCTTCTTTAAATCTATTCCTGTATAATAATATTTTAGTATTTCCTCGGCCTTCTTGCCCTCAAGGGCCATTTGATTAGCGCCATACTGGCATAATCCTAGCCCATCACCCTTTCCAATTGTATAAAAACGTATTTTTTTAGGCAGGCAAGTGAAACGGGTGGAATTTAATTTTAGTAGGTCTACAAAATCCCTTGCCCTATATTCCTGGCCAAAAAACTTTAATCTAATTACACGGTCTGCCTCATCCCTGTCCATATCACAAAGCAAATCTTCAATCTCCATAGTTTTCATATAATCATCTAATTCCCACTTTGAATCTAGGGACTTTTGAAGGTCCTCAATATAAATATCCTTATGGGCAAAATAGTGGGGGCTATCCCTACAATATTTACACAAGACCCTTCTTAGATATTGGACTACATTACCATCAACATTTTCACTATTTTCTGTCGCCCCACCACAGGCTATATGAAACCTGGGTTCTATTGGTCTTCCCTTATAGGATATTATTATCCCCTCAGTATCTATAACAGCCCTCTCCAAAATACTTTCCTGCCCCTGTCCTCCCCCATTTTTTAATTTCAAATAACTTTCTATGGGGATATATTGTCCAAACCCTTCCAGGGAAAGGTCAGCACCATGGGGATATGGCTTACCACTATAGCCAAAGATTTTAAGCCTCTTAACTATTGCCGTCCTCATAATTATGCTTAGGGATTTTAATGTCTCTATATGAAAAGTTAGTGGTATAATATAAACCACTAATTCCTTAACAAGTTCCTCCAATGATTTAGATATAACTTTTGATTCATAGGGACTATATATATCAAGATTAATCCTTCCATCTACTAGCTCCATTTTTTTACCCCCATTTCTTTGACTCTTTCAATAAGTATCATTATATATATAATATGAAAAAAAATATCCTCCTGTGTCTACTCCGGTCTCTATATCATAATTTAGGGAAAAAAAAGAAGGGGTTATTCCTTCCCCTTAAAAATATCAGTTAGTTTTTTTAATCCCAAGTATATTTCCTCCCTGTCATCTTGCCCTAGCTCCAATAATGAACCTATAATTCCATCAAAGAATCTTCTTTTCATTTTATTTAATTCTTTTTCCCCCTTAGCCGTTAGGCTAACATATACGTTCCTCCGATCCTCCAGGGAGGTTTCCCGTTTAACATAGCCTCCCTCTACCATTTTATTTAACATACTGGTTGCAGTCCCCCGGCTAATCTCAATGGCCTCGCTAAGGCTAGACATGTTACATATTTCAAAATCCTTTATTTTAAATAATAGCCTAAATTGTGCCAAGGTCAGATTTTTATCCTTTTCCATTTGTTTATATTGATACCGCATCCAACTTCCAAAGGCAGTATAGAATTCATAGACTAGTTTTCCCATATTTTCTTCCGTCAAAATCATCTACCTTCCTTTCTATATATGCTATTTATTATATAACGAATGAAGATAAAGTTTCAATAGCAAATATTTTGCTTGTCAAATCAAATTTTATCCTATATAATGTAATTAGCATATATATGCACATTATGTAGATTTTGAAAGCATTTATGATAAATAGGTATGTAATACAGAATTATAATTTTAAATTAGAGGTGAATGAAATGCAATGTCCTATTTGTGGTAATGTACATACTGGTAGACTTAGCAAGTCACGATATTTTTGCAGTAACTGCTTCATTGAAATCTTTTATTCAAAAAACCAAGAACTTCAGGTCCTCAAAATATTGGAAGATGGTTCGACTTCCATCATACCAGTTTTTTGAATTGTTAAACCCCCTTGGATACCCAGGGGGGTTTAACAATTCAAACTTACTATTAACAAGATTTAATTCCATAGCTTGGGGTTACAAAAAACCTCTTGCCAAAAAAACTCCTACCATAAGCCACAAAAACTTCTTCAAATTGCCTATCTAAATCCTCTTCAACTACTATTTTAACACCATCAATATCCTTAAGGATGTCGCCGTCTTTCATCTCATCCTGAGATAATCCAAATCTGGGACCCCCTCATCCAAGACCTTTTACATAAATTCTCATAAGTCTATCTCCTTGGTTACGGGCAAGGATCTCTTCCCGGGCTTCCTCCGATAAAACAATTTTCATATTTCAAACCTCCTCTTTGAGCCTCCCCCCTCTGCGGGGGGTGTCCTAATATTATAGCTTTATTTGCCTTTTAAGTCAAGATAGTCTTAGGGATTACTGTAATTCCAAAATCTTTGCCTAAAAACCATTTGAATTTTCTGATTACTTGTGGTATTATTATAAAAACTATGCTGTCAAATCAAATTTAAAATACTGATGCTCCAGATTGCAAAGTCTTACGAATGTTATTCTCCAAGGGTTGCAATAATTGGCCCTAGGGGTAACATTTTTGTATTTTTATCTAATCTCGGCAGGTATTTACAAGGGATTGCAGCAGGTTAAATATTTTAAAGGAGGACTCAAAATATGGGTATAAAATCTAAGAAAGAAGCTACCCTTGGATATGCACTAATTCCTATTGTTTTTTTAATCTTAGTATTGTCTGTGTCCATCATGGTATTTGAATCCGACCCCCATATTCCTATAATACTAACAATAATTGTAGCAGCGGTAGTAGCAATATTTCAGTTAGGTTATACTTGGGAAGAACTGGAGGAGGGTATCCTAGAAACAATTAAAATGGGGATGCAGGCCACTTTGATCCTTATGGTGATTGGTACTATCATTGGGGCATGGATTTTAAGTGGGACAGTCCCAACTATGATTTATTATGGTTTGCAGATTCTATCGCCAGGTATTTTTTTAATTGCCACTTGTTTAATATGCTGTATAGTATCTGTATCTACTGGTAGTTCATGGACTACGGCTGGCACGGTGGGTATTGCCCTACTGGGTGTAGGCGCAGGATTAGAAATGCCTGCCCATATCACTGCCGGTGCCATTATATCTGGCGCTTATTTTGGTGATAAAATGTCTCCACTATCGGACACAACCAACCTAGCCCCTGCCATGGCTGGTTCTACCTTGTTTGATCATATAAAACACATGTTCTATACAACGACCCCCAGCTTAATTATTGCCCTTATTCTTTATGGTATTATCGGGGCCAAATATGCGGGTCGAAGCCTGGATATGGGGAATATTAACCTAATACTATCAACTTTACAGGAACACTTTGTGATTTCCCCCTTACTCCTGATACCTCCAATTGTGGTTATTGTTATAGTCCTTATGAAGGTTCCTGCATTACCAGGCCTAATGACAGGTACTGTCCTAGGAGCTATCTTTGCAGCAATATTCCAAGGGGCAACTATAGGGGATATCATTGAGGCAAGTCACTATGGTTTTTCCATAGAAACAGGTGTGGATATAGTGGATGGCCTCTTAAACAATGGTGGACTTGATGGTATGATGTGGACTGTTTCCCTAATTATAATAGCCCTTTCCTTTGGTGGGGTATTGGAAAGGACCGGTATGTTAAATGCCGTGGGAGTATCTATTATGAAGCTAGCTAAGGGTACTGGTTCCCTGATTTTTGCAACAATACTAACAGGAATCGCAGTCAACCTCTTAACTGGTGAGCAGTATTTATCCCTAGTTATTCCTGGTAGGATGTATAAGGACCTATATGCAGAAAGAGGTATACACCCTAAGGTTCTTTCTAGAACCCTGGAGGATGGAGGTACCATCACCTCCCCATTAATTCCCTGGAATACTTGTGGGGCCTATATGTACGGTACCCTGGGAGTTCATCCCTTTGCCTATGCCCCTTATGCATTCTTAAATCTTATCAATCCCATTATTGCCATAATATACGGCTATATAGGATTTACCATAAGCCCCTTAGATGATAAGGAAGATAAAGGAGAAGACGAGGGCAGTGACGATTTTGAAATAGAACTTTTATAAGTTTATATAAGAAATGAGGGGGTCATGGACAACCCCCTCATTTTTATTATTTTACTATAAGTCCAAGGCGTCCTTAACCGCATTTATGGTGCCCATACTTGAGCCTGTAGCCCCAGTTACAACATCCACATCTACAGTTTGGCTCTCCAAAATTTTCTCAATAATTGTTTCGGCAGCCCTATCACCCAAGCCTTCCGTATCATTAAATTCCACTATATCTATTGCCAAAATTTCATCCTCCGCAACCTCTACCCTTACTCTTAATTCCCCTGCAAACCCCTGGGCAACTCCTTCATACACCTCTCCATCTGGACCACCTAATACTGTATTTCCTCCAAATAAAATAAAAATTGCCAGTAAAGGTAAGATTATAGCTGCAAGCTTTTGCTTATTATTCACTGGATCCACCTCCTATTATTTGTTGTCCAATATATGATATTATGATAACATATAAAATCATTTTTGGAAACGTTTTTACTTAACAAGCATTATTAATTGTCTCTTTTAACCTTTCTCTAGGTAAAATACCCCAATATTCTAGGAATAATCATTTATAGAAAGAATAAGTTTACAATTATGTGAAATATTGTTTTTTCCTCCCATTAGCCTTATAATATTGTATTAACAATACTTGAATTAGCTTATTAGGAGGAATTATTATGTCTATTTTTATTTTTGGCCATAAAAATCCAGATACCGATTCTGTAGCGTCCGCTATTGCACTTTCCTATCTTAAAAATCAACTGGGCTATACTACCACTCCCTACGTTTTGGGCAATATTAATAGGGAAACAAGATATGTTCTAAACTACTTTAATCTTCCAATCCCGGACTACTTGGACAATGTAAAAATTCAAGTCAGGGATTTGCAATACAGTTTTATGCAAGGGCTTCCTGAGAACACCTCCATATTTACAGTTTATAAATTAATGATAGAAGAAAATTTACAGACAGTTGCCATAACCAATGATAGGCAACAATTAATTGGAATAGTAAGTATGAAGGATATTGCCATGGGCCTAATCACGGGGGATTTTTATAACTTAAAAACATCCCTTGAAACCCTGGCGGAAGATTTGCAGGGTAAAATTCTAACCCATAGTAGAAGTGATTTTGATGGAAACATTTCTATAATGGCCTATTATTATAAGACTATTGCGGGTTCCCTAGGAAAAAAGGACATTGTAATCGTTGGCGATACCTATGATGTTATAGAGGAAGCCATTGAGTCTAGGGTCCAATTAATCATTATCACAGGAGGAAAGGCCATATCTAGAAAATACATAAATAAGGCCAAGGATATGGGGGTTACCCTCTTATCAGTTCCCATGGATACATACTATGTATCCAAGATTCTTAATCAATGCAATTATATCTCCACTATCATGAGAACTAAAAACATAGTCCGCTTCTATGAAAATGACTATCTAGATGAAATTAAAGAAGAGATTGTTAATACTCACTATAGGAATTACCCGGTGGTGGATGAAAAGAATACCTTCCTTGGATTTATCAATAAAAAACATATTATAAATCCCCAAAGGAAAAAAACTATCCTAGTGGACCACAACGAATATGGGCAAAGTGCCCAAGGACTAAGGGAGTCGGAGATACTAGAGATTGTGGACCATCATAAATTAGGGGATATATCTACCTCCATGCCTATTAATTTTCGGAATTCAGCGGTGGGTAGCACCTGCACTATAATTTGTCAGATGTTTGAAGAAAATAATCTTGAAATCCCCTTTAATATTGCCGGGGTATTAATGGCTGGAATTATCTCTGATACCCTATATTTAAAATCTCCTACCACTACTAAACAAGATAGGCTGGCCCTGGACAAATTAAATAGCATACTTCATTTAAATATTGAAAGTTTTGCAATGGATATGTTTAAGGTGGGAACCTCTCTTCAGGGGCAAAGTATCAAAAAAATCTTTTACCAGGATTTTAAGGAATTTAATTTAGAGACCCTAAAAACTGGTATTAGTCAGGTATTTACCCTGGATATAGAAACTATTTTTAATAAGAAAGATGAATTTCTAGAATTTATCCATCATACGCATAAGGTTAATAATTATGATATAACTTTACTACTTATTACAGATATTATTCAGGAGGGATCTTATATTCTCTACCAAGCCCCCAATAGGCAACTTATAGCTAGGGCCTTTGATATAGAGGCTCAACAAGGGGCCTTTGCCAAAAATTTGGTTTCCAGAAAACAACAGGTCATACCTAAATTAATCAAGGCTATCAACCTATTACAATAGGTTTGATATAATAGATATATAATCTTACTTAGGAGGGTTATAATGAAAATACAATATTTAGGACATTCTGCCTTTTATCTAGAAACTTCCCATGTAAAGGCACTAATAGATCCCTTTATACAGGGGGATCTGGTAAGGGATTTTGCAGAGGAGGATATAAGCCATATTTTTGTTACCCATGGCCATGATGACCACCTGGGAAGCACTATAGATATTGGGAGAAAATCTGGAGCTACTGTTATTAGCAATTTCGAAATTGCCCTCTACCTAGGGGGCAAGGGCCTCAATGTGCACCCCATGCATATTGGTGGACGGGTCAGCTTAGATTTTGGTGTAGTTAAAATGACCCCGGCCCTTCATGGATCCGGCATTGAAACAGAGGACGGTATAATATATGGGGGCAATCCAGCTGGCTTTGTTATCAATATAGGCGGCAAAAAACTATACCATGCTGGGGATACCGGCCTAACAATGGATATGAAATTACTAGAAGATGAGAAAATCGACCTAGCCCTGCTTCCCATTGGTGGAAATTTCACCATGGATATTGAGGATGCAGTCAAGGCAGTTGACTTTATTAAACCCAAAGTTGTAATCCCTATGCACTATAATACTATGCCTATAATTGAAGCTTGTCCGAAAGACTTTAAATCCAAGGTCAAGGATGCTGAGGTTATAATTTTGGAAAGTGGCCAAAGTTACAGTTTTTAAAGAGTTTAAATGAGGTTCCAATCCCTCTAGGGACTGGAACCTTATTTGCTTTCCTGGCCATTTTTATTGTCTTTTCTTTTCATTTCCTTTATTTCCAGCCCCCTATCAACTCCCCTTATAACTAAAAGCCTAATTATGCTAAAAGTTGGCACCCCTAAAAACATTCCTAGTACTCCTGCCAGCTTACCACCAATAACAATTGAAAATACTATCCACATGGGTCTTATCCCTACACTGGTCCCCAATATTCTGGGCCCCAAAATTAGTCCGTCAAACTGTTGTAGGCCTAAAATAAATATACTGACCCAAAGGGCATTAACAGGATTATCAAATAGGGTAATAAATACAGCAGGTACCCATCCTATAAATGGGCCAAAATATGGTATCATATTGGTAATTCCCACTATTGTACTAAGTAGAAGGGCATACCTAATCTTTAAAATCTTTAATCCTATAAAGCACAGGACCCCTATAATAAAGGAGTCTATTGACTTGCCTAAAACAAACTTGCCGAAGAGTTCATCTGCTTCCCTAGCAAAGTCTTTAATCCTTTTAACATTTTCATCCCTCATTATTAATCTTAGGACTTTATCAATGGCCAGTTTAAAACTTTCCTTATCCGTCAACATATACAGGGATATAATCAAACCTAGGACATAGTTAAATACACCTGAGGTAATACTTAATATACTAACAAATAAGTTATCTAATATGTATTGTAGCATCCTTCCTGTGCTATCAAATATAGTCTTAATATTTGCCTCAATGTAATCCGTAAAATAACGTATATTTTCAAGGCCTATATCTTCAATCCAATATTCAACCCACCTATTAGTTATATTGACATAGGCTGGTAACCTTCTCAACATATCCCTTATGTTATTGCTAATTTGTGGGGCGACAAAAATAATTAAGCTAGCTACTAGGCCAAATAATATAATATAAACCGTCAAAATACTTATATTCCTATGGAGTCTTTTCCTTTGGGCTATATATTCAATTTTGTTATAGGCATTTTTTTCGAACCACCTGACGCCAGGGTTAAGAATATATGCAATAAATACCCCTATAATAAAGGGATGTAATAGTCTTTTAAGCCAAGTAAAAGCATTAGACACTAAGTTTAATAAATAACCAAAGTTGTTTAAAATCTGGTAAAACAAAATGGCCAGGGCTATGGTTATGCTGGCATAAAAGGAATACTTCAAATATTTTTTGTCCAATTTAAATCTCAAAAAAAGTCTCCCCCTTCCCTGTCTGAACAATCTTTTCCTATAATTATACAGGATTTTATGAATTTAAGCTATTATTCTACAAAAACAGCTGTCCTTGTCTCCTCAATTTTCTAGGGTGTTAGCAGGTAGATCTCCATATCCCCAGTAGTTATAATGATCTTCCCACTTCCTTCATCAAAGTATAGCTCATTAATCTGCCATGGGAATTTAATTACCTGCTGAATTTGTCCCCCAGGCAAAATTTGCATTAACCTATTATCATCAACAAAATAGGCTATCTGGTCTGATGATATAACAAACATATCCTGGCTATTTAGTAAAACCGGCCTCTTATATTTCCATCTCCTATCCCCATAGATAGATATAATCTCTAAATCGCTTTTCTTACCCAAATAGCTAGCATACAAATAGTTATCAAATAAGATTTCATAATAATTATAGGCCAGCCCACCAACTTCTACCCCCCTAGCCCCATTAATATCATAAATATAAACCCCCTGATAATCCATTCCCTCTAATTCATTATGGGGGGACTTAAGAATTGTCCCAAATGAAATTCCCACATGTTTACCACTTTTACTCCACTGTATATTGTCAATTGGATCAATAAGGCCTGGGGGACTATTATAGATAATCTCCTCTTTTTGACTTGGCAGATGTAATAGGCCTAATTCATGGCCTATATAAGTCTCCCAATCCCCTATAATTATTTTGTTTTCCTGCAAAATCCCTGGCTTTTTAATAAAGACTATATACTTATCATCAGGTGACCATTGGCTAGCTGTGGCCTGTATCCTTGTTTGCAATTGACCCCCCCTATTATAGATTTCCTCATTATTATAAATAAAATAATTCCCCTTCTTGCTCCATTGGCTAGTAAATGTGAAGTTTTTTAAGGCCTCCTTGCTAAGCCCTTCCCTTACCAGGAGGGACTGTCCCTCCTGCAAATCATATATGTAAAGACCTATTGTTTGGTCTTGCTTTTTTGTATATAAGATTGCATCCTGACTAGGTGATATTAATAGGTTGGGCCTATTAAATCCAGTTATCCCATCATCAATTTTTACATCCCCACCCTCTTTTCTATAGTAAAGATTAGAATCCAAGTCAATATATATTGCCCTTTTATCCTTCAGGGCTATATATAAATCATAGCTTTCTATATTTTGATGATAATTGGCAAGACTTTGATCCCCTAGATCCAGACTATACAAATCCCATTCATCATTCTTAATTCCAGTAAAATAAAACTTCCCCTTTTCCACCTTATAGCCGTTAATGCTTGTAAAACCATCAACATTTTTTATTTTTTGTAATTTGTATATTTTACGGTCCTTATTATCCGCACAATTAGCTAAAATCAATATAGTTAGCCCTAGGAGGATAAGAGAAAAATAGGCATTTCTTTTCAAAGAGTCTCACCTTCTTTTCCAATTATTCCTTATTAGTTTTTCCGAGGATAAGGAAAATTAAACTAGGGGCTAATATAATAAAAAAATAAGGGACAATAATTGTTAATTATTATCCCTTATCCTAGTCCCTATTTTTCTCCTGCCAATAAATTTTCCATTAATACTCCCACTCCCCTACCCAGGTCCACTTCCATCCCGCTCCTGTATAGGGCCCGCTCTATACCAGCTATAAGAGCCACAAGATCATGCATATCGATATTTCCCATATGGCCTAACCTAAACATCTTGCCAGCATAGGGTCCCAAGCCTCCTGCGACAATTATACCCTCCTGGGCCAGGATACTTCTAAACTTATGGTCTTCAATTCCCTGTGGGTAAATTAAATTAGATAGGCTTGTTGCCCTGTATTCTTTTTTGGCCAAAATTTTGAATCCTAGGGCCTCCAGTGCTTCCTGCATGGCCCTTCCAACCCTCCTATGCCGCTGGTACCTATTTTCTATACCCTCTTCCTTGATAATCCTAACGGCCTCCTTCATTGCCCATATCATATTTACAGGCGGGGTTGCAAAATACTTGCTTGGATCCTCCATAACAGGTGACCATTTATCAAAATCTATATAATATTCAGGAATTCTTCCAAGGCTTTTCCTCTTTTCCAAGGCCCTTGGACCGGCCCATACCACTCCTATTCCTGGTGCTACCCCAAAGGCCTTTTGTGACCCTGTTAGTAGGACATCTATTCCCATCTCATCTATATACTCAGCTTCAGCCCCCGAGGCACATACCCCATCTACGACGAATAGGGTTTCCTCAAACTTTTCCACTATTTTCCCAATATCCCCTATAGGGGCGCACACACCTGTTGAAGTATCTACATGAGTTACAGTAACTAGCTGGTAAGATTTTTCCTTTAACTTTTTCTCGATTTCCCCTGGGTCTACTATATCCCCCCATTGGCTGCTAAGAACATCTACATTTAAATCCTTTCTTTCACATAAATCAATAAATCTATCCCCAAAGAAACCATGGGATACAACTAAAACATTATCCCCAGCCTTTGTTATATTGGCTATAGCCATCTCCATAGCCAGGGTGCCAGTCCCCGCTAGGACAAAGGCCTGGCCCTTTGTTTTCCATAATTCCTGCAAATCCACCACCAATTGCCTATAATCCCTTATGAAGTCCCCATCTCCAAAGGCCACAGTCTCCCTTGCCATTTGGTCCTGGATGGACCTAACTACTGGGGTAGGACCCGGGATTGCCACTAGTTTTCTGTTTTTCATTTTAACCCCTCCTCATTCTTCTAATAAATACATTCTATAAAATCCTAAAATACTCCTGCCCATATGAGAAATTCCCAGTCCCTTCTATTCTCCCTTTACCACCTATTAATTTATCCAAACATTAAATAAAATAGGATTTTTTGTTTTATATGCCCAAAAATGGAGGATATATGACTATTCTTCTAGAATAAGCCTGTATATTACTCTTTACAAAATACCTTTAAAGGGGATGGGACTATGTCTTTACGTTCAAAAATAATATCAATCTTTACCCTATTAATTATTATACCCACTTTATTCCTGGGCTTCAATAATTATAGGACAGCAAATCAAACCCTGGTCAATGAATTAAATCGTAGCTCAAAGCAAGTAGTTCACCGGGTAGGGGATAGTATTGATTTGTTTATGGAATCTATGGAACAATTGGTGGAGGCCACCAGCAATAATGGTGATATACAAAACTTTTATCATGATCCTGATAATTTCCAGGACTCTATGATTGGGGCCTTTAAGAATGTTGTAGATGCCTAAGATTGTGTTTTAAACATTTACTTGGGCGCCCCAGATAAATCCATGTATATTTATCCCCACCATGAATTTGATGCAGATTTTGATCCAAGTCAAAGGCTTTGGTATATAGGTGCCATGGAGGATGACTCGGTTATTTGGACAGAACCCTATGTAGATGCAGTTACTGGTGAGCTAGTAATTTCCTCGGCCAAGGCCGTTTATGAACCCACATCAGGTGATTTAATAGGGGTAGTATCCTTTGATATTTCTCTGGCTACAATTAATACCCTAGTTGAAAATTCAAGAATAGGTCAAGAAGGCTTTATTGTAGTTACTGATGAAGAGGCTGTCATAATGATGCATCAGGAGTCTGACCTAATTGGGGATACTGTCCCAATAGCTGAATTGCTAGAGGCCCTCCTATCAGAAGAATCAGCTTCTATTGATTATTATAGAGATGGGGACAAGCTCCTAGGGGTCTTTTACACCCTAGACAAAATGGGTTGGAAGGTTATTGGTGTTGTTCCCTATGGAGAGATCTCCAGCAATGCTAGATTTATCTTAAGGAATATACTAATAAATGGTAGTATGGTATTACTTATTACCATATTTATTGCCTATATCTTTTCAGGTTTTATGGTAAAGCACCTACGAGTCTTAGTTCAGGATGTGGAAAGAATAGGCCAGGGAGATTTTAGCATTAGGAGTAATATCCTATCCCGGGATGAAATCGGTCAACTATCTACAACCCTAAATAATATGGTAGAAGGACTGGGAAATTTAATCCGCAATGTCCAAGGGGCCTCCCAAGAGGTTCATAGGGCCTCCCAAGCTTTGACTTCGGCAGCCCAAGATACTAATAGCTCCACTAGTGAAGTAGGTAAGGCCGTGGAAGAAATTGCCCGAGGGGCTTCAGACCAGGCCTCAGAAGCCCAAAGAAGTTCTATTATTACCAATGATTTAGCCCAAAAGGTTACCACCCTAAAGGCTAATTCAGAGGACATGCTCCAGGCTTCAGAAGCCGTCTCTACCGCCAATATTGAAGGATTATCAGTAATTGAAGACCTTAAAAGCAAGAATATTAAAAGTAATGAATCCATTGAAGAAATAGAGCTTGCCATCCAACAATTAGATGCTAAAAGCCAATCCATAGGCGGGATTTTAGAAACCATTAGTGCCATAGCTGAACAAACCAATCTCCTAGCCCTCAATGCAGCTATCGAGGCCGCTAGAGCTGGAGATGCTGGTATGGGCTTTGCTGTAGTGGCAGAAGAGATCAGGAAACTTGCAGAACAATCCTCCAATTCAACAGAAGAAATTAAGGATATTATATCTAGTATCCAGGAGGAGAGTAACCATACAGTGGGGATTATGTCACAGGTAATTAGCCTAAATGAGCAAAGAGATTTAACAGTACAGGAGGTTGGAGGTTCTTTTGAAACCACCTCTAAGACAATAGATATAATTATAGGTAAAATAAATAATATAAATGAATATGTCCTAGAAATGGCTGAAGACATGAGGGGGATTGTAGAAACTATCGAAAGCATATCCTCTGTTTCACAGGAAACTGCTGCTGCATCCCAGGAAGTAACAGCCTCCATGGAACAAACAGTTTCAGCTGTAGATGCTATATTTAGGGGGGCAGAAGATCTAAACCGACTGGCAGAAAGTTTAGGCCAAGAGGTTGACAAATTTAGAATATAAGCAAAGTATTAAAGGGTCCCCTAGGGGGCCCTTTTATTTGAATCTTGCTCCTTTATTATCTCCTCTTAAGATTTGTATGTCCCAGTTTTCAGGCATTTTGCCAAGCAAATCATAAAAGTTTTTTTCTTTTTCCTCATTCCCCCCATCCCATGTCAAATATACAAGGGATGGTCCCGCCCCACTTAAAAATAACTGATTAAGATCCTGTTTTTCAGCTTCTTGGAAAATTTTCTCTAAGGATGGCATTAATTGAATCCTGTAGGGTTGGTGGAGTCTATCCTGTAGGCCATAGGCGATTTTCTCCAAATCTCCTGATATTAAGGCCGCAACTAATAGGGATGCCTTACCAACATTAAATACCGCATCCTCAAAGGGGATAGCCTTTGGTAGGACCCCCCTAGACCTCCTGGTGCTTAGTTCAACCTGGGGGATAGCTACTATAAATTTAAGGGAGTTATTAATGGGAAATTTTATATATTGGACCTTATCTTTATGGCTAGCAGATACTACAAGTCCCCCAAATAGGGCAGGAGTTACATTATCTGGGTGTCCCTCAATTTCAACGGCTAATTGCAAGATTTCCTCCTTGCTAAGGGGGGAATCTTTTAATGCATTTGCTGCCATAATCCCCCCCACTATACAGGCAGCACTACTGCCTAAGCCTCTAGAAATAGGTATCCCATTGTACTGCCTGATTCTTAACCCCCTGGGATATTGTCCTATTTTTTTAAAGGTTTTCTCCATACTCCTGTATATTAAATTATCTTCATTGCTTGCTAACTTATCCCTACCTAAACCCCTAACTTCAATTTCTAAACCTTTCTCAATCTCTTCAACCTCTATCTCATTATAAATAGATAGGGCCATTCCCAAGGAATCAAAACCTGGTCCAACGTTGGCCGTTGTTGCAGGGACCCTTATGCTAAACATTTTTCCCACTTCCCAAATGGTCATCAATGATTGTCTTGACATCTGCGGTTTTTACACCATAAACTTTTAATTCCTCCTCCGATGTAACTACATCTGGGTCCTTAAGACCATTCCCGGTTAAAATGGCCACAAGATTAGCCCCTGCCTTGAAATAACCTTCCTTATTTAACTTAATAATTCCGGCAATGCTAGCTGCAGAAGCAGGTTCCACAAAAATTCCCTCCTTAGATGCCAATAGTTTTTGTGCTTCCAATATTTCTGCATCCGTAACCTTATCTATAATACCCCCGGACTCATCCCGAGCGGCCACTGCCTTATCCCAACTGGCAGGATTGCCTATTCTTATGGCTGTAGCCACAGTTTCTGGTTGATCAAAAACCCTGTCTTCCACTATAGGTGCCGCCCCCTCCGCTTGGAAGCCCAGCATCACTGGAAGTTTATCCAACTTGTTTTGCCCATGATAATCCTTAAAACCTGCCCAGTAGGCCGATATATTCCCTGCATTTCCAACTGGGATTGATAGGTAGTCTATCTTGCCCCCTAATTGGTCACAGACCTCATAGGCTCCAGACCTCTGCCCCAATAGCCTATAGGGATTAAGGGAATTTACCAGGGTAACCCTTCCCTCATTGGCAATTTCACGAACAATTCTCAAGGCATCATCAAAATTCCCCTCTATGGGTATAATTACAGCCCCATAAAGGATAGCCTGGGCTAGTTTTCCCAAGGCTATTTTATTATTGGGTATCAAGACAAAGCATTTCAAACCCGCCTTAGCAGCATAAGCCGCTGCAGATGCCGAAGTATTGCCAGTAGATGCACATATAATACCCTTGCTCCCATCACCTAGGGCTTTGGTTACAGCCATTGTCATCCCCCTATCTTTAAAGGAACCCGTTGTATTTAGCCCTTCATATTTTAGATACAGGTTGAGGCCACCAAGCATTTGACCAATATTTTTTCCAGCTATCAAGGGGGTGTTACCCTCATTTAATGTTACAATCTCCTCCCCCTCTTTAATATCATAAAAATCCCTATATTTATTAATAATTCCATTCCACATTTTCTACGCTTCCCTTCTTGTTTTTCCATTTTCTACTCTAATAAGATTTGCAACTTCAACAACTGACTCAAATTCTTTAATTTCCTCCAGGGCTCCCTGTACATCTTTCTCCTTTGTAAGGTGGGTTAAAAACACTAACGATACCTCAGGTACTCCCTCTCCCTTCTGAATAACAGAGGAGATACTAACATTATGTTGACCAAAGACACTAGCAATGGGACCCAATACCTTGGGCCTATCTCTTACAATTAATCTTATATAATATTCCCCCTTGCTTTCTCCCATTGCCTGTATTTTCTTAACTACCTTTTCCCCCTTAACCCCTTGCCTGCCTACCTTGTTCTCCATGGCCCTTACAATACTTACTATATCACCCACAACCGCACTTCCCGTAGGTAAATCCCCAGCCCCCCTACCATAAAACATCAAATCTCCCACTGCATTTCCCCTAATAAATACAGCATTAAAGGAATCATTAACTGAAGCCAGGGGATGATCCTGTGGCACAAAGGTTGGGTGGACCCTTAATTCTATGGATCCTTGCCTTTCCTTAGCAATGGCTAGCAATTTGATAATATAGCCTAATTCCCGGGCATATTCTATATCAATGGGGGTTATTTTAGAAATCCCTTCCCTATAAATCTTGTCAAATTCCACAGAAGTTTGGAAGGCCAAGGAGGATAGAATGGTTAGTTTATGGGCAGCATCATAGGCTTCCACATCGGCAGTGGGGTCTGCCTCTGCATACCCTAGATCTTGGGCCTCCTTTAAGACATCCTGGTAGTTTGCCCCATCTTCTGTCATCTTGCTTAGTATGTAATTGGTGGTTCCATTTAAAATACCCATAATTTCCTCTATTTTATTCCCAGTTAAACTCTCCTTTATAGGATGGATAATAGGAACACCCCCGGCCACACTAGCCTCATAGTATAGGTGGACCCCTGCTGTCTGGGCCGCCTGTGTAATCTCCTGCCAATGATTTGCCAGCAGGGCCTTATTGGCAGTTACTATATGTTTGCCCCTCCTAATGGCCTCCAATATGTACTTCCTTGCAGGTTCTATTCCCCCAATTACTTCTACAACAATGTCTATTGTTTCATCTCCTAAAATTTCCTGAAAATCCGTAGTTAGTAGGTCTTTAGGAATTGGAAGATTCCTTTTCTTGTTAATATCTCTCACCAATATCTTAGATATCTCTATTTTCTTTCTAGAATTATTAGTGATTTCCTCCTTATTTGTCTGCAAAATTTCCCAAACCCCACCGCCTACTGTTCCAGCCCCTAATAGTGCAACTTTTACCTTGTCCATATCTCTTTAGCTTCCCCCTTATTGTATGTGTTTTTCCTACTCTCTGGCTAGGATATTTACCTTTGTCACACCCTTGATATTTTCCAGGGTCTTTATCAATCCGGTAACATTTATTTCAGCACCTAATAACTCTAAGGCTAAGGTAACATTGGCTACCCCATGGAGGGGTATATTTTGATTGATAGTAAGTATATTGCATCCAGCCTTAGCTACCTGGTTTAAAACCTCAGAAAGAATTCCCGGTGAATGTTGTAATATCAATGCTACTGTAATCATCTTGCCTGTGTTCATTTCATAAAGGGGGAAAATTTCATCCCTATATTTGTAATAGGCGCTCCTGCTAATCCCAACCTTTTCCACCGCCTCATATATTGTATTTACCTCCCCCTTTTTTAACATTTCCTTCACTTGGATGGTTTTAAGAAAGACTTCTGGTAATGCCTCTGCCTTGACAATATAATAGCTAGTCCCATCAGATATCATAAAACTATTCTCTCCTTTTTTGTTTATGGTGCATACACAAATGTTTCCATATAGAGAGCATAGTATCACAAAGCCTCCACCATTACAACTCTTATTTTAATTTTTATAAGAGACCCCTGCAGCAAAAAACCGCCTATTTATAGGCGGCCCAACTTATCTTCCCATTCCTCCTCCTTAAATCCCAATAGGATTATATCCCTCCCCACTAAAATAGGTCTCTTAACAAGCATACCATCTGTAGCCAATAATTCTATTTTTTCCTCCTGGCTCATATCCTTTAGCCTGTCCTTTAATCTTTTTTCCCTGTAGACCTTGCCCCTACTATTAAAAAAGTCCTTTATAGGGTAATCCCCCCTCCCAATCCATGCACTTAGTTCTTCCTTGCTGGGGTTTTCCTCTATAATTGGCCTTTCCTTATAGGCTATATCCCTTTTCTCTAGCCATTCCCTGGCCCTCCTGCAAGTATTTCACCTGGAGTAGCATATAAATAAGTAATCCATTTTACCCCTCCTATATGTAGATAATTATGCTTGTTATTAATACAGTAATAATGCCCGCCAACCCAATAGCCAGGCCACTCATTGCCCCCTGGGTTTCTCCCATTTCAACTGCCCGGGTAGTACCCGCAGCATGGGAAGCTGTCCCAATAGCTATACCAGTAGCAACGGGGTCCCTTATGCCAAATATTTTACAAACCATGGGTGCTATAACTGCCCCAAAGATTCCTGTGATTACAATAGATAATACCGTTATTCCAGTTATACCCCCTAATTGATTAGATAATTCAATCCCTATGGGCATTGTAACAGATTTAGGTATCAAAGATGTTTGTATTATCTTGTCAACTGCAAATAATTTAGCCAAAAATAGGGTGCTGACTATGGATGTAAGGCTACCAAGAAAAATCCCAATCACTATGGGGATAAAATGCTTTTTCAACAAGTCTAGCTGCCTGTAGAGGGGAACGGCTAAAATTACTGTGGCTGGCCCCAGAAAGAATAAAATAAGGCTACCACCCTTGTCATAGTATTGGAAGTCAATATTAAATAGCAAAAGAAAAATTACCATCCCACTTGTGGCTATAAGCATTGGATTTAAAAAGGATATTTTAGTCCTTTTATATATCCATAGCCCCAATTCAAAAAATAAAATAGTCAAAAGTATTCCAAAATAGGGTGAGTCTATAAAGCGAATCATGTGGATTTCCTCCTAATCAAAAATTGGACTGTCAAACCCGTTACTGCCATCACAATAATCGTTGATAAAAGGATGGTTAAAACTATAGGCAACCACTGGTCCCTTATTAGCTTTATATTATTTAAAATACTAACCCCCGCAGGAACAAAGATAAAGGCCAAATGATCCAACAAAAATTGAGAAATTTTATCTATATGCTCCTCCTTTATAAGGCCAAATATAAGGAACACTAATAATAAAAGCATACCTAAAACATTAGCAGGTATTGGTATACCCAATAACTTATTCATAAATTCACCTAAGAAGCAGATTCCTATAATAATGCCCAGCTGTCTTATTAGTAGCAAATTCCTTCACCCCTTTTAATAAATTAATAGCCCTCTGCCTGCCTTTGATAGTTAATTTTGTTCTTGATCAAATATCCCCTACTAACCTCATCCCAGCTAAAATCTAGCCCCTGACTCAAATATAAAAATTCCCTAAACAAGTCTAAATAATCCTCCTCCGCCAGGGTTTTGGATAATTTGCTAATCCCAGTAAATACCCTCTGGAACTGATTAATTAACTCCAACTCCTTCTTTTTAACCTGGATATTTATATGGCTATAATCCAAGTCCAAACCTATGCTCAACAAAAAGTGTAAACAATCTACATACTCTTCTAATATCAAAGTCCTAGATGAAGCCCCCTGCCTACTCCAAAATTTAAAACACCTTGTTTCATTGGCCAGCTCCCCCAATTCCACTGATAAGGCCAAAATTTTAGCAGCTAAGAGTCCTTCAGGGTCTAGACCGTGATTTTTGATAATGCTTTCATCCAATTGTTTTTGAATATGGAACAGGTCTTCTATATCCATTTTACATACCCCTAATCTAAAAAAATTCTTTTCTAATATTGTAGCATATGTATAAATAAAACAAAAGCTAGTAGTTTATTACCCTAAAAGCATATTTTTATATAATTTATAGGATTTTCGGTTAAAGGATAAAACTTTGGTTATATATAGTATGAATGTGCTTTTTAAAGCCTATAAATTATATTAAATCATATTATACAAGGAGGAATTATAAATGAAAACTTTTGGACAGCATTTCCAGAGTGGGGATTGGAAGGGTGAAAAACATGTTCCAATAATTCATGCCCCTGATAAGGTTAGGGCGGGCGAGAATTTTGAACTTAAAGTTTCAGTAGGTGATGATATCCCTCATCCTAACTCACTGGAACATTATATTGCATGGGCTAAAGTTTATTTTATCCAAGAAGCTGGCAAATTCCCGGTGGAACTGGGGGATTTTAGGTTTACTGCCCATGGTGAGGGAGGCAATTTTACCGAGCCTCTTGCCCTCATGAAGGTCAATTTAGAAGAGTCAGGTACAATTTATGCTATTAGTTACTGCAATATCCACGGTCTGTGGGAAAATAGCAAAAAAATAATTGTTGAATAATAAAACCGCCAATGGCGGTTTTTTTAAATTTATAGTTTTATAGTATAGGCGATAATATTCTAGTAATAGATTCAAGAAACCTATGATAGACTGGTCTTTTCCTGTACTCATCTATTAATACCTCTTGACTCTCCTTTAAATCTAAATGAAAATTTCTTCTTAAATCTCCTACCAACTCTTTTCCATAAAGAAAGGCATTAACTTCAAAATTTAAAGTAAAACTCCTAATATCCAAATTGGCTGTCCCCACGGAGGCAAAATTATCATCTACTAGCAAGACCTTGCTATGGACAAAACCTTTTTGATATTGGTATATCCTAACCCCTGCCTCCATTAGCTCCATAAAGTGGGACTTAGAGGCCCAAAACACTGTCCTATGGTCTGGTTTGCTAGGTAGAAGAATTCTTACATCTACACCCCTTAAGGCCGTTGTTTTTAAGGCTACAAGAATACTCTCATCTGGCACTAAATAAGGGCTTGTTATATAGACATTTTTCCTAGCACTAGTTATTGCAGCAAAATAGCCCTGGTGTATGGACTCCCATAGGGAGTCAGGTCCACTAGATGCAATCTGTGCCATCTGATGACCACAATAACCCTGCCGTGGAAAATACCCCTCCCCTCCAATTTCCTCCCTTCTGACAAAATACCAATCCTTTAGGAAAATCACTTGTAGTAAATATACTGCTTCTCCCTGTAATTTTAAATGGGTGTCCCTCCAAAAGCCTAGTTTCTTATTTTTTCCTAGGTATTCATCCCCTATGTTTAAGCCACCTACAAAGCCAATCTTCCCATCTACTACTAAAACTTTTCTATGATTTCTATAGTTGAGCCTGCTCCCAAAGAACGGCAGAGTTACGGGAAGAAATGCCTCAATCTCCACCCCTGCCTCCCTGAGGGGTGCCAAAAACTTATCCCTCAACCTCCAGCAACCCACGGCATCATATATAAGCCTAACCTCTATCCCTTCCCTTGCCTTTTTAATTAGGGCCCTCTGAAATTTCCTGCCAATCTCACTATCCTTGATGATAAAGTACTCCATATGTATATGATGGTGGGCCCCATCAATGGCCCTAAGCATCTCCTTGAAGGTTTCGTAACCATTGATTAGGACCTTGCCCTTGTTATTGACAGTTATGGGTGCCTCTGAGTTCCTGAGCAAAAGAGGGGCTACTTTACCCCGGGTATCGGGGAAATTCTTTTTTAAAAAACCCCCGTAATCAGTAAAATGTATCTGGTGGGCCAATAAATTATGGATAATATCATAATCCTGCTTCCTCTTAGCAATAAAGGTTTTCTTCTTCCTATGATTTTGCCCAATATACAAATATAAAAATATCCCAACCACAGGTAAAAAAATTAAGGCCATTAGCCATGCCACAGTGCTAGAGGGATTCCTATTGTCCAAAATAATTAATATGCTTACCGCAATTGTTGATATAGTAAATAAAAGGGCAAAGATTTTTAAAAGGCCCATGACAATTCCCCCCAACAGAAAGTAAAGTTAACTCCTAGTTTGTCCCAATAGCCTATATATTAATTTTACCATAAACTTCATTATAATTGCTATAAGCCTAGTAAAGCTAAAGTTAATGGCAAATTAATAGGGCAGGGGTTTTTTAGCCCCCGCCCTATCTTTAAAAACTAAATTTTAAACTAGTTTTTTATAACTTTCATACCTGTCTTGTGCATCTTTTTCAGCCTTAGCAAATAATTCCTCAGCAACTTGAGGGAAAGCCTTAGCCAAGGATGCATATCTTACCTCGGTCATTAGGAAATCCTTAAATGAAGCCTTTGGCTCCCTAGAATCTAAGCTAAAGGGATTCTTGCCCTCTTCCTTTAGGTCTGGATTATACCTATACAAATGCCAGTAGCCAGCCTCCACTGCCCGTTTTTCTTGCTCCTGGGTTTGACCCATACCGCCAGAAATTCCATGGGCTATACATGGAGAATAGGCAATTATTAAGGAAGGTCCATTATAGGCTTCGGCTTCCCTCATGGCCCTAACCAATTGATTCTTGTCAGCACCCATAGCTACTTGGGCTACATATACATAACCATAGCTCATGGCCATCATACCCAAGTCCTTTTTCTTGGTTCTCTTGCCTGCCGCAGCAAATTTAGCTACAGCAGCTGTTGGTGATGCCTTTGATGCCTGGCCTCCGGTATTTGAATATACCTCAGTATCCAATACTAATACATTGACATCTTCTCCTGTGGCCAGTACATGGTCCAAGCCACCATAACCTATATCGTAGGCCCAACCATCCCCACCAAATATCCACTGAGACCGCTTGATTAAATAGTCCTTTTTCTCAATAATTTCATTAATTACTGGATTATCCTTTTCACCATCTAATAGGGCTAGCATTGCTTCAGTTGCCTTTTTGGAGGCAGTTCCATTATCCTTGCCCGCCAACCACTCTTGGAAGGCCTCTTTTAATTGTGGGCTAATCTCTAGTTCCAATGCCTCTTTCATAAGGTCCTCAAGCCTATTACGGATTTGAGTTGAAGCCAACAACATACCATATCCATACTCAGCATTATCTTCAAATAGGGAATTAGCCCATGCTGGCCCCTTGCCTTGCTGGTTCTTGCAATAGGGTATTGAAGGAACACTTCCACCATAAATGGAGGAACATCCCGTAGCATTAGCAACAATCATCCTATCACCAAATAATTGGGTAGTTAATTTCACATAGGGCGTCTCTCCACAGCCCGCACAAGCTCCCGAAAATTCAAATAGGGGTTGGGAGAATTGGCTACCCTTAACTGTCATAATATTGGTTAATTCAGATTTATCCCTAATAGTTAAGGCGAAATCCCAATTTTCCTTCTGGCCTGCCATTTGCTCCTCTGCATCCTTCATCTCTAGGGCCTTATTTTTAGAAGGACAAGTATTTACACATACACCGCAGCCAGTACAATCAAAGGTTGATACCTGCAACCTATACTCTAGGCCCTCTAAATCCCTGCCCATTGCCTTTAGTGTATTGAAGCCCTCTGGTGCCCTCTCCCTTTCTTCTTCGTCTAATAGGAAGGGTCTAATAGCTGCATGAGGACATACAAAGGCACATTGGTTACATTGGATACAATTTTCTGCTATCCATGTTGGAACACTTACCGCAATACCTCTTTTTTCGTAGGCACTTGTTCCCAAGGGGAAGGTCCCATCCTCTGCACCAGTAAAAGCACTTACAGGTAATTCGTCCCCAGCCTGGGCATTTATTGGCCTTAGAATATTTTTAATAAATTCAGGTTCCTCTACTGTAGCCGCTGTTTCCTCTGTCAATCCCTTCCACTCTTCTGCAACCTCAACTTTTACAAGGGCTTCAACCCCCCTGTCAATAGCCCTATGGTTCATGTCAACAATCTTTTCGCCCTTTCTTCCATAGGCCTTGATAACAGCTTCTTTTAAATGGTCTAAGGCTTCATCTACAGGGATGACCTCCGTTAATTTAAAGAAGGCTGACTGCATAATCATATTAATCCTTCCACCTAGGCCTATTTCCCTTGCTATTTCAGTACCATTTAAAATATAGAAATTAATATTATTTTCTGCAATATATTTTTTCATACTTGCTGGCAGTCTTTCCTCTAGCTCCTCTGCTGTCCATTGGCAGTTCAACAAGAAGGTCCCGCCCTCCTTTAAACCCTTGAGTAAATCATATTGGTATACATAGGCCTGATTATGGCAGGCAATAAAGTCAGCCTCATCAATTAAATAGGTAGACTTTATGGGTTTTTCACCAAAACGTAGGTGGGATATGGTTACTCCACCTGATTTCTTAGAGTCATAGGAGAAATATGCCTGGGCATACATGTCTGTATTGTCCCCAATGATTCTTATGGCCTCCTGGTTAGCACCTACTGTACCATCCGAACCTAGACCCCAGAATTTACAACGAATTGTTCCTGATGGTGCAACAGAAAGCTTTTCCTTAATTTCTAAGGAAGTATTAGTTACATCATCCACTATGCCAATGGTAAAGCCGTTTTTAGCCTCCGCCTTCAAGTTATCAAATACAGCTAGAATTTGGGCAGGAGTAGTATCCTTGGAGCCTAATCCATACCTGCCACCAATAACCATAGGGGCTGATGGCCTATTAAATAATATGGTCCTAACATCTTGATATAATGGTTCCCCAAGGGCCCCCGGCTCCTTGGTCCTATCTAAGACTGCAATCCTCTTTACCGTCTCAGGTAGTACATCAAAGAAATACTTTTCAGAGAAGGGTCTATATAGGTGGACCTTGATTACTCCCACCTTCTCTCCCTGCTCCATTAAATAATCAATGGTTTCCTCAATGGTATCCGTTACTGAACCCATTGCTACGATAATATATTCGGCATCCTCTGCCCCATAATAATTAAAGGGTTTGTATTCCCTGCCAGTAATCTTGGATATTTCCTCCATATAATCTGCTACAATTTCTGGAATTGCCTCATAATATTTATTAGACGCTTCTTTGGCTTGGAAAAAGATGTCTGGATTTTGTGCCGTTCCTCTAAGGACGGGGTTTTCCGGATTTAGGGCCCTGTTTCTAAAGGCCTTTATAGCATCCCAATCCACCAATTCTGCTAGTTCATCATATTGGAGAACTTCAATTTTTTGCATTTCATGGGATGTTCTAAATCCATCAAAGAAATGAACAAAGGGAACCCTTCCCTTAATAGCCGCTAAATGTGCCACCCCGGCTAAGTCCATAACTTCTTGCACTCCACCAGATGCCAGCATAGCACATCCAGTTTGTCTTGCCGCCATAACATCCGAGTGATCGCCGAAGATGGATAGGGCATGACCTGCCACCGCCCTAGCAGTTACATGAAATACGCCAGGTAGAAGTTCCCCAGAAATCTTATACATATTGGGGATCATCAAAAGTAATCCCTGTGAAGCAGTAAAGGTAGTAGTTAAAGCCCCAGCTGCTAAAGATCCATGAACCGCACCTGCCGCCCCAGCCTCTGATTGCAATTCTGCAACCCTTACTTCTTGGCCGAAAATATTTTTTAGACCATGGGCACTCCATGCATCAACATTTTCTGCCATATCTGAAGAGGGTGTGATAGGATAAATTGCTGCTACATCAGTAAAGGCATAAGCCACATGAGATGCAGCAGTATTACCATCCATTGTTTTCATTTCTCTAGCCATTTGACAGCCTCCTTTATTATTTATATTAATTAATAAACATATGATAAAACTTAGGTAAAAATACATATAGTACGCGGGGGATGTATTTTGTATACAAGCCACGGCGTAGTAAACTATCATAATTTATAGTAGGTATAAGTTTATAGGAATAAGGCTAACCCTGTGCAGGGTACAGGCTCCCACTCCCTTGCCACTTTGTATTCCATTATAACATATCCAACCATTAATTAATAGGAATTATTCCTGTAATAGGGGGTCATTTTATCCATATGTGTTATTAAGTGTTAAAATATCCCCACCTATCCCTTATAAGTAATTAATATCCAATAAAAGTTGCTGTGGGAGATTATAATCTCCCACAGCAAGCATATATTCATAATCTAGATATTTAATTTTTTCCTAAGTTTATCTAGCATATCTTCTGTCATTCTATCTAAGTCATACTTAGGATCCCAACCCCACTGTTCCCTGGCCTCTGTATCGTCTAGGGAATTTGGCCATGAATCGGCTATTTCCTGGATTACCGGGTTAACATCATAGTCTATCCTAAAGTCTGGTATATGTTTTTTTATTGAAGCCGCTATTCCCTCCGGATCGAAGGTCATAGCTGTTACATTAAAGGCATTCCTATGTATTAGTTTAGATGGGTCGGCCTCCATGAGCTCTACAATTGCATCCAAGGCATCAGGCATATACATCATATCCATATAGGTCCCCTTGTCTATAAAGGAGGTGTATTCCTTCTTCTCAAGGGCCTCATAATAAATATGTACAGCATAGTCCGTAGTACCTCCACCAGGTAGGGCTACATTGGATATTAATCCCGGAAACCGTACCCCCCTAGTATCTAGGCCAAATTTTTTATGGTAATAATCACATAGGAGCTCCCCTGCCACCTTAGTTACCCCGTACATAGTAGTGGGTCGCATTAGGGTATCCTGGGGGGTATTATCCTTTGGTGTAGATGGGCCAAAAGCTGCAATGGAACTAGGAGTGCAGACAGCACATTCATATTCCCTAGCTACTTCCAATACATTGTAAAGCCCATTCATATTAATATTCCAGGCCGATGATGGGTTACTTTCACCAACTGCTGACAATATGGCTGCTAAATTTATAATGGTATCAACCTTATGCTTTTCAACTGCCTGGGCAATATCTTGAGGTCTTGTTACATCAATTATCTCGAAGGGACCTGTTTCAAGAATAGGATTTTCCCTTTTCCTCCTATTGCTAGCTACAACATTGTCGCTCCCATAAATCTTCCTCATATGGGCCACAAGTTCCGTACCAATTTGCCCCAAAGCACCTGTAACTAAAATCTTTTTCAATAGCCTTCCCTCCCTCAATTTACTAAGATTTAGACCCCCCAATTTCCCCATATTATATTAGGGGTAAAATAATTGGGGTCCATAAAAACATTCCTGCTTCTTAGTATTCTTATAAACATGTTTTTTATTAGCTTTCCATCTTATGATATCCATTATAACAAATTTTTTCCTTTTTGTACTCCCCCTATAGACTTTTTTATAAATTGTTTTTATACTACCTCCCATTGGACATGCCAATTTATTTTTGTTAATATAGGTGTTAATATAAAATAAAGGAGCATTAAATATATGAATAATGAAAATATAATGGCAGAGGTTGGCCATAGGCAGATTACTAAGCAAGACTTCCAATTTATTTTAAATAATCTTGACCCCCAAAGATCTCAACAATTCCAATCTGATGAGGGTAAGAAACAACTTTTAGAAGAATTGATTAACCAGGAACTTTTTTATTTGGATGCCCTAGATAATAACTTGGACAAGGATGATGCCTATCAGAAGGAGTTAGAAAAAGTTAAAGAAAACTTTCTAAAGCAATATGCAATCAATAGCCTACTAAAAAGTGCAAGCCTTGAAGAAGATGAGATAGGGGAGTATTACAAGGCCCATAGGGAACAATTTAAAAAACCCGCAACAGCTCGGGCTAGTCACATCCTAGTTGATACTGAAGAAGAAGCAAATACAATAATTGAAGAAATAAATCAAGGACTGGCCTTTGGGGAAGCTGCAAAAAAATACTCCAAATGCCCATCAAAAGCCCAGGGAGGCAATTTAAACAATTTTTCAAGGGGGCAAATGGTGCCAGAATTTGAAGAAGTTGTTTTTAATATGGAAAAGGATGAGATAAGCCAACCTGTTAAGACCCAATTCGGTTACCATATCATCCTCTTATATGAACGTAATGATGAAAAAATGCAGTCTCTTGAGGAAGTAGAGCAACAACTAGGTCAACAGCTACTAGTAAAAAAACAACAGGACCTTTATCTAAGTAAGGTAAGTGATTTAAAGGATAAGTATAAGGTCAAGGTCAATTTGTAATATTAATATGATATTTACAATTTTAGGTTGACATTTCCTAGCTTAAATGATAAATTGTATCCTAAGCATGTATTCATGCTCTTTAAAAACAAATTAAATAACTCTTATAAAGAGTGGCGGAGGGACTGGCCCTATGAAGCCCGGCAACCAGCAT
>CAYMGQ010000013.1:0-58453 GCA_964390055.1 uncultured Clostridiaceae bacterium
AACTCTTATAAAGAGTGGCGGAGGGACTGGCCCTATGAAGCCCGGCAACCAGCATAAAATTATGTATGGTGCTAAATCCTGTAGGTGCAACCTACCTAAGAGATGAGAGGAAGAGTCTTATTATGAATGCAAAAGCTTCTCCTACATCTGGGAGAGGCTTTTTATATTGTTTACAAAGGAGGAAGATATTAATGCCTGTAAAAATACCTAATAATTTGCCCGCAGCTAAAGTTTTGTCCAAGGAAAATATTTTTTATATGAAGGAGAGCCGAGCCTTGAGTCAGGATATCCGAGCCCTTAAAATTGGAATTTTAAATTTGATGCCAACAAAAATCACTACCGAAATCCAAATTTTAAGGCTTTTGAGTAACTCCCCCCTCCAAGTAGATATTGTTCTGTTACATCCAGAAAGTTATCAATCAAAAAATACTCCAGCAGATCATTTAGCCACCTTTTATAAAACCTTTAATGATATAAAGGATGAAAAGTTTGATGGCTTTATTATTACTGGGGCACCCGTGGAACATCTGGAATTTGAAGAAGTCTTATATTGGGAGGAATTAACTAGGATTATGGACTGGACTAGGACCAATGTTACCTCAACCTTTCATATTTGTTGGGGGGCCCAGGCTGCCCTTTATCACCATTATAATATTCCCAAATATCCCCTAGACAATAAGGTCTTCGGTATCTTCTCCCACACTATAAATAAGAATAATGTGGACATATTAAGGGGTTTTGATGATGTCTTTCTTGCACCCCATTCTCGTCATACCGAGGTAAGAAAAAGTGATATAGAAAAGAATCCCCAGTTGGATATCCTATCTGAATCCAAGGAGGGTGGTATTTATATTATTGCCTCAAAGGATGGGAGGCAAATCTTTGTAACCGGCCATTCCGAATACGACCCTACAACCCTAAAAGCAGAGTATGACAGGGACGTAAATGCTGGTAAAACCATAGAAATGCCAAGAAACTATTTTCCTGACGATGATCCCTCAAAACCACCAGTTGTCAACTGGAGGGGCCATGCAAACCTACTCTTTAACAACTGGTTAAATTATTATGTATACCAAACTACCCCATATAATTTAGAGGAGATACCCCTAAGGGGCAAGGAATAGTATTAGATGCCTGAGAATCTACCCAGGCATCTATTAATTTATGGGCCTTTATTTTATTCTATGGGTATCTTTACTACAAAGGTGGTTCCCTCTCCCTCTGCACTTGTAAATTCAAGACTACCCCTATGTATATGTACAAAATCTCTAACAATAGTCAGGCCTAAACCCATACCCTTAACCCTTCCTACATTGGAAGTCCTGTAAAAGGTTTCAAATAAATGCTTTTGTTCCTCAAGGGGTATCCCTATCCCCTCATCCCTTATTGTAAAGGCCATATTAGTCTTACCAATATCTAAGTCAATCCTAACCTCCTTATCCTCCCTAGAATATTTGCTAGCATTACTCAATAAATTATTCAAAATAGTGGTGATAAGAAATTCATCCACTCTTGCCGTAAAAAAAGCCTTATTACTCTTAAATATAATTTCATGGCTTATCTTATCACAACTTTCTAAGCCATCAATAACAGATTTGCTTAAATTTACTATATCTATGGGCTGGGGGTTAAATCTTACCTGCTTAGCCTTAGTTTTTTCTAACAGTAATATATCTTCCAGAAGGGTATTTATTCGTTTAGCTGCCTTTTTTATCCGTTGGGTGTGTTTAAATGTATTAGGAGATGTCCAATTGTCATCATATTTTTCTAAAAGTTGTATGGTAGATAGTATAATATTAAGGGGGGTCCTTAGTTCATGGGATGCCATTGAAACCAAATTGCTCTTCCTCTTTCTTTCCAACTCTATTTCTATTTCTTCACTTATATCTCTAAATATTTCCACTATCACCTTCTTATTTCCCAGGTCAATTTTGCTAACCCTATGTTCCCTCCAAACCCCATCCTTAGCCTGAGCTTGCAAAACTTTAGCCTGATAGCAAGCATGGGGTACAGAACAGGGCCCTGAGTATCCAAAGGCCTGCCAACAAGGCCCCTTTTCAAGATTTGGGATTTTACTCCTTGCACAGTCATTGGCAAATAAAACTTTATAGTTAGTGGGCTCAATTATAATAATAGGCTCTTCTATTGCATTTAGATAAAAATAGATATCCCTACCATCCCCTAAAATTATATCCTTATAAAGCCCATCTTTTTTAGAAGGCTCATTTATAAGTAATGTCAAGTATATTCCTCCATTCTCTTAAACTTAATTAACTCCTATATAACATTATAATCCATTTCCTTTGCTAAACCCACAAAATTTTCCCCATACTCTTAGTAATTATACAAAATTCTGGAAATACCTCTATATTTGAAGGAATTGGCAAAAAATAAGACCATCTATTTATCCAGCTAGATGGTCCTATAGTATAAAATATTTATTATTTTAAATTTTAAAGGAACTCCTCAAGGAAACAGTCCTATTAAATACTAGCCTGTCCCCCCTTGTATATTTGGGATCCACATTAAAATATCCATGCCTAAAGAACTGAAACTTGTCCTGGGCCTTTACACCTTCCATGTTTTTTTCTACATAACCCTTTAGAATTTCTAAGGAGTTTGGGTTAACTCTTTCGATAAAGTTGCCCTCATCCACATTTTCATCCAAAATTAAGGGTTCATATAATCTAAATTCTGCAGGCTTGGCATTATTTGCATTCAACCAATGTATGGTTCCCCTTACCTTCCTAGCCGTAAAACCTGTCCCGCTTTTGGTCTCGGGGTCATAGGTACAATGTAATTCTATAATATTGCCTTCATCATCCTTAATTACATCGTTGCATTTTATAAAGTAGGCATGTTTTAACCTTACTTCATTGCCAGGGAAAAGCCTAAAGTATCTCCTTGGTGGGTCTTCCATAAAGTCTTCCTCTTCAATATAAATCTCTCTTGAAAAGGGTATTTGTCGAATCCCCATACTAGGATCCTCAGGATTGTTTTCTGCATCCAGCATCTCTGTTTGCCCCTCAGGATAGTTTGTTATTACTACCTTCAATGGCCTTAATATTGCCATGGTTCTTGGGGCCTTCTGGTGTAAATCCTCCCTTATGAAATGCTCCAACATCCTTTCATCTACTACACTATTTGCCTTGGCAACCCCTATAGCCCTGCAGAAATTTCTAATGGCTTCTGGAGTATAACCCCTCCTTCTAAGGCCAGATATAGTGGGCATCCTGGGGTCATCCCACCCATCTACTATCTTTTCATCTACCAATACCTTTAGCCTCCTCTTGCTCATAAGGGTATTAGTAATATTTAGTCTAGCAAATTCAATTTGTTGGGGTTGGCTTTCGGTCTCACATTCCCTAATTACCCAGTCATACAGGGGCCTATGGTCCTCAAATTCCAAAGAACAAAGGGAATGGGTTATGCCCTCAATGGCATCCTCTAGGGGGTGGGCATAGTCATACATGGGATAGATACACCACTCATCACCAGTGTTATGATGTTCAGCATGTAGGATCCTGTATATTACCGGATCCCTCATATTCATATTAGGTGATGCCATATCTATTTTTGCCCTTAAAACTCTCTCTTCCTCCTGGAATTCTCCCTTTTTCATTCTTTCAAAAAGGTCTAGGTTTTCCTCTACACTCCTATTGCGGTAGGGGCTTTCCTTTCCGGGCTCAGTTAGGGTTCCCCTATACTTCCTAATCTCCTCCGGAGTTAAGTCACAAACAAAGGCCTTACCCTTTTTTATAAGTAATATTGCCCTCTCATACATCTCTTGAAAGTAATCAGAGGCAAAATATAGTTCATCCCATTCAAAGCCTAACCAGCTAACATCCTCCTTAATAGACTTTACATATTCTACCTCCTCCTTTAGGGGGTTTGTATCGTCAAAACGAAGGTGTGTCCTTCCGCCAAATTCAGCAGCTAGTTCAAAGTTTAATGTAATTGCCTTGGCATGTCCTATATGCAAATAACCATTTGGTTCAGGTGGAAATCTTGTAATAATCTCTTTATGTTTTCCCGATTCCAAATCCTCAATAACAATATTCCTAATAAAGTTTGAAGCTACGGGTTGCTTGTCCATGTTATTACCTTCCTTTTCTACTTTTTAAATATTATTTTCATATCAGTATAAATATATCATATAATCCACTATTTTTCCACGAACTACTTCAAAATTCCCTATGTGGACCGGTTTACCGGCCAGCAGCAAATGTAACTTGATGGGCTAATATTGTCTATAGTTATCCAAGGGCTAGGAGGTCTTTTTTATCACATTAATGGAATATCAAGGGCAAAAGAGGGGAAAAATATTTCCTGATTTCCCTTGCATAAAAAATTAAACTAATAAGGAGACTAAAACAATGATGAAAAGTATCTTAAATACCAATCCCCAGTCCTTTTGGATTGATTCTACAGAGGAGACAGACTATCCCCCCCTCCTAGAGGATATGGAAACAGATGTAGCCATTATAGGTGGTGGCATGGTAGGGATTACCACCGGCCTATTATTGAAAGAGGCTGGTTTAAAGGTTATCATCCTGGAGGCAGATAGGATAGTTAAGGGTACTACTGGCCATACCTCAGCTAAAATAACCTCCCAGCATGGCCTAATCTACAGCAAAATAAAGAAGGACCTAGGAGAAGCCCAGGCTAGGCAATATGCTGATGCCAACCAATCGGCCATACGGATGATTGCTCGTCTAGTTGAGGAAAAAAGTATAGACTGTGATTTTTCCTGGCAACCCTCCTATATTTTCACCCAATCTCAAGATTATATCCAACAAATCATGGATGAAACCACTATTGCATCCTCCTTGGGAATCCAAGCCTCTTATATGGAAGAAATCCCCCTAGCCCTCCCCATAAAGGCTGCAATAAAATTTGAGGGCCAGGCCCAATTCCACCCCAGGAAGTTTCTCCTCTCCCTTGCCAAAGAAATTCCTGGAGATGCTAGTTATATCTTCGAACAAACAAAGATTGTTGATATCGATAGGGATGGTAGTTTATCTGTTATAAGTTCCCAGGGTCATAAAATAAAGGCAGACCGGGTTATTGTGGCCTCCCACTTTCCCTTTTATGATAGGGCTGGCCTTTATTTCACCAGGCTCTATCCTGAAAGGTCCTATATACTGGGGGCAACTATAAAAGAAAAATTTCCCCCAGGTATGTATATTAATGCTGAGGAACCCAGCAGATCTCTACGCTCCCAAAATTTTGCCGATAAAGACCTAGTTCTCATTGGTGGTGAGCACCACAAAACAGGCCATGGTAAAAATATCATGGACCACTATAACAATTTGATAAACTTTGCCCAAGGATTATTTGAGTTAGAGGAAATTCATTACCGGTGGTCGGCCCAAGACCATTCCACCCCAGACGGCCTGCCTTATATTGGCCCCCTTAGCCCTATCACATCCAATATTTATCTTGCAACAGGTTTCCAAAAATGGGGCATGACTACCAGCATGGTAGCTGCCATTCTATTAAAGGATTTAATTACAAGGGGTCAAAGTCCATGGGAGTCTATCTATAATCCATCCAGGATTACACCCTCTATGCCAGCAACTAAAAATTTTATCAAGCAAACTGTGGATGTGGCCCGCAACTTTATTTCTGGCAAGATCCTAACGCCGGAAATGGAAGAGGGGGTAGGGCCGGGCCAGGGCAAGGTCTTTGAGATTGAGGGCAGGAGGGTGGGCGTTTATAGGGATGACCAGGGAGACCTCCATATAGTAGATACCACCTGTGGACATATGGGCTGTGAAGTCCACTGGAATGATGCCGAAATTAGCTGGGATTGTCCATGTCATGGGTCCAGATATTCTATAGATGGGGAAATTATAGAGGGCCCTAGCTTTAAAGCCCTTAAAAAGCTTAATTAATCCACCCTTTCAATAAAAAAATACAGGGCCCTTAGAATACCATTGTATTTTAATAGCCCTGTATAGCCCTTTATATTTTTACTTTTATCTTTTTATCCGCTAGCAACATCTTTATGTGACTACCCTCCTGAAGTTTACCCTGGAGGTACTTTTCCGCTATTTCATCTTCAACATACCTCTGTATAGTCCTCCTCAGGGGTCTAGCCCCGTACCTATCATCATAACCCTTTTCCAGTATATAATCCTTGACCTCATTGGTTAGCTCTAAAGTCATTCCCTTGTCCTTGACCCCTTCTAAGACCTCCTCTAGCATAAGGTCAATGATTTGATAAAGTTCTTCCTTTTTTAACTTGTCAAATACTATTATTTCATCAATCCTATTCAAAAATTCAGGCCGGAAGGTCTCCCTTAATTGTTCCCTAATTTTTGCCTCTATCTCCTCATAACCCCTCCTGCCAAAACCAATGGTGGAGGACTTATACTGGGTCCCTACATTGGAGGTCATGACAATAACTGCGTTATCGAAATTAGCCTTTTTTCCATGGCTATCGGTTAGTCGGCCATCCTCTAAGACTTGGAGCAAGACATTAAAGACGTCAGGGTGAGCCTTCTCAATCTCATCTAGAAGTATTACTGAATAGGGTCTTCTTCTAACTTTTTCCGTTAATTGTCCCCCCTGGTCATATCCTACATATCCCGGCGGGGCTCCAATTAATTTAGATACCGTATGCTTTTCCATATACTCAGACATATCCATCCTAATCATAGCCTCTTCATCCCCAAAAAGCTCCTGGGCCAAGGCCTTAACCAATTCTGTCTTTCCAACTCCTGTTGGCCCAACAAATATAAAAGATGTGGGCTTATTCCTTTGCCTAAAACCAGACCTATTCCGTCTTATGGCCCTAGCCAAACTACTAACTGCCTCTTCCTGGCCTATAAGCCTTTTATGCAAGTTACTTTCTAAGTCTAGGAGGTTTTCTGCCTCCTGTCTGGTAATTTTCTGCACGGGGATTTTAGTCCAGCCTTCAATAACCCCTCCTATATCCTCAATGGAAACTTGTATCTGCTGGCATTCCTTTTCCAAGACCTCAATTTTATCTGTAATCATACATTCTTCTACCTTGCACTGGGCTGCTTCTTCAAATTTATTTTCTCGGGTTAGAATTTCCCTCTTTTCCTGTATTATATCAAGTTGCTCCCTTAAAACTTCCAATTCAGCTAGCTTTAGATTGTTTAGATTTACCCTTGAACCAGCTTCATCTATAACATCTATTGCCTTGTCGGGTAAAAACCTGTCCGTTATATACCTTTCCGAGAGCTTTACAACCGACTCCAAAATTTCATCAGGTATCTTAACCCTATGATATTCCTCATAATAGCCCTTTATCCCCTTTAAAATTTCTACTGTTTCCCCTAGGGAAGGTTCCTCTACCAAGACCGGTTGGAATCGTCTCTCTAAGGCTGCATCTTTCTCTATATGTTTTCTATACTCTTCTAAAGTAGTAGCCCCAATAACCTGTATATCTCCCTTGGCTAAGGCCGGTTTCAAAATATTTGCCGCATTCATTACTCCCCCATGGACTTCACCGGCCCCCATAATATTGTGGACCTCATCAATTACTAATATTATATTGCCCAACTCCTGGGCCTCATTAATAATGGATTTCATCCGACCTTCAAATTGGCCCCTAAACTGGGTGCCTGCCACAATAGCCGTTAAATCCAGCAGGTAAATTTCTGCATTAAATAATTTAACTGGGACTTGCCTTTCAGCTATTTTTACGGCTAACCCTTCTGCAATGGCGGTTTTTCCTACCCCAGGCTCACCAATTAGAATTGGATTGTTTTTTGTCCTCCTATTTAATATTTGTACCATTCTATCTATTTCTGCTTGTCTTCCTATTATTTTATCCAGCTGACCCCTGCTGGCCTTTGCGGTTAGATTATCCCCATAGCTATCAAGAAATTTTTTCTTTTTCCTCTTTCCCATATTTCTCTTGTTTTTGTTGTTTGCCTTACTAGCCTTGGGCTTGCCTTCCCTTTCAGGAGTTTGTCCGTCTGACTCCTCCTTAATCTTATTTATACTAACACCCTTAAATAAGTCCAATAGGGACTTGTAACTTTCCTGGGAATTTATATTTAACTCCTCCCCATCCCCCATGCCAGCATCCATGCCCTCTATCAAATTATCTATTTCTTCTTCGGTCATTCCCGTTTGCTCCATAATTTGCTTGACAACAGGTAATCCCATTTTTTTGGCACAGGGAATACATATGCCCTTCATGGTGGACTTGCCGTTTTCAAATTTTGTAGCAAATACTACGGCTACATTTTTATTGCATATACAACATAGTTTCATAAACTCAACTCCAATACTATCCACCCTATTGCCTAGGGTGGGATATTTCTAAAATATCTAAAATACCTACCATATTAATCCTTACAACTATAGAAAATCTCATACCCCATTTAATGAAAAAGAAACTTTTTGCCATCTATAAGGATAAATCCTCCATAAAATTATACCTGTTAAAAATTCTAACCCCTCTTAAGGCCATTATACCATTTTTGCTAGGAGGGAAAGTTCCTTGCATTACCAATTATTATGGTATAATAGTATATATTATATTGCCCTATTCTTCAAGACGGGTAAAAAAATTATGGATGGAGGGATTTTAATGAGTAAAAAAGTAGATATTGATTGGGGTAATTTAGGTTTTAGCTACATAAAAACCGATTTTCGTTATATTTCCAGGTGGAAAAATGGTAAATGGGATGAAGGCAAACTAGTTGAAGATAATCAACTAACCATAAGTGAAGGTTCCACAGCCCTCCATTATGGACAACAATGCTTCGAGGGCATGAAGGCTTACCGTGCTAGCGACGGTACTATACAGCTCTTTAGGCCCGACCAAAATGCTAAGCGTATGCAGGATAGTTGTAGACGTATCCTAATGCCAGAACTGCCTGTAGACCAATTCATTGATGCCTGTAGGCAAGTTGTCAAGGCAAATGAGGCCTACCTGCCACCCTATGGCACTGGTGCCACCCTTTATTTAAGACCCTTTATGATAGGTGTGGGTGATAACATAGGGGTTAGTCCAGCACCTGAGTATATCTTTTGTGTCTTTTGTATTCCAGTTGGCCCCTATTTCAAGGGTGGGTTGACCCCTGTAAATTTCATAGTTAGTGAATATGACCGGGCCGCCCCCTATGGTACTGGGGCAGCTAAGGTAGGCGGAAACTATGCCGGTAGCCTATACCCAAATTCATTAGCCGTTGAAAAGGGTTTTGCCGATTGCATTTATCTTGACCCCCTAACCCATACAAAAATCGAGGAAGTGGGAGCAGCAAATTTCTTTGGAATTACCAAAGATGATAAGTTTGTAACACCAGATTCCCCTTCCATACTCCCCAGCATCACAAAATATTCCTTACTCCACATAGCCAAGGAATATCTAGGCTTGGAAGTTGAGGAAAGAGATGTATATATAGATAAGCTGGAGGAGTTCAAGGAGGCCGGAGCCTGCGGGACCGCTGCAGTCATTACCCCTATAGGTGCTATTGAATACAAGGGCAAGCTCCATGTATTCCATAGTGAAGAAGAAGTTGGCCCCATTACCAAAAAGCTATACGACACACTCTATGGTATACAATTCGGTGATATAGAGGGACCAGAGGGATGGATTGTTAAAGTTGAATAACTAAGTAATATAGGAAGCACCCATTTATTTTAAGAATAAAAGGTGCTTCCTTTTTATTTCTTTTCAATTAGTGAAGCTGCCTCCCTATCTAATATTAGGGTTATATCCCCATGGGCCTGTAGGAGGGAGGCCGGTACCTTGGGGTCCAAATATCCGCTGGTCATCCCCCTAATAGCCTTGGCCTTATTTTCACCACTAGCAATTAAAAGGATTTTTTTGGCCTTCATTATAGTTCCCATTCCCATAGAAAGGGCTCTAGTTGGAACATCCTCAACACTTTCAAAAAAACGGCTATTGTCCCTTATTGTTTTTTGTGTTAAGTTAACTAGGTGGGTTACAGTGCTAAGTTTGCTATTGGGCTCATTAAAGCCAATATGACCATTTGTTCCAATTCCTAACAACTGTAAGTCAATCCCCCCAGCCCTATTAATTTCCTGCTCATACTTTAAACACTCATCCTGTATATTTTCCGCCTGTCCCTCCAGAGTATGTACTTGTTGGGCCGGTATATTAAGGTAATTAAATAAATACTTCCTCATATAAAAGTAATAGCTGTTCTCATCTTCCCTTGATAGACCACAGTATTCGTCAAGGTTAAAAGTAGTGACCTGAGAAAAGTCTATATCACCCCTTTTAAACATGGTAACCAATTCTTTATATATCCCTATTGGTGTACTGCCGGTGGCTAATCCTAGGACCAATCGGGGGTTTAATATAAGATGACTAGCAACAATTAAAGCTGCCTTTCTACTAATATCCTCATAACTTTCTCCTATAAGAATTTTCATTTCCAGATTTTACCTCCCATTTAAAAGATAATAGCAAATATAAGTAGTAATTCCTTTTTACAGTTTACCATTTTTACAATCCTGTATTCAAGATATTCTTTTCCCATAAATTAAAGTCTAAATATCTCTATTATATATATATATATGGGGAAAATAAAGTCCTAACCCAAAATTTACCTAGGGCCGACTAAGGCTGGCCATATTTAATTCTTTTATATGATATAGTAAATTAGGGACAATATTTATATAAATTACTAAATATGCTTTCATTATATATAAGGAGGATTCCAATTATGTTATTTGATAGCCATGCCCATATAGACGATAACCGATACTCTAGGGATAGGGATTTGGTATTAGAACATGCTAGAGATAATGGGGTAAAGTATATTCTTAATCCAGGGGCAGATTTAAATTCTTCCATTGCTGCTGTAAACCTTGCAGAAAAATATGATATGATTTATGCCGCTGTAGGGGTCCATCCCCATGATGCAAAAAATATGGATGAAAATACCCTAGCCATCCTCAAGTCTCTAACCAATAGGAATAAGGTAGTAGCTATAGGAGAGATTGGCCTGGACTTCTACCGAGACCTTTCCCCAAGGCAGGAGCAGGAGAAATGGTTTAAAAAACAAATAGAATTGGCCCAGGAGGTAAAACTCCCTATTATCATCCATAGCAGGGATGCCCATGGCAAGGTCTTTGATATCTTAAAGGAGTATAATGCCGGTGACATGGGCTGTGTAATGCATTGCTACTCTAGTAGTGTGGAATTAGCCAGAGAATATATAAAGATGGGGGTTTATATTTCCCTAGCTGGCCCAATAACCTTTAAAAATGCTGCCAGGGCATATGACCTAGCCAAAGAAATCCCCCTAGAGTGGCTCTTAATAGAAACTGATGCCCCCTACTTGACACCTGAACCCCATAGGGGCAAGCGCAATGAACCTGCCTATGTAAGGTATGTAGCAGAACAGGTTGCCAGGGCAAAGGGAATTTCTCTCCAGGAGGTATCAGAACAAAGCACAGAAAATGCAAAAAAACTATTTAATATTAGTTAAGCCTGTTTTTTATAGATATGTAATAAAATTGTAATCTTATCTTGAATTTAATGGCCATCCCTTTAGGGATGGCTAATTTTCAAGCTAGGCCCCCATTCCCCCCATCCTATTGCCACCATATCTAGGACATAGCGTCTATTGAAAACTTGCAACAATCTTGATACAATTGGAATGTTATTAGCTGTAATTCAAGCTATTTGTAATGAAATTAAAAAAAGGAGAGAAGAATATGAAAAGAACAAAAATTGCATTGGCTTTAAGCCTTATTTTAATTATTTCCGCCATAGGGCCAGTCTTTGCAGATGCAAATCAAACTCCCTTAACTAGGCTAGACTTTGTTAAAACTTTGCTAGATTTGAATAATATCCAAGTTGAGGAGTATATTACCAGCTCTTTTAGTGATGTTACGGAAGATGAAGATGTTAGTTTTGTTGAAACCGCAACCTCCCTAGGAATAGTTTCCGGTTATGATGGAAACTTCGATCCTGAAGGAATTGTAAGCAGGGAACAGGCAATAACTATGGTAATAAAGAGTTTTATAGACTTAGATATAAATACAAGGGTCACACCTGATGCCATAGAGGAATACTTAGTTTTCCCAGATAGTGATAAAGTATCAGATTGGGCTAAAGCCTACCTAACCTATGCAATAATGGAAAATATTATTGACCTGGAAGATCAGGCCCTAAATCCGCAGGAAGCAATTACTATTACCGACTTGCAAGAGCTTGTAGCTAGGGCAAAACCCGTTTTTACAAGGGAAGGCATGACCGCCCCAGAAATCTTGGAAAAGGCCTCTGATAATTTATTAGAGCTTAAAACATTGAAGTACAATCTAGAAATGGATGTAATATCAAATATTGTAGACAAAACAGATGAAGAAAACCCTGTGGAGGCAGAGTCAGCGGTAGTAATGCAAATGGATGCCATCATGGACCAGGAAAACAATATAGTTTATATTGTAAACAATATTGCCATGGGTATAGAGGATGAGGAAATAGAAACAAGTTCAGAAATATTAATGGATAATTATAATATGTATATGAAATTGCCTGGTGAAGATAAGTGGATTAGGCAAGATCTTGATCCTATGATGAAGGAACTTGAAGAATTATTGGGTATGAATATGGAGCAGAGCCCAGGTATATCCAAGCAACAAATGGAGCTCTTTGGTGTAAAGGCCACATATCTACCGGACCAAATAATCGACGATAATGAATACTATGTGCTTTTTACAACCATTGATAGTGATAGTATAAAGGAAACTGTTGATGAGATTTTAGATAAAATCCTAGATCTTTCTATTGATATGATGGGGGCAAGTGATGAAATCCCATCAGAAGATGAAATGGCAGCGGTAATGAAGGCCTTCATTTCTGAAATGATTAAAAATATGGATATGGAGATTGAATATAAATATTTTATAAATAAAGAGAGTAAATTAATTGAGAAAATGGATATAAATCAAGTTATGTATATGATGATGGGTACAATAGAAAATTTTGCGGTAAGTACTGGTAGCTTTGACTATTATGATTTTAATGAGCCAGTTACTTTCCCAGAGATTAAGGATGAAGATATTGTTTCCTTAGATGATACAATGGCTGAACTAGCCTTATAGAAAATATTTAAATAGGGGGGGATGGACTTACCATCCTCCCTTTTCTTTTGCCTTTTTTCCTGTATTTCCCGGGAAATCGACAAAATTATAAGGAATAGAATCCTCTCATTTGGCAATAATCCAAGTATACTTAATATTGACTCATATCCCAAATGGTGGAAATATCTATTGACAAAAAGGTTTTCATGTCATACACTATTATGAGTTATTTCCTAGTTGAAAATTAATTGGATTAATTTACCTAGGAAAAATACACAATTTCTATTATTAAATAATTATTTCTTAATATAATATTAGAAATGTGGAAAAACAGGAGGAATATTTATGGAAAGCTTTTCTAGTAGTGAAGGTTTTTTTACTAGGAACAAGAAAAAAACCTTCATTGCTACTGGACTAATAGCCCTTATAGTGCTAGCTTTTTCTATTATGGCTATTAGGAAAGAGGTGGTCCTGGTTTGTGATGGGGAAGAGGCAAAAATTACTAGCTTCTCTAGCAATGTAGAGGGCCTGTTGGTTAAAAGAGGCATCCAAATGGCTAAAGAAGATAAGGTTACACCAGGGCTAGAAGAAAAATTGACAAGAGGTGCGAGGGTTGTAGTAAGCAGGGCCTTTGAAGTTAATCTAATACAGGGTCAAGAGAAAGAAGTCATCAAAACGGCTGAAAATACAGTGGAGGATTTGTTAAATTCACTCGATATAAAACTATCTAAGGAAGACAGGGTAGAGCCTGGTCTCAAAAGTAAGATAGGACCAGGAGATGACATTGAACTTGTCAGAGTCACTAAGGAAATAGTTACTGAAAGGGAGGAGATCCCCTATCAGATAAGGGCCAAGTATAATGACTCTATGGATTATGGAAAGACAAATTTAATCCAAGAGGGTAAGGCCGGTAGCAAAGAAATTACCTTTGAACTTACTTATGAAAATGGTATCCAGCTAGAAAAAAAGCCCTTATACGAAAAAGTTTTGGAGGAGCCCACCCATGAGTTGGTGGAAAAGGGAACAGCTAAAATGCTCCTGACCTCCAGGGGGGACACTAGACGTTATAAGGATGTGGTTGTTATGGAGGCCTCTGCCTATACTGCTGATTATGCTAGTACAGGAAAACGGCCAGGTGACCCCTATTTTGGAATTACTAGGAGCGGTACGAAGGTTCGACCCGGTGTTGTAGCCGTTGACCCAAGGGTAATACCCCTGGGCAGCAAACTCTATATCGAATCAATGGACTCCACCTCCGACTATGGCCTTGCCAGCGCAGAGGATACAGGGGGAGCCATTAAGGGCAATAAAATCGATCTCTACTTTGAAAATCGCAGCGATGCCCTTAGATTTGGAAGAAGAAATGTGAAAGTATATATATTAAATTAGTTGTAGCGGAGAATAAATTTCTCCGCTATAATTGTTAGTAAAGGGGTGTTGTATGATAAAGGAAATTATAATTGTTGAAGGTAAGGATGATATAGGGGCAATCAAAAGGTCTGTAGATGCTGAAGTTATTGCTACAGGTGGTTTCGCCCTAAGGCCCGATACCATGGAAAAGATAAAAACTGCAGGCCAAAAAAGGGGTCTTGTTATTTTTACGGACCCGGATTTTGCTGGGGAAAAAATTAGGAAAATAATATCTTCACAAATACCTAATTGCAAACATGCCTTCCTACCTAGGGAGAAAACAAGCAAGGATGGGGATATTGGCATAGAGAATGCTTCTCCGGAGGACATAGTAGCTGCCTTGCAGGAGGCCCGCCTAGAAAGGGTTGACCGACTAACTAACTATAGCTTAGAGGACCTGGCCCATAATAATCTTATAGCCAGCCCTCAGGCATCAAGACGCAGAAGGATACTGGGCCAGTTTTTGGGTATTGGCTACTCAAATGGCAAGCAATTTCTAAGTCGGTTAAATAATTATGGTATAGAAAGGGAAGAGTGGCAAGAGGGCCTGAGATATTTAGAAAGGTGTGAAAAAAATGAAGAGGATAGCATCACCCAAAAGGACGCGGCAACTAATAAGGAAACATAACTTTAGACTTTCTAAAAGCCTTGGCCAAAATTTTCTTATTGATGAAAATATATTGCAAAATATTGTAACAGCCTCAGGCATTAGTGGGGATGACTATGTAATTGAGATAGGGCCGGGTTTAGGAAGTCTGACAGAATTTGTGGCCTCTAGTGCCAAGGAGGTGCTGGCAATTGAGATAGACAAAAATCTCCTTCCCATTCTTGAGGAAAGCCTATCCACCTTTGATAATGTCAAGGTTATTCATGGTGATATTTTAAAGGTTGATATTCATAAGATAATCCTAGACCATTTTAAAGGAGACAGGGTAAAGGTCATAGGAAACCTCCCCTATTATGCTACCACACCTATAATTATGAGGTTTTTAGAGGAGGAAATCCCCATGTCCTCCATGACTATAATGTTACAAAGGGAGGTTGCCCACAGGATGGCAGCCCAACCCTCTACTAAGGAGTACGGCTCCCTTTCCATTGCTGTCCAATATTACTGCCAATCCAAGCTGCTTATGGAAATCCCACCCTCTGCCTTTATGCCCCAACCCAAAGTCTATTCCGCCCTTGTCCAATTGGACCTTTTAAAGGAGCCTAGGGTACAAGTAGGGGACCGGGCCTTGTTTTTCCAAATGGTCAGGGATGCCTTTGGCAAGAGGAGGAAAACCCTGTTAAATGCCTTAAGTAGTGGAAAGTTAAATCTGGAAAAGAATCTTTTGCGACATATCTTCCAAAGAGCCCAGATAGATGCCAATAGAAGGGGTGAGACCCTGTCTATCCATGAATTTGCAAAATTGACAAACACCCTCCTGGAAAATTTATAAGATTCTTCTTGCAACTATTCCCCCCCTAACACATATATTAATAAAAAGGCTAATAATTTATTTATATATAAGGGGGGTAAGAATTGAAGAAAAGATACGAAAGGTATTTCATTATTCTAGAGGAGGAAGATAAGGGTTATAGTTTGCTAAAATCATCAGGCGCCAAGGGTTATGCCAAAATTGAAAATAAGGAAGACCAAGGCATCCTATCAATATATTTTCAAAATTTGAAACAATTAGATGATAAGAGGGCAGGATACCGCCTATATTTAATTAGGGGAGACCATCCCTCTGACCATACTCTTGTTGACATTGGTCCCATCAATATTGACTCCAAGGGTAAGGGTGAATTAGTATGGGGATTTAATAGGGGAAACGTCAAGGGATCAAAAAAAGCTATAAAGGATTTTGACCTTATAGCCCTAACCGTTGAAAATATGGGGGATACTAATAAAATAATCGCTCCCCTAGTTGGATATATACATAAGGATAAGTTAAATTGGAAAGCAGCCATGGAAGGGCATTTCCCTATCCCAGATAAGGAGATAAATCAAACACTAGAATTAGGAGAAGAGCTAGCAGGTCCCCAGGAGATTTCCCTCAAGGGTAGCAAACTGGATAGTATCCAGCCCAAAACCCAGGCAACAGTATCCCCATTGCAAAACTATATTGAGGACCTTCTAAAGGTTTTTCCCCAAATAGAGCCCTTCGAGGAAAAACTTGAAGATTATAAATGGTGGGAAATCCACTATAATGAAAGAACAATTCATAGGGCCTATATGCCCTTTATTTCCCATGTAGAAGATCTTGCCAAAACTAAGGACATTGATCCCAGGGCAATATCAGATTATCAAAGGCAATTCCATAGATACCAGCATTATATTTTTGGTATAGCCTATGATAAGGGTCAAAAGGTAAAATACTATATCTATGGTATGCCTGGGAAAAAAACCAAATTAGAACAACCTTATAAGGGTAAGACTGGCTTTGTCTACTGGCATCCCTGCTATCAAGACCAGGAGCAGGAAGGAGAATTCGGCTACTGGTTGCTTCATATTGATAGTAGTGAACAGTTGGTAAATCCCTTGGGAATCACAAAAATTTAATTTCACTGCTTGCAGTATCCTCTTCCCTTTGTATGTGCCCATACCCAGGTAGATTACAAGGGGAATTTTCTATTTCCTTGTGTAATTATCTTCACTCTCCAGAAATGACAGGCTTACTGATGCCATATGGCCATTCATTATAGCCACCAACTAGATAATAAACTCTCGGAAAGCCTGCCTCTGCTAGTATTTTAGCTGCCTTCTTACTAGCCTTGCCATTGTCGCAATAGACCAAATGTATATCACCCTGGTCCAGGTCTTTTTGCTCCTTGGATACCTTTCTTAAAGGAAGAAGAGAGGCATTTTCTAAATGCCCTTTATTGTACTTTTTCTTGTTCCTTACATCCAAAATAACCACCTTATCATTGGCCTGGATTAGTTCCCTAGCTTCTACCGCTGTTAGGTGACCATAGATGTACCTTACACCGGGATGGTTACTAACAGTCTTATCCCTGGTGAAATTCCAAAAGATAAAAACCCCAACTAGGATGAGAATAATTGCTAATGTAATATAAATATTTTTACGTTTGAAAATAAAAATACGCATTGTTTCCCCCCTTATTTATTTGTCTAAAAATATACCTACTATATAATATATTTGCATTTACCCCCCTTTAGTACAATTTTAATGCTTTTGTAAAAGGCTAGCTATTATTTCAAGGGTAATTTCTTCCTGAATAATAAGATATTTTATCCTTAGTTTTATTTCCTTTGCCCCTATCTGAAAAATCCGTCCCTCCAATATTTTATATATAATCTCCCCCTCTATACGCCATAATTCCTGTCCAATATAATCCTTTAGCAATAAATATACCTCCTGCCTAATCTCTTCTTCAATGCTAGAATTACCTTCAAGGTCTACATTTATAATTAAACTCTTGACAATTCTAGTTTTTTCACTTTCTAGGCTGGCTGTTAGATTTTTTAATTTTATTTCCTTATCTAATAATTGATTGTTTAGTTGGCTTTGGGATTCATATAAGTTGTCTATTGTTCTCATATTAACTAGGTTCATACTTACCAAACCCAGTAAAAGACCCATAGTAAAGATAGCTAAGGACTTTTTAATTTTTTTCATAATCTTCCACTGCCCTCAAGATAATAAATAAGCTTATACATAATATGGGCCCCAGCGATGGCACTTAAAATATAGAAAATTTGTTTAATTAAACTCCTAAATTCACCCTGGAAAATCCCCGTCTCCAAAACCCTAAAGGAGGGGAAGGTCCCCCCTAAGGCAACCACTATGGCCCAAATTTTAATTCTTTCACTTAATTCAACCATAGTTTTTAAGGGGGGGTGGCCTAAAAAAGATGCTGCCAATCCCCCCAAGATACAGGCGCCCAATAATACCCCTATGGAAATAAAAAAATTATAGACCATATTTTGATAAAAAGTAAACATGGATATTTTCACCTCAATTTAATATATTTTTTTCATAGGGATATATGATAAAAACTTAAGAAATTTGTAAGAATTATGCTAGTAAAAACTTATAAAGTATATGCTATGATAATATTATGAGATATCTCAAGGAAGTTAAGGGGTGGTTTTATACATGTATAATATCCTAGTAGTAGACGACGAGAGGGAAATTACCGATGCCATAGAAATTTATTTAAAAAATCAAAATTATAATGTTTTTAAAGCCTATGACGGTAAAGAGGCCTTGAAGATTTTTGAAAAGGAGGATATCCATTTAATACTGATGGATATTATGATGCCCCAATTAGATGGTAGCGGGGCAACTATCAAAATTAGGGAAAAAAGCACTGTTCCCATAATTATACTTTCTGCTAAATCAGAAGACATAGATAAGATATGGGGTTTAAATATAGGGGCTGATGATTATATAACCAAGCCCTTTAACCCAATGGAATTACTAGCTAGGATTAATTCATGCCTTAGGAGATATACTAGTTACTCCAATAATGGTCCCAAGGAAAATCATATTAAAATTGGGGGCATTGAGTTAAGGGATGATAGTAAAGAGGTCCTAGTTGATGGTCAATTAATAAAGCTAACTCCCCTGGAATATAAAATTCTTTATTTTCTTATGAGAAATCCAAATAAGGTTTTTTCAATCGAGGAAATTTATGAATCGGTCTGGAATGAACCCGCCTATAATCCTGATACAGTAACAGTTCATATTAGACGGATAAGGGAAAAAATTGAGATTAATCCCAGAGAACCAAAATACTTAAAGGTGGTGTGGGGTATTGGATACAAATTTGAAAAATAATAAATATATGACCTCTTCATGGTTTATACTTTCGCTAATATTAATATTGGCAATTATATCTGTGGCCAGCTATGGCCCCATTAAAAATAAGCATTTTCCCAAGGAGGATGACAAGGAGGAATATATTGAAAGTTACAGCTTTATCCGCCAATTAGGTGACTTAACCAACCATTTAATTGAATCAAGTGGCCAAGGAGCTGTCTGGACCCATCCAGATTATGATGGGGTAAAAAATGTCCTCTATTTAATTTCTAATAAGGATAAAAGTATTAATTTAAGCAATATGGAGGAATCTGATAATCTTTTCATGTCTGAAGATAAGGACAAAGTAGACTTTTACCTGCATGCAAAATTTGATGATCTGGGCCAGCCCCAGGATATTGAAAGTTCCTTAGGAAATAGACTAAATCAAGCAAGTTTTTTCAATATTTTTATGGATTCCCCGTCTCTTACCGTAGATGAGGAGCCCCTAATAGATGGTGAGGACCAAAGCAGGCCTGATGGCCAAGAGGCATCCATATATTCTAATTTGCAAATAACCTATATGGTCCCCCAGGGCTTTGATAAACATGATGATATCTTTAGTTACGGGATGAAGAGATTACAGCTTGATAGGGGGTCTAGCCTTTCTCTTATTGCCATAATAGGGGGCATAAGCATCCTTATCCTTATTATTCTTGCCTTCACCTTTCCCTATGCTAGGCAAAAAGAGACTCCTATTTCTCGGGCCTATATTAAGATACCCTTGGAGATTAAAGGTTTTTTATGGTTGCTTTTTTTATGTGTCAATCCCGGTGGCCTTTTCCTATATTTTAACCTGTCTGACCACAGTATAGGTAGTGCTAACCTGGTCAGTATCCTATATGATGCAAATATATATTTTTACCTTATAGGGATACCGGTAACCTTTATATCTCTTTTATTTATCTATTTGACCCTTGTATATATTAAACATATTTATCATGTAGGCTTTAGAGAAGGTCTTGTAGAGAATACACTCCTAGGGAGCTTCTTCTTAAATTATGGTCGAAAACTAAGGTCCTATTTAAGGAGAATCACAAGGATTGACATAAGTAAAAGGCCCCATAAGGAAATCTTTATTAGCCTAATAATTAATCTTTTTATCCTATGGTTAATTGCCTTAGGAGGTAGTTTTTCCTTTATATTGGCCATACTTTGGAGTGGCTTTTTATTCAAATACTTAGTGACCCTTATGGAGAAAATCCAGGATTTAAACCAGGCAAGTCTTCAATTAGCCCAGGGGGATTTTGATATCCAACTAGATGAGAATATGGATATGTTAAGCCCCATAGCTAAGAATTTAAATAATATAAAGGCTGGCTTCCAGTTGGCGGTAGACAGGGAAACCAAAAGTGAAAGGATGAGGGCCGAGTTAATTACCAATGTCTCCCATGACCTTAAAACCCCCCTCACCTCCATTATCACCTATATTGATTTATTAAAAAACCAAGATAATACTATTGATGAACAAAAGAAATATATTAATATCCTAGACAAAAAAGCAAAACGGCTAAAGCTTTTAATTGAAGACCTTTTTGAAGCCAGTAAGGCCAGTAGTGGAAATATAGAGCTCCATCTAGATGAGGTTGATGTAATAGCCCTATTTAGACAAAGTCTAGGTGAATTGGAGGAGAAGATAAATAAATCCTCCCTAAAGATGAGGGTAAATATGCCCGATAAAAAGATTATATGCCTTCTGGATGGGCAAAAAACCAATAGAATTTTTGAAAACATCATGGGTAATATTTTAAAATATTCCATGCCCAATTCAAGGGTCTACATTGACGTAGAAGAAGGGGAGGAAGATGTTAGCTTTACCTTTAAAAATATTTCCTCCTATGAAATGAACTTTGATGCCACGGAAATCACAGAAAGATTCGTAAGGGGGGATTCTGCCCGTACCAGCCAGGGATCGGGCTTAGGCCTATCCATTGCAAAAAGTCTTGCAGAATTACAAGAATCTAATTTAGAAATTGTTATAGATGGGGATTTATTTAAACTAATCATTATTTTTCCAAAATCCTAAGCAGGCTCCCCTACAGACAGTTTGCTGATTATAGGCCCCTATTATTGTGCCTAATCCCTAGCCTTCCTTTACTTATACCATGCAAATAGTGTATAGTACAAGTATAGTAAAAATCCTTGATGGACATTGTAATTAATGAGGAGAGATGATAAATGGAAAGAGTTGTAGGAACCGTTGCTAGGGGTCTACGCACCCCCATCATTAGTGAGGGGGATAGTATAGTAGAGATTGCAGTTAATAGTGTCTTGAAGGCCTCTAAGGTTGAGGGTTTCCAAATTCGGGATAAGGATGTCTTGGCTATAACTGAGTCCGTTCTTGCCCGGGCACAGGGGAATTATGCAACCATTGATGCCATTGCCAAGGATATTAAGGATAAGTTTGCCCAGGACACCATTGGTATTGTCTTCCCTATCCTGAGCCGTAACCGTTTTTCTATTTGCCTCCGTGGTATTGCAAAGGGGGCCAAAGGGATAGTCCTTTTGTTGAGTTACCCCTCTGATGAGGTAGGCAACCCCCTGGTGGATATAGAAGAATTAGATGAAAAGGGTGTCAACCCCTGGACTGATCTCTTAACTGAAAAGGAGTTCCGTGATTATTTCGGCCAAAGTATACATCCCTTTACTGGCTTAGATTATATTGATTATTATAAATCCCTGGTGGAGGAGTATGGCATAGAATGTGAGATTATATTTTCAAATAATCCTAGAAGTATCTTGAACTATACAAAAAGTGTCCTTACCTGTGATGTTCATTCCAGGGCAAGGACTAAAGGAATTTTACAGGCAGAGGGTGCCAAAAAACTTTATAATCTAGAAGATTTATTGAGAAAACCAATAGATGGCAACGGCTATAATGAAATTTATGGCCTTTTAGGTTCCAATTCTGCCACTGAAAACAGTATTAAATTGTTCCCTAGAGACTGCCAAAGAATTGTTGATGAAATCCAGAAAGTCCTTAAGGAAAAAACGGGTAAGACTGTGGAAGTTATGATTTATGGTGATGGAGCCTTTAAGGATCCTGTGGGAAGAATCTGGGAACTGGCAGACCCTATTGTGTCACCAGCCTACACTCCAGGACTCGAGGGCACTCCCAATGAAATTAAGTTAAAATATCTGGCTGATAATAATTTTGCAGACCTAAAGGGGGATGCACTTAAAAAAGCTATTTCTGATTATATAAAGGAAAGAGAATGTGACTCAATTGAGGATGCAGAGGCACTAGGGACCACACCTAGAAGGATTACCGATTTGTTAGGTTCCTTAAGTGACCTAACCTCCGGTAGTGGCGACAAGGGTACCCCCATGGTCTATATTCAGGGATATTTTGATAGCTTTATAAAATAGAATTATAGAATTGTCAACTATTCACCCAGGACAAATCCTATTCCTGGGTGATATTTTATATTGGCCCTGACTCTAAAAAACCTTCCTAGAAATTATAGCCCTATAGACTAGTTTCCTATATTCTAACCTCTTGTATCCATGGATCTAACATAGATCTTTCCCATAAATAATTTAAATAATGGATGGAATATTGTTTTTCCACCAAGTGATAGGCAAACCTTCCCCTCTCTGTTAAAATGTATTTATCCCCTTTCTTTTTTGCCATATTTAAAAATTTAAAAAGAAAAAATAATAACTTAAATTCCTCTTCCATATCTTTTTTAAACAAGACTTTGAATCTGTCTCCCTCAATTAAACCATCATAAGACCGCCAAAAAATCCAAAAAATCATCTTTTCCCTATCTGTCATATAATTTACAAGATTTATTGCCAGGTCACCCCTGTCTAGGGCCTCTATGTAGGCATCCACATTAAAGGTATTAAGATAAAAATAATTGTCAAAGTGGGAACTGGCACCGGCCCCAAAACCTATAAAATTTTCCCTGGTAACAGAGCTATAACGGTTTTTCCTATCCTTAGAATAGGTCCATATGGAAGTCCTTTTATAGGCAGCTTTTTCGGATATAGAATCAATTACTTGGAGAATCTTCCTCTCCTCCAGTCCACTAAATCTAATAATCTGATTGTCCCTAATGATTTTGTCCAGCTTGGTCATTGGAAAAACAATCAGGGGGTAGATTGATAGTTGGTCAACACCATAGCTATAAGCCTTTTTAACATCCCTCTCAATATCCTCTAGGCTTTGATTTGGCAAATTGGTCATAATATCTATATCTACACATTGAAATTCATAGGATTTAATTAAATTTATTGCCTCTTCTATATCCTTTATTCCATAATCCCGCCCAAGAAACTTTAGTATATCCTCCCTAAAGGTCTGAACTCCCAAACTAATCATGTTGACTCCCATTTCCTTTAATTGGCCTAATATTTGGGGACTAAGACCCTTAGGGTGTAGCTCTATCCCAATATCACCATTGAAGCCATAGTTTTCCCTAATATAGTCTACAAGCTCCCCTATCTCATCAACCAATAGACCAGGAGTTCCCCCGCCAAAATACAGGGATGAAATTTTTTTATTGCCCACCCTATCCCTAAACATATCTATTTCCTTCATCAAGGCCCCCTTATATAGGTCCGCCTTTCTTTTGTCATAAAGGATTTTATTATAGGGGCAATAGGGGCAGATACTGCTACAGAAAGGTATATGTACATATAGGCCTATCCCATCCTTTATACTATCAAAATCAATACTCCCCTCCCTATATCTCTTAAATAGAAACTTATCCTTTTTCCCCAAAATACTTCTTCTTAATATGCTTGTAACCATCACTATTCCCCCTCTAATTCCTCCAACCTTTTAAGAATATATTCAATATCAAAGGATGATGACATCCTCCTATCATTTTTGTCTAGAATTCGATAATGCTTACTAATAATATTTTGCTGGACCTTAAATTCATCTCCACTTTTAATATCCTTCCACCAAAGCCTTCCTCCCATGGTATTTTCATAATTAGCCTCATAATTTTCAAAGGCAAGGGATAAAATCATATCTTGGGCCTCCCCCCCTAAGACTCCCTGTAATATCTCACTATCCTTAAATAAGCTAGCTACTGCTACAGCCCCCATCCATCCCAAACTTGACCTGCCCTTCTCAATTTGAATTAGGGTTTTTTTAGAAAGTCCTATTATTCCTGCCATTTTATCCTGGGTATAGCCCGCCTCATTCCTGATTAACCTTAGTCTATGGTCCACTATTTTTATAAATTCCTTCCTAGTCATTTCTCACACCTTCCCTTTTACACCTATAGTGTAATAATACACCAAGCTTTGCCCCTTGTAAAGATATTTGCCAAAAAAAATCTCCCGCTCTTTCTAGCAGGAGATTAAAATATATAGGCATATTTATTTTTCCTTTTCCCATTTTAAAATTAACTTTCTGGCTGCCCTGACCTCATCCACCCGCTTGGTGACGGTATGGTGGGGGGCTCCTTTGACTAAGTCTGGCTTTTCCTTTGCCTCTTGGGCAATTTTAATCATAACTTCTATAAATTCATCCATAGTTTCCAAGGACTCGGTTTCCGTGGGTTCAATCATCATGGCCTGGTCAATAATCAGTGGAAAATAAACCGTTGGTGGATGATAGCCGTAGTCTAGGAGGCGCTTAGCTATATCTAAGGTCGTAACATCCTTTGTTTTTTCCTTGAGACCCCCTAAGACAAATTCATGCATGCATATTTCTTCTATGGGCAAGTTATAATGATCTTTTAATTTATTCATCATATAATTTGCATTCAAGACTGCTAGCTGGCTTGCATTTTTCAGCCCCTTGGCCCCCATAGTTAGTATATAGGCATAGGCCTTAATAGCCACCCCAAAATTCCCATAGAAACCCTTCATTTTACCTATTGATAGGGGGCGGTCATAATCTAGCATATATTCCTCCCCCTTTTTCTCAATCACAGGTACTGGCAAGAAGGGGACTAGATCCTTCACAACTCCCACAGGTCCACTCCCTGGCCCTCCACCCCCATGGGGTGTAGAAAAAGTCTTATGGAGATTAAAGTGCATAACATCAAAGCCCATGTCTCCAGGTCTGGAAATCCCCATAATAGCATTCATATTGGCCCCATCATAGTAGAGTAGGCCTCCTGCCTCATGTACTAGGTCTGCTATCTCCTTGATATTAGTCTCAAAGAGGCCCAGGGTACTAGGGTTAGTTAACATCAATCCAGCAACCTCATCACTTAGGGCCTTCTTTAGTTCCTCTAAGTCAACCGCCCCATTCTTATCAGATTTAACCTCTATAATATCAAAGCCAGCAACGGCAGCACTAGAGGGATTAGTGCCATGGGCTGAATCAGGGACTATAATCTTATTTCTCTTATAGTCTCCCCTATTCTCATGATAGGCCCTAATAATTACCAGGCCCACCAATTCCCCATGGGCCCCAGCAGCAGGTTGCAAAGACACCCTTTCCATGCCAGAAACTTCTGCCAAAAATCCGTCCAAATCGTACATTAATTTAAGGGCTCCTTGGACTGTCTCCTGGGGTTGATAGGGGTGTAGGTTGGCAAAACCTGCTAGAGAAGCTACATCCTCATTGATTTTAGGGTTGTATTTCATAGTACAAGAACCCAAGGGATAAAATCCAGTATCTACACCATAGTTTTTATTGGACAACTGGGTAAAGTGACGGATTACATCAACCTCACTTACCTCTGGTAGGTCCACCTCCCTTTCCCGCATAAATTCTCCAGGAATAATTTCTTCCAGATTCAGTCCACCTAGGTCTTCCTCTGGCAAACTATAGGCATGCCTACCCTCTTTTGAAATCTCAAAAATTAACTTATCATAATGTCTCATTATATAGCCCCCATCCCTTGAACCAATCTATCAATTTCTTCTTTGGTCCTTTTTTCAGTAACACACAGGAGAACACTATTCTTAAACTCCGGATATTCCCTTTCTAAATTATATCCGCCTAAAATACCCTCTTTTAAGAGTTTAGCATTAACATCCTCTATATTCTTATCAGTAGTAACTACAAACTCCTTAAAGAAGGCCTTGTTAAACAAGGGCCTGTATTGTCCTTTTTGACTTAGCTCTTTAAAGGCATAATGAGCTTTTTTGGCACTTTGACTTGCAACTTCCCTTAAACCTTTCTTCCCCATGGCAGTCAAGTAGATCGTCGCCCTTAGGGCAATTAAGGCCTGGTTAGAGCAAATATTTGAAGTAGCCTTAAATCTTCGTATGTGTTGTTCCCTAGCCTGTAAAGTCAGCACAAAGGCCCTCTTTCCTTCCTTATCCACTGTTTGCCCGGCTATTCTTCCTGGCATCTTCCTCATTAGTCTGGAATTGGTAGCTAGAAAACCTAAATAGGGACCACCATAATTTAGTGGGTTGCCTAGGGATTGGCCCTCACCTACCACTATATCAGCCCCTAACTCTCCCGGACTTTTTAACAGGCCCAGGGAAATGGGGTCTACATAATTTATAAACAAGGACTTGTTTTTGTGGACAATTTCCTCTATCTCTGTTAAATCCTCAATTATTCCAAAAAAGTTGGGGTTTTGGATAATAACGCCGGCTGTATCACCATCTATGGCTTCCTCTAGTTTAGCCACATCTGTTACCCCATCCTGGATATCAATTTCTACCAGCTTAACATCCCTAAATTTCATATAACTCTTCAGGACCTTCCTTACCTCCGGGTCAACAGACCTAGAAACAAGGATAGTTTCCCTCCTTTTATCCTCTACTGCCATCATAGCCCCTTCAACACAGGCCGTAGGGCCATCATATAGGGAGGCATTAGTAACATCCATTCCCGTTAGATTACATATCATTGTCTGGTATTCAAAAATAACCTGCAGGGTTCCTTGGCTAATTTCCGCCTGATATGGGGTATAGGATGTGTAAAATTCCGACCTGCCAGCCAAATGGTCAACTATGGTAGGTATATAATGGTCATAGGCTCCTGCCCCTAAAAAGCATGTTAAATCCCCTGTGCTTTTATTTGTATTGCTTAATTCCTCCATATGTCTCATTAGCTCCAATTCAGACAGGGCCTTGGGTAAATCCATCTCTCCCTGCAAGCTAACATCCTTAGAAATATCCTGAAATAAATCATCTACAGTTTCTAATCCCATACTATCAAGCATTACTTCCTTATCTGATTGTGTAATAGGTATGTACCTATGCATATTATTCCTCCTTGTTGCAAAACTCCTCATATTCTTCCTCATTCATCAAGTCCTCTAGGCCTGAATCATCTGAAATCTCTATTAAGACCATCCAGTTTTCATAGGGGTCCTCATTTACTAATTCAGGTGCATCTTCAAGTTCCTCATTTATCTTTAATATTCTTCCCGCCACCGGTAGAAATAAATCCGAAGCTGCCTTAACTGACTCTACTACACCAAAGGCATCCCCTGCATCAAAATCCTCATCCTCCTCTGGCAATTCTACATAAACAATCTCCCCTAAGGCACTTTGAGCATAGTCTGTAATACCCACATAGGCCTCCGAGTCCTCCACCTTAATCCATTCATGGTCCTGTGAAAATAAAAGTTCCTTCATTTTTATAATCCTCCTTCATTATTTTTTACTATTTCTACTATAAAATCTTCCCTTTACTGTCCTAGCCTTCAAAATTCTTTTCCTTATTTTTATCTCTATAGGGGTCTCAAGTTTAGAATATTCAATATCAATCATTGCCTTGCCTATACTCTTTTTTAATGTAGGGGAATAGTATCCCGTGGTAACACTTCCTATCTTTTTCCCATCCCCTAGGACCTGGTAACCCTGTCTTGGAATTCCCCTCTCTAACATTTCAAAGGCTACTATTTTTCTCTTTAGCCCTTCTTCCTTTTGTTTTGCCAGGGCATCCTTACCAATAAAGTCTTCCTCCTTATCAAGCTTCACAAAAAAACCTAGGCCAGCCTCTAGGGGGGTAATATCCTCTGATAACTCATTCCCATACAGGGGCAGGCCTGCCTCAAACCTTAAGGTATCTCTAGCCCCTAATCCTGCGGGCTTTATTCCTTCCTCCCTGCCCACATCCAATAAGCTCTCCCAAAGCTGGACTATGTTATCATTAGACAAGTAAATTTCAAAACCATCTTCACCAGTATAGCCGGTCCGTGAAATTATGGTATCTAGCCCATCAATTATTACATTTCTCTTACAATAAAAGGCTCCCAAGCTAGAGAGGTCTGTATCTGTTAGCTTTTGCAAAATTTTCTCCGACTTTGGTCCCTGCAGGGCTATTTCAGATATATCCTGGGATAAATCAATAATATCCACATCAAAATCAGCCCTATGTTCCTCCAACCATTTTAAATCCTTGTCTAGATTGCCCGCATTAAGGACAAGGAAAAAATGTTTGTCTGCAAATTTATAAATTAAAAAATCATCAACTATTCCCCCATGAGGATAGCACATAAAGGTATATAGGATTTGATTATCCTTTAGGACTGATATATCATTGGTAACTAAGCTCTGTAAAAACTCCTGGGCCTGGTTACCCTTTATCTCGACTTCCCCCATATGGGAAACATCAAAAATCCCAGCTGCAGTCCTAACAGCCTCATGTTCAGCAATTAAGCCTTCAAATTCTACAGGCAAGGCCCATCCTGCAAAATTTACAATTTTTCCCCCATGTTTTTTATGACTATCATATAAGGCAGTCTTTTTGCCTACATCCATTGTATAAATACCCCCTAATCATTTTTTAAACATTAGACCAATAAAATTTACCTCCTGATAAAGCAGTTCCATAAATAGTATTTCATCTAAAAAATCTAATTATTCCAATTGCCTAGGGAATTAAAATAAATATCTCCCCCAGACCCCACCTATAGACCTTCTGTTCACCTTGATAATGTTATATATATGCTATTATATATTTTGAAAAAATACAATAATTGATATTAAATTAACTTAGGCCTTCATCCAATGTCCATATTTTATATACATCTATCGAAAATTGTAGAAAAAACTTGTTTTTTTTTCAATTTTAAGAAGGTATGCCGGCTTATATTGTAGAAATTATTTCCTGGAGGACAATTATGAAATATGTGTTATTTTGTGGTTATTATTGTATATAGTGGGTATTTTTGAACTAATAATCCCAAATAAAGCTGCTCTAGTTTTTCCTGTAATAATAAAATCTATAAAATAAAAGGGGATGAATTAAATTGAAAAGTATTAAAACAAAATTTATAGTCTTTATTGTTTTTCTAATTTTATTATCCAACCTATCTATAGGATTCATTTCTATGAATAAGGGCAGGGAGGTCCTTATTGATGAGGCAGAAGATACCCTCTATTCATTAGCCCTTGAAGGGTCTAAATTAACCAAGAGTCGACTAGAAACCCAAATAAAGACCCTAGAGATTATTGCAAACTCCCAAGGTATGGATAGCATGGATTTAGAAATCCAATTGCCTATCCTAAGGGAACAGATAGATAATACCGACTTTTTTGATATGGGAATTATACAGTTAAATGGTAGTGTCAACCACTTAGATGGTAAAACATCCCTCTTAAATAATGCAAGCTATATCCAAAAAGCCTTGGATGGTATCAGCAATGTATCTGATGTACTCACCAACAATACCACTAATGAAATTGTCCTAAGATTTGCTGCCCCCATTAAAAGGAATGGGCAAATAGTAGGTGCATTAATGGGATGTAGGGATGGGATTGCCCTAAGTGATATCACCAATGACATAGGTTTTGGCAATGAAGGATATGCCTATATCATCAATAGTACCGGAACTACTATGGCCCATCATGATAGGGAGAGGGTCTTAAATAAGGAAAACCCCCTCCTTGAACATGAAGCAAATCCCGCTTTAAAAGCTGTTGCCCACCTGTTTCAAGAGGTTATAGAGAAAAAAGAAGGTACAGCCAGCTATAGCTTTCAAAATATGGACAGGTATGTGGGATTTGCCCCCATTGAAGGCACTGATTGGATATTGATGGTTCTAGGCTTTGAGGATGAGATCCTATCCCCTGTCTATTCCCTTCGTAAGGTAATTGGCTTTTTTATGCTTGCCATATTATTAGTAGGGATTGTATTGGCCTATCTAATTGGTAATTCAATAACAAAGCCAATTATAGCTATAGTGGGATGTTCAGAAAGCATAGCCAATTTAAATGTCGGCCAGGATATTCCAGATAGCTATATTCAGCGTGAGGACGAAGTTGGCGTATTGGCCAAGGGCCTACAAAAAATTGTAAATAATATTAGGATAATCCTTAATGAAATAAATGATTCCTCCCAGCAAGTAGTGGCAACCTCTGAGCAATTAACCGCTAACACCCATCAATCATCTATTGCATCAGAGGAAGTATCAAAAACAGCTGAAGAAATAGCCAATGGTGCCCTTGACCAGGCTAAAAACACTGAAGATGGAGCTTCTAAGGCCATTCTTTTGGGACAAATTATAGAAAAGGATATTAGCCATGTAGGGGATTTAAATATTGCCTCTAAAAAGGTAGTAGAAGTCATTGAAGATGGGCTAGTAGAGATTGAGGACCTATACAAGATAACTGAAGAAAGTAGCCAGGGAACTAATGAGATCTATGATGTAATCCAACGGACTAATAATAGTGCCCAGCAAATTGGCCAAGCTAGTGGGGTAATAGCATCCATAGCTGAGCAAACTAATTTATTGGCTTTAAACGCAGCCATTGAGGCGGCCAGAGCTGGAGAGGCCGGCAGGGGCTTTGCCGTAGTTGCTGAGGAAATTAGAAAACTAGCTGAACAATCAGCATTATCAACTGACACCATCAATGAAATGGTGGTAGACCTACAGTCCAATTCCCGGGCTGCCGTAGAGACTATGGAAAGAATTGCCGCCATAGTCAAGGAACAAGGACAAAGTGTAATAAATAATAGAAATAAATATAATATAATAAAAGAAACCATGGACAATGCCCAGGAGGCCATGAAGGCCCTAAACGAATCTAGCCAGGAAATGGATTATAAAAAGGATGAAATCCTATCCGTTTTACAAGAACTTTCTGCCATTGCAGAAGAGAATTCAGCATCAACTGAGGAAGTTACAGCATCTATGGAAGAACAATCGGCATCCATGGAGGAGATTGCCAGTGCAAGTGAAGACTTGGCAAATCTAGCACAGGACCTACAGACAGCCATTGGAAGGTTTACAATCTAAAGGAAAGAAATTATTAAAAATTAATTCCCCTTTCTAGTAGCTGGTAAAAACTCTAACTAGAAAGGGGTATATTTATAGGGAGAAACCATTGTAATAAATAATTTCTTTGCCTTATCTAACCTTATAATAGACCTATTAACTTCCAATATGCAATTTGTATAATTACTAATATAAAGACAAGACCTGTTAGGGGAATTCCTAGCCGTATAACCTCTTTTTGTCCATACCCCCCATTTTCCTCCCCTTGGCCCACTAATATATTTAAGTGGTGGAAGGGCAAGAGATAGTGGACACTAATTGATGAAAACACCAGTAGTGTAGTGACAATTGGGTTGATACCTATAGACTCAGTAAATACTAATAGTGTGGGAATGGCTATGCCCATAACAGCTATTACGCTCCCCAAGACCATATGAATTCCCATAGATATCGTAGCTATTACTATTGCTAGCCTATAGGGATTTGTTGGGATGGTAGTTGGCAGTATAGTTTCTGCAATCCAAGAATTCATGCCAGTAACCCCTCCCACCTTGCCAATAGCCATGGCTGCAGTCAGAAACAAGAGGACGTGGACAGGAACCTCTCCCCAATGCTTAAGAGATAATAAGTCCCCTATTATAGGGAAGGCCATTAGCATTGATATAAGCAGGGTTACCCAACCAATATTAATACCATGGACTGTATCTGTTAGCCATAAGACAACTGCAAGGGCTAGCCATACCATAGTCTTTTTTTCCCTAGCAGAAAGGGGGCCTAACAAGTCTAGCTTAGACCTGATACTATCCTTGTTTATATTAACCTCCCTTGAAGGTTTAAATAAAAGTAAAATCAAAATACAGGTTATAATACTGGCGATAATACTGGGTGGCCCCATATATAATAGCCACTCAAGCCAGCCTATGGATTTTCCTGAAGCCTGGGCTGCAATAGGATTAATAACACTATCCCCAGTCAAGAAAATCATTGAAATGGGAACCGTCGCTGCAAAAACAGTAAAACCTATCTTTGTGCTGTCTTCCCCAGGTATATTCGCCGCCTCGATTAGGGAGGCCATAACAGACATTATCAAAAATGCCCTAGGCCATGGGTGGGGGATTATTACAGTTAGTATAAATGTTAAAACAAATATTGAAATAATAATACTCTTATATGAATCAACAAACTTTATTATAAACTTATAGGATATTCTTTCCCCCAAACCAGAATCCTTAACAGCTGATGCAATCAGGTATGCCCCAATCACCAGATACATTGTATCTCCCATCCATGGAGATAGGACAACTTCAGGAGATGCAACCCCCAATATTATTAATAGGGCCAAGTAAAGGCCTGCCGAATAGCCCGATTGTACCAGTTGGAATGCCCAAAAAGTAACCGTCATTAGGGTTAAAGATAGGCACATCCTGCCCTGGTAAGATAGACCCTCTAGGGGGAGTATATTTCCCATAAGCACCATCATAATTCCTAAAATTAAGACAAATATTTTTCTTTTTCTATTCATAAAACGAACTCCCTTATAACACCTTCCTTGTCTAAGCCTTCAATGGCCCCCATAGCCAGGGATTCCATTTCATTTTCCCCTGGGTAAACAGTAATTGGGGCTATAAAACCAACCCTTTCCTTAATCTTAGCAATTATTGTTTGAGAGTGGGCTATTCCTCCAGTTATTAGGATTTGATCTACCCTGCCACATAGGACTGAGGACATGGCTCCTATTTGTTTGCAGGTTTGATAAATCATGCCATCTAGGTACAATCTCGCCTTGTCATTGCTTTGGGCCTCTTTTTCTATTTGCCTGCAATCGGCTGTGCCCAAGTATGCCATTAGTCCCCCATTGCCATTGACCATTTTGATAACTTCATCATAGCTGTACTGGCCAGAAAAACATAATCTTATTAAATCCCCCACCGGCAATGCCCCTGTTCGATTTGTAGAAAATCCCCCATCCCCCTCTAAGCCATTGTCGCCATCAATCATTCGACCCTTTTTATGGGGGGCAACTGAAATTCCACCACCTAAATGAACAACTAGTAGGTTTAAATCCTCATATTTAAGATTGTTTTCCCTAGCATATCTCTTAGCCGTGGCCTTATGGCTTAGGGCATGGAAGCTACTTCTCCTTTCCATTAAAGGATGGCCAGATAACCTAGCTAAGGGCTGGAATTCATCAGTTACAGGGGGGTCAACCACTAATGCTACTGCCCTAGTATTTTTTGCCATCCTGTAGGCAATCTTACTCCCTAAATCACAGGGATGCCTACCCCACTTTCCACTTCTTTGTTCCTTTAACATTTCTTGATTAATCCTGTATACCCCGCCCTCCAAAGGCCTAGTATGACCCCCTCGGCTTACTATAGCATCAAGCCTGTCTATATCTATGGAATTCTTGTCCATAAAATCTATAAGCCTCTGTGTCCTATATTCATCCTGTTGCCAAAAATCCTTAAATTTTTTAATTTCTGATGCTGGATGTTCCACATCTTCCCTTATTTTACAAGTCTCGTTTTCATAATAGGCAATCTTTGTAGAAGTAGAACCCAGATTTAATACCAATATCCTATACAAGTCAACACCCCCTGATTATTTTATGATATATAGGAAGCCAAGGCTATTGATAGAAGCTTACCCTCCGTAGACTCGGTCCTAGATGTAAATACTATGGGTACTGCAGCCCCAACTGTTGCGGCCACCACGGTCTTTTTAGCTATGTAGCTTATTGATTTAGTCAGGGCATTGCCAACTGTAAGTTCTGGTACCACAACTATATCTGCCTTTCCTGCAACCTCTCCCGCAATTCCCTTTGCCCTTGCGGCCTCCTCACATACAGCATTGTCAAAGGCCAGGGGCCCATCAACTATACAGCCCTTAATTTGCCCCCTATCGGCCATCTTACTTAAGGCGGCTGCATCGATAGTCTCCTGCATCCTTGGGTTGACTACTTCAACAGAGGCAAGAACTGCTACCCTTGGTTTGGGATTGCCTAGCTTATGGGCCAGGCTAACAGCATTCTCTAAGACTTCTTTTTTGGATAATAGGTCAGGATCCACTGTAATAGCACAGTCAGTAATAAATCTTAGTCCCTCTTCCTTACCCTTTTCCAAGACTGAAACCTGGGTTATGTGCCTACCTGTATTCAAGCCCTTCTCTTTGTTTAGGATTGCCCTCAAGAAAACTGAGGAGGCCAACATGCCCTTCATAAGAGTCCCAGCCTGGCCCTCAAGGACCAGGTCAACAGCTTTTTCTGCTGCCTCCTTATGCCCTCCTGCATCAACTATCTGGGCCCTTAAATCCCATCCCTTATCCCTTAGCATATCCCCTATCCTGCCAGAGTCGCCTATTAAAATAAATTCGGCTAGCCCCATATCCTCAGCTTTTTTAATCACTCCTAGCAGGTCCACATCTTCAGCAGAAACAACTGCAATCTTTTTGGCCTTTTTATCCTTTGCCAAGTCCATCAAATGGTCAAAGTCCTTTACAAACATATACATCCTCCTGTCCTATATTATTCATCCGCTATTATATCTATTAATACCGAAAGGACTGTCCCGGGTGCTTTATGGGAAACAATCCTTTCTACTTACCACTCAATCTATATACACAAAACCTAGATTTAGGAAGGTCTATCCTAATAAATCAATTATTTTATCATCAACTGTGGTAAAAACGTTGTTACTGATGGTACAAAAGTAATAATCATCAGGGCAATTATCATAACCACAAGGGGCATCTTAATTGCTCCCACAATCTTTTCAATACTTATATCTGCTACCCCCGAAACTGTATACAAGCAAATACCTAGGGGAGGGGTAACATTACCAATAGCTATATTGGTCAAGACCATAACCCCAAAGTGGACAAAGTCTAAGCCCAAATGTGGAACTAGGGGTAAAATCATTGGAATTACTATTATTAAAATTGCCATTGACTCCATAAAGGTTCCCAATATAAGTATAAATAAGTTTATTGCTAACAATAGTAAGACCGGACTGGAAATAACACCCAACAAGAAACCTACTATTTTTTGGGATACTTGAGTATATGCCACCAGATATCCAAAGAAGGAAGCACAAGCAACTATAAACATTAGGGTTGCTGTAGTCTTTACCGACTTTAAAAATATAGCTGGTAATTGTGAAATCTTAACATCCTTATATATAAAGATTGCCACAAACATACAATAAACAACTGCCACAACTGCTGCTTCCGTGGGAGTAAACATACCGGTAAAAATACCGCCCAGCAAGATTACTGGTGCCCCCAGGGCCCATACCCCTTCCTTTAAGGCAGCTATTCTTTCCTTGCCTGTTGCTTTTTCTGCCCCCTTATATCCTCTCTTTTTGGCAACTATAACAGAATATATAATCAAGGCCGCACCATAAACAACTGCCGCACCAATACCACCGATTAGTAGGGCGGCTATTGAGGTATTGCTAACAACCCCCACCACAACCATCAATATACTAGGTGGAACCATCATTCCTAGGGGGCTGGCAGCTGATATTAATGCTGCAGAGAAACCTTCATCATAGCCCCTAGCCACCATCTCCGGATACATAATCATACCTATGGAGGCGGCGGTGGCAATAGCACTTCCCGAAATTGCCCCAAAAAACATACAGGTCAGTACTGTTACTACAGCTAGTCCTCCATTAATATGGCCAATAAAACTATAGGCCACATTTATTAATCTCTTGGATAAATTACCCTCCTGCATTATATCCCCCGCCAAAATAAACATGGGAATGGCAAGGAAGGCTGTATTGTCTACACCGGAAACAATGCTTTGTAACCCTACAATAGGATTCATATCTGCTATCAGTGTAAATACAAAGGATGACCCGCCTATGGCAACTGCTATGGGTAAACCAATCAGTAAAAATAAGGCTAGTAATATAAACAAAGCACTGACCATTATGATACCTCCTCTATATTTGATAATTCATCAGATCCCTTATCCTCTTTCCTAATAAGTAGATGCCTTAATACCTGTATCATCATAAAAAAGGCTCCAACTGGTAGGGATAAATAGACCCAGGCAGTAGATATTTCCATAGCAGGTGTCAATTGTTTCCTTACCACCTTAATTAAAGGCACACTATGATACATTATAAGGGCGAAAAAGAATATTAAAAATAATTGATTAACTGTATCTATTACCCTTCTAACTTTTTCCGGCAAAATATCTACAAAAAATGTAAGTTTTAGATGCCTTCCCTCTTTGAATATAATGGAGGAGCCTAAAAATATAACCCAGATTTGTAAATAACGGGATAGTTCTTCAGACCAGGTTAAACCAGTATTAAATACAAAACGCAAAACTACCTGGGCAAACAAGGCCACAACAATTCCTGCAAGGAGTATAATAGTAATATATTCAATTACTTTATTAATGCGGTCACAGATTTTGTCTAATACATCCATTTGCTCTGCCTCCTTTTACAAGGCGGGTTTTCACCCGCCCCATATTTTTGAAAAAACAACAAGTCTTTTATTGGATTCCTTGTATCAGTTCTATAAATTCACTACCATATTGATCTGCATATTTTTCGTAAACAGGTTCTACCATTTCCTTGAAGGGCTCTTTGTCTTCTACCTCGTTGATTTCCATTCCTTCTTCCCTTAGTTGGTCTAAAAGCTCATCCATTTTTTCTTGTAATTCAACAGAAACTGCATCTACCGCTTCAAAGCTTGCCTTCCTTACTTCCTCTTGGAGATCCTCTGGTAGTTCATCCATTATATGGTCTCCCGTCATTAAGTAACCAAAGGCAAATACGTGCTCTGTTAGGGAATAATACTTCTGTACTTCCCAAATTCTATAGGCAACTACTAACTCAGGTGAGTTTTCATGACCATCTATAGTTCCTTGCTGCATGGCAACATAAACCTCTCCCCATGCCATAGGTATGGCCACTGTGTCCAACTCAGTAAAGGTATCTATGTAAATTGGATTTTCAACTACCCTTAATTTTAAGCCCTTTAAATCAGCAGGCTCATATATAGGTTTGTCTGAATTTGTAACACTCCTAAAGCCCCTTCTAACCATTCCCAATGGAACTAGACCCGTTCCATCAAAAGCCCCGAAAAAGTCATTTAACTTTTCTGATCGTCCAAAGGAGTTGGCATGGTCAAAATCCCTAAAGATAAAGGGTAAGGTAACTGCATTAGCCTCAGGAACAAAACCACCTACAGCTTCTCCCGCTACAACTGCAAAATCTAAAGTTCCAAATTGTAAGTTTTCCATTAATGTCCTATCATAACCTATTTGTGCATGGGGATAAACTTCAATTTGAATCTGCCCATTTGTTCTTTCCTCAATTAAGTCTTTAAACTTGTGGGCAACTAAATCATAGGGCTCCCCCTCAGGAGATTGGTGGCCAAGCTTAAACTTATACACCTTGTCCCCATTGTCACTAACTTCTGTACCGCCTCCCTCTGATTGTTGATCTGGAGCAGGTGTTGAGCACCCTACAATGCTAGTAACTAAAAGGACCATAACTAATAAGAATGATAATCTTTTCATAATTTTACCTCCCTAATTTACTTTCAAATTCCATCCTTTAACTGCCCTTATGTCCTACTGCTTCCTTGTGTCGGCCTTATTAAGCTCCACAGAGACCCTGCCCCACCCCCCTTTATATATGTTTTTTATCTACCATCCCTGACCTTTAATATTGTCTTAGGTTTTTGGCCGGGAATTGCGGCTTTTATAAAATGTGCAGTTTAATCAAAATCTTTTCTTCAATTTATATTTATTATCTCTTTTATATAGGAAAGTCTATATCTAGTTACTAGCTAACTTGCGGAGGGTATCCATCCTATAGTCAACTATATTTTGTAATTCCTCTGTCGTATTATCATCAAGGTGCCTAAACTTCCTAATTCCCTTGACAAATTCTGAAACTGCTATAGAATTCCTAGGATCCCTTAATGTCAACTTACCTGCTTCATATTCAAATAATGGGAAGAAATTTGATCTTACCGCCTTCCTAGACACCTCTACCCCCTTATCAGATGGATAGCCCCATCCAGTTGGGCAGGGAGCAAATAAATGAATATAGGCAAACCCCCTCTTGCTTGCAGCTAGTCCCTTTTCAACCTTCTTTGCAAAGTCTGCCATATTAGCCGGGGAGGCAGTTGCCACGTATTCTACATTATGCATCATCATAATCAAGGGTAGGTATTTCTGATGTTGCCCCTTACCTTGAATTTCCTTGCCAACAGGAGTTGTTGAGGTTCTAGATCCATAGGATGTTGTAGAACTCCTTTGATAACCAGTATTCATATAACCCTCATTGTCGTAGCAGATATATAGCATCTTATCCCCACGTTCTGCAGACCCCGATAGGGATTGGAAACCACAATCGGAAGTTGCCCCATCTCCTGCAAAGGCAATTATATTTACATCTTCCCGTCCTTTTCTCTCATAAATCTTGCTAACTCCTGTAAGAAAGGAGGCAGTATTATCTAATAGGGTCATAGTTGTAGGAATCTTCATACCGCTTAACCTGTCCCAACCTATTGAACCTGCCCCCGCCATACAACCTGGCGGAATTACTGCTATAGTATTTTTTCCTGCAATTTTTAATACCCTTCTTAGAAACATTTCAGCGCCGCATCCCTTACATGCAGATGTCCCGGGAGTAAGTAAATCTTCAGCCTCTCTAAATGTATCAATATAATTCATTGTTTTTCCCCCTTACTCTTTATAGTTAATCCAACCAAATTGTTTCAGATTGGCCGCTAGTATTTTCCATTATGTCTTCCAAATGCTTAATACAATCTAAAACATGTTTTGCCCTAATGTCAGCTCCACCAAGCCCACCTATTGCTGAAAAATTGGGAATAACATTAGTTAAACTACTCATGGCTGCACTTACTTCATTGTACAAGGTCCCTGTATTCCATCCGAAGGATACGCTCCTATCAATAACAGCAAAAGCTTTTTTATCCTTTAGAACCTCTACTATCCTATCCTTGGGGAAGGGCCTAATAAACCTGACTTTTAATAGGCCTACTTTTTTACCCTCAGCCCTAGCCATATCTACAGCCTGTCTTGCCGTCCCTGTATGGGACCCTATGGTTACTAAAACCATGTCTGCATCATCACACAAGTATGTATCTATTACACCACCATAGGAACGACCAAATTCTTCCTCAAACTCCTTATCCACCCTGTCTATTACATCCAATGCTTTTTGCATTGCCTTTAGGTGGTCTTCCCTATATTTCATAGCCATCGGGCCTGAAGTCATTGGGTCGATTGACATAGGGTTATCTGGATCAAAGGTCATATGGTCTAATGAAAAGCTTCCCAAAAATTCGTCAACCTTATCTTGATTAGGAATCTCTGCCCTTTCTGTTAGATGGGATAGGTAAAAACCATCGTAGCAAACATTTAAGGGAAGTAATACATCTTTATCTTCAGTAACCTTAAAGCCCTGAATAATCATGTCTAATATTTCCTGGTTATTTTCACAGAACATCATCATCCAGCCCCCATCCCTAACAGACATGGCATCCTGTTGTCCACTAAATACAGTATGGGGAGACTGCATTTCTCTTGTTGCTATAGCCATAACAGTAGGTAACCTTAAGGTTGATTGTCTACAGTAGGGTTCGAACATTAAGGCCAATCCATTTCCACTAGTGGCTGTAAAGGTCCTGCCCCCTGACATAGTTGCTCCCTGGAGTATACTCATTGCTGAATGTTCAGATTCCACCTGGACTATTTCAGAATCTAATTGGCCATTTGAAACCTTAGAAGCTAATATTTCAACAACAGATGATTGTGGCGTAATTGGATATGCAGCAATTAAATCTGGTTTGGATAATGCCGAACCCAAAGCTGCCGCCTCATTACCTGAAATTGCTCTTACAATTGATGACATTATTCAACTCCCCCTTCTCTTTCAGATACCATATCTATTGCTTTATGTGGGCATACGTTTGCACAGAGGCCACATCCTTTGCATTGGTCATAGTTAATATAATATACCTTGTCCTCAGTCCCTTCTATGGAGCAGACAGGGCAATATACTAAACAAATACCACATTCTATGCATTTTTCCTTATCCATAACTGGTTTTTCTGTTCTCCAACTTGCTGTATCAAGGACATACATCCCTTCATTTCCTATAAGAGAATGATACTTTATTTCTGACATATGATTACCTCCTTATGCTTTTATACATTTTACTGACTCATATCCAGCCTCAGCAGCATCTACATTGGCCTGGCCAAAGGTCTTGTTAATATGCTTTTTTAGAATCTCCCAGTCAACACCGCCAACTATCTTTGCATAGGCTCCAAGCATTGTTGTATTGGGTATATCAAGTTTGATTGTGTCTAGGGCTATATTTGTTGCACCGACTGTGTAAATCTTTGCACTTGCGACCTCCTGAGGAAGTTCTAATTCTTCCAAAGATTTTTCCGTATTAATCAATAGTAGACCGTCGGTTTTTAATCCATCCAAGGTGACAGGTAATCCTATTAAGGAATCATCATAAATTACTATTACATCAGGATTATAAATTTGGGATTTTGTTTTGATATCCTTATCATCCTGTCTATAAAATCCAAATACGGGAGAACCTTTTCTTTCTACACCAAAGGAGGGAATGAAATGTGCGTATGATCCCGCTTCTACAACTGACTGCACGATTATCTGTGCTGATTTAACAACCCCTTGACCACCCCTACCATGGAAACGAATTTCTCTCATATGTATAACTCCCTTTCTTATTTATTGATAAATAGGCAATTGTAAAATTAATGAAGATGTACAGTAAAGCAATAAAAATAGGCAATTGCAAAACTAATAGCATTTAAGGTCCAGGATTAACAAGAAATTATTAAAAATTTGCAGTTTACCCCTATACTTGAATGTGCTATGAATATGAATTTGTGTATAGCTTTCCTTTCTTTACCCTGTTGTCTAATAAATTTCCAAAGCTGTCATTGAACTGAAAATATCATCTGACAATCAAAAAGTTATTCACATCTTCATAATACTTAGTTTCACAATCGCCTAAATTGTTAAACATGAAAAGTTACTATGCAGAAACTCATGTTCTTTATAGTAATTATATACTAGCTTTTCCTCCTTGTCAATAGAAATTTAATAATAATTCGATTTGCCATAATAAAAATTAGATTCAGAATACTTTTTCATCCATTATTGAATAAGTCATCTATCTTCAAAAAATACAATGGCTTGACTGCTTCTTGCCAAGTCAAGCCATTGGTACAAATATTAAATTCTTTATTGTGTCTTGCTTAATCACAAGTTTTTATTTATAGTATATCATAACCCAATTCTCTTGATATTTCCTCTGCAGTTGCCTTTACCATTTCTATAAGACTATCCTTATCCTTCTGCATCCTATATGAAGGTCCTGATATACTGACAGCCGCTATAGTGCTTCCAAGTGCATCCCTGATAGGGGCAGCATAACTAATAAGACCCTCCTCATTTCCCTCTAGGTCTTCCCCGTAACCTTGGTCCCTAGTTTCCTCTAGAACTTCTAACAAGTAGTCATTGTCTGTAATTGTATTTTCCGTATGCCTTTTGAGTTTATAATTCTTAACCCTTTCTACCATCTCATGGTCCATATTTTCTGCAACTAGAACCTTACCCAGGGCAGTAAGATAAAAGGCCATCCGGGCCCCTTCCCTTGAGGTCATCTGTATAGAAGCATTTCCTGATTCCTTAAGTAAGAATACAACGTGTAAATCTTCCCCTAGAATGGCTAGATGAACAGTTTCATTACACTTGTCCCTTAATTTTTGTAAAAAAGGCCTGGCAAAAACCCTTATATTTATTCTTTCCTTTACTAGGGATCCATAGACAAAAAATTTCAGTCCTAGGGTATATCTCCCCCTAGAAGTTTTTCTAATATATTTATACCTTTTCAATGTGTATAGTATTTTAAAAATACTAGATCTATTTATATTTAATTTATTGCTTATATCTACTGCCCTTAAACTATCATGTTTGCCTAATAAATCCATAACCTCTAAGGCATTAGATAGGGAGGTTAGCAGGTACATTTCATCCTTTTCTTTGACATTGTTTGCCATCTCTATTTATATCCTTTCCACAACTATATTATCCCCACTTATTGTCTGCACAAGTGGGTTAGCTTTCTTATTTTATTCCTATATAGTAACATATTACTATCTACTATTAATATCAAAGTTATGGGCCCATGTCAAACTAACTGGGCAAACAGGCTTAGCTATCTGAAATTATAGTATTTGCCCAAAAATACATAGGACATCCACCCTTGGATAATATATAATAAATACAAAAATCAGCCCTATAAAGGCCTGATTTTTTGCTTCCTATTTAAGCTTGTAATAGAAATTATAATTTCTTAACAAATTCTGATTTTAATTTCATGGCACCAAAGCCATCTACCCTGCAATCTATATCGTGACCATCATTATCCTCCGGATCAATGAGTCTTATATTCTTAACATGGGTACCCATTTTTATGGGTGAGGAACTACCCCTTACCCTGAGGTCCTTAACTACTGTAACAGAGTCCCCATCTTCTAGGGCGTTGCCATGGGCGTCCCTTACTATATTCTTTTTTTCATCTTCCTCCTTATCCTTCTCCAGTTCCTTAGTCCATTCATGGCTACATTCCGGGCAAATCAAAAGATTGCCATCTTCATAAGTATATTCTGACTTGCACTTTGGACAATTTGGTAAAGTAAACATTCCATAACTACCTCCATTTATTATAATAAGTTAATATATTTTTAAAAAAGTTCATACATATTCATATTATCACAGGCCCTCCCTATTAACAAATTATATGTAGGCCCCCAAACTCTCTTATTATCATTGTATCCCATCAAGTATTCATATTATAATATAAGAAATAAAGGAGGTTGTATTATGGAGGAAATTAACTTTGCAGATATCGATGAAATAAAGGTTGGCCATAAGGAAAATCTTGACGCAGCAACAGGTTGCACTGTAATTCTCTGTGAAAATGGTGCTACTGGTGGGGTAGATGTTAGGGGTGGGGCCCCGGGTACCCGAGAAACTGACTTGTTAGACCCACTAAATATGGTAGAAGAAATCCATGGAGTCTTGCTAACTGGGGGAAGTGCCTTTGGTTTAGATGCCGCCTCGGGTGTTATGAAATATCTGGAGGAAAAAAAGGTGGGCTTGGATGTAGGGGTCACAAGTGTCCCCATTGTAGTAGCTGCCGTTCTTTTTGATTTAGACATAGGGGACCACAGGATTAGACCAGACAAGTCTATGGGTTATCAGGCCTGCCATAATGCTAGTAAGGGCAAGGTCCAAGAAGGTACAATAGGTGCTGGCACAGGAGCTACTGTTGGCAAAATTTTGGGTGGCCAATATTCCATGAAGGGTGGTCTTGGAAGTTATGCCGTAAAGCTAGGAGATTTGAAGGTGGGTGCCCTAGTAGCTGTCAATGCTATGGGAGATATTTTGGATACCAATAGGCAAAAAATTATCGCCGGGGCATTAAAGGATGATTATAGGAGCTTTGCTAATACTGAAAAGGTCATGATGGCCTACTACGACAGGGAACATAAACCCTTTGTTAAAAACACAAGTATTGGTGTAATAGCTAGCAATGCCAAACTTAGCAAGGCCCAGGCCAACAAGGTTGCCTCCATGGCTCATAATGGCTTTGCTAGGACTATTAGGCCCTCCCATACAATGTCTGATGGGGATACAATATTTACCATGGCTAGTAACAAGGTCCAGGCCCATGTCAATGTAGTGGGTTTGCTGGCAGCCAATGTAATGGAAAGGGCAGTAATAAATGGCATTAAAAAAGCCTCTAGCCTGGCTGGGATAAAGGCTTATAAAGATTTATTTAAAGTTACATAAGTTCTATATTTATTTGGTTGTCTGTATCCAGCATACCCATTACCCATAAATCATATTTTATGGCTATTTCCCCCTTTTGCTGCTTGCATAAGTCAACAGCCAGTTCCCTTGTAAAAACTTTCATATCAAAATCTCCAAATTGAGTCCTGTAGCGGGAGTCATAGGACTTTCCCTGCTGAAAAACTATTTGCATAGCAGCATTGCCAAACCTACGCATGGATACCTTATCCCTGCCGTCTATCTTTAAGGTTGTGGTAGCCCCTTCCATGCCTGATATTTCAGTTTCCTTATAGACAATATATAGGTTGTTTTTCTTCCTATAGCAGATGCCTTCAGTAATTAATTCTATTTTATTTTCCGTGCCTTCAGTATCCTTCTGGACCCCGGTTACTTTTATAATGCATTTTTCCTTCATTGTTATCCATCCCTTTTTATATAGATTGTGGCCTTTCCTTAAATCTCTCCAAGGCAAGTTCGACCAACCTGTCAACTAGTTGTTCATATTCCAAACCCGTAGCCTCCCACATCTTAGGATACATACTAATCTTAGTAAAACCTGGCATAGTATTAATTTCATTAAAATATAGCTTCTTTGTTTTATCCTCTAGAAAAAAATCCACCCGGGCTAATCCACTACAATCCAATAGTTTATATATCTTTAATGACAATTCCTGTATTTCCCTTGTAATTTCATGGGGCAGGTTGGCTGGTATTTCAAATTCACTGGTCCCATGTAAATACTTATCCTCATAATCATAAAAATCCTGGGATGGTATTATTTCTGCCGGTAATGATGCCTGGGCCTCCTCATTTCCTAGAACTGAACATTCTATCTCTCTCCCACTAATAAATTCCTCTACTATAATTTTCCTATCATAATTAAAGGCTAATTTTATGGCCTCTAGTAATTGCTCCCTATTTCTGGCCTTGCTAATTCCTACACTAGACCCCAAATTAGCTGGTTTTACGAAAACTGGATAGTATAAATTGTCCTCTATTAAACTAATATATTTACCCCCATCCCTCTTATAATCCTTATAAAGAATATCAATATATTCCGCCTGCAAAATATCCTGACCGGCACAAAGTTTCTTGGTAATGATTTTGTCCATGGCAACAGCAGAGGTCAATACTCCCCCACCCACATAGGCTACATTTACCATCTCCAATAGCCCCTGTATTGTACCATCCTCCCCATAGGGCCCATGCAGAATAGGGAATACAACATCTATATCCTTCATGGTCTCCTGACTACAAAGAAAGATGTCCTCTTGAGTAACTAGCTCCTCCCATTCCCCTGTAATAATCTTTTCAAGGGGCCCATCATACCTGTACCAACTACCGTCCTTAGTAATACCTATATTAGTAACATTATATTTTTTTAAATCCACAACCCCTAGGACAGAGCTGGCGGACATTAAGGATACCTCATGTTCCCCAGATTTTCCTCCAAAAATAACCATTAAATTGATTTTACTCATAGGCTAACCCTCCCCTACTTCTAATTTATATTTTATCCCTATGCAAATTATTATTCAAATATATTCAACCACTAGCAAATATAGGCAAAATCTTATATCTTACCCTCATCCTTGAGTTCGCTAATTGCATTTTTAATGGCAGCTTTAACTATAAAGTACAAGATAAATGCCGGTATAATCATATATACACCTATGGCCAGCAAGGCTACAAAGGAACTTGCCATTGTCATCCTCATTCCATCATCCCCCCCTAAAAGATTTTCCCCATCTTTAGCCCCCAATATAGTATAACTCTTATCCCTGTCCCATATATAATATTAAATATATTACTCTTTATCAAATGAAATATTTCCCCTTAATAATCTTTCCTTTAACTCCCAAAGAGCCGTTTTTTGGTCATGAAAATATACCAATTCCTCCGCCTCCCTATAGGGTAGCCATCTATAGTCAGTATGTTCCTCCGAGAGTCTAATCCCCCCATCATAGGGCATGGCAAAAAAGTACATGGGTATAACAACTATATCCTTGCCCCACCTGGCTTGAGTTTCAGGCGAAAAGAGTTTAGCCGGTAAAGAACTCCTGCTATCTAGGGAGTATAATGGCAAATCCTCTTTAATTCCTGCTTCTTCAAATATTTCCCGTCTTGCTCCTTCCTCCAGGCTTTCCCCTGCCTCTACCCCGCCACATATCCCCTGCCAAAATAATTCATTGTCTGCTCTCTGGAAAATTGCAAACTCATATTCATTATTTTTTCCCTTCCTATACAAGTATATATGAACCTGTTCTGGCTGCCTGCCCATAAATACACCCCCCATTAAGAAATATTGCCCATAGCAAATCATTAATCCCTCCACCATATATCCGCCTCTTATTGTATACCTCCACCACTTAAATCAATACTTGGACTAATATCCTCTCCCTTTTCATTATAAAGCTTAATCCTATCCAGGCTTACTGGACCTAGCTCCGTCTTATTGTCTACCCGTGTAAAAAGCAGGAAAATATCCTGCCTTGGAATATCCATATAATATTGGCATCCTGTATCCATAATAAATTGAGCTCCTGCAATTCCTGAAAATGCATTTCGACCAATAAAAAGTAGATACCTATTTCCCCTACTCTCTATAACCCCATTACGAAAATTACCCCCTCCATGGGCAAAATGATTTATCTTATACCTGCCTGTAATACCCTTTTCCAAAAGAAGGTAACCCAATTCTCCATCCAATTGCATGGAAGTATATATCAGATCATCAATTGATATGGAATCATGCAAATCTATATCAGATGGATAACGGGTGCTATATCCCCTGTTGGCCCAACTATTGATATAGCCTTCTAAATTGCTAAGATCCGATTTGATTGGAAATGAAAAATGATAAGCAACCAGCACCCCAATGACTAACACTAGGCTAGCTATATATAAGATGGTTCTTTTCATCAGTTTCCCCTCCCCCTTTGTAGAAATAACTTTTATCAGATATAGGCATACTTATATATATTATATCAATCATCTATCCTCAGCATAACCCCTAAAGTATGACTTACATCCAATAGGCCCTGTCTATTATTTATGATAGGGTTCACCCCTGCTAATCCTAAAGCTCCTGTAGACTTGTTCTAATAGAATCACCCTCATCAGCTGGTGGGGAAAGGTCATAGGGGAGAAGGATAGCTTGTAATGGGCCTTTTCCAAGACTTGGTCTGCTAGCCCCAGGGAGCCTCCTATAATAAAGGCAACATGGCTATTCCCTACGGTTCCTAGTTTTGATATAAGGGAGGCTAGGTCCTCCGAGGATAGCATTTTTCCCTTGATATCCAAACATATAACATACATCCCCTTCTTAATATGCCTAAGGATTCTTTGACCCTCCGCTAGTTTAATTGCCTGTCTTTGGCCTGGACTTAATTTGTCCGGAACTTTTTCATCCCCCAGCTCAATTATATTAAGTTTACAATACCTGGATAATCTCTTTTGATATTCACTTATTCCAAGTTTTAAGTACTTTTCTTTAATTTTTCCCACAGATATTATTGTAATTTTCATAGGCTTTTCCCCTTATTCTTAAATACATGTTTTTAATGAAAAACAACCCGCCTTTAAGCGGGTTGTTCCCCTATAATTTTACTTCAATTTTTATTTCCTGGCCACCCCTCATAATATCTATAGTAGCCTTGTCTCCTGGCCTATATTTATAAAGTTCCCTTGTTAACTCTCCCATTGTTTTGGTGGTGGTATCTCCCACCCCAACTATAATATCCCCCGCCTGGATACCATGTTTTTCTGCCACAGAATTAGCATCCACTTCTGCAATATATACACCATATTCAGCACTTAATTCTGTTCCCGTCAATCCTTCGAACACCTTAACATCAAGGCCCCTAATCCCTAGTAGGACCCGTTTAAATTCTCCCTTTTCAATAAATTGGTCCACTATAGGTTTAGCAGTATTTATTGGTATTGCAAATCCCAGGCCCTCTCCTGTTTGGATTTTTGCTGTATTTATACCAATAACCTCCCCCCTAGCATTTAAAAGGGGGCCTCCACTATTGCCTGGGTTAATGGAAGCATCTGTTTGTATCAAGTTCTCTATTGTTTCACCCTGGCTTACGGGAATACTCCTGTTTAATCCACTAATAACTCCCTGGGTTAAGCTTCTCTCGAAGTTTAGGCCTAGGGGGTTACCAATAGCCACAGCAATTTCTCCAACCTTCAAGTTATCACTATCCCCTAATTCAGCAGGGGTAAGGTTCCTTTCCTCCACCTTAATTACAGCCAAATCCAAGGTTTTTTCATGCCATAGGACCTCTGCTGGTAATCTATCTCCGTTATATAGGAGGACCATAACTTCCTCCACATTCCCATCTCCTACCACGTGGGAGTTAGTCAAAATATAGCCCCTTTCATCCACTATTACACCTGTCCCTAGGCCCGATGCCTTTCTAGTTCCCCAGAATATGTCTTTCTGAAAGCTAACAGTTGTAATCCCAACCACAGATGGCATGGCCTTTTCTGCTACTGCAGAATAAACTGTATGGTCCTGGTCCGGCCTAATGGTTATATTGGGTCCGGGGCTTATAGACCCCCCCTCCTCTTGTATTATTTGGGGTAAATACATATATACCACCGATAGGGTAATAAGACTCCCTAGGATAGCTGCCAACAATGCTATTGCAATATAAGTTAATTTGGAAGTCCTTTTTCTTTCCCAGTAGCCAGGTGTCCATGAGGATGGGTACTTGTCTTGCCGCCTATTATTTTCATTATCCTTATAAAAGTTCATCCCTATTAATACCTCCCTCTAACAATTAAAAGGCATATAGATTACTTACCCTATCCCTATGGGCCAAATCTACAATAATATCTTTCCCCATAGAGATTTTATTACTATCTAATATATTTTTTACTGTCACCATTGCTAATTCCGGAAAATTGTTCTCCATACTCAAGTGTGCCAATAAGATATTTTGCACATTGTTATTTACTAATTCTACTATTGTATTCCCTGCCACTTCATTAGACAGGTGCCCATTATCAGACAGGATTCTTCTTTTTAAAAAATAGGGATATTTCCCCGCCTTTAGCATATCTACATCATGATTGGACTCAAGCACCACCAATTGAGAATCCTTAATCTGCTGGATTATATCTTCGCTTACATATCCTAAGTCTGTGGTTATACTAATTTTTCTGCCACTGTTCTCAATGGAAAAGCCCACCGGCTCAGCTGCATCATGGGGTATGGGGTAGGGTGTTATTTTTAAATCCTCCAAAAAAACAGGCTGATTTGTTGTAAATGTTCTTATGTTTTTAGTCTTAATCCTACCCAATTTTTCCCCCATTGCCTCCCATGTCTTGCCATTGGCATATATGGGCAGGTCAAATCTCCTAGATAATACACCCACTCCACATATATGGTCATGGTGTTCATGGGTTACAAAAATCTCTGTAAGCTCCTCAGGATTTACATCTATTTCGGCCAGCCTATTTTGAATCCTTTTGCCGCTTAAACCAGCATCGACTAATATTCTTTTCCCTTTGCAGGAAATATAATGGCAATTGCCACTACTTCCACTGGCCAATGAACAATAAGTTATTCCCATTTAAATGCCCCCAATAATGTAATACACACCCTGTGGGGTGTGTTCTTAATATGTTTTCCTTATTTGTGCCCCAAGGGCTGTTAGTTTTTCATACAGATGATCATACCCTCTTTGTATATAATTTATATTTTCAATTTCCGTCTCCCCCTTGGCTACTAAACCCGCAATTACCAAAGCGGCACCGGCCCTCAAATCCGAAGCTACCACCTTTGCCCCCAACAATTGGTTTACCCCTTGGATAACGGCAGTCCTACCCTCTACCTTAATATTGGCACCCATTCTTTTTAATTCGTCTACATGTTTAAACCTGCCCTCAAAGATTGTTTCTGTAATTATACTAGTACCCCCCGCAATAGAGAGCAAGCTACTCATGGGTTGCTGCAAATCTGTAGGAAAGCCAGGATAGACCAAGGTCTTCACATTGGCTCTTTTTAGTGGTTTAGTCCTTGTCACCTGGATAACATCCCCATTTTCGATGACATCCACATCCATTTCTCTTAACTTGGCTATAATTGCCTCCAAGTGCTTTGGTATCACATTTTCAATTAGAAGGTCCCCTCCAGTGGCAGCCGCAGCTATCATATAGGTCCCTGCCTCTATCTGGTCTGGAATTACACTATGATGGCAACCCTCCAGCTCCTTGACCCCTCTTATTTTGATGGTATCAGTCCCAGCACCCCTAATATCGGCACCCATACAGTTTAAAAAATTGGCCACATCTACTATATGGGGTTCTTTGGCGGCATTTTCTATGGTGGTGACCCCCTCTGCCATACTAGCAGCCAACATTATATTAATAGTAGCCCCCACACTAACTACATCTAGAAATATCTCTGTTCCTACCAACTTGTCGGCTTGGACAGAAATAATCCCATGCTCAAGGTTTACTTTAGCCCCCAGGGCCTCAAACCCTTTAATATGCTGGTCAATTGGTCTGTTGCCAATACAACATCCTCCCGGATAGACTACCTCTGCCTTCTTAAACCGACCCAAGCCAGCCCCCAAAAAATAATAGGAAGCCCTTAGGTTTTTAGCAGTTTCATAATCTATTGAACATTTTTTAATATTGCTACTATCTATTTGAACAGTCTTCATATCCTTTCTTTCTACCTGGCCTCCCAGGCCCTCTAGAATATCAGACAGTATATCTACATCACTTATATTGGGTAAGTTTTCTATTATACAGGTGTTCCCCGATAAAACAGTAGCTGGTATTAGTGCTACAGCTGCATTCTTAAACCCACTAATCTCCACCCTACCCTGTAATTTCCTACCACCTTCTATTATTAGTTTCTCCATATATTCACTGACCAAATGTCAGTTTTCACCACCCTTTTAGTATTTCAATCAGGTTATATCTTGCCATTAATCAAAATCCTTAGCTGCCTATTATTATATCATTTATCAAGTAACTTGATAATATCTTTTCATCGACTCTACTATTATATCATAAAATAAAAATAGAAAGGATATCAATTATACCCCTTCTATTTTTATTTTAAAATTCCTCTTTTTACTTTCTAGATTTCCCAATTCTATCCTTAGTTTTTCAAGGCTTCTACATAATAGGTTTTCCCGTTGCCTAAGACTATTTTCCATGAGGGTGATGTGGTCCCCGACTCAATAGTTTCCCAGCTTGTAAAATCTATATCTATGGGATTAAAATAATAGCCTATCTTCATATCCTTTATAACAATATCCCCTTCATCCTTGTTATCCTCTATAATTTGATTCATTTTCCTTAATAGTGCTTCCGTAGCTGGTATAATCTTCTTCTTGCTTGCAGAAGTTTTTTGAAATTCTAGGAGCATGGCCTCCATACCAACAACATCTTCATGTTTAATGTACAAATTTACATAACTTTCACCTAAAAATCTATCCTTATAGCTTTGATTATATACCAGCTTATATAAGGGGCCCTTGGCAAACTCCTCAATTACACCAAAATATATCTGCTGTAATTTCAGGCCATCCTCCATTAATTTATGTTCCTTTAAAAATTCGTCAGCAATTTTTATGACTGCATCCTCATCAAGGGGATAATTTAAGCCATCCTTAGATTGACCCATATAGTTCTTATAAATAAACTTCTTATTACTTATGATTTCCAGGCTCTTACCAGTGGAAACAAAAATGTTATTACCTATATCCCTATAATCTTCCCCCAAAAACTCCTCTATTAACTCCCTAGCATTGAAGGTCTTGTATTTTACCATTAATTCCGGTAAAGAAATTATCTCCCTAGGTAAGTCTATATCCAGGTGGAGCCCAGCATCCTCCAAATATACCTGTGCATTTTCAATATATGCATCACTTATAAAGTGCAAATCCCCCCTATCAAGCATAGTTTTTTCTGCACTAAAGACTAGAAAAACATTTGTTATAATAAAAGCAACTATTAGGAGATTTTTTGCCTTTGACCAGTCCATAACTCTTCCTCCCGTTAACTTACAAGGCCATCATATAGTAATTTTCCACTGTAGCTATCAAAATAATATAGCCTTTTACCAATTTGTATTTTCCATGCAGGAGTCAGGACTTGCCTCCTGCTTTCCTCCAGGGTATCATAATATACTAGCTCAACCTTGTTAATGTTTTGCTCCATGGAAGTTAATATATCAATGTCCCCTATAAAGTTTTCCTCTTCCATATCCATAAGATGGTCTTCTATAAGCAATCCTATATTATTTTCAATAATCCTATGGGGTAATATAATATCCCTATTAGTGACTACATCAGGCAGGGTCATACCCTTTCTAATAAAGCTAGCAAACCTTTTGACCTTATTCCCATAGACTTCCACCTCTATAGCATGGTTTAAAGCAGGGTTATTAAAGATAAGGGCTAGTCCCCGCATACGGTATTCGAAGGCAAAATAATAACCTCCCCCATCCATATGTCTTATTTCCCTTAGATAAGTATCCTCAGGAAAGCCACCATGCTTCATAACAAAATCAATGGCTACATCCATTGCCGTTACAACATTGGTGCTAAATTCCTCCCCAATCTCTTGGTTAAACTCTAGCCTTCCCCTATTATTTATCCGGACTCCCTTTTCTCCATAACCATACATAAATACCAGTGCCCCGCTAGTTTCTTTGATAGTCTTAACAAAGTCCAAACTCTCATCAAAAAAACCCCTAGCCCTTTCTGTGACTAGGTCCTCATCCTTGATATCTATTTGACTCTCCACAAAAACTAGGGGAACTTCATCCTCTATACTTAGGGGCATAACAGTATAATTATCTATATCAGCAAATAATGGATAATATTTTACATGTCTGCCACCTCTGATATCATCAATATAGCCTGCCAGACTCCTGTTGGCCCCGGAGTCCTCCAAGATTAACTCATAGTAAGTTTCCTCATCACTCATTATATAGATAATATCTTTATTTCCAATTGGTATTAAAATTTTGTTAATATCTTTTATAGAGTTTACTAGATTATTATCCAATGTATCGAAAACTGAAGCTATCAAAACAGAGGATATATTTTCACCAAATTCCAGTTCTATGGACCTTATCCTTGCGTTTTTCCTGTAATCCTCGTAGGCTATAGAATTAATTAGGGGTTCTCCCTGAAAATAAAGGGATAGAACCCCACTAATGTTCTTCCATAGTTTTTCTATATCAGAAGAGATAGTAGTATAATTATTATTACCAAAATTAATTATCCCCCGGCTTGGTATTACTAGTTCCTTTCTTATATCTACCACCGATACATCCTTTTCTTCAACCTGCAACCTAGAGTACAAGCCTTTAATGGGATATTCAAACCATATTTTCTGAGTGAACACTATGCTCATAAGAACAAGACATATCAATATTAGGGTTTTTATCTTCTCCCTGCCCATTAAAATCACTCCGAAAATAGTTTACTTACTATCTTTATTGACAATACTGTTTAGTACTTTACTAGAAGGTGTCCTGCTAATATTTTTGGTAACCTCTTCCTCAAGTTCGCTAATATCTTTAACTTCAATAATGCGATTAATGATATCGCTTATTCCGTTTTTATATACAGCTGTAAATTTTATTTTGTTTAGAGATTTTTTCAGCTCCAGTTCCGCCCATCCCTTACGTAGGGCACCCACCTCTATTTCAATTGGTTGATAGGCTTGAACATATCTCCTTGTTTTGTTCATTACACTGCTATCATAGTATACATCAATTGTAACCTGTGTGCCCTCTGGGGCCTCAAATTTGACCATCATATTAGTATCAGTTACTACCATATTCTTACTGGGGGTAATTAAGTTAATTCTTTCCTCTTCTTGGGACTTTATATCTTCTACTGTTGTCTGGGCTAGCACCCTTGTCCCCATACTAGTTGTTGGGTTAGCATGGGCAACTAAACCGTAATTTCCTAAAAACAAGCATATGAATGTACCAACCATCAATTTTTTTAACATTTTCCTCCCCCCTCTGTGCAATATAATGCCATAATCTATATCCTATTATACAAAAATAATGTTACAATTCCATTACAGCTAAATTAAAAGTAAATTACACCTTTTTTCCCATAATCAGCTATCCTAGGGCAATTATCTTTTCTAGAACTGGTAGGGTAATAACAACCTTGGTGCCCTCCTTATTTTGCCTGCTAATTATATCGATCTTCCCATTATGGGCCTCTACAATTTCCTTTGCTATAGATAGCCCTAATCCTGTACCTCCCATTTCCCTAGCCCGGGCCTTATCCACCCGATAAAATCTCTCAAAAATCCTCTCTATATCTTCCTCCGGGATACCAATCCCATTATCCTCAATTGTTATCTTGCCAATATCATTCTCAATCTTCATTCCTATCTTAATTTGGCCCCCATGGCCAGTATATTTTATAGCATTCGCTAAAATATTGGAGATAACCTGTTCCATCCTATCCCTATCTGCAAGAACCATCATTTCTTCCTCTGGGATATTACAAGTTAATTCCTGCTTTTTATTATCTACAGCCACTTTAAGTTTCAATATAACACCCTCTACTACATCCTTCATATCAATCCTTTGCTTATCCCACTTGGCCTGTTGATAATCCAAATTAGAAAGTTGCAACAAGTCCTGGACCAACCTTGTCATCCTGTCGGTTTCTCCCTCTACTACCTCTAAAAACTCAGTAGCGAGGACCTTGTTGTCCAAAGTCCCATCTAGCAAGGTTTCAGTATAGCTTTTAATAGTTGTCAGAGGTGTCTTTAGTTCATGGGACACATTAGCTACAAATTCCTTTCTCATATTTTCAAGTTTTTCATGTTCGGTCACATCCTGTAGCAAGACGACTAAGCCCTCTAAATCTTTATTATTCCTTATTATGGGGGCATATTTTGACCTTAATTTAATTCCTTTATCCATTTCTATTATTTCACTACCATACCATTTTTTATGGTTGGTCAGATAGTCTAAGGTTAATTTATTATTTAAAGGATAAAAAACTTCATCGAAGCTTTTTTCTTCCATATATTCATCTTCAAGTTTTAGCATTTTTAATGCTGCCGGATTAGCATGTATTATTTTACCATCTGCATTTGCAGCAATTAGGCCATCGGCCATATTGTTAATAATAGTATCCATTTTCTTTTTCTCACTAGACATCTCATGCAATACGGACTTTAAATGGGCCGTCAAATAGTTAAACATACTAGCCAATTGACCTATTTCATCATCTGATTTTACATCAACTACTTGGTCAAAATCCCCTCTGACCATTTTTTGGGCCTTAATTGTGACATCATTAATAGGCCCTGTAATACTTTTGGCCAAAAAATACCCCAAAAATATAGTAATAAATAGTGCCAACATAGTTGCCCGGGTTAAAATACTCTTCGATTTGTCCAGGGTCCTGTAAATTTCCTCCAGATTTTGCCTTAAATAAACAGCCCCGGCTATCCTGCTATGCTCATCATAAAGGGGAAAGGCCATGTTTTTTGAACTCCTATGATGCTCCAGTTTAGAGATGATATCCTTCTCCTTAATTTCACCGTGAAAGGCCGATAAAATCAAATCCGAGTCTAGTATGTACATAGCATTCTGTTGCCAATAAGACAAGTTTGTACTAGATATAATAGTAAAATCGTTGTTTTTTTCTATTACATATATCTCCATGCCCATTTTTTCATAGGGCCCTATATTTTTTTGTATTTCTTCCTTATTACTTTGCCAATTTATCTCCTGCAAGGTCTTCATAACACTTTCAGCTATCTGGGTAAGATTGCCCCGGACTACTCCCAAATGATATTGTTCAAACTGCTGTATAATAAATACTCCCACAATAACCATAGCCATAAAAACCAACAAGAAATAAATGGTAATAAACTTTACTCTCATGCTCTTAAACATATTAGGCCCCCCTAAAGTAATAACCTACTCCTCTTTTTGTCAGGATATACTTAGGGCTACTAGGATTATCTTCCACCTTCTCCCTCAATCTTCTTACAGTAACATCCACGGTTCTTATATCGCCATAGTATTCATATCCCCACACTTCTTTAAGCAATTGTTCCCTAGTAAATACCTGTTCCACTTGGGATGCCAAAAATTTCAACAGTTCAAACTCCCTAGATGTTAGCTCTATAACCTCTGACCCCTTCTTAACCTCATATTTATTAAAATCTATCACAAGTCCCCCTACAGTAATTGTAGTTGTGTTTTTGTCACCAATGGGTGTATTGACACGCCTTAAGTTTGCCTTTACCCTAGCCAATAGCTCTCTCATACTAAAGGGCTTGGTTATATAATCATCTGCCCCCATCTCCAGGCCCAAGACCTTGTCAACCTCTTCCTCCTTGGCTGTTAACATTAGTATAGGCATAGTAAATCCTTCCCTGATTTTCCTGCATACTTGAAATCCATCCAATTTGGGCAACATGACATCTAATAATACCAGGTCTGGTTTGCCTTGAGAAACCCTATCCAAGGCTTCCTCACCATCATAGGCTGTATCCACCCTATAACCTTCCTTCTCCAAATTAAATTTCAAAATATCAGAAATTGGTTTTTCATCTTCCACTATCAGGATTTTTGATTCCATATTTATTCACCCCATATATTATTATATCTCATATATAAAATACCCTCAAATTTAAAGGCCAGAATAAATTTTTAAAGGCCGATAATTTTTAAAGGCTTGATTTTTTATAGATAAAATTAGTCCCTCTAATTATTAAAAAGATGGAAATACTCCCCTATATCCCTCCCCTTTCCTAAGTCCCTTATAATATCCACTAACCTGTCTACCCCCTCCCTATCAACTAACCCCTTAACTAACCTATAGGATTGGGTATAGGCCAAATATTCCTCCATTTGATAAAAATTTTTTGTCAAGTCTTCCGCACTATATTCATCTGCCTGTAAGACCACATCCTTGCCCCATTCATAACCATCAATCCTATCCTCAAAATAAAGGCTTACCCCCTCTGTGAACCAAGGAGGGAAGTTACCACCCCCAAGGTGGTCAGTAAATAAATGAGCTAACTCGTGGAGTACCACCCCTTCTGTAGCAAGAATATGGAGGGCATCACCAAAATACGCCCCCATGGGAACTGTATCCTCCCCCAACATGGCCACTTCCATAAGACTTTCAGGCCTATTATATATAATAATTAATATTTTTTTCCTGGGCTTATAATCGAAATATTCCCTTAGCCTTTTATATTTATCTTCAGCCTTGTCCCCCATCAAATCCACAAAATCCCTATCGACACCTTTCTCGTATCGGATAAGAAAATGTTGGCTTTCAATATATGAATAGTCATATGTTTTATATGAAACAAATTTGTTTTCTATATTTCTCACCAAGGGCCTAAAGCTAGCCCTTAAAGGCCTACTAAATACCCCTATAACTATCAAAAAGAAAAGAAGCAGGCCAACAAGCAACAATAAACTAACATATTTGGACTTCCTTTCCTCTGTAACCATCATAGCCCATCCCCCCTTATGTAAGAATCCTTTAAGTTCTATGGGCTGGACAAGGCAATTATAACATAAGGAAAAGCTAACATCTATAAAATATAGCTGTGAATTATTGGTAGCCCTAAATAAGGAAATCACCTTTTTATTAGTCCGGCATAATCTATAATAAAAGGCAAAATTTACACCAGTAAGAGTGATATAAGTTTATTAAATTAAGGGGGCGTAAAATGTTTAATTATTCAAATATTGTTGAAGACCGAGTTTTCGAAATGATGTCAAAATCCAATGATGAATTTATTCCTGTCATTATTACTGGTAATGATTGTGAATACTCTAGTTTGGAGGGATGTATCAAGGACCTAGGTGGCATAGTCAAACACAGGCTCCATATTATTAATGCCGTGGCGGTCCACCTGCCCTCCAATAATATTAGAAGCCTGTCCCAAAGAGAACAGATAAGTAGGGTACACTTGGATGATATAGTTATGAAAATGATGGATAAGGCCTCCACCACTGTTGCTTCCCATTATGCAAATTCCCATGGCTTAACGGGAAAGGATATAGGGGTGGCAGTTATAGATACAGGGGTCCATCCCCATGCGGATTTAACTAGTCCCAAAAATCGTATAGTGAAATTCCTTGACCTGGTCAATAAAAAATCCTCCCCCTATGATGATGATGGTCATGGAACCCA
>CAYMGQ010000014.1:0-53648 GCA_964390055.1 uncultured Clostridiaceae bacterium
ATACTGTTACCCCTTTAGGCAATACAGCGAAAACCTCAATAATTTAACAAAACTTGGCCAAAAGTCCCCCGCCTCAACGTTTCTGCGTAGGCGGTGGGATGAATGGCTATTTTGACTAACATGACAATTTGTGGTATAATATATCAAGAAAATTCTGCTAGAAAGGAGAACTTTTATGCCTAAGGTAAATCGTGGACATGAGTATGCTCTATATCCTGACGCAGAACAGAAAGTTTTCTTTGCTAAGAGTTTTGGATGCGTCAGGTTCATTTGGAATAAGATGCTTGAAGCTAAAACAACTCATTACCAAAAGCATAAAACAGCCCTGAAAATAACGCCAGCGGCGTTCAAAAAGGAGTTTCCCTTTCTAAAAGAAGTAGATTCTCTTGCTTTAGCAAATACCCAATTAAATTTAGAGACCGCATACAAAAAATTTTTCAAAAAAGAAGCGAGATTTCCTAAATTCAAGAGCAAGAAATCTGATAAAAACTCTTATACTACAAACAACCAAGGTGGAACAATCGCTGTTGTTGAAACCGATAAAGGTACTTTTATAAAACTTCCCAAAGTCGGTTTAATAAAAATTAAACTCCATAGAGAACTGCCTACGGATTCGGTTATCAAATCAGCTACAATAAAACAATCTAAGAGCGGCAAATATTTTTGTACAATACTTTTTGAAAAAGAGATTGCCGCATCTGCAGGCGTATCAATCTCACCTGATAGAGTTTTAGGCTTAGACTACAGCTCTGGGCACTTTTATATTGATTCTGACGGCAATATAGCTGACTATCCCCAATACTATCGTCAGAAAGAAAAACAACTCAGGAGAGCACAGCAAAAGTTATCTCGTCGAAAGAAGGGTTCAAACAACAGAAATAAAGCTCGTATAAAAATGGCCCGACTTCATGAAAAAATAGCTAATCAACGTAAGGATTTTTTGCACAAGCTCAGTAGGAAGATAACCAATTCCTATGATGCTGTTGTAGTGGAAAATCTCAACCTTCGTGGGTTGGCAGGTTCGCTTAAATTGGGTAAGTCTACTAATGATAATGGTTTTGGGATATTCCGCATATTCCTAAAATATAAGCTGGAAGACCAAGGCAAACAACTCATCGTCATAGATAAATTTTATCCTTCCAGCAAAACTTGTTCTGAGTGCGGATACATCAATAAAGGACTTACACTCAAAGACAGAATGTGGGTTTGCCCCAGCTGCGGAACAATACATAACAGGGATTTCAATGCAGCTGTAAATATCAAAAAAGAAGGACTACGCATACTAAATTTAGCTGCATAGTCCATACAAAATAAGTACCGTAGGAACTACGGGAATTCAAGCTTGTGGAGAGCGTGTCAGACTTACAGCAATATGTAAGCAGTGCTCGTTGAAGCAAGAAGCTCCCACTTCTCCAAGTGGGGGTAGTTCACTTAACAAGATTAATAGTGTCTACTAAATATGTAAATATCAGCAACTAAATAGCGAATGCCTTGACGCTCTTTAGTGAGATATTTGTTCAGCTTGTTGTGTTGATGCGAGGGGATGGTTGTATGCAAGAAAAAAAAGACAACTGAAATGTTGTCTTGTAAGGGTTTTGTATAGATTTATTGATACTCTTTTAAAAACTGTTCTATATACAGAGGCAAAGTATATCTTATTCTAAATTCCGAAATTGTTCTTTTAAGCAATGTATTAATTTTATCTGCATAAGTAAATGCAACAATAATATTTTTCGTTAGGGTGCTAGAGTTTGTGTTCTTTGCTTCAAAAAACTGATATTTTTGACACATTTGTAATGGGAATGAATTAAAATTAGCTTGCATTTCCCTCATTTCTTGAATATTAACAATTTCAATACCTCTGAAGCTTGTTATGATATCTTTGAGTTGTTCTTCAGTAATCAGGCCAAGATTAAAGGCAGCAATTTCAAAGATAACCGAGTGTTTGTCCATATTAGTATTCATATCTGCAATTTCATGATAGATGACTTTAATATTTTCTTCCTTGATGAAACCTTCTTCTACCATGTAATCAGTGATGACATGGAAAGTCTTCATATTGAGGTTATCTATACGTGCCTTAATCAATTTTACTATGTCACTCATAATGAGTTCTCCTTTCTAGTTTATAACTGTATATTGTCTTGTTATAACCATTGGTTGCATATCCATTTTGATTTGGCTATTTTCATTGAGGTATTGTGGAGCTATTGTTCTACCAACCCCACCTGCTTTAAAAAATGGAGTCACGGTATGATGTTCCCACTCAACCGAGAATTCCACATCATATGTTATGATATAATTATACATTACCTCAAAAGCATTAATGCCATTAATCATATTAACTGCCTGCGTTTTGGTAGAGCCGAATAACTTAAGGTATGTCTTGTATAGTGGGTTATAAGCATTTAATCCTTCTGTCAGGTTGACTAATTTCGGACCATCAGTAATTTTAGCTGTTACGGATTTTAATCTTAAAACATTTTGTCCAGAAAATGCTAGAGATTGCCTAGATTGACCAGTGGCGTTATAATTATAGTCGATAATATTTTGCAAACATGTTTCAAATTCTTTTTGTAGTCGTTTTTCTTCTAAAAATGTCCAACTAAACACAAAAGGACTAAGAACACTACTATGAGGATCTGATGGGCTATATGCAGATATTTCATGTTTTAAGAAGTCTATGGTTGACTGGAAGTCTGAGCGTAAAGCCGTAAACCCATGGTTATTCCCTTGTTGCTCCAATGAATTTAAGTAACTTATATACGCATTGCGATTATGAGTGTCTTGAATATTATAAGCAGACCCCATCTTATCATCAAAGCCCGAAAATTGTGTGATACTAAAAGACTCGAGAGCATATTTGCTCGAAACAATCATTGCGGTGCGTAAATTATGCATACTTGTATTAAGGGCATTTATTTCTACAACCATAGAAGAAAATAGGCTTAAAAGAATTACAATTAAAATGACCAAAGCTGTATTTCGAAATATTTTCACGCACTATTCCCTCCTTATTTATCTTTGTAGAAACGCATGCCCATTGTTACATAAGTTTTTTCTATAGGCACTATAAGATAATTTCTACCTGTGTTTTTAGGGTTAAAAATTAAAGGCAGTCTCAAGTAGCCTTTGAGTTTTATCTTAATAACAGCACCTTTCTGGGGGGCTGTTATATATGAATAATATGTTTGTGTTTCGTTCACATTAGATACTTTATAAGAGATATCTGGAGAAGAAAGGTTAGTTTCAAACTTCACCCAATCTGTTTCAGAGGCTTTAAGCAAGTTATTATACATACCCATTGGCGAATCCGCTAAATTACCATCATTGGATAAGCAATTTTCTTCGGAAACCATGATGACGAGTTCTGACAATCTGTCCTGCACTAAATTATTGGCATTCACCCAATAGATGCCCCATGTAATTAACATAAAAACTATGGTTGATATAATAGCCCACAACAAGACAGTGGCAACTTTTTTATATGAATTCATTATTTCATGCCAGTGTTTTTGATATTAAAAACACTTTCCTCCTTTCTCGCAAACTAAGGTTACAGGCTACATAGTCATCTTCATGAAAGTTATGAAGTAGACAATCATTACAATGCTTAAAATGGCAGTAACCATAGTGGCAGTAATTCGATTGGCGATTTTTTTTCTTTTTTCCAAATCCGCCATCATCCAATCCTTCACTATTGCTTGTAGCGACTCTCTGAAAGTTGCCATAGCAACAAAGCTAGCTTCATCACCCTGCAGGCGCAACCTTAAGATAGAGCAAAATTTGTGTATAACAGCAACATCTCCATGTCGAGCATCCAGTTGTCGCAATGCATAATCCTCGCCTTGTTCTAAGTCAATTACGAACCGCTTGAGCAATCTTTTAAAAGCACCTGTAGCTATGGGCAGATATGAATAAACAATATCACTTAAAAGCACATTAGCATCATGTTGTCTATACTGGACATATACCACATCATAAAATCCAGGAAATTGGAACTCAACCTCTATCATGCCTTGTTCGTATTTTTTCTTAAGGCGCGATACGGGCATCTTATAAATAAAGTAAGCCCCTAGCAAAGCTATAAGTGCATATTTCCACACAAACGATAGTGCCACGCACATGAGTATATAGGGTACCACATACATCAGCTGGTCAAAATGTACTTCTTCTGGAGTTTTCTTGCGAGCATCATCTATTTCAGATGCATCTAGTAATAGTTGTAAATAGTGACGATTATTATCTGTCAGACCAAGGATAGGGATATATTTGTATTGACTGATGGTTTTAGTCTTATAATCACTCCAAAAATCCGGCTTGCCTTCGTCCATTTTTTTAGTAACATGGAACAATCTATCTCTGGTTAATTGCTTTGCTTCTCCTTTTTGTTTGCCCACAAAAAAACTAGACCATATAAAGTTTGCAAAAAGCAAAACTACGAAAATTGCTGTTCCTATTAAAATATAAAAGAATAACATAGCTTGCCTCCTTACTTTCCGTATTTAAAAGGCTTCGACTGAATGTATTGTATGTAAATAAACGCAATTGCTACTACCACAAAATAAAAGACAAGCAATGCTTTGCCTGGACCCGATAAATAAAACTTTCGAATGTCAGCGTATGCCATCATATTATAAAAAATAAAGCCCATAATAACTCCAATAGACATTAAAAAGTTATTATTCATTAATCCAAACGCTTTACCACACTCACGGTCTAATTCTCGTATATAGGCATTCCTCGCAATGTTATACTGGAAAGCCTCTGCCATACCAGGGCGACGCTCTCTTTCAAAGACCTTTGCCTTATCACAAAAATCGTCAAAGTGCTCTCCACATTTTTCATTAAGGGTATCGAGCGCTGTGAAGACATCCACATTACGGTCATATACACTACGCACAAAATCCTCAAAAGCTGGTTGCACAAGTTTATCCATCATGCGATAGTTTTCTTCTATGGCTTGGGTTACTCCCTTTGACATAGAACTACACAAAAAGTCTTCTGCATCCATCAAAGCAATTTTTCTGCGAGTGTGGTGTATCCGAGAAACAAGAAAAGTTGTTGCATAAATTAAGAGTAAAAGCACTACTGCTAAAACGGCTGTGAGAAACACATTTTTTACCCACACATAAGCGAAAACTGATAGTACAGCAACAATCAGGTAAATAAACATATTAAACCCTTCAACCGTTATGCCCTTATTTCTCCATCCAATATCCAACAATATCTCATTAATAAATGCATATAGTTTATAAGATTTGTTTTTGCGTTTTTCCTTTTTGTTTAATAGTGCGAATTTTTCTTCGTTTTTAATTCGTTTTTTATTGGCTAACTTGGCAAGCAACATCAAAAGTGCATCCCCGAGTTGTTTGAGTAGTTTTAAAGGGCCAACGCCGGATATAAGTTTAATAACTTGCATCACCAAAATAGTACAAACAAATATTACTATTTTTGCAAATGTGGCAGAATCCATTTTACGCAGTTCCTTTCCTTTTTATTTTTAGTAGCCTAAATATTATAGCCACCAATTATCATGTTGTCTGGCGAAGCGGGTCTAGTGATGATTTCAAGCTCTTGCTTGGTTGCGCCTGAAAGCAGTAAGTATTCTTGTGTAGCTTTACTAACTGTGCCTATTTGGGCATGGAAACCTTGAATACGTCCATTTTCATCTACACCATCTTCATCAGCAATAAACTTGAAAATAGGATTAATTTTGGGTGTTGTAAGACCGTTAACAACCTGAGTGCCACAAATTTCATCAATGCCTATGACCTTCCTTGTTCCGTCATCAAGCTGTTTTTGCGTGATGATAAAGCGAATATTGTGACAAACAGTTTCCATAACCAAATCCTTAGACGCATTATCACTACCACTCATGACCGCAGAAACATATCGATTGATAGCTCTCTGTGCATCTTCGGCATGATAAGTCGTGTAAAAGTGGTGACCAGAGTTTGCTGCTTTCATGGATAGAGCAAATTCTTCGTCATTTCTCAATTCACCAAAGATAAAGAGATGTGGTGTATATCTAAGAGCATGGTCCATCAAGTGAGCGTATGTAGGAGAACTGGCTTTTTTGGCTATTTCGCCCTTCAAGTCCTTAGCTTCCCACGAAACAACGTCGCGGACAATGTTGCCTTCTTCATCCACAGTGGTCATATCTATTTCTGCAGGATTTTGTATTAACAGTATACGCTTGTTTAAAGGCGTTTGGTCTAAAATGGCTTGCAGGGTAATGGTCTTACCAGAACCAGTACTACCAATAACAGCTGCGGTGAGGTCGATTTTAGGTAGCAAAGCCATAAATTTAGCCATATCAGTAGAAATTGTTTTGTAGCGTATTAAATCCTTCAAAGTAAGCTTTGCATTTGAGAATTTACGAATAACGCATGTTGGCGATTTCTGTAAACTTGCTTTTGTGCGAGCTGTAGCATATGCATCACTGGCTGCAATACGGTATCCCTCAACCGTAATTCCGTGTACGAGGGAATCGGATGTTGACATAGTGACCTTGGAGTATTTTAGCAAGTTATTAATAAACTTTGATACATCCTCTTGCGAATCAAAATGTATAAACTGATTGGTCAAAGGGTCAGTTAAAGGCATTGATCGCCCACCTTTTTCAATCCATATACCGCCAGGGGTAGCACCGTCATTGATACGGATTTCTGTTATACTATCGTCGGTCATGGCTCCAGTTAAAATACCATGGTTTGTAATTTCGTCAATTAACCCAGTTTCTAAAGCCGCATAATTCATCTGTCCGTCTTGTACATACTCAGCAACTATGGGCTTATATTTAAGTAGATATTCTCTGATGTAATTAATAAGGATTTTTTTTCTGTCTTCGTGCGTCATGTCGTCGTGTATATTGTCATACAACTCGGTTGAATTGTCGGCAATATATGACTGTATTTTAGCTACACAATTATGATAGTCTATCTGTGCATTATGTAAATACACTCTACTAAAGTTAATTTTTGAATCTGTCCAAAATGCTTGGCTAATATACATAAGCGTGCCTCCTATTCTTCCCCTTGATACTCAATTATTTGTCCATCGGGGATAACAATGCTATCATCTAAGACTTCTATGGTCGCTTCACCATCTAACTGTATTTCTGCTATTGCATTGTCAGCGATAGCGACACTTTCTTCTGGACATAACACCGGGGCGTCTGTTGGCATTATTAACTCACCATTAAGCTCTATGATGTCATCATTTGAGTCACCATAAGCCTCAATAACACCAGATAAAAAGGCATCGTTTTCTAATTCAATGGTGTCCATATTAGTTTCGGTGATATAATTATTAATGCCCTTAAACGCAATTTTCGCATTTTCAACAGCGTTTTGAGCTTCGTGTTCATTTTTGGCTTTTGATTGTTTGACGAGCTCTTGCAAAGTCACAGCAATCTTAGCGATACAGTCTCTATATGTAAGAGCAGCCCTGTTCGAGCTTTTGCTAAAAGCAACAAAAACATCTAGGTTATTACCTGCAACATTAACCTCATTACTATGCGGTATGTTTGTTATTAAATTGGCATTGGGGTTAAAGACACGCAATTCTCGCTCAGTCCATGTTTCTGTGTAAATAGGCCCTTGAATCAAATTATCAAACACACCAAAAAGCCCTAATTCGCCAAAGATTTTTATGGTTTTCATGGTGTATTCAATTGATTTTGGATAATGACCTATAAAAGTTAATATATTGTCGCAACTTCGAAAAGCCGCAATCGTAGAAATATCTATGATACTCGGGGCAATATCCAAGAGAACAAAATCGTATAAAGCCCCTAGCTCTCTAAAGATATTCATATATACATCCATTTGTCTTTTTTCTTGCAACGCCGATGTATCAGACGCACAGTATACAGATGGGTGCTCGGTAAACAAGGGGGTTAAAAGTGCAATATTAGGAAATTTTGTCCGAGTTACAAACTCTGAAATAGGCAATGCCGAGTTAATCAATTTTTCACGAATTGATTTCGACTCCTCATTCTTATTTAGTTCAAAGTCATGCTTTAAATAACGAAATGCATCTGGGAGCAACATATTTAAATCCACAACGCACACCGTATAATTACGCTTTGATAGTTCGTATGCGACATTAATAATAGCTGTGGTTTTCCCTACTCCATCAAACGGAGACCAAAACCCAAAGACATTTTCTTTATTTTGCTCTTTTTCAACCAGTTTCTGCATCTCGTAATTATCCTCAAAAGAGGAGAACTTTTTAACTGTTTTTTCTATAAGTTTTAGTAATACATTATCAGACATATTTTTCTTGAGCGTTAGAAAACAGCTCTTCCTCCTTTTTAAATTACTGTATCGACTCTGATTGTTGTGCCTCTTGTAAAATATCGCTCATTTGGTCAGCTATTTCCGTAAACGAGCTAAGTAGATTACCACCTTCATCTTTGTATGGCAAAATCGTATATTTAATGGTTGCTCCTGTCATGTTCTCGAATTCAGCCATAGCTGTAGCCTGTGTTTTGGTTAAAATCAGCACTAGACTAGCAGGCAAAACTTTTTGCTGAAAAGCATTGCTATCGCCCTGAATTGTAGTTTCAAGGTATTGAGATCGCTCTTCAACAGGTAGCTTACTTAAAGCCATATAAATATCAAATAAGCTTTCGCCCTTAGCATTTAGCATGTCAATAGCAGTAAGGTCATCAAAGACAACTGTTCCTACAGGCACAGTCCCACCAGCTGCCAAGATAGCTTCTTTGTCCAGTTCGTTTTCGCCGATAACTGGGGCATTCACATTTGGTACCTCACTTGTTTCTGCATCATCAAAAGCAGTATTCGTTTGAGGATTGCCTTTTTGTTGGATTACTACTCTAACTCTTAAGTGTGACCCAGGTAATAAAAGCCTTGTATTAATACCCTCTGTCGAAATAGGCAAGGTATATATTTCTTCAGTTGCTTCAACATTGGCAAGCCATGGGTTTCTAACTATCTTTTTGTCAGTAACATTTTTAAGTGTCAAATATTGACCGCCTTGAGTATATATAGCTATATACTTGTTGAGCACAGCGTCTTTGTCTTCCCAGCGATAAATAATCTGCTTCATGGATTTTATTCCGTCGGAAGCGGAATAGACGACAGTGCCTAATTCATCATAGGATTTTTTAAGCATTTTATATGGTTCTATGTTATTTTCTTGAATGACTTCGCCTGCAAGCATGTCATTTTTTAATCTGATAACTGTAATTTCTTCTTGTTGACTATCCAAAAACAATTTCGCTCCAGCAATTAAGCTAATGATTACAATAATATAGCCACATGCCAATAGTATTTTTTTTAATTGACTTTTGCCAGAACTATAATTGCCAGCATCGCCTGTGATTTTTGCGTTTTTCGAAGCTTCTCTTTTGGCAATCTCAGCTGCAATTTTCTTTTCTTTTTCTAGCCGTTTTTGTTTTTCTCTTTCAATTTTTTTGATGTTACGCTGTTCAAGAGCCTCTTGTTTTTTGCGTTCTGCTTCCCTTTTTCTTTCATCAGGCACATCAAGGCCTGACTGGGAAGTCTCTTCTTTTTTGCGAGCCTCTCTTTCGGCCATTTCTCTTTTTTTTGCTTCCATTCTTTCAAGTGCTGTTTGAGGTTTTTGAATTCCAGGCGGAGTGGTCTTAGTCGAAGACTGATTAGTATGTGTATTTTGTTTAGGGTTAGGTTGCCCTACACGAATAATACGTCCGTCAGCCAGAAGAACAACACCTTTTTCAGCATCATGTTTGCCAACATAGACTTGGTCTCCAACCTTAACCTTTATTTCTGGTAAGTTGTTGTTTTGGTCGCTCATAAATTTGCGGGCGTTTTGCTAGCTTCATAATTTAATATAAACGCCCTTCCTCCTCTCATTGATATAGTGCATTTTAAATCATTGAGTTATTTAGCATTACTAGTAGGTTCAACACAAATTATTCTGATAAAAAATTTTGTACTTCAATGTCGGTTAAAAAGTTTTCTATGTAAAATACTCCAGCACTTCCGTATTTACGAAGTTCTATTTTAGCGATTTGCCCCGTTATTGGATTTTTAATAATCGCAAGTGTGCCGTCTATGGCGAAAAAAACAGAGTTTCCCGAAGGAGTGTCGATAGTTTTAATTGAGCCAATTCTATTGATATCAAAAATCTTTTTTAACATAGGTAGTTTATCTGGTGTCCAATCCACAACAAGCGATTCCACATCTCCTGTGGATGAAAAATAGGCTAAAAACAACGGATTTTCCACCTCATCTACAACCCTAACTCCTGCTCGCTGTTCTTCTAAAATATTGTAATAAAACCACGATAAATTGTTATATGTTTTAATTTTCTTGACCGTATTGGCGATAGTGTCTATGTTGCTTTGAAATATGTCTGTTTTCAAAAATGCGTTTAATGTGAAGTCAAAATTGGTTTTTTTTATGCATGTATAAGGCATATCCATAATACTCTTGCTTTCTTCATCATAATCAACTTCTGCAGGGCAGTTGCCCAGAAGGGGAGCTGTTAACACCAATCTTTGCTCTAATGGCTCATATCTCCCTGCGAATTCCTCGGAATATAAAATATATGCACCGTCTTGCGAATAAAAATGCAAAGAATCATTACTATAAATACAATGATTGTATGCTACTAGGTAATACAGGAGAGCTAAAGCACAACAGACTAGCAAAAATACTACCCCAATTGTGTATTTTTGTTTTATGTTTAACTTGGCAAAAGTCTTTTTTATGTTTTTCAAAAAATCCACTCCCTAAAAGACACTTTTTTGAGTATTAACTATGAGTATTAAGTTAAACCGTCTGTAGATTAAGATACCACTTTTTTGCTTTTTAGTCAAATCGGGAAGATAGAATGTAAGCTCATAGAAATTCATCCCCCTTAAACAGACAGGGGATGAATCTAATGTTAGTATATAATGTTACTTTTCAAACACCACAGGAATCACCATTGGCTTAAACACTGGTGCGTGTGATGTACTAGTTGTTTCTGAAGTAATAAAAATGTACATTGTTTGTGTCTTAGAAGACAAATTGTCAATTGGAATCTTGATATTCAGTTCATTTTTAGACACAACTGCAATTCTATCAAGATTTTGGCCATTACCATCCCTAGTAGTTTGGACAAAAACACTATCTTCTGTAACCGAAGATGGCAATATGTTTTGGTTAAAGGTGATTTTAAGGGTTCTATTAAAGGGCACGCCCATAGCCGCAGGCATTTCACAGAAGAAATCTGCTGGATACGGGATCACTATATTAACTTTAGCAATTGGTGTTTTTTGATTCTTTTTATATAAATACAAAGTAGTTTTCCCAGGGTGTTTTGCCTGTATAACACCTTTGCCTAAATAGGCAATAGCATTTTCATCAACGCTGACAGTAAAATAATCGTCAAAATATTTTTCGAGGTCAACACCCTTTACTATACCTGTAGCATTTATTTGATATTTCTGGTCTTGTTGTAGGGTTATTGCTGGGATATCCTTATTTGTTTCTTTTGGTTTTTCTATTTCTGTTGCTACCTTATCAAGCCTAATATTAATACTGTCTTCAATATAAGGGGCTTTAATAACATTAATGTGTACAATAAGTGCTGCCGTGCCAACATCAGAAGATATTACGCACGTAGTTTTGCCAACCTTTTTACCTATTAATGTTGTGCCAACGATATCTGCGATGGAGGTATCTTTAGACTGATATTGAATATTTGCAGTTTTGCTATAATTAACAACCCTTGCATTAAGCTCAATTTTCCCCCCTAAAACAATTTCTAATTCACCCTTCTCATTCAATGGATTATTTAATACTAAGCGAGGGTTTAAAGAAGAATGATTATTGTCATCATTGTTTTTGGATGGCAAAACATTCACCACAATAGTTTTTGTAGTATTATTGGTTGGCAATGTGATTGTTAATATTGAAGTACCCGTAGCAACACCTGTTACTCGTCCATCTTGCGAAACAGCAATATTTAAATTGCTGGATGAATAAGTTAATTGATTTGTAATATTCGCTGGATGTGCGTAAACTGGAATGCGTTGTGATTCTCCGACTCTTATAGTCATAGACTCAGGAGCATCAATAATTGTGCTAACATCTACAGTTACAGGGATTAAAAGTGGACTTACAGCCTTGTTACTGGTAAGCCTGATATAAGTTGTTCCCGCTCCTACTGCAGTGACCTTATTGGTATTAGTGTCAACAGTACAAACTTGAGGGTTATCACTAGTAATAACAATGTCGCTTTCTTTTCCTGATGGGGTTGTACTATACGAAAGAGTTTGTGACTCCCCTACTATTAGATTGATTTCCTGCATCGAACTATTGATCACAAACATATCATCACTAGGAATTGTTCCAGAACTTTTTACAGTTAATAGAAAATCTTTATGTGTAATTGCATGGGGATGATTAATTCTGATGGTAGCCTTGCCTTCGAAAACACCTTGAAATGTCCCTATAGATGGGTTGATTTTCAATAAATATTCCGCACCATCAATTATGCTATAGGACATATTGGTTGCCTCATCTTTCGGGGTTACATAATTCATAACATTGATTAATTCATCAACATAAAGAGATGTAGGCATATCTATAGCAAAGCCAATATCAATTTTTTCAATGACAGGGTCTACGATATCTATTTGTTTTGAGGTAATGCATTCTGGTAAGCCCTGAAGATTCCAAAGCTCTAAATCTATTGTGTTAGATATAGAGGTAATGGCTTTCGCTTTTGTGTAATATCGTGATATGCCATTATCGGTAGATATAAGTTCTGGCATTGTAAAGGACACTACATTATCTTGACTCGCCCTTAATTCAAAATCTATTCCATATGCATATTGAGATGGGGCAAGAAAAATAACATCTAATCCAGAATCGTCGCCTATAACTATATCCTTTAGTCCATGCTCAAATGCAATCTCGTCGTATGTATCCACAGCTATATTGAATGTTAAGAAAAATAGTACTTGAGGGGCAGCTTCTGGCTCAGTAGGAATTGGTCTGTCGCAAATAGCTATAGTGACCAGACCTGCTCGTAATCCCTGCACTTCCAATCCTTTCAAAATGTTGTCCTGAGACCATATTTCAGAAAAAATAAGGTTATCTTGTGATTCAAAATTAGTTTCTGCAAATAAATTGGGCCTATTAATAGAATTGAATGATATTGTTGTTGTTTCACCAGGGGCTATGTTATAATGCGTTATAGTCGGGCTAATATCAGAGGCATAAAAAGGATATATTATGTTGTTCCATTGTCCAAACAGCGGGCAAAGCTGATTAATATACACAACATCCATGCCCACATGACCAAATTGATTCATATTATTGTTCCCAGCTGCACATATTGCAGTGGTTATAGGTGTTTCCAGTGCACATATTAAAGTTTGCGAAGATACAGCTAATTTATGGATAGTTGTGTTTTTGTCGTTCAAAAATAAAGGGTGTGTGTCAGCGTTCAAAAAACCTTCATTGTTTAACCAAGTAATGTTATTTATGTTTTCAGTGTTGTTATAGCCAAAATATGATACATAAGCTTTATTTGTATTTGGGCTTGTTAGCCAAAACACAAAACCTTCATTAAGAAATCCAAAGCATTTTTTTGATGTTGAAAACTGAAAATTATCATCTTCTTTGATAAAGCCAGTATATCGTATACCATGAATCTCAATATCAGACCCCAAAATGTCTGCAAAGTTTTTATTTATTAAAGCATCTACCCCTATATCTTCTGATTCCAAATCCGAAGCATCAAGCGTGTCAAAAAGACTGGTGAAGACAAAGATTTCTGGTGTAACCTCTTCTCCCTCTTCGTAAGCGTTAAATACAGGACATTTTTCTTTTAGAAAATGTGAAACAGTAATGCTATTAGTAACTGCATAGAATTCGTTTGAAGCATGGATATGATAATTGCTGGCAACTTGACCTTCATTAAAATAGTACAGCTCATCCAATGCTTTGACATTGGTCACAAAAGAAAAATCATAAACAATGTTAGGCAAGAAGTCAGTAGCACTTTGTTTTGCACCATTTGAAGGATTGCCCGTATTGTTTCCCGCAAAATAGACATTGCCTTCAGGGGAGTCATCTATTAAAACGGTAAAATGCAAACCTGCGGCCATGTCCTTAACTATAACGGGTTCTCCATATACATCTGTTACGTTTGTAGCTATTTCAATCACAGGTACACTATCTATATCAAGCACCTTTTGGACATCCTCAGACAAACCGAGCTGTCCATGCGAATTATCCCCGCTACCATAAAATTTGCCAATATCGGTTTTAAAAATTGTAAAGTCACCATTGCCTTGAATATCAGCGATATGCCCCATAGCCTCTACGGGGAGTTCTACCTCTGTAAAAGATGTAATAATAAGGTCATCGCTAGCAACGCCGAGCTTACCGTTATAGTTACGACCGCAAGCATATACATGCCCCGATTCAGTCAATAAAAAAGAAGCATTATTTAAGGCCCAAACCTTTATAATTTTAGATTCTGGCAAACCAACGAGGATTTCGGTTAATTTAAAATAATCCTCAGTGTCTTTTGTGCCCAATGCACCATATGTATTGATGCCCTGCACAAATAGTTTTTGATTACCGTCATTATTATAAAGATATAAACTATGGGTGTCAGAGACCGAAAAATCAACAACATATTGGAATATTTCGTCCTCGCTTATAATATAGGAATTACCATATACATTATGCATTCTAAAGCCCCCTATTATAATCAATGTAACTAAAGTAATACAAAAGAAAGCAATAGTTAGTTTGGTATGTTGATGTGATGTTCTCAATTTGTTGAAACCTCCTTGCACGAGATATATGTGGCAGATAAGAAAATATTATTCTTTCAAAATATTTAATAACGCTTGATAAGTTTGTGAAGTTAGTATGAATAAATAAAATTCTTTGTTCATTGTACATCAGTATTGATGTTTTGTCAAATAAATCAGCAAACAAAAGAGAAGGGCTTAGACCCTTCTCTTTGTTATATCTAGCTTAATGCAATATTAGTTATTCATTTGTGTCTTCATCTGTGTCTTTTGCAGCCAAAAAACTAAAAGGGTTTTTACTTACTTGGTCGTTAGCGACATTTTTGCCACCTATAATATAGTTGTCGGAGCTAGGTGTTTCGATATGTTTAATAGAGCTAGTAGTGTTCTGCATAAACTCTTCTGCATTCTTTTGGTTTTCTTCTTTGCGTTTCTGTATTTCTGCAGGTTCTAAATTTTCGGGGTTATTGTTAATAAAGTTTACTACCTTCAAAACGCGTGCAACATTACCAAATGCATCCTCAACGGTTGCGACTGCTGTGACAAACTTGCTTGTCGTGAATGTGTGAGTATATTGTCCCGCATCAAACGCAGGAGCAAGGGGTTGCGACTCTTCTACACCATTTTTATCAATTGTCGCTACAGAATATGTAGTTGCGTGATTATTTTTGAGGTTTTGGACAAATGTTTTAATAAAACTATCATTTATATCTTCAAGCAAACTATCATAGAAGGTATCTTGTTCAAAGATAGTAGCAATATCAGCCTTCCCTATGTCACTCATCACATTGATAATAGGTTGTGTGAGTATATTGGGCTTAATAATGGCATAAGAACTAATGGCGTTGACCACAGCTTCATTATCTAAGATAGATACCTTTATCTCATAAATCCCAGCGGCTAATTTTTGTCCCGTCTTACCATTGACCCACCATACAGGGAAATTATAAGGTAACACATCACTATCAATTCCTGCCTCTCCCACACCCAAACTTACGCTGGTGCGTGTAGAGCGTACAATTTCTTGAGACATGCAATCGATAACATCAATTTGTAGCGTTTGTTTTGTATTAGTAGCGTAATTAACATAATGTAGGTCAAAATTAGTAATGTTGCTCACATTTTTGAATGCATAAATATGTTTTTTGCCTGCCCCCTGTTGTACAACGTCTTTATCTGCAATGAATTTTTGATTTTGTATGGACTCATCAACAACGAGTGAAGTAAGGTATGTTGGGATAATATCTATATTTTCTTCAAATGTATAAATATTATTTTCATTACCTATTGTCATCCCAGCATTATTCTCAACAAATATATGCACATAGCTTTTGCCTGGTGCCTTAATATCAATATCAAGGCTGATATCTTCACCATTATAATTTGATATATCTACCCAACCATTTGTTCTTCCTAAATTAGCAGGGGTGTTAGTTCCACTAACAGTCAAGTCAGGTGGAGTCGGGTTGTCGGTGATAGCATATTTGGCACTTCTAATGCCCGAAATATCATCCTGTGCTGACAAATGCATTGTGATATAGCCTATCGTTTGTCCTGCTTCATTCAGCTCGCCTATAATGTTTTTTGTAAGATTAACTACGGGAGCAGTAGTATCTACTTGTGTTGGTATAGGACTTGTTCGCATTTGTTCGTTACCAGCATTATCCTGCATGTACACATGCACATAATGACTACCTTCTGGAAATAACACAGAAAATTGTGCAGTTGTAGGTGATATAGAGGTCCAAGAATCGTCAACTATAGGTGGGGATGCCTCGGGAGTAATTATATATCTAACATCTTTCATTTGAGACCCGCCATTGTCCAAAACCTTAATATCAAATCGTGGCTTTTCCCAATACCAACCATATTTTTGAGGATATTCTTGACTTGGCTGGAAATCTATCATTTCGGGCAAAATTAAGTCAACCTTGTATGGGCTAAATGAACGATAGATATTTTGGGAGTCTGGGACATTTGGGTCAAATGTGCCTTTTTCTACCCAAACATGCACATAATGCTCTCCACTAGATTGACCTGTTATAGGGTTATGATAAACAGCCCCACCATTAGTAATTGGCATCAGCTTCCAAGCACTATCATTATTTGCTGGACGAACAGGAGAGTCAGTCTCTGCTATCCGAATTTTTGCACAAGGAGCACCTGTGGGCTTTTCGATATTTGTGACTACTGGTATTTTGGAGTTAATCCAATTTGCGTTGGGTTCGGGGTTAATAGAGATAAGTGGCGTAGTCTTATCAGCTTTTAAATTAGTTACAGTACTAGACGTGACATTGCCAGCCATATCTTCCACTGTAACCACACAGATAATGTTGTTTTCATATGTGTCTTCTGCTATATCAATCATATACGAAGAATTATGCTGATGTGTTACTGAAGCAGATAAGTCAATTTCGTGTGCTCCACCCTCCGAGCCATCTTCTTTATACCATACATACTTAATGTTTTTAAGGGGTGCACCACTTGTTGGGTCAAGAACAGTTGCAGTAATAATAGGCTTATACATCCACATGTCTGCAGAAGATGTAAGAGCTAAATTTGGTGCAGTTAAATCTACTTTATATGGGCCAAAGGTTTTGCGTATGGCTGGATGAATCCCATCTTCCACAATAATATGGACATAGTGGCTATTCGTTGTTTTCCCTGCAGAAACAGTATTATAAGCAAATTCTCGACTCACACCAGATGTAAGGACTTTCCATGATGAACTATTGTTAGCAGGAGGTGTAGGCGATGTCGTTTCTGCAATCTGTATTTTTGTTACGGGAGCTCCTACAGGCTTACTAAATGTGAGCACGGGCTGTATTGCTTGATTAATCCATGCCGAAATAGGCGCAGGGCTAATAGCAACAGCCGCAGTTGTGTTGTCAATTTTAATGTTATTAATAGTTTTTGTGCCACAATTACCAGCCTTGTCATAGGCTGTAATCTCAATACCGATATTATCATAATGTGAATCTGCGTCAATAGTAATTGTTTTGGAAAGATTTTTTGCGTTTTTTGGTATTTGTCCATTTGCAACTGTCCAATTATATGTGGTTAATGTTTTATTAGTAGCACGATTAACAACCTTGACCGATACTTTGTCAAGGTTAGAGCTTGTACCAGATGAGTTCACAGCATTATTCAAAAATCTATCATCAATATTTATTGTAACACTAGCAACAGCCAGCCAAGTATCTTGAACAGCATTATGAGTAACCTTTGGCGAGAATTTATCTACTTTAAACACATTTTTAGTCGAACTTTCCGTCCCGTCAAGATTAGTTTGTATGGATGATGTTGTTCTTGGCGAGTCTGCTAATGATGTTCCTGCTGCATTGTCATATTCGTATGTAGTTAGACGAATTTCGACCTCTTCTAAACCGTTTTTAAGATTGTTTGCAGAGAATAATGTCGCTGGCCAATACAAATATGCTTCCATTTTATTATTTATTCCACCAGCAGCTTTTATTTCTGTATACGATGTAGGCGATGACTTATTGATTGGGAACTGTGCAGTAACTGTTGAACCAGGTATAACAGAGCCATCTGATTTTCTGTATAATGTACCTGTTACTTTTATGTACTGAGAAACATCTCTTTCCTCAACTTCTATGTTAGCAGTTACTCCAGATGTCCAACCTCGAAGAGCAATATAAGAATCACCATCTGCGATTGCATTTTGTCCATAGACATGTTTGATGTTCGCAGATGCATTATATCTACCCTCTTCGGTCTCTGATGTGTCATCATTAGCAAAAATAAAGTTGAGAATACTGGTAGCAGCATTCTTAACGGATAAAAACGAGTTAGTATTTTGTTTGATAAGCACTTTGTTAATTGTCACCATATTATGTACTTTTGAACCCTCATATAATTTCTTGTTGAGAGACGACGAATTTGCCCGAGTACCAGCGGGGAATGATAGCCCACTATATAAGTCTGTCCCATTATAATTACCTGATGCAGTAATGGAATTAGAAGGCTTATCTTGTAAAAAATAAGTATCATGCATATTACGTGCTAGACCAATAAATCTATAATATCCATCTTCGTATTTCGTTGAGTCAAAAGTGAAAGTAATGCCTTCGCCAACACTATTTTCTTTGACATTGGACAGAACTTTAACGAGTGGTTGATTTTTTAATATAGCTCCGTTTTTGTCTTGAATTCTTTGTATATATAAGTCATAATAAACCTCTTTTTCTTGTGTTTCTTTCCCGCTTAAATTGCAATCTTTATCGTAAGCAAACATTGCAAGAGTTACTGCTTTAGCAAGCCTTGGTATCTTTCCATCTTCTGAACCGAGTAAAACTGGCATTTCAGGTAAATTGGTAGAGAAGCTGACACTCTTGCTATGGCGGGTGGTTCTACTATGACTTTCTGGACGATTGAAATGATCATATTTATCAAAATATTTATTATATAAGGTATGGGAGTCCATACAATGTGCCGTATAGTGCCCCCAATCCCATGTATGAAAACACCCTTGGATATGGTTGTTAATATGTTCTGCACATTGATAATAACGCCAATAATCCTGTCCATAAGTACGAGAGTTAGAACATGTTGTGGTATCTGCACAAAAACTGACTTCTCTGTTTTCATGAGAAGAGTTTTTTATATTCTTTTTAAAATTAGTCCATTTTGTTGTATCAAAATTATAATTAACTTCAGGCACACAATCATCCTCCTTTTTTGGGGTTTAAAACAAATAAATCAAATGCAGATTTATTTTCATTTATCAATTCTAACAAAAGTAAAGCATTTTTATTTGTACCTAAATATTTCTTACTTTTTTCTTTAGAGTGTATTTTTTGCAAAAACTTAATATAATTGTTTTTGTATGCTATTATTTTTTCTGCACTTATTACATCGTTAAACAAATAGATACTTTTATCAAAATAAATAGGCGTTGGTTTTTGTTCTGTAAAATCAAAATTAACGTTTGAACAATTTTTTATTTTTTCTTGCAAACAATGATTTGTAATTTGATTTAAGTTATCTATATTTAAGTCAAATAAACGGTTTTGATATAATAACTTACCTTCTTCATTTAAAGTAATTTTGGAACCCAAACGAGGGAAACGTATATAAAAAGGGGCCGGAATTCCAATTTGCAAAAATTCACGCAATATCATCACATCATTCATTGAAATGTTATCTATATTAAAAGTTTTGTTTAAGTCTAAAGATTCAAAAACTTCAGTAGGATAGAGTCGATTTAATGAATTTTTTAAAAAATCATTATTTCTATCCTTTAAACAAACTCCAAGAATTTGTTTTTCATTATAATATTTTTCAAGACCAATAGTAAGTAATTCATCATTAATACTATTTGTATATGAGCTAATCATTACCCAATAGGGAGCATTTAATGAAAAATAAACATATTTTGATTTAGTTGCATCCAATACTACGTCTGCAACATCATATAATCCTATCGTAGTTGACAGAAAATCGAAGTAAAATATTTTTTCTTGGGGACAATTATTTTTAATATATATTTTCATTTGGTTACACCTCGAAATAATCATTTCTTTCTTATTATATGTAGTTCGGTTTATTTGTTAATTATGTTTTGTATTTTTTCAAGATTTCTAATTAAAGCATATTTAATTGACATTTTTCTTTTCTTTATAATTGTTTCTGTATCATTAACTAAAAATGAAAAACTTTTAGCTTCTTTTGTGTTAGGCACAAATTTACTAAACTCTCTGGAAAGGTTATAAGTAATTACTCTATCTGATTCTCTTTTTTCTTCCCAAATACTGTCTTTGAATTCTGATGGATTAAAAAGTCTAAAAATTTGATATTCTTTGCTTTTAAAAAGGGCGTGAGGGCTATCCAGAACATTTTTTTCGAGAGTATATAAGTCAATGTTTAATTCTGATTTAAACACTTCATTTATTTCCCACATTGTATAATAATCACTTAAAACAAGTTGCTTTTGAACCAAATTAGGGGTATTTGGTTTTACATATAAAAAAACATTATAATTTCTATAAATTTGATACAATCCAAAAAGGCTGTAATATAATTCATTACAAGCATTTGAATCAAAAGTTATATCATCATGTTTTTCAGATAAACTATTTGCAAAACAAGTTCCCTTACAAATATCTGAAAGAGGGCATCTATTGCAATTCGTTAATCTTTTCTTGACTTTATCTTGAATAATATTATTATAATTTTCTGTATAATGCATATCTGTTATATGTTCATAATCATCAATTGTTCCCAAATAATATTTTCCATAAGTATATGAATCACAATGAGCTAATTCGCCATTTGGGCCTATACCTACCCAACCATAACTACAATCGAGGCGATTACAACAACTATAATCACCCCCATGCAGCTTTGAGGTTAAATGGGTAATATTTCTTTCTATATTCTCATTCTCCACAGCTTGTACAAAATAAAACAGAAACTGTTTTAATTCTTCAGCATAGTCTTCATAACTATAAAAAATATTTTCCCCTAAACATATTTCGTTTGTAGGAAATAAAAAATTAAAGGAAGGAGAAAGATTCAGTTCTTCCAACCCTTTAATAAAAGATTTTTTTAAATTTTTATAATTAACATTACTAATAACAGAAATAAATCCCCCTAGCAAATGAGGTTTTGAACAACGATCATACTCTATTAATTCTTTAAGTTTTTTAATACTTATATTTTTTCTGTATTTTAACTTAGTAGGAAGGTTGTCGGGATATATATCATAAGATAAACCTATGAGAACATTATATTTTTTGAATAAATCTAAAAAAGCCTCATTTAAAAGTGTGCCATTAGTTTGTATTGATAATTCCATATCGGGGACTTTGTTTTTAATATAAGGCAATACTTCTTGATACCATTCTATTCCTGCCAAAAGAGGTTCTCCACCGTGAAATGTAAAAGCAGCACAAGACCTGGGGTCAGCGGCTATCATGTTTATGACTTTTTTGGCTCTATCTGTGGACATAATATTTTTCCCGTGTTTTTTTTGTGCTACTCTATCATAACAATACTCACAATGTATATTGCAATTATGAGTAGGTTTAAACAGAATGGTATAAGGCTTGTGTTTTAAAACATTTTTTAACTCATAGTTCAATTTTGCCTTTGAAAAGTTATGTTTTTCTATGTTGTTGCAAGTAGTGCAATTTATTTGATTCATACTTGAATACTCCTTTAATATAGTGTATTTAATTATACATCTTATTTTCCCTTATGTCAATTTTTTATCGCAAAAGCTAAACATCCACCATAGCAAGACATTGAATCAAAATTCTTGCACTTTTTACACCGTTGTACGCAATTGGATTCAATTTGTACATAATCTTGTTTTACTTGAAAGTAACGATAAAGGGCATCATAAGATTCAAACTTAAAAATACTCACCGGGTTATATACCCCAAAGCACCGGACTGCTTCTAGCCGAGGGGTAATATCTATAGTTGGACCACAAAAAAAATAATCATATTTATTATCCGTGTATAGATTGAGTTTTTCAATTTCTTCTTTACTAAAATAACAAAGAGGTATTCTATTGCAGTCTAAGCGAACAATAGCTCCAGCTTCATAAATTTTTTGATAAACTTTTAATGCTTTATTTTTCATTTTTTTATAGTAAGCTTCTTTGTCCTTTTGATGGTCTTTGTATGTAGGTGCTACGATACTGGTTCGTACCTGTTTAATATGAAACTGCTTAATGATATCATAAAAATAACTATAATCATCGAGCTCGTGATAAATGTTGAGCCCAATCGTAGCCTTGTCTTCCCACCCGAAAGAATCATATATTAAATGTAGATTTTCAATAGTTTTTTTGTAATTTTCTTTTCCCGTAACGTCGGGAGAATTAATGTTGATTAAAAGAGTAAATAAATCTCTGCTTATAAATGGAATAATCACATCAAGATGAATACCGTTTGTAAAAATAGTACTTCCACATCTATTTTTCAAACAAAAAGCCTTTGTTTCATTTAGAATTTGCTTGATATCTGGGTGCAGCGTTGGCTCGCCACCTATAATACCAATTCGGTTAATAGGCTGACCATCAAGAAATTTGAGGACTTTCACGAAATCGTCCACAGACATTATTTGGGATTGATGGACTGCGTCATGTTTTTGATTTTCAATCATATCGTCGGCAAAACAATAAGGACATCTTAAGTTGCATTCGTTCAGAATAGCTATATTTGGCATGGTATACCTCCTTTGTGGTTCATGGCATAATATTGAACGGTATCGATGATTTTCTTTGCTTCTTTCATTATTAATCTTGAGGATTCTTCTTTATTGGCTAAGTTAAAAGAGATTTGTTCTAATGCGTCTATTTGCGTTAAAAACCAGTTGTCATAAGTTGTATCTTTTATATGTTGATAATAATATTCATAAATCAAATCTATATAGTACGCAAAATATGTAGACCGCTCTCTTATTTGAGCATTTGTACCATATATATTTGATATAGCCCTCCTAATAATCGCGACGTAATTGTTTTTATTTAGCTTGCTTTTTGTTTTGCAATCGACATACTGAAATATTTCATCATCCTCGGAAACAAAAATATGCACATCTCCCGCTCTTCCTTGCCTGCCTGTCCTGCCCGAAATTTGGATTTCGGCTCTTTTACAGCCGAAGACTTCATATATAATTACCGACAAAACAGTTGAATCATCTGGGATAATATCTGTTCCTCGACCGAATAATAAAGTTGAGATTGTTATCTTTTTGCTTTCTCCCGCTCCTGAAATAATTGTGTTTTCAGAAACCGTTGCGGTTGTATTATTAAATAAAACATTTTCATATCCGCGTTCTGATAAAAAGCGAGAAACATTCGTGGCATCTTTGTCATTTTTGCAAATTATTAAGGAAGCTTTCTTTTCATTTATGTTGCGACTTACTATCTGTAACAAAAGGTCGTTTTTGTTTTTAGTAAAGTGGTATGTTTTATTAATTACAGGAGTTTTGTTTTGAGGAACTGCAACCACACCAGTTTTAAATATTTTAGACAGTTCTTCTTGAACTGGGAGCAAAGAACCACTTAACCCAATTACTTCTTTGTATTTTAAAAAGTATACTTGGTTTGCTATTTTACCAATAGTTTGTGTCTGACTTGGTTTGATACACGATTCTTTAACCAAAAGAGCAAGCTGCAAATATATATCATGTTTGCTATTAGGAAGAGTTCTACCGTTGTGCTTATCCACTAATAATATATCGTCCTCAGCCACAATATAGTCAATATTTTTTTGATATACATAGTACGCATTGGCCACACCATACATAAAAGCCAAAGCCTCCGACGGTGATAAGCAACCATTCTTACTCAAGTCAATAATTTTATCTTGGATGTCTTGAGAGAAGTCTACAAACTTCAAAGCTTGATTTATAAAGATTGTATTGGTTAAGCTGTTTTCTAAATTCGCCCATGCTTGAACTTCATCATAATTAAGTTCCAAAAAGACGGCTTTGGAAAAAATATTCTGTATTTTTTCAATAAATTCTACTAAGCCAAGATGCTTATATTGTATTGAGGAATCATCGTCTACTCCGACAGAAAAAGCGGATGTTGCATTATCAATTAAAACATAATCAGCTTCATCGACTACTGCAATGTGTAATTGGTAATAAAGATTTCTGTTAAATCTCTGCATGATGTACTGAAAAGCAAAAGATGCGGCCGTGCCATATATAATATCCTTTTGCATATCAAAATCTTCTCCAAGATTTTGCGAGGTAAGCACGCCAAACGAAAGGTCAAATGCTTGGTACATATCCCCCAGCTGTCTAATGGCTTCTTCGGCTAAGTAATCATTGACAGTAAAAACATGTACCGGCTTTTTGACGACCAGACAATAAGCACCTATAATTAGGGTTTTGCCCTCTCCCGTCTTTACATCCACAAAGTATCCATCCAACATTGCCAATACTGCTGTAATTTGTACATCAAAAAGACTCTTATGAATATATTTACTCAAAATGAAATATGCAGCCGCTACCCGAGTAAGCTTTGATTTGTGACTTAAAAGGTTTTTTAAAAAAATATCGTCGCTTATTTTGTGCGGATGAGTGTTTTGCAGTTTTTGTATTATATTGTTAACTTTTTTTGCTTGAGCTTTGTATTTTCGATAAAGCAAAACATTAAACCCTTTATGAATTTTGAGCAACCTCCGACTATTGATAATATTCTATTTTTATGGCGGAAAACATCTCAATCTCCCTTCTTATGTTCTTATGTAGTGTTTCAATAATGATTTGAGGAGATAAAACATTCCCAATGGTAAAAACATATTCTTTTGATTTATCACGACCAGAATAGACTATGTGTAAGTAGTGTTTTTGATTGTTAGTTAATATTGAAATTCGCTTAATATTATAATATGGTATTTGAAACTGTTCGTTATTTTTATAAACCCTAAGTGCATCTGTGTGAATTTCTAATATTGTTGTGTCGCTCATTATTGTGGGTTTGTCTATGATTTTATAAACTAACATCTCGCAACTCCCTCATAATTGTATATTATACCTCATTTTTGACTAAAAGTCAATATGCATTATTGTTTTAAAGCAATTGTCACTATATAGCTTTAATAATAGCAGTATAAATCGTCATAAAGAAATAAATAAAGGTAAAGATGACGACCATTGCTTTTTTTGTTTTGTGGAATTGTTGATATTCAAATTCTTTCCGAATATATTTTTTTTTGGCTATTTGTCTCACTTCTTTCTTGGCTATGTTGAGTAAATGGAATCCTTAGCACTTAAAGCACTAAAGAATTGCCTAAGTCTTGTTGCTAAATAAAGCCCGCAGCCTTAATTTGATTATTTTGAATATAGCATACGAAGATTTTATTGCTGGTTCTCAATTCTTGAACTATAGTTTTTACTTTGGTTGCAATACTTTTTTGTACTTCTGTTGGGGTAGTGGCCTTTAATGTATCCTCAAGAGATGCAATGACCGCCGTAACTAATGAATCATCACTCATATCAAGTCCTTCGTAAGTAAAAAAGAAACCTACTACATATGCAGTGCCATAATAATTACTAATTTCATATGCACGCACATATTCAGAAGAAACTGGGATATTGGCAAGACTTGACATGAATCGTATCTGCATCAAGGAATCTAAGTCTTTACTACTGATGTTGTCATATGATGCCAGCCCTTTAATTTTGATGCCATTGTTAAGTTCAGATTTAGTAATTGGAGCATTGATTGCTCGGATAATACCCTCAGTAACAGAAGAGACGGCAGATTTATCAATAGTGGTCATATATGCTTTGTTTTTAGTAGCAATGTTATTTGCATAGGTATGCAATCTAGCTTTTGCGTTTGCCATATTGCTTTCAGATTGATAACCACCCTGTTGCGAGTAATCAACTGCAACTACTCCAAAGCCTGTATTTATTTTTACAGTATAAGTGCTAGAATCATATTGTGTGATAATACCAAAAATATTTTGTATGTCTTGATTTCCTACAAAAATATATACTTTATCAGTCGCATCTGTAATGCGCGATGTGCCGTGTAGTAATTCATATTTTTCCCCGTTTAGTAATGCAGATTTAGTGTTGAAATCCAAGGTCAATGTATTGGATTGATAAGTAAACGACACAGTTGTTTCATCTTGATTTGCTTGATAATCAATACCGATTCTTTCGGCAATAAGATTTAACGGAATATATGCAGCTCCACCAAATGTTGCAATCTTGGTAGCTGGGTGCTTTTTATCGTTAATATATATTGATCCGTTTCTTACAGTTGGATTGATACTAAAAATGGCTTGAGAACTAGGAAGATATGCCAGCAAGCCACATATCAAAGAAACCAAAATTAATATTGTAAGTAATTTTTTAGTTTTCATATTTTGTTTAGAGCTTCTTATCCCTTTGCTGTAAAAGCAGGGATGAGCCTTTCCTCCCTCTTGGATTAATTAGAATGTCTCAGGAAACACTAGTTCCTGCAGGTCAAAATTATTGGTTGTTACTTAAGTCATTGCCCACTCATTCTTTAGGTTGTACTACTAATACAATGTCGTCGCCAAAATTTCCTTGCCCATAATCACTAAATTGGCCCGTGACACCAATTTTGTTATCTGGTCCCATAGAAGCAACAATAATAGTGCCGGACTGTGTATCGCATATGATTCTGTAATTTTGTGTCCATGGGTCTTTTTTAGATTTTGTAGATAAAATGATATATTGAGCGTCTGCATTATTAGGTTGATTTGTGTCAAGCGTAAAAGCATGAGTACAATAAGATTGCAAAATATACAAAGGAGCATTTGGGGCAAATTCATCTGCTAGAAGCATTAGTTCTTCCTCGTCTGGTTGCCCCCCATAACATAAATGGTTTTCGTATTCTTCTCTCGTAGCAAAACTTTGTTCAATCCTTAATGGACCATAATCCTCTATGTACTGGTTTAACTCCGACATCCATCCCGCTAAATCGTTTTCCACTGTTTGTGTATGATTGTTTTGTATAATTTTGTTGTATTGGTGAGATGATAGAGCAATTAGGATAGATATTATTAATATCACAACCATAAGTTCGACCAATGTTAAAGCTTTTTTGTATTTTTTTAAAATCATTATTTTGGACACCTACCTTCTAAAACGATAGCTTTCAATAATTTGTAATTGAGCGTTGTTCGTAGATATAGCACCTCGAGCTACTCCTGTAATAATATTATTGAATACATCTTCAGGCTCTATATTTTCATATTCTTCTAAATGAATTATTTCAAAAATTTCTCTTTTGAATTCCAACCCACTAAGAACAGCCTTTATGTGTTGTTCCCAAGTATCGTAACGCACACCAATAATAATCGGTATATTTTTTAACTCAACGGTATAATTATCCGCAGATTTGTAATATAAGTCGTTATCTTCCCAAAACTCTACTTCTGGGTTTTCCATAAGGTTGGAAACGCGAAATTCTTGTTCAATTTTATTCGGGTCTATATCAAAAGCAATTTCTATGTCATAGCTATACCCAGCAAAAGTAGCGCTCTTATCTTGTCGTAATAAGGCATATGTGTCTTTGCCACTTAAAATATTGTCTACTTGATTGCCAACAGTTTCTTTAACACTATGCACATCTACAATAACAGGGTCCGTGACAGCAACTCGATGTATCACGGCTTGGTCTGTATTTACAGACATATATTGTGCATAAACAATTGGCACTTCCAATGTATTGAGGTAATCAAAAAGAGATGTTTGTGCTGCTACGATATAAGCATTCATTGCAATTTTCTCTTGCATTCTTTCGATGGATAATTTGGTGTTTCGTTTGTCCCGCGAAAGACCAACATACATAGACAATGCAGTAGATGCTACCAATAAAGCTATTAATAATGCCAGAACTATATTGCCTCGTTTATGTTTCTGAAGCAAAGACAACATCTACAAACACCTCCTGTTGACAAGTGAAAACCATATTGAAAGGCCGGTTTCCTCCTTTGGCTGTTGGTAAGAGCAAACATAACTTAATAGATATAAGTTTTTCACGATCGGAATCCTCGTCTTTAATTGTCTTTACAATAAAAGCAGTGGACTTAATCTCATTCCCTTGGTTTGTCGTGGCATTTATTTGTGTCTTACATGTAACTCTGATAGGGTCATATGTAAAAAATTCTTGCCATTCAACGCGACCTTCCTTATATGCTGTTTCATCCAAAACTTCGTCTCGCATTTGCAACACACCATAGACATTTAATCCAGATGATTTTGTGTTTGAATCAGTACTTTCCGACACTTGAATAAAAGGGTTTAAATGTTCGTCTTCGATACCGAATTCTACAACCTCAAATATTCGTTTTTGAACTGTGCCAGTTGTGTACATGATGAGATTTGTAACAAGATACTCTTTGCGAGTAGCGTCTTCGCTAGTATCAAGCAACATGCCATCTTGCAAAACAAGACCTGCACCATTTTCAACAAAAGTGCTATGCACTCCTTCCTGATAAGACACTATTGATGAAGTCCCATTTTTCAATTCACTTGCCAGTAAGTTGATGTTTTTTCTATACATCATATCGTCTATACCCATTTCAGTTGTAGAGCCAAGAGCTCGCAGTGCAACAGCAGAGGCAAGTAGTAAAGTAGATATCAGGAATAGGGAAATAACAAGCTCAATTAACGAATATCCTTTATTGTTCATAGTAAACACCTATTCCCCCATTTTTACAAACTAGTGTCTCGACAGTTAAGTTATCCCATTGATGTATGCCTAGTCTTGTATTAATTTTAATTTTGTAAATAGGGATGTCATACGATAAATTAAAATAAGGGCTTACGACACCAGAATTGTAATATAAAATACGAGTTTCACCATTGTCGTCCACAGCTTTATAAAAATCGATCATTCCGTCATTATTGATATCTTCTGGCAAAGATTCGGGTTCTGCTTCAGCTATATTGACATCATTGGGGTAAATCACAACAGGCACAACTTCCACAATAAGATGTTTAACATATTTACCACTTGTGCCTTTTGTCGCTTCAATAGCAACTTTAACAGCCTCATCAATATTACCAGTACGATTAAGTTCTTTTTGTATTATTTCATATGCTGATACATTGTTATAAAAAGCATCAAGCATATTATTTTCCGTAGCTGTTCTGTTTTTTACTTTTGTAGTGAATACAAAAATGGACAAAAGAGAAACGGCAATTATTGCAACTGAAATAAGTACTTCAACTAATGTAACACCTTTTTTATTGAACAATGCAACATACTCCTTTGCCTCATGGTATACATTAAATATGATAGCCCATATTTGCTCTTTTGTCAAACTTGTGCAAAAAAACAGACCCTTGAATTAAGGGTCTGTTAAAAATATATTTTTTATTATTCTTCCGCTCCTACTGCTTCTAAAGGGGAAAAAGTGCTGAATGTGTCTGGCTTTTGTCCTATATCGTTTTCAATAAACAATCTCTGATTATTCATGCTTGTAGCCATGTTAAATAGAGTACCATCCCCAATATTATTTACTGTTACACTACTTTCGGGAATTGCTAGTCCATGGGATACATTGTCTGCTTCAAAAAGAGAAGCTAGCAGAGTATAGTGTTGCTTGTCAGCCTGTCCCGTATAGAAAGTATAATCGGTGGAAAGAGCATCCCCAAAGCCTGTCGTTGCTGTTCTCACTTCACCATTTTTATACTCGCATAACATCATATAGTCGGGATAAAATTGGTGTTGTGTTCTGCCGTTGGCGACAATATAAACTTTGTCCGTAACACACTCGCTGGTATTGGAAGCAGCGTTTCGCGAAACAAAATATATCTCATACTGTTTACCCCACGGGTCAGTTGCCTGACTGCGACCAAAGTTTGCATTATCTCCACCATCGTCTTTCTGGATGATGGTGTCAAATTGGTAGCTACTTTCTAGGTAACGATTAATGGCCTTAATGAGAGATTGTGTGGCTGGCGTTTGTGCATCCTCTACAATATTTTGACCCTCTCGCCAGAATTTTGCTCCAATAGTTATGCCTATTTTATTGTTTTCATCCATCAAAGGCACACCGTTGAAGCCTGCACATTCTCGCAGAACTGATTCTACCGCAGTTGCAAAAGTACGAAAATCTGTTTTAATTTGAGTTTCTTTGGCTTTGTCCAGAGCTGCGGTAACACGTGGGACAAGAGCAACAATTAAAATAGAAATAACAAGAATAACAACTAAAATTTCAACCAGCGTTAAGCCTTTTCTCATGTTTTTGAAGTTTTTGAGTCGCATATAAATTCCTCCTGCAATATTGCCAACAAAAATTTGGTGTTGTACCCTTACATCTGATGAGGGTATATAAATCTCTTGGTTTATTATATATCACTTTTGACCTTTCGTCAATTTGACCTTTGTTGAGAGAGTATTGGCTACATAGAATCCAATACCGCAAACATTGGGATAAATAGCGAAAAGACAATTAAAGCTACCACACCACCTAGAACAATGGTGATAACAGGTTCCATCATGGTAGTGAGTGTTTTAACTTTGGCATCGGATTTTTCTAAAGACTCTTGTGATAGTTTTTCAAAGATTTCTTCTATTTTGCCCGTTGTTAAACCGGTATTAACTAAATCTGAATATGTACTGGTAGGATTAAAATTCGCCATTAATATATCTAATGATGTGCCTTGGCTTTTAATGTCGAGTGGGAACTTACCCAGCTCTTTTTTCATGTATTTATTAGACACAGATTTAGCTGCGATTTCTAATGCATTGATTAATGGTATTTCTCCTGCAAGCATATTGCTTGCTACATAAAAATATCTTGTGAGAGCAGTTAGCATATTTATTTCTCCAAAAAGAGGTAGTTTCAAAAAAACCTTATCAATATAATAGCCTGTGAATTCTTTCTTTTTAAAATATAAAAGGACAAAAACAAATACAATAATACCACCTAAAATTTGCAAGCCATATGCTTCTGCAAAAGTGGAAATATTTATTAAAGCTATGGTGATTTGAGGTAATTCTCCTCCTGTTTCTGTCAAGATGTCGGTTAAGCTAGGCACAACATTTGTTAAGATATAATAAACAACACCTATCATTATTATAATGACCACAACTGGATAAGCCATTTGTTTTGCAACGGCGGATTTTGTTTTGCTCTCTCTTTCTAACCTATCAATAATGGTTTTAATCGCACTGACAAGATTGCCACTTCTTTCTCCTGACTGTATTTGCATCTGGATTTCTGGTTCAAAGCCGAAATTAGGGGTAAGTAGGTCGGATAATTGCTTACCTTCTGAAATACCCTTATATGCAGCTGACAAAAACTTGCGATACTTATTGTCTTTTGCCCCCCTCTTCATGCTTTTGAGAGCACTCACAAGGTTGACTTCGGCTTCAAGCAAAAAGAAAAGTTGCGTAAAAAAAACAAGAATCGTTTTTTTTCTTAGTCTTACAACAGAAGGAAAATTTTTTGCTAAAAACCTATCTAATCCGTTTAACTTAAAATTTTCATTTATAGAAACCACATGAAGACCATCATCTAATGCCAAGCTTTTGGCTGCTGATTTAGATACGGCCTCATAAATAACCTTCTTTTTTGTACCGTCGCCTATTTTATAGGTAATTGTGTATTCGTGCATAAATTTTCGTCTCCTTTTGACATTTCTTTTGACCAAAGTCGCAGACTATTCGCTCAGTTTGCATAAAGGAGGGGCGAGATTAAATGCCCCCTTGCTCCTGCTGATATTCATATAAGAATATTAAATATTCCTTAAGTTCGATTTCTTCTCTTAAAGGATTATAGTGTTGTATGAACCTAATTTCCGAGGCAACCTTTTGTAGCTCGGCTGATACCCCGCCTTCTTTTTCAGATAAAAACGATTCTATTACATCTTTGGGTATTAATTCATTATTCCAACTAACGGTAAATGCTGTGTCATTGTTAATAATTAAACCATTTAAATCCGTAACATCTACCCCTTGGATAATGGACGGGATATATCTGGTTTCGCCATTCCATCTTATTTCGACATTACGGTCTTCGGAGGTAATTACCTCAGCAGGAATAAGATACTGGTTGATATTGGGGATTGGTTCTGCTCCAGCGATGTTTCCAGAGAAAGTGATACTAGTATCTAAAACCATTTCTCCATCTAGCATAGGAACAATAATTTTGCCATCCTTAATTACGGTGCCCGTTGGATAGTATTTAGCCAAAAATTCCTCGACTAGTTTTGCATCCGCTGCTTTCTCCGCCATAGCTTTATCTTTTTGTGCTTTAAGCTCGGCTTGGCGTGTTGCATCTGCTTTTTTTTGTTCTGGGTCAACCTCTTGTTTAAATGGATTATCGATAATGGTGTTATCAATCAAGGGGTCTGTAACAGTATCAGGTTGTGTCGATATAAGCGCATCACCGAAATCGTAAGAGTTGTTTTCAAGTCTTTTACTGGCATCCAAAACCTTTTGTAATTCACTAGGATTGATATGTGTTATGGGTGCTTCTGCCCAAGCCAATGGGTCTTCAATATCAGTTGCCCTTTCTAAATATTTATAACCTCCAGCTTGACGGAAAGAAAAATAGTCTACAGAATACTGACTACCCATGCCGTCAACTAAATTGAAGAAATTAAGAATGCCATACATGGGACCACGTAACGAGATATCATACTTAACAGTGTAAAAGCCATCTGAATCACTAGCACTTGGTTGGTCAGCAATGTCTAATGACAGATTATTAATTGTCGCAAACATACTTAGACTAGTGCGAAAAATATCTTTATCAAATCGCGTCACAGCTTCTTTCTTTTGTTTATTGACTTCTTCATTTAAATCATCATTTTTTTTCTTAAGCGATGATTCTTGGTTTTGTAATGATTCAATATTGATATTTTGTTTGTCTGCTATATCTTGTTTAACAACCTCGCGTTGTTCCGTGTGTTTTTGAGCCAGCTCATTGGCACCATATATAGAAACAATGGATATCACAACAATCAAAAGCACAATATAAACATTGCCTCTAATTTGAATTTTCGGTATTTTTGACATTGTTGCTCCCTCCTCCAAATAGTACATAAAATTCAAAGACATTAGTTTCAACCGACACTCCACCACTAGTTGGAATGGTTTTTTCGGCCGTTACCATGCCTACATTGTAAACCCCGTCCATTGAACCTAAGTCTTGCGCAAACGAAGCAATCTCCTCTTTTGAACCATATCCTCTAATTACAACCTCTGTAATTAAATACGGAGCAATATTAAGCTGATTATTTTCTATGAGATATTGTTCGATATTTTGTGTTGTTAAACTAATACCTGTCCAATCCAGCCCAAAAGTCCAGTCTTGGTTGCTAGATGCGAGAGCATTGTGTTGAAACGAAACGGTGTTATTGCCTTCGTCAGATGTGTTTTGTGATTTTCTTTCCACAGCCTTGCGTATGTAATAGTATGGGCGCGTATCTATCACTTCTTCAAGATAATTAGGAGTGTCCACAGATATTATGGTTATCCCCTCAGGCTTTAATAATATCGACCCAAACATAAATTCACGAATATTAAACGAAGCCGTTTTAGTTTTGTCAAGAAATTGTTGTTGTAGCTCAATATTGTTTTCGTATTTGGCAATATTGGTTTTAATGGACTGTGCAGTCTGTGCGTCAGCTGTCAGCCTTTTGTTTTCGGCTTCGAGCGTCTTTAATGTAATCCATCCAGGCACAAATAAGTAACAAGCATACAACAGTGCTGCTACAAGACAAATAATTAAATGCTTGCGGTGCTTATTAATATCAATCTCTAAAATAGGTTTTGATAAAGTGCCCTTTTTAAGCCCTTTAATCCAATGTTGATAATACATTGCTCCTGTGACAGTCGCAAAGAGTGGGGAGTGCAATATTGAATTAGTATAGAGAATCGTGGTGTTATCAATTTTTAAATCAAATTTGTTTTCCCAGATATCTACAATCAAAGAGTAATTGTGATATAAATATTCCTTAATGCTAGGGATACATGCAATAGGTCCTGCTAAAATAATAACATCTGGCTTCTCGGCACGTCTTTGAATATCATTGCGAAAGGCGGTTGCAAAAACATGGAAAGCACGAGTAGCAACGGCGAACCATTCTTCTGGGTTAATATCATTGAGAGAGAAAATTTCACTAGCATCATCTGTGGGATAATCTTTGAAAATGCCACAACTAAAAATCAGAGTCTCTATATCATGTGGATGTAGTTGAGTGTAAACACTCCCGATTTCTTTTACTATGGAAGCGAACCCCACTTTGTGGTTGCCAATATTCTCAAGGATATTGCGCTTGTACCAGTATGTTGTGGTTATTGAATTAGGAGACGAAACAAAACCAGATTCAACAATCAAGGTCGTGGGGTCATTAAACTCATCAAAATATTGAGAAAACAGAGCGGCTGTTGCCAGTTCGGGTAATAACACCGAAACAACATGTATTTTGTTTTTTGCAAAAGCCTTTTTGAGTTTGTTTATTTCTCTGACAGGATAACAATATTGTAAAAAAGCAGAGTAAGGTGCTCCATCATCCAAAACATTGCCGGTATGCACCCAAGCCATCTCATATGCTTCGGGATGTTTTTTGAAGGTTTTTTCTGTTTTGTTTTTTATAAACTCAACTAATTCCTTGGAGTCTAATATCGCATTTTCTTGAGATGTTAGGACCGTAGAATCTTTTGGGGAAAAAATCAAAGTAATGTCCTTGACCGAGTATTTATCATTATTGATTTTTTTAGCGACATCTTCTGCAAGTACCAGTGGAAATTGAATCAGACCGTTGTCATTGATATAATCTCGAATGTCCATTTGGAAAGAATCCACCACAACGGTTTGATTCTTATTTTTTTCATTGGTAACAATAATTAAAATGTCGCGGGAAGTAAATTGTACATATGCATTGTAATATATCATATTAATGATGAGCGTATAAAAATTACGCTTTGCCTCCTCTCCTGTCTTAGCCTATTACTCGTCGTATTTCATCAATGGTCGTATGACCGTCTTTTGCCTTAATATATGCATCTTCAGCAAGCGTTTTCATTTGCATGCTGGAAGTATATTGGCGAATATCTACTGATGTTTTACCTTCAGCTAGCATTCTGCGTACTTCATCATCAACCATAAAAAGCTCATGCACGGGTATTCGCCCTGCATAGCCTGTATACCTACAAACAGAACACCCTTTTTTGTTGGCTACATAACCAGAAAACTTATCATCATCTGTATGCAACATCAACTTGTCTTCTTTTGTTAAAATGCAATCGTGTGGCACACGACAGTTAGGACACACTCTTCTGACAAGTCGTTGTCCCATAACTGCTAAAAGAGAGTCAGCAATGTTATATGTGTGTACGCCCATTTCAATAAGTCGTGTTACGGCTGCTACAGAATCATTAGTGTGCAGCGTACTAAAGACCAAATGTCCTGTATTTGCTGCCTGTACTGCAATTTGAGCTGTTTCAATATCACGAATTTCACCAACAAGAATCACATCAGGGTCTTGACGCAGAACCTCGCGAAGTAAAGCCGCAAAGTCCATATCAATACCACGATTAACTTGAGATTGCACTATATGTTTTCCTAGTTGAAATTCTGGAGGGTCTTCTAATGTAACAATGCTAATTTCTGGGGAAGCGATTGCGGCAAGAGCTGTGTATAAAGTCGTGGTTTTACCAGAGCCTGTAGGCCCAGTGAGCAAGAATATTCCTTGTGGTTTTTTAATAATGCGAAGAAAACTCTCTTTTATATCTGGCCTAAATCTCATATTTTCAATACTAAGATTTAATGCTTGCTGGTCTAATAAACGAAGCGTAACCTTTTCGATGCCATGAATGGTAGGCAAAGTGGATACACGAAAATTAACGGTATTACCCTTGTAAGTTGCAGAATAATGCCCGCTTTGTGTTTTTCGGCTTTCTTCAATTTTTAGCCCTGCACTAGTTTTGATTTTATTAATTAAACGCTTTAACAAGACTTGGTTATCGAAAGAAGCATATTCCGCCAATATGCCATCTTTACGAAATCGTATAGACACTCCAGTCTCTTCAGGAGCAATATGTATATCGGAGACAGTATTTTCAATAGCAGCCTTAATCATTTCATTCAAAATTCTTGATATTACGGAATCCGATTCTTCAAGGTCAATGGTAGAATAATTAGCTTGTATTGCATAATTATCTAATTCCCCTAATCCAATAGCATCACTTAAATCAGCTTTGAGATAAAATCTGTCCAAAAAGGCATCCAACTCTTCTTTGAGAAGATAGACGGGGACGACATAATTACACATTATCGCTGAAGCGGCATAAGCTTCGGCTTGCCTAGATGAACCGTCGTTTACTAAGATTTTTAAAACGCTGTCTTCCATTTTAAAAGGCATAAAACATAATTCCCTTGCCTTATCTGGCGGAATTAAATCAAGGAGTTGTTCGTCTAATTGCTCTAAAACCTCTGCAGCCGTGAGAAAATCGGTATTATTGAATTTTGCTAAAAGTTTTAAGTATTCTTCTTCAGAAAGTGTGCCTGAAGCTATTAACGCATCTGAAAAAGGAATCATTTTTTCTGTGGCATACGCATCTATATTTGCTATTACGCCTTGTGAAAAAACGCCTGTTTTTTTCACCCACTCATCAAATGTCAACATATGTTCCGATCCTTTCTATTTTAATATATGTCTATTGTTATATATTTTTTTATAATTGTTTTGTTTTCAAATATTGAACAATTCACAACTGGAATAATTTCAGTTGAAAAATCCCTAATCGTTGCGATGTCGCCAGAACTTTTTAAAACTATTTGCATGGTTTGCTGTTTATATCCTAGTTTATATATTGTTTCGCATATAATTTTCAATTCTTGCGTAATACTTAAAGGGCTTTTATTACCATTATCAATGTCGATAAGGATGTCGTATTTATTTTGCGTAACAGCAGTAGCTGATAAATTATAGTCAGCCGTATTGTTTGCATATAACTCTCTCCCAAGAAGATAGACATATTTTTCTTGTCCATCTAACTTAGAAATCTGTCCATCCGTAAGATTATATTTATCATTGCCTGTTGGCATAGGAGACTGCTTTGCATCGATTTCACCTTCCCCTTCACCCACTATAGGGTTAACGGACTCATGTGTTGATGTTTCTTCGGGGCTTGGCGGTTCGGATGAGGTTGGCTCAGAAATCGGGGTTGTCTGGGGATTATTAGTTGGTGTTGTTGTAGGTGTGACAATAGTCGTAGGGCTAGGCGTAGTGGGTACAGGGGTAGCAGTCACAACAGGTATTCGGTCTTCTTCAGTAGGTTCTCTAAAAAAGAATTTACTACAACAAAAAATTACTCCAATTAACCAAAAAACGCTTAATATGCCAGCCAAGACTTGCATCTTTTGTTCCCAAAATGAGTTTTTGACCATTAAAATAATTCCCAATGGTGGACACAATATTAGCATTAAGACAATAAACCAAGTCTTGTATGTAATGAGCATTTATCTAAACCTCCAGAGATAGGCAAGAAGTTATATTGTTTATGTTACCACTATATTGCCTTTTTGTCAAAACAATTCTATGTTTCATGAAACATCATTTACAAATTTTTAGAAAGACATATTAAAACAATACAAAATCTTCGTATTGTTTTTTACAATAAGAATAGTCTGGTGCGACTAGCATATGTTTTTGTGCATGCGTAATACTATTAACAAAATATGATACCAAAACACCATTGATAGTATACTTCTCTTGTTTTTCTTCAAGTAGTGCTAATGCCAACATGTAATCTATTGTTTTTGTGTCGTGGTTATATGCTGATGCAAACATATCACACATTATCTCTAATGTTTGTTCAAAAGGAATTTCATTAATTACGCCATCTTGTGCCCAATATTCAATATGATGTTGACTTATGTATTTGTGGTCAAGAGGTTCTTTCCCTCGAATCGCAGTATTAGTACTTTTAGATGACAGCAAATCCACATCATGATTCGCTGCTAGAGAAGTAATACCAGCTCTTGAATAAAGATGCGAAATGAGCTTTCGATGAGCTTTTACACTAGCTTTGTAATCCGTTTTGACATATATTTTTTTAATATTGGCAATTATAGAACGCAAAACAATATACAGAAAGTGCTTAATATTAGAAAAGAGATTTTCAAAAAAATCTTTAATACTATATCCTATATAAGAAATACGCTGTCTAAATCTTTGTGCTCTTTTTTGTTGGCGAGTTTTTTTTGCTGCTTGTTTTTTTTGTTTTTCTTTTTGCTGGCTAATTTTTTGCATTGCCAGTTCTTCTTTTTTGGCGAGCCTAGCTAATTTATTAGCATCTATTATATCCAACTTATCATTGATTTTCTTTGCCGAGTTATTTACAAAATTTCTGAATTTTGATGTTGAAAGCATTGTTTCCCTCCCCAAAAGACAATCGAGAACTTAGTTTTTTATAATAACTTCACCTATTATACCTCTAATTTGACTTTATGTCAAAAATAGCATAAACGAAAAACAGCCCCCTATTAAGGAGGCTGTTATCATAAAAGCAAAGTAATTAGCTTGCAGATTGTTGTGGTTGGTTTAGCAAATGAATTTTTTGTAAAAGTCCTTGTGTCCCAAAATCATCTGTTTTTATCCGAACCTTAACATAACAAATGTTGTTTTCATCAAATTTCTCTTCATTTGCTTCAATACAAGAGTTAAATGCTGTACATTTAATGTTGCCACTTTTGTCCTCGAGCATAAAAGTAATAAGACGATTACCAGACTTCGTGTAGCGTTGCGTAACTTCTTTCATGATACCACAAAGCTTAATGGTTTGGTTGTCGTATATGCTACCACTAGCAACAATGTCTCCATTGCCTTTAGTATCGCCCGACATAATATTACCTATGGGCACTACATCCTTTTTAGCAAATACCCAGGCATAATCATCAAGAGGGTGTCCGGTGACATAGAATCCCGAATATTCTTTTTCTTTTTCAAGCTTAAATCTTTTTTCAAACTCAGGAATTTTGGGTATTGGTAGCTTATGATAATCAGCCATTTCCTTGCTCTCAAACATACTGACTTGCCCAGATTCAACCACTTTTTTGTTGTCATTAGCAACGGCAAGAATACTTGGCAAAATGTCGATTTTGGCTTTGCGTGTTCCCTCAAACCCATCGAGTGCCGAAGCGTAAATTAATGCTTCCAACATTTTTTTGTCTACACGCTTGTATAATGCCATTCTTTCTGCAAAGTCTTGGGTGTCTTGAAACGCTCCATTGGCATTGCGTTCTGCTATAATGTCATTCGCCGCTTTCCCCATGTTTTTAAGTCCCTTTAGTCCAAAGCGAATAGCATCGCTATCAACTGTAAACTTTTCTGCTGATTTGTTGACATCTGGTGGCAAAATATTAATGTTTTTTGCCTGACAAACAGACATATACCACCTGATTTTATCTGCCTTATCAATAAAAGAGTTAAGTATGGCACACATGTATTCTATGGGGTAATAATAAGACAACCATGCGGTGCGAGCACCTATGTCAGCATACGCTGTCGCGTGGCTTTTGTTAAAGGCATACTCGGCGAACTTCTCCATCTTGCGCCATATGCTTTTCGCAACTTCTTCAGGGATGCCATTATTAACGCATCCTTTAATGTTTAGGGCTTCTGAAGGATGTTTCTTGTCAAATTCGGCAGAACCATAAACAAAATATTCTTCGTATTGGTTGATAATTTCTTTCTTTTTTTTACCCATAGCCTTACGAATGGTATCACTTTGACCCTTAGAAAAACCTGCTAAGTCTCTTACTATAAACATAACTTGTTCTTGATACACAATGACACCATAAGTATTTTTGAGAATGCCTTCTACAAGAGGCGTCTCATAAGTAATTTGAGACGGGTTCGTCATGTTTTCAAGATAATTCGGAATTTCATCCATGGGCCCCGGGCGATACAACGAGACACCAGCGATTAATCTTTCGAATAACTCATTTCCAAATTGATCAAGCTCGTCTTGAGTTTGAAGTTTAGTGTATGTGCCAGCATCTTGGAATAAATCCTTAACAAAAGTTGTAATACCTGCCCCTTCAAACTGAAATACTCCTGATGTATTGCCTTTGGCAATAAAATCATAAACAGCTGGGTCGTTAATGGGTATATCTGAATATGTGAGTTCGGGTTTGCCTTCTTGACGACGTTTATTATTTATGTCGACAAGAGCTCTGTTAATGACACCCATGGTACGCAACCCCAAAAAATCCATTTTTAAAAGACCACATTCTTCGCATTCAGACATGTTAAATTGGGTTGTGGGTTCATATGTGCCGGGCAAATCCCTGTCTTCCATCATCGCTTGTGGGATATAGTTTACGACCGCAGATTTGGCAATAATAACACCACATGCATGCATGGACGCATTGCGTGGCAATCCCTCAAGTTTCATAGCTGTATCGACTATTTTTTGAACATCGGGGCTTGAGTCGTACAGCTTTGCAAATTCAGGGTTTTCCAATTGTTGTTTTAATGTTAAATTAGGGTTGACAATGGTTTTAGAAATTTTGTCTCCCAATGCATATGGGAAACCCAACACTCTTGTGACATCTCGGATGGCTGCCCTTGCAGATAAAGTGCCAAAAGTAATGATTCTGGAGACACAATCCTCTCCATATTTCCTTTTAACATATGCAATGACCTCGCCTCTGCGTTCATCGTCAAAATCTAGGTCAATATCAGGCATGGATATGCGGTCTGGGTTTAAAAATCGCTCAAACAATAAACCATATTGCAGAGGGTTGATGTTAGTGATTTTGAGACAATATGCCACTAATGAACCACACGCACTACCTCTTCCTGGGCCCACTTCAATACCTTCGCTTCGGGCGTAACTTATAAAGTCTGCTACTATCAAAAAGTAAGAAGAATACCCCATCTTTTCAATTACACTGATTTCATAGTCAAGCCTGTCTGTGATAGTTTTATTTTGCTCAAAATCAGTTCCAAATCTTTCAATTGCACCTTGTTTTATAAGATGTTTAAAGTACTCACAATCATTTTTAAATGGTGCAGGGACTTGAAATTCGGGCATATGAATGGTTTCTAAATCCAGTTTAATATTGCATTTCTCTGCGATTTCCAAAGTGCTGGCAATAGCCTCGGGGACATCTTTGAACAACTCACAAGCTTCTAGTGAAGAGTGTAAGTGATAACCCGCACCAGAAAACCGCATCCTTTTTTCGTCAGACATGCACGCTTGTGTACCGATACAAAGCAAAACCTCATGTTCGTAGGAATCTTCTTTGTTGACATAATGACTGTCGGTAGCAGCTACGAGCTTGATACCCGTTTCTTTAGATAATTTAACCAATTGAGGGTTGATAATTACTTCATCTTCTGTCCTGTGCTTTTGGATTTCTATATAAAAATCGCCAGGAGCAAAAAATGAGGCAAGTTTTAAAAGGACTTGTTTGGCTTGGTCGTATTGACCATCCAAAATCAGCTGTGGAACTTCACCACCGATACATGCAGTTGTCCCAATTAGCCCATCCCCATATTTTTCAAGCATTGCATACGAAATATGTGGTTTATAATAAAAATTATGATAACCCATAGTCGTCAGCCGCATGAGATTTTGATACCCCTTGAGGTTTTTCGCCAAAAGTATCAGGTGGTGACCTTCTTTAGCACCTTCATGCGTTTCTACATATGCTTCGAAACCTAAAATGGGTTTTTTGTTAGCCTTACACATGGCTTTGTAGTATTCCAATATTCCATACATATTGCCATGGTCCGTTAAAGCACCGACGGATTCTGTTTTGTTGACGAGTTTGTTAATAGGGATAGCCCCATCAAGTAAACTGTATCCACTATGGCGATGTATCTCAACAAAATACAAAAACTCAATTGTTGCAAGTTCGTTTTCAATACAACACACAAAAGCTTTTGGCTTACTGTCTGGTCGGACTTTTGCATCTTCGCTTTCAACCGTTGCGATGTGTTGCCCTCTTAAAAAAAGAGAACAACCTTTCGAAGTAGGTTGCACATCGAGAAAATCCCATTTCTGAATACCATTAGCAGGTATCTTAAAAGACATTGTCGCACTCCTTTCTTTAAAAAAGATATGTTTAAAAAATGGTTTTGAAAAACCATGCTAAAAGAATAGACGATTGTAATTTTTAGATACTTTTATTATATATCAGAATTGCCTTTTTGTCAATATCTGTGGATTAGGGGAGAAAGAAAAACCGTCTTGCGACGGCTATTGTTGTTTAAAAAACTCTTTGATAGCATCTGCTTCGGCTTGCCTACGGTTGGAGCGAGTAGGCAATGTCTGCATAGGCACATTGTCCCACTTGCTTTTTCGTACAGGTTGAGATGGTTTGGGTTTAGGGGCTACGGTATGCTGTTTCTGACAGGGACATGATTCATTAGACATAAACTCCACATCATACTTTGCCCCACATTGATTGCATTTTTTAACAACTATCATATGTAGAAATACATTCCTTTCGTGATTAAAATTTTTTAGATTTTTGTTGCATGGTGCAAACAATGGATAGAGAACTTGTCTTAGTATATTTAAAGTTACATGCGATTAGCCGCATCCATTGCTAATGCAGAACGCTCACATTCGTTATTATCCATTGTAATTTGATAGCATAGTTTGCTACCTTTCATTTTTTCCGAGGCAAAACTTAAGCCGTTTGTTCTTTCATCAAGTAAGTGGTTATCAATTTGCGCAGGGTCTCCTACAAGAACAATTTTTGTATGTTTGCCTGCTCTAGTAATAATGCCTTTTGCTTGTTTTGGGGTTAGGTTCTGTGCCTCGTCAATAATAAGCCAAGTTTTAATAATCGACCGACCTCGTATAAAATTAAGAGCCTGAGCAGTGACAATTTCGCGGTCAAAGAGTTCTTCGACTTTATTGGATAGAAGTTGCTCATCTTCATATCTTTGCTCTTCGTTGCCATCTACCAGTATCTCAAGGTTGTCGCGTATAGGTCTTAATAATGGGTTGATTTTTTGTTGTTCATCGCCAGGCAAGAAACCTATGTTGTCATCAAATTCAGCTCCTGGGCGGCATACCAAAATTTTGCGATATTCTTTTATGTCGCTTTCCATAACCTTACTTAATCCAACCGCCAAACTATAGAAGGTTTTTGCTGTTCCAGCCGGTCCTTTAACAATCACTAAGGGGACACTATTGTCCATAAGTGCCTCTTGTACAAATTTTTGACCAGTGTTTCGTGGTTTAATGCCAAAGGGTCGATGCCCCGCATAATACAATGGAACTATAGCTCCATTTTGATATTTGCCGAGCATGGTTTTTTGCGGATTTGCATCTGAAACAAGAGTTATAAATTGGTTTTCAATATAACAGGGAGTCACTTTAGCATATGGTTCATCACAGTTTTCAGCAAGCACATATGTATTGTCGGGAGATAATTGGTGAGTTTTAGCGAAATTATCTAGTTCCGCATCTTGCACCCAAACAATTAACCTGCCCTTATATTGTTTCTCAATTTCAGGGGAGCGGTCGGTGGTGAATTCTTCGGCTTGAAGCCCTATAGAATCCGCCTTAATTCTTAAAATGATATCATTCGTTACAATAATGGCATGCTTGCCTTCATTGACTAAATGTTTGCAAATTTTAAGAATTCTATTGTCAGGTGATGCACTATCCCAAGTGTCAGGCAGTTCTATATGTGCACAATTTAATTGTAGGCGTAGAGTGCCTCCACTATCAAGCTTAACTCCGTCAGTTAGTTTGCCTGACAACCTTAGCTTATCAAGAGAACGGATAACACTTCTTGTATTAGCACCCTTTTCGCCATCGGCATTTTTATGTTTATCCAACTCCTCTAAAACCGATATAGGTAATACAATATCATTGTCTTCAAAGGAATTAAGCGCATGAGGGGATTGAATCAGGACATTAGTATCAATAATATATGTTTTTTTCATATACTTATGTGGGCGTTTGTTGTTTTGGGTTGAAACAACTTAGGCATAACGCCCTCCTCCTTTCACAAATAAGCTTATTAATATTGTAAGTACACCACCACAATATATGGCTTGTACTTTAGAAGATGTTTTTATTGTTTGTTGCGAGGCTTAAAGGTAAAAGAGACCCATTTCTCATGGGAAATATCTATGATAATTGTGGCATCAAATGTTGCACTTCTATCCTTTTTTTTCATTCCCTTAACCATGCATTCCCCTTTTGTCAAGAATTTTTTAGCCATGGTTTTTGTAATTTTTTTATCAAAAATTTGAAACCATTTGTCTTCTTTCCATAAAGTAAAGTTACAGGGGGGGTTATTCTTGTACCCCGAGCAAGAAAAGGCTTTTGAGTTTTCATAAATAGGCATTTTGCATCTGGGGCATTCCCCAATAACTTCTCGACCATTTGATCGAGGACTACCAGAAGCAATTTGGTATTGGGTTACATTACTTTTGATATCATTTAAGATAACACTCACATGTTCTTGTATGCCCTGCATGAAAGGTTCAACCTGCTCTGTTTGATTATAAATATTTTCTAAGCGCTCTTCCCATTCAGCAGTTAATTCTGGAAGTTTTAGTTTGGTGGGTGCAACTCGGATAAGGTTAATACCCTTTTGTGTAGGGATTAGATATTTCCCCTTTGTTTCAATATAGTTAATTTTTTTCAATCGCTCAATAATAGCTGCTCGGGTGGCAGTAGTTCCAAGCCCTCTGGGAACGAATTGTTTTAGGGATGAATCTTCTATTTTTCTTGAAATATTCTTCATGGTTGATACTAAAGAAGCTTCTGTATAAGGCTTGGGGGGTGTCGTCATTTTTTCAAGCATTTCATATTTATCTGCTGACACCTTTTCGTTTTGTGCAAAAACTGCTTCTACCGTTTCATCTTTTTTGGCAGATGGTAAAAGCTTTCGATATACGTCTTTCCATCCATAGAAAACGGGATTTTTATATGTGGCATAGAACATATGCCCATCAACATTTATAACGACCGAAGTTTCGAGATATTCATATTTTTGTGCCACAGCAGCAATAAGTCGCAAAACAATAAGCTTATAAATTTTATCTTCGTTTTCCGTTAAAGATAACTTAGCATAATTACAAGCATTTTCCGTAGGGATAATTGCATGGTGGTCAGATACTTTCTCGTCGTTGGCAATCCGCTTGTCTATATTTAAACCTTGAGCACAAATATGTTTAATTAGAGGCTGTGTCTCCGTCCAACCTAAGCCGACTTGCCCTAATATCATTTTAATTTCGCCTGCAACGTCAGTACTTAAATATGTGCTTTCTGTACGCGGATATGTGATAAGTTTATGTTTTTCATAAAGGCTTTGTGCAATATTAAGAGTTTCCTGTGCTGTTAATCCATATTTAATATTTACTTCTTTTTGTAAATCCGTGAGGTCATATAATAAAGGTCGTTCTTCCGTCTTTTTGGCTTGCCCCACATGTGTCACAATTCCAGGTTTGCCCATTACAGCACTAAGAATAGTTTCTGCTGATTCTTTATTTGCCAAATTAGTCTCATTGTCCTCATTCTTATATAAAAAATTCACTGACTTAAAAACACCTTGTACTTGGAAATAAGGTTTAGACACGAAGTTGTTAATTTCAGCTTGCCTGTTTACGATAAGGGCAAGTGTAGGTGTTTGAACTCTGCCTAGAGAGAAAACCTCATTATTGATGCAAGAAATAGCTCTTGTCATATTAATGCCAAATAACCAGTCGGCATGTGCTCTTGCTTGAGCACTTTGAAAAAGAGTTTCGTATTCCCTATTATCTTTTAGGGATGCAAACCCTTTTTGTATTGATTTTTCCGTGTATGAGTTCACCCATAATCGCTTGACAGGCTTTTTGCATTTTGCAGCTCTATAAACCCACTCAAAAATCAATTGCCCTTCTCTTCCAGCGTCAGTTGCACAAATAACCTCAGAAACCTCTGAAGAATTCAATAAGTGTTTCAATATTTCAAATTGCTTGCATGTGTTGGGTTTTATTTTTAATAGAAAAGAAGGTATAATAGGCAGGTCGGAAAGATTCCATTTTTTATATTCTGTATTATAAGCTTCTGGCTCGGCAAGCTCTACGAGATGCCCAATAGTCCACGCAATAATATACCCATTGCCTTCGATATATCCACTGCGATGGTCATGCACATTTAATACTTGAGCAATATATTTTGCAACAGCTGGCTTTTCAGTAATTATTAATGTCGGCATTAACGCCCTCCTTTGTTAATTGCATTATACATCATTTTGGGACTTTTGTCAATATAACCGCATTATTAAGGGGCTTTTGGATTGCCTTTGTTTTTGGCACGATGATAAAGGTATGACGAAAGAATAAGATAAAATAAGATACCAAAACAAAAGAGATAGCGTATAATTGGGCGTTCTCGAAACCAAAAGAGCATTTGCCCAATGTGCGGGATAGTGCAAATCTTTTTGCCGTATATTTGTGTTACAGAAAAAGGAGTGTCTGCAAGAAAGTTAGCATCGCCTTTGGTAATAGCCATTCCATTTTCCATAGAAATAAGGCGATGAATAATAAGGATATCTTTGTCTTCAGAAAAATAAACTATTACATCACCTTCCTGCAGTTCGGAATAATGAGTTTTTTTTACTAAAACAATATCATTAACTTTAATTTCGGGTTCCATACTGCCTGACACTACTGTGAACAAAGAATGTTGCAACACAGAGGGTAGGCGAATAGGGTGAATTAAGGAATAGCTTATATATATAAATAAAATAATGAAAACAATGAAAAGTATAGAGCAAAGAACAATATTAAAAATATTACAAAGTTGTTTGATTGTTTTTCTCATGTAGTAATACCCCAAGTATAATTTTACTTATGTATGCGAATATAAACAACCCTATACAAATCAAACATGCATACACAATTATTTGTTGTAGGGGAAATATATGGGTAACTTTCCCAATAATTGCGCTTCGGGGGAACGGGTCATCAATAATAGCGTTATTATCTCCCTTGGTTAGTGCTGTATTGGTGTTTAGTTCGAGCAATCTATGGACAATGATCTTATTGTTTTTATGTTTATATGCTACAATGTCACCCACATTATATGTTTGTTGCTGTGCCACCACAACAATACTAGAGGGCTGGATTACAGGCATCATACTTTGTGTATGAATTTGATAAATTTTGTATTGCTGAAGTTGGGACAATGGGCTTATAATGCAAGTTAATACAACACATACCAGTAAGAAAAGAATAATGTGATATGTTTTTATTTTTTTCATTAAGCAAAAAACTCCATATTACGAAATATATCTTCTTCATCTAATGAATCATCTTCACGAGCTAATTCACTCTCTTTTTCATCATTTTGGCCACAGCGAGATTTGTCTTCTTGTGTCCACCATCTTAAGTTGCGACGCAACCCTTGAGAACGAGGATACTTATCTTGTAGTTGAGTAATCTCTTCATTGGTTAAATATTTTTCCATTTCTTTTAAGAACCATGGCGTATACCACAACAAACTAACAAATTCCTGATAAGATGGATGAGCTAAGGAAAAATCTCGCAATTCTAAGCTTTCAACAAAATATACATTACAAAGAAGTTTTAAAAACGACTCCTTTATAGGTAAAGGCTGGTCCATATTGATGATGGGTAAAAGTTTATTAACTATATAACATCTTTCGAGATATGTTAAGATATGGGAGGTGTATTTCTCTCGAGCAGCTTTAAACTTGGAGCAAAAAAGATTATGCTCGAATTTTTCATTGTAACAATTTTTGTTTTCATAATCGACTTTAGAAAGTTCTTCGGCTAGCAAAAATTCATCAATTTCACTGATAAATTCATCTTGACAACAATCCCCCAGAAAATCAACATCTGATAAAAAAGAACTATGGTCGTCGTCAGCACCAAATAATGAGGATGTGAGAATCTTTTCTCTACTGTATATCTTTGATTTGTGACGTCTAGGATTTTTGCCCATTATAGTATATGTAAGACCACATAAAGGACAAGTTTTGAAGGGGTATACATTGCATTGAGAATTCATTTTATTATACTTATTACTCTTCATCTGCGCAACTCCTTGTTGTGTAAATTAAAATTTAGAATAGATTTCGACTGTTTTTACTATAGCACACTTTTCCCGTTAAGTCAACTTTTTAATAATTATAGTTCATATATACTGATTGTCGTTATTTAAATTGATTTCCATTGAGTCATCGGCTTCATCTAATATTTTTTTAAGTTTTTGTCGGATTGCTTGAATTCGGATATTAATGTTTGCTCTACTGCAATTATAAATTTTAGCGATGTCTGTTTGATTGTAGCCCTGCAATAGCAGGCCGAACAGTTGTTCTTCTTCGGGAGTTAGAGTAGATAAAATTTCTTGTACATAAACATCATCGATGATTTCTTCTTCATTTTTTAATATCTGACTTGCATCAAAAGAAGGTTCCCAATTGATATTTTGGTTTTCGGAATAGTTGTCATATGAATCAACACGAATGCTGTGCCCTTTGCCAGTTATTGCATCTTGATATACCTTTAAAGGCAACTTAACCATGCTCATTTCATATGTTCTAAAGTAAGTCAATAAACTATATTTCATGGAGTTAACAGCGTATGTTGTAAACTTAAAACCCTTGGATTCATCAAAAGCAAGTGCTGCTTTACACAAAGCTAATGCGGCTACTTGTTCATAATCTTCAAACTTGTTTTGGTCAATATTAAACTTTTTTAATACGAAATAAATAAGGTTATAATTTTCTTCAACTAAAGCTCTTTGTTGTGCGTTTAATGTCTCTGGTTTGCCACCTGCCATAATATAATCCCCCTCCTGAAAAACAACACGGAAAAGGTTTTATGTGCGCAATTATGTATTTTCCCTTAATGAATGGGATTATACCACAGTTTTTAAGTTATGTCAAAATTAAAAAATAAAACAACAGCCCGTTTTGAGAGCTGTTGTTGTACTGTTTGTTGTGAACTACTCACCACCTACTCGCTATAAGAAGATGGGAGATGAATTACTATTTTAAGTTCAAAAAGTATCCTGCCTAGTTTGTGGTAGTTTAGCAACAGGAATTTTTGTATCGGAAATTAAGACTGCAACTTATTCATAAAAGAACATTTTGCCTTCCCCGATAACAGATAGGTCGTCTTTATTGATATAAACAACGAAACATCCTTGAGGAAGTTGAAAGGGGACACTATCTGCATCATAAGGTAAATAAGCTACAATAATAGAACGCAAAGAAGAGCCATCTTTAGGAATATCGTTGATAAAATACATATCATTGCTGATTTTTGGGGACAATGACATCACGGCATGGTCAATGCCTTGCAACTCTATAGAGTCGTTTTTGGTCTTATAATAATCTATGGCAATATTATAAAGTTTTTCTTTGCTATCTCCATTGAATTCCGCAGATTGCAAACTTGTGATTCTGTATCCTGCTTCATCCCGATGTATAGTTATGTAAAAACAAGACTCCACTACTCGTGTTTCAAGGTTAATGGTCTCAACATAAATTTTAGTAGCATCGACAGGCTCTAATGTGGGAGACCAAGATATGCCGTCATAAATTATGGGAGATGTGTTGCCATACTCAGGTAAATAGAAAAAATGTGTTGCATTATTATAAATATTCATGTCAACATCACCCTCATAGAGCGTAAATGCAACACCGTCTTCAGGTATAAGGTTAAAGGCATACTTGTTTTGCTCACTTGCTTTTTTATGCCGGATAAAGAATTTTAATTTCCAGTCTGTACTTTCGCCACAAAACCCATTTGTAGCACTGGTTATTTCTATGTCATTGACATTTTTAGAGACAAGAGGGAATGTTGCACCTTGAAGAAATATTGGGTCTGTTTCTTGTGGAAACGTGGTGCTTTGTTCATCATCTATGTCCCCTTCTGTCGATATGCCTGGCTCTGATGTAGTGGTAGCTGTCGGTGAGGGCGAAGTCTTTGCTTCTTCTGTCCTTGCGTCATTACGTTCAGAAATAATAGAGATAACTGCAAAAACACCAATGATAATAAGCAAAAATGTGACAACTAATAGCTTGATTTTAGGGTTTATTTTGTTTTGCTTAGTTTTTGCGTTTTCTTGATTTTGGCGATTTTTTTCTAAATGATTGTCGCTCATAAGTAAAGAGCACCTCCGTTTTTAATAAGAATATTTTTTAATAATGTTTGCTTATTAGAAACTTCTTTTGTTCTTATTGCAAGTTGAATGGCTTTATTCGTGGCAATAAGAGAACAGAAGCTTTCTGCTCTTGTAAGGGCGGTATATAATAACTCAACATTGTTTAAAATATAACCACTTCCATCAATTACCACAATAATATTTTCAAAACCTGAACCCTCGCTCTTATGTACTGTAATAGCATAAGCTAGCTCAAGGTTTTGTATATTTTCCTTAATTACTAAAACTTCACCAATTCCAATGAAATCCACAACACATGAATTTTGTTCAATAGCGGTAACTATGCCTATATTGCCATTGAAAATTGGGGTCTTTGTGCCCGAAAGATTATAAGAATGGTAATTGTTTTTAGTGTTAATAACTTTGTCGCCAATCTTAATAGTATATTTTTTTTGGATGTTTTTCTTTTGCTCTACCACCACTTCACAGGTGTTTGTATTATTATCTGGATTATATATGCTTTGAATTAAATTGTTGATTGCATAACAGTTTATTGCTCCATGCAGTTTCATGGGAGTAATAATTTGCACTTCAAGAATATTAGGATTTTTATTGTATTCTCTTTGAAAAACTTTGGCTACTGTTTCTAAAATACGCTCAGATGTGTGGAAAATATTGATTTCCATATCTTCTAATTCACCCAAAACTCTAACTCCTGTAAACTTGGAATCAAATATGGGTTGTTGATTAGCAATTTGTAGAGAAGTAGGGATAATCCCCCCACGCAAGGCTTGCCTATGGGGTTCAGTTAGGCGGAGACAGGGAAAGATATTGCTTTGTAAAATGTCTGAAAACACATTACAGTTACCTATGGGTGCAAGCTGTTGAACATCACCATATAGTATAATCTGAGCACCGTTGGGGACCGCTTGGAGTAATGCTAAAAATAAGTCGCCATTTATCATGGTTGCCTCGTCGACAATAAGCAGGTCCACATCCAAAGGGTTGTTTTGATTATGCAGGAATTTCCCGCGAGAATATCCCAGAAGTTTATGAATGGTATGTGGCTCAACGCCAGTGACCTCAGCAATTCTGATGCTAGCTTTGCCTGAAAGGGCAACAGTCATAATCTTTTTGTTTCGATGCAATAAGCAAATACCGTATGCAGATGTGGTTTTGCCTGTTCCTGCAAGACCAGTAACGGCAATAACTCCGTATTGCGTGCTCAAAGATATGGTCGCTTTTTGTTTTTCAGTTAAAGATATGCCTTTTTCGGCTTCGATATATGCAATAACATCTTGTGGTGTTGAAGCGAGAGACTCGCGATTATTATAATGATTATAAATTCTTATTAACTCTTGGGCTATATCATGCTCTAATTGATAATAAGTTGCGAGTGAGATTTTATTGTTGTCGCCCAACCTTATAATATCACCTGATTGTTCTAATACATTTAAGCGAGCGTCGAGTATATCTTCTGTTATTCCTGCAATATATTTTTTAATCGTTTTTAATAATGCCCTATATTCTAAATAACTTTTACCTCTTTCCCCTTCAACAGCAAGGATGTGATTTATAAATCCGTCTATCCTTTTTATTTCAAAGTCTGGTAGGCTTACTTTTCGTGCGATAGCATCTGCAATGCGAAAGCCAATGCTACGGATTTTTGTTAAGTCGTATGGATTTGACATAACAATTTGCACCGCAAGCTTGCTGTTTCCATAGAAATCTACAATTTTGCATATGGTGTTTTTTGATAACCCAAAACCAGACAAAACGGAAAGTGCGTCTGCGTATTCTTTAATACTATGGTATTTCTCTATGATTTGCACTGCTTTAATCTGACCAATACCTCTGACTTGCGACAAGGTATGAACATCGGACTGCTCAAGAACTTCTGTAATATTTGGAATAGTGTCAATTATTTTGTCTGCCATTGCACTCGTAACAATAGATGATAAGAAATTTTTTTGTTTTTGCCTATCACTTAAATTAGTATCAATATCAATGGAAACCAGACTATATTCTTTACCAAATTGGGCATGAGTTTGTAAGTATTCGACACTTAAAACTAAAGTATCTCCTTGTTGTAAAGCTTGAGAGACCACACCTTTTATTTTTATGGTTTTTAATGAATATTCGCCTTCCAAAACATCCTTGATGCGAGCTAAAAAGATAGCATACTGTCCTGCGTTTATATAGGTTGTATTTTTAGGGAAATATATTGCTTCCACAATTACTTTAAGCTTTAACACAACTTAAGCCTCCTTAGCTTTTATTTGATGTATTGCAGTTATATATTTAAATAATCACAAAGATGAGACTTAAGGCAGTTGCTCCAAACACTAGCTCATATAAAAAACACCGAAGCCCAATCTTATGTTGACAGGTAGAACATTTGCCGCGTAGAATTATATAGCTGAACAAAGGAATGAGTTCATACCATGTCAATACATGCCCACATGAAGGACAGGCAGACCTTGTTGAAAACCAAGACTGTTTGCTTTGTCTTCTGTCTAAAAAACATTTAAAGGCACTACCTAGTGATGCTCCTAAAATAAATACTAAAAAATAAAACAAAACAAGGCATTTCAAAATAATTCTCCTTTTTGTCGCAATAATTATACCACATTATAATACTTTAGTCAACCTATTAAGAAATACGACTAATAATAAGGTGTTTTTATTTTTTCTTGAAATTTATAAAAAAATGTGGTATGATATGAGTGCAAATACATAAGAGAGGTGAACACATATGATAGTATTATCAGGACGCTGGAAAACTGGTCAAAAAATAATGGACAATATTGAGTTATTGAAGTTCGAGTTGAGAGAAACAAAAAATACCTCGGAAACACAAACAATATATATATATGATATTAATTTTGACGGAACTGATGGAGTTATGCAAATACACACAAAATTTGGGAAGGTCATGGATACGACATTTTTGAATTGTGGCTTTTCTCGTAACTTAACAATGTCCAGAGATGAGACCTTGCTATTCGTTGCAAATTACTTATTGTCTCATGTTGATAGTCAAAAACAAACTATCTTACAGAAAACTTAGCCGAAAGCCCACGACTTTAGTCGTTGGGATGAAGGGCTTATTAGACACTTGACACCTATCTAATATTGGGTTTTGAAACGAGCCTAAACTACCGTTAATTTGTTCGTAGGAACAATTGGTGGTAAAAGTCTAACGGAAACCAATTAGTGGCACTATACTTTCGGGTTAGTGCAGAAGTTGGAAAGTATGTTAGAACTTGCTGGCTT
>CAYMGQ010000015.1:0-46547 GCA_964390055.1 uncultured Clostridiaceae bacterium
AGACAAGTATAGTTATGGGAATGAATATATCAAAGCTGGAGAAGACTTTCAATTAGAAATATCCTTTTATAATACTAATAAAAGACAGGACGTAAAAAATATTAAGGTTGCTCTATCCTCAGATGGTGATGTGTTTTCACCTGTTGGTAGTAGCAATTCCCTTTTCATAGAAAAAATACCTGCCAACAGTAGGATTGTAAGAAGTTTGAATTTAAAGCCTAAAATTGATGCTGAATATAAAAATCATAATATTTTTGCAGAGATAGAATATGAAGATACAAGGGGGGAAACTTATACTAGCAAAGAGTTACTTGGCATCCCGGTGGTTCAAGAGGCAAATCTAGTAATGGGTGACCTTGTATTATCTGATGAGAATTTTGTAGGCATTCCCCTAGCACTATCCTTGGATTTTTATAATGCAGGGCGGGGGTTAATGCGCAATATGATCATTAGTATAGAGGGAAACTTTGATACAAATGAGGGAAGCTTATACATAGGTGACCTCCAGGCTGGAGCTAATAATTATTACGATGCTACAATTATTCCCACTAGTCCTGGAAGCCTAAAGGGCAGGATAATTTTCAATTATGATGATGAGATAGATGAACACCATACCATTGAAAAAGACTTTAATTTAGAAATAATGGAACAAGTAGAGACGCCCATGCCTGAAGATTTTCTTGAGCCAGAAGAAACGGGTGGGCCTGCAAGAAAAATCAAGGGTATGGTTATTGCACTATTTATAGGTCTAGCAGCTGTAGGTGGAATTATTTTTATTAGAAGGAAGAAAAAGAAGCTGGAGGAAGTGGATACATATGAATAACTTAGATCTACTTAGGATGGCTTGTGAAAATCTTTGGAGAAGGAGAACTAGAACTTTTTTGACTATCTTAGGAGTAATAATTGGCACTGGATCCATTGTTATTATGCTTTCTTTAGGGATAGCTATGGACAGGAGTTTTAAGGAGCAATTATCCTATATGGGAGATTTAAATATAATTGAAATCTTTGATTATGGTGGCTATGATGTTTCTAGTGGAGGGGGACAGCCCAGTGATATAAATTTAGATGATAGGGCTGTGGCTAATTTCAATCAAATTCCTGGAGTGGAGGCTGTTATGCCTATAAAAACGGGACACTATAAAATGGGTTCGGGTAGAAGGGTTGGATATGTGTCTGTTATAGGAATTGATCCAAATGTGATGGATGCTTTTGATTTTAAAATAGAACGGGGCAGGTTATTGGAGTCTACTGATAAGGATGCTATGGTTTTTGGCAAGTATGTTGCCATGAATTTTTATAATCCACGATTAAGAAACTCACATAACCCTAGGTGGGATTCGGATGAAAGCAATATTGATTTAATAAATAACAATTTGATACTAACCTCTGACATGAATTATGGGGAAATAAGAGATGGCCTTAATAGGGAAGACAATACACCCCCGCCAAAAGTCCATAATGTTAAGGGGGTGGGCATATTAGCAGAAAGTAATAGCGAAAAGGATTATAATGCCTATATGAATATTTTTTCCTTAGAAAAGATAATTGAAGAGGATAGGAGGGCTAATAGGCAGGACAGGGATTCTAGAAATCGTAGATTGAACACAAATAACTATGAAAGGGTTAATGTGAAAGCAGTAGATATAAATGAAGTAGAAAGAGTACAAAAATCAATCCAGGATATGGGTTATCAGACCTATAGCTTGACAGATATGCTAAAATCCATGAAGGACACATCGCGGATAATGCAAGCAATTCTAGGGGGTATAGGGGCGGTGAGCTTGTTAGTAGCGGCAATTGGTATTACCAATACTATGATTATGAGTATTTATGAGAGGACAAGGGAAATAGGGGTGATGAAAGTGTTAGGAGCTGACCTATTGGATATTAAAAAGTTGTTTTTGGTGGAGGCAGGTTTTATAGGTTTTTGTGGTGGAATAATAGGTTTAATATTGAGTTTTGCTATTTCCTTTAGTTTAAATAAAATTAGCGGGAGTTTTTTAGGGCCCATGGATGGGGTCACTGGCATATCTGTTATCCCCATGAGTTTGGCAGGGGGAGCGGTGATTTTTGCTACTTTCATTGGAGTTATATCCGGATACTATCCGGCTAGACGAGCTATGAATCTTAGTGCATTAGATGCTATTAGGGCAGAGTAATAAGGATTTATTGATATTTATGGTCTTTTATGGGGAGGAGAATAAATTTGTTAGAAAAAGGTAGATTAGCTAAGCAAATTAACTTTATAATAGAAGTTGATAAGTTAAAAAGTGTATATAGACAAACAAGCTTGATAGATAAATCAAGGCGAGAAAATGATGCTGAACATTCTTGGCATTTATTGATATTAGCTATGTTATTAAATGAATATGCCAACGATGATAGTCTAGATATTTCCCGTGTTATGCAAATGGTGGCAATTCATGATATTGTTGAAATTGATGCAGGGGACACCTTTGCTTATGATAGGGACAAAAATCAAGCAGATAAATTAAAAAAGGAAAGAGAGGGAGCTAAGAGAATTTTTGCCCTGCTGCCCAAGGATCAAGGACAGAATTTGTATAATTTATGGGAGGAGTTTGAGGAACAGCAAACACCTGAGGCGAAATTTGCATCCGCCCTAGATAGAATACAACCCTTGCTACATAACTACTATACACAGGGAGGTACTTGGCTAGAACATAATGTAGATTTGGATAGTGTTATAGAGAGATTTAAGGATGTTGCCAAGGCCTCAAAAATCTTGGGGCAACTAGTGGATCATATTATTAAGGATTCCATTAAAAGGGGATATATAAAAAAATAATTTAAAGGAAATAGGGATAATTTATTAAAATTAAAGTAAATTTATTGTATAAAATTGCATTAAGCTTACTAAATACTAGAATAATATATACTATATTTTACTAAGTTAATATATAGAATTTAGCAAATAATACAATTAAAATATAAAAGCAGGAGAGATAAAATGAAAACAATCAATTTTACAGATTTAGATGTCAATAGAAATATATTACGTGTAATAGAGGAGTTAGGTTTTGAAGCTCCAACACCCATACAAAACCAAGCATTACCTAAACTTTTTCAAGGTAGGGATATTATTGGACAGGCTCAAACGGGGACTGGTAAAACCGCAGCTTTTGGAATCCCTATGATTCAAAAGGTCAATCCAGAGGATAAGACAGTCCAAATATTGATTCTAACTCCAACTAGGGAGCTTAGCATGCAGGTGGCGGATGAACTAAGGAAGCTTTCTAAATATATGCATGGGATAAAGTCTTTGGCTATATATGGAGGCCAACCAATTAATAGGCAGATAAAGGCATTGAAGCAGGGAGTACAAATAGTAGTTGGAACTCCAGGAAGATTAATTGATCATATTCGAAGAAGAACATTAAGATTAAATAATGTTATAGGTGTTGTCTTAGATGAGGCTGACCAAATGTTAGATATGGGTTTTTTGGAGGATATAGAAATTATATTGGGTAATACTCCTAAGGATAGACAGACTGCTATGTTTTCAGCTACTATTCCTAGAGAGATTGAAAAGATTGCCAAGAAATATATGAAGACACCAGAAAAGGTAAGGGTAGTGCACAAGGAATTAACAGTACCACAAATCGAACAATACTATTTTGAGGTAAGAAACCATGAAAAGCTAGATGCATTATGCAGGGTACTAGATATGGAAGATAGTGATTTGGGTATAATTTTTTGTAGAACTAAAAAGGGAGTGGACGAACTAGTAGCAAGTTTACAGAGTAGGGGCTATTCGGTTGGAGGGTTACATGGAGACCTGAAGCAAACGCAAAGGGATAGGGTCATGAATCAATTTAGGGAAGGTGTCATTGACTTTTTGGTTGCTACTGATGTGGCGGCCCGGGGGATTGATGTGGATGATGTGGAGTTGGTTATTAATTATGACATACCCGAGGATTTTGAATATTATGTTCATAGAATTGGTAGGACAGGCAGGGCCGGGAAGTTGGGGCTTGCTTACACCTTTGTATCAGGTAGGCAGATAAGAACACTAAAGGCCCTAGAAACCTATGCCAAAACAAGAATTAGAAGAAAGAACTTACCTACTATAAATGATATAGCGGAAAAGCAAAGGGAAACAATAGCTAAAAAAATAGATTTGACTCTTAAAAAAGGAGGAATATCTGAATATATAAGCTTTGTTGAAAAGCTTGCCGAAGAACATAGTTCCATTGATATAGCCGCGGCTTTGATGAAGATGATAATCAATAAAAATGAGGCTGAGGCTATAGAAGTTGCAGAGGACATTGCCTGGGGTGATACAGGGGCTGAGGCGGGCATGGTAAGAATGTTCTTAAATATAGGCAAAAAACATGGAGTAAATCCTGGACACATATTAGGCGCTATTACTGGGGAGACAGGAATTGATGGAAATCTAGTAGGAGTTATAGATATGTTTGAAGCCTTTACCTTTGTAGAGGTTCCTGAGAGATATGGACAGAAAATATTAAGGGTTATGGATAAAAACCGCATTAAAGGCAGGACAATTAATATGGAACCTGCAAAATCACCAACTCAAAGAAGAAGAGTTAATCGTAAAACGAGAAAGAGAAGATAGTTATTCTTCTGGAGGGGAATATCTTGAAAAGGGGATTTATAGAGCTTCCTTATTTACCAAGGGATTTAGTGGGCCTTGTATTGGTTGATAAAAGAATTAGCCAAGACGCATATAAGAGATTAAAAAAATTGGATATAAATATAATTAAAACTGTTATATGCAGTGAGTTATATGATGCTGTATGCTGTCACCCAGATATGGTTGTCACACCCATGGGTGGAAGGTTAATTGTAGTTGCACCTAATGTAGTGGGATATTATGGGCCTATATTTAGAAGGCTGGGATTTGATGTAATAGAAGGCAGAACATTTTTGGAAAGGAACTATCCTTGGAATATTGCATACAATGTTTGTAGAGTGGGAAATTTCCTAATACATAATTTAAAATATACAGATGAAAGCATATTAAAAATTGCCCAGGAAAAAAAACTAAAAAAAATTTCTGTTCCTCAAGCTTATAGCAAGTGTTCCATTATTGTTATAAATGAGAGTGCTATCATTACCTCAGATATTAGTATACATTCAAAGGTCGGAAAATATGGTATAGATTCTTTACTAGTTAATCCAGAAGAAATTGTTTTATCAGGCTTAAACCATGGACTTATAGGAGGAAGTTGTGGCTTTTTGAATAAAGACTTGTTGGGGTTTTTTGGTGACATTAGACACCTGAAGAATTATAAAGAAATTAAAGGATTTTTAGAAAAGTATAATAAAAAATACATCCTATTGGAAGATAATAGACTACAGGATTTGGGAAGTTTAATTCCCTTAAAAGAAGTTTATTAATTGCAATTTTATGTATCCTTATATAAAGAATATGATACTTATTTAAACATATACTACTACTACAGCGGAAAGGAGGCTTCAATTTTGTATATACTATCCATTGTGTTGGAAAACCATCCTCATAAGTTCACCAGCATTTTAAATAAGCAGATTAAACCCTTGGTAAAGGAAGACATTAAAATAAATGAGTATATTATTAAACATGATAATTTTTATGTTATAGAATACAGAGGAGAACTTAAGGGAAAAACTAATTATTTATTTGATGATTATATAAATATGTTTAAATATTGTATTGCAAACACAATTTATGAATTTATTAAAATACATGAAGAAACCTATTTTTTAAATAAAATTATTGATTATGATTATTATTACTTCAATAATAAAGAGAAAAATGAAATTAAAAACAATATAAAAAAAATATTAGAAAAGGAAGAAAAAAACCCACTATTAAAAGGCAGATACAAGCAAGATAAATATGCAGTAATAGAAAATATTATAGACTATTTTGAAGAAAATAACTCTATTAATTTAAGGGGTTTTGTTATATTTAGATTAAAGACCTATTTAATGGGGCTCCAGCAAATAATAGAATATGGGGTAGAGGAATTTTTAATGAATCGAGAGTTTAATGAGTTTATAAAACTCCTTAAATATTTTGTCGATATTCAAGAACCCAAAATTGATACAGTCCACTTGTTACTAAAAGCGGAGAACAAACATAAATTATATGATAAATATGGTAAATTAATAGATGATAATTACCTACAACTAATAGCTGCTGAAATCATAGACAAAGATATAAATTATGAAGACTTACTTATTAGTTCATTAATAACTATTGCACCTAGGAAACTTTTTATCCATAAAATTTCTAAGTTTGCAGATACTGAACTAATAAAGACCCTATCAAAAATTTTTGTTGATAGAATCAAAATTTGTGATGGATGTAACTGGTGCAATATAAAAGCTCAAGCAAAAAAAGAATAAAAAGTCTCCTATAATAAAGGGGGCTTTTTTTATTTGCAATGGATACATAAAATGATATAATAATTAAGAATTAAAATAAGAACCCATCTGTTTGAACAAAAGAAGAGGTGAAATAATGAACTATATAACATTGTTGCTGCTTGCATCAATAGGAGCCCTCATTGGTTGGGTAACCAATTTAATAGCAATTAAATTATTATTCAGACCCTTTGAGTCTATTGAGATACCAAAATTGAATATAAAAATACAAGGTCTAATACCTAAAAGAAGAATGGAGGTAGCCACTAGCATAGGGGAGACGATAGAAAATGACCTAGTATCTATTGAAGATATCATATCTAGATTAATGGATACCCACAATAAGGAAGAAGTATCTCTTCTTATAAAAAACAAAATAAATAATATTATAAATCAACGACTACCTGTGATTATACCATCATCTATAAGGGAAATGATTAAGAAATATATAGAAGATATTATAAAACAGGAGGGGGATAGTATCATGTCAGAAATTATGGACACCTTTATGGACAATGGCAAATCGACTATACAGCTGGCCCAAATGATTGAGGATAAGATCAACGAATTTCCCCTAGATAAATTGGAGCAAGTGGTACTTAACATTGCCAAAGAAGAATTAAAACATATAGAAATTCTGGGTGGAGTTTTAGGCTTTATAATTGGATTATTGCAGGGAGCTATTGTAGTTTTATTAGTTTGATACTTTAAATCAGAATTTTCATAGGTATTGTTAGACTAATATATGGGGAAAATAGTTGACAAGCATTATCAAAAAAAGTATAATATTTAAAACATAATAAATTGGCAATCATGAGGAGGAGTAAATCAAACCCAATACCTAGAGAGAAAGCATCCTGGCTGAAAATGTTTTTGTATATGGAATGATTGAAGACCAACCTCTAGCTGTTTCCGATTGTTTATATCAGATTAAAGGAAAACCGTTGACAACGTTATAGTTAATAATGAGGTGGATTTTATCAATTTAGGTGGAACCGCGGGTGAATATATCCCTCGTCCTAATTATATAGGAAGAGGGGTTTTTTGTATTTAATAAAATATTTATAGGTTAGGAGGACTTGTAATGAAAAAAATAGAAATAAGCTTAAAAGATGGAAGTCTCAAAGTGGTTCCTAAGGGAACGACAATCTATGATATTGCAAGAGATATAAGTGAAGGATTAGCTAGGGTTGCCATAGGCGCTGAATTTAATGGGAAGATTACAGATTTATCCTATAAGGTGGAGGAGAATGGTAGTTTAAACATCTTAAAATTTGAAGATGAGGATGGCAAGGAGTTTCTTAGGCATACAAGTGCACATATACTAGCCCAGGCAGTAAAGCGTCTATATCCTGAGGCTAAACTTGCCATTGGTCCAGCAATAGAAAATGGATTTTATTACGATTTTGACCTAGACTATAAGTTTACTCCAGAGGATCTAGAAGAAATCGAAAAAGAAATGAAAAAGATTATAGATGAAAAATTACAATTAGAAAGATTTGAACTCCCTAGGGATAAGGCTATCCAATTAATGGAGGAATTAGGTGAGGATTATAAAATTGAGTTAATAAATGAATTGCCCCAGGGAGAAAGCATATCTTTTTATAGACAGGGAGAATTTGTAGATTTGTGTGCTGGGCCTCATGTTATGTCTACTGATAGGGTAAAGGCCTTTAAATTGCTCAATGTTGCAGGAGCTTATTGGCGTGGGGATGAAAATAAGACCATGCTTCAAAGAATTTATGGAACTTCCTTTGAAAGGAAAAAGGATTTAGATGAATATTTACACAAACTGGAGGAAGCCAAGAAAAGAGATCATAGAAAAATAGGCAGAGAACTGGATTTATTCAGCCTACATGAAGAAGGACCAGGATTCCCCTTCTTTCATCCTAAGGGGATGGTTATTAGGAATGAACTTGAAAATCTATGGAGAAGAGAACATGTTAAAAGGGGTTATGAAGAAATAAAAACACCAGTAATTTTGAGCGAAGAATTGTGGCATAGGTCTGGGCACTGGGCACATTATAAAGAAAATATGTATTTTACGTCAATAGATGAGGAAAATTATGCCGTTAAACCCATGAACTGTCCAGGGGCTATATTAATGTATAAAAGGAAAATGCATAGCTATAGAGATTTGCCAATACGGATGGGCGAATTAGGATTGGTACATCGGCATGAACTATCTGGAGCTTTACATGGCTTAATGAGAGTTAGATGCTTCACCCAGGATGATGCACATATTTTTATGCTACCTGAGCAAATTAAGGATGAGATAGTAGGGGTAATTAAATTTGTGGATTATCTCTATAAGATTTTTGGTTTTAACTATCACATTGAATTATCTACCAAACCTGAAAATTCAATGGGTACAGATAAAGAATGGGATCTAGCAACTAAGGGATTAAAGGATGCTTTAGAAAGCCAAAATCTAGAATATAAAATTAACGAAGGGGATGGGGCTTTTTATGGGCCTAAAATTGATTTTCATCTGGAAGATTGCCTAGGGAGGACATGGCAATGTGGGACTATCCAATTGGATTTTCAGATGCCCCAAAGGTTTGATATTAGTTATATTGGAGAGGATGGAGATAGACACCGTCCTATAATGATACACAGGGTAATTTTTGGAAGCATAGAAAGATTTATTGGTATCTTAATTGAACATTATGCTGGTAGATTTCCAACTTGGATAGCACCTACTCAAGTCAAAATTTTACCCATTACTGACAAACATCATTCCTATGCCCAGAAACTCAAGGAGCAAATGGAGAAAAAGGGAATTAGAGTAGAAGTAGACCTGCGAAATGAAAAAGTAGGTTATAAGATAAGGGAGGCACAGCTTGCAAGAGTTCCCTATATGTTAATTGTTGGGGACAAGGAAATAGAAGCCCAGTCTGTGGCAGTAAGGTCTAGGGATAAGGGCCAACTTGCTAGCACAAAAATAGAAAAATTCATACAAGACATTGAACATGAAATTAAAAATAAAAAAATCTAATCCAATAAAAATCACCCCCTTTATTTCTACCTGCAGGTAGAAGGGGGTGATTTTTAATTAGACTGCCATCTCTTTTTTACTATCCTTAGTTTTAATATCGAAATCCTTTAATAGATTGTCCAATTCATCAGCATTAAGAGTTTCTTTTTCCATTAGGGTCAATGCCACTCTTTCCAACTCTTCCCTATGCCTTTTTAGGTATGTCAAGGTCCTAATATAGCACTCATTAATAATTTTGTTCATTTCCTCATTAATTTGTTTTCCCATTACTTGCAGGATGGAAGGATTATCTGGAATATATCCAAGTTCACTCATACCGTATTCACAAACCATCTTTATAGCAATATCTGTAACCTTTTTTAAATCGTCCTGGGCGCCTGTAGAAATATGGTCAAAAATAATCTCCTCTGCAGCCTTCCCTCCCAAAAGTACCATTATTTTTTCACATAGTTCCTCCCTAGTCATAATATATCGATCTTCCTGAGGCATATGGAGGACATAGCCTAATGCCTGACCCCTGGGAACAATGGATACCTTTTGAACCATGTCCGTATTCAGTATTTTACCAATAAGGGCATGGCCGGCCTCATGGTGGGCAACTATACGTTTTTCCTTTAATAAGATAGAGGGATTTTTAATTTGCAACCCGGCTATAACCCTCTCAATAGCCTGTTCAAAATGCCTCAAGGATATTGCTGATTCTTTTTCCCTAACCGCAATAATAGCAGCTTCGTTGGCTATATTTGACAGATGTGCACCACTCATGCCATGAGTTTTCTTGGCGATATCTTCTATATTTACGTTGGGTGCAAGGGGTTTGTTTGTAGTATGCACCTCTAGTATCTCGGTTCTAGCTCTTACATTGGGGTTTCCTATGTACATATGCCTATCAAAACGACCCGGCCTAAGTAAGGCCTCATCCAATAAATCAAGACGATTAGTTGCACCTATGACAATTACTGTGCTATCTGTATTGAAACCATCCAATTCAACCAATAATTGATTTAAGGTCTGGTCCTTTTCATTATTACTGTCTAAGTGTCTTTTGGCTCCTATAGCATCAATCTCGTCAATAAATATTACGCTAGGCCCCTCTTTACGTGCTTTATCAAATAGGGTTCTGACTCTTTTAGCGCCCACACCCACATACTTTTCAACAAATTCCGACCCACTAGTAGAAAAGAAGGAGGATTTAGTTTCACCAGCTACAGCAGAGGCCAACAAAGTTTTCCCTGTGCCCGGCGGGCCATAAAATAAAATTCCCTTGGGAATCTTGGCCCCCATTTTTTTATACTTTTCTATTTCATTAACAAATTCAATAACTTCAATAAGCTCTTCTTTTACCTCCTCTAGCCCTGCAACATCCTTGAAAGTAATTTGAGGTTTGGTGAAAAGTTCATTATTCTTTTCATTTTCATCTTTTTTGCTATTTAGGATAGTTGCATGGGCATATTGGGATGAGCGTTTTATTTTAATTAGATACAAAATTGGGAAACTTATTATTAGCAATATTGCTACATAGGTGTTTAAAGAGAATTTATTAAAGTTTAATTTTTTAATAAATGTAAAAATCAAACTAATACATATTGTTACATACAATAAAGGAAACTTTTTTTTCATTAGTTCACCACCTTATATTGTCCTTAGAAATAGCATACCCAGAAAATATTTTTAAATAATGATTTATTACAAATAAAAATAGGAAAAAATGTATCCTCATTAAAATTCAAAATGCAATGCATGCTTGGTATGATTGTCAACTATTGATAAAATATAATAATAATATCCTTGACAAAGACCTATAAACTTGATACTATGTTGTAGAAAACCAAGTAGAAGATTCCGCTTCTCACCTTACAATGGGAATGACGTGTTGATAAGGTCAATAACAGACGCAAGAATTATATTATGCAATTGTTATTTAATTAGACTAGGAGTGGATAGTGAAGTGCTATTCACTTTTTTTAATTTAGAAAATATATAAATTACTATAAAATTATAGGAATCTTTGAAATTAGTGGTTACAAAATATTTTTGGAGGTGTGCAATTATTAGGGATAACAAAGAACTTCAGATTAATGGAGAAATAAGGGATAGGGAAGTAAGATTAATAGATACAAATGGGGATCAAATGGGAATTATGTCAGCCAGGGAAGCGCAAAATCTTGCTAATGATAAAAAACTAGACTTGGTGAAGATTGCCCCTTATGCAAAACCCCCTGTTTGTAAAATTATGGACTATGGCAAGTATAAATATGAAATGGCAAAAAAAGAAAGAGAAGCTAGGAAGAAACAAAGGGTTATTAATACTAAGGAAGTTAGACTAAGTCCAAATATTGAACAACATGATTTGCAAGTCAAGGCCAATCAAGCCGAGAGATTTCTAAAAAATGGGGATAAGGTAAAAGTATCCCTGCGATTTAGGGGTAGGGAATTGGGCAATATAAATTCAGGCAGAAGGGTTATGCAAGACTTTAAGGAATTATTGGAGGGCCTTTGCCAAGTAGAAAAGAATGCAAAGCTTGAAGGAAGGCAAATGATTATGGTTTTAGTTCCCAAAAGTTTTAAGCTATAAGGAGGAAAAATAATGCCAAAAATGAAAAGTCATAGAGGTGCTTCAAAAAGATTCAAGAAGACAAAGACTGGTAAAATCAAGAGAAGAAGGGCCTATAAGGGTCATCTATTAACAAAAAAATCTCCTAAAAGGAAAAGAAATCTTAGAAAACCAGGATTCGTATTTAAGGGAGAAGCAAAAAAAATAGCACAAATTTTAGCAAAGTAAATACCTATGAGGGAGGTTGAGAACAATGGCAAGAGTGAAAAGATCTACTGTTGCTAGGAAAAGACATAAAAGGACCTTGAAACTAGCAAAGGGATTTAGGGGTGCAAGGAGCAAGTTATTTAGGCCTGCCAACCAATTTGTGATGAGATCACTAAGGCATGCTTATGTTGGAAGAAAATTAAAGAAAAGGGAATTTAGAAGATTGTGGATTACCCGTATAAATGCTGCCGCTAGATCAAATGGTTTATCATATTCAAGGTTTATGAATGGGTTAAAAACAGCAGGAATTCAAATGAATAGAAAAATGCTAGCCGAGATGGCTATTCATGATAAAGATAGCTTTGCACAATTAGTGGATGTTGCCAAGGCTAATCTAAATGTCTAGATATAATTAAAGTCCTTTTGTAAGGGCTTTAATTATTTATTTGTAAATTACTAAAGCACAAAAATTATATATATGAAATTAGGATAGAATATAAGCATGGTAGGGTGTTGAGTATGAATAAAAAAGCAATCAAAATTACCAGTTTACAAAATAAACATATTAAGTATATCAGGGGATTACAACTTAAAAAGAACCGGAAAATTTTCAAACAATATATTATTGAAGGTATAAGAAGCGTGGAAGAGGCCATATTACACAATATACCAATAGAATATATTGTATATACAGAACAAATCCTAGAGAATAAAACTGCTTATGGTTTATTGAGGGACCTTCCCGGACATGTTAAATGCCTAGAGATAAGCAACCATATATTTGAAAATATATCTGATTTGCAATCTCCCCAGGGAATCCTAGCTGTAATTAACATAGTGGACTGGAGATTTGAGGATATATTATGTGGGAAAAATGACCTATGGATTGTAATGGATAGAATCCAAGATCCAGGCAATATGGGTGCAATTATTCGCACTGCAGAGGCCATTGGTGCAAAAGGAATTGTCTTGACAAAGGGGTGTGTGGATCCTTACAATAATAAAACCGTTAGAGCCACCATGGGAGCATTGTTTCATATACCGATTTTACAGGCAACAAATAATGACTACTGGATAAATTATTTTAATAGCAATGCTATTAAAATAATAGCCTGTGACCTAGATACGGAAAAAACATATTTAGATATAGATTACAGTGGAAGGATTGCAATTATTATTGGGAATGAAGGTAATGGCATAGATAGGCAATTACTAGACCATGCAGACCACACGGTTAAATTACCAATAATAGGTAGGATTGAATCGTTAAATGCCTCGGTTGCTGCTGGAATTATGATGTATAAGGCTGCTGAAATTAATGGATTTAAAGGCAGTTAGAATATTCGAAAAATTTACATATCATTTCCTTGAATCTCTTGTTTCTCCTTATAACTTATGCTATAATTAATCTACGAGAATGGCTAAGGGGAAGGAAGTGAGGTTCAATGAAAATTTCTGATGCATTTTGGATGATATTTGAACAAACTGGTTCCATTACAGCCTATATAATGTATAGAAAACTTGTATTAAATTAAAATTATATAATTATAATAGCAATAATAGAGTAAAGTACGCTATGGACTGTTTTACAGAGAAAAGTTGCCGTGGGCTGAAAGCACTTCAAACAAGTATAGCAGAAGTTCCCTCTGGAGCTATAAGACTGAAGATATAAGTAGGTTTTATCGGGAAGACACCGTTATCGTCCTTGAGGCGCGTATTATACGCTATTAGGGTGGTACCGCGGAGAACATCTTCGTCCCTTTCATGGGATGGGGATTTTTTTATTGTTTAAAACTAGTTATTAGAAGGGAGTATACATATGGAAAAACAATTAAGAGCTTTGGAAGAAGAGGTAGAAAATAAAATTCTATCCAGCAAAACCTTGGATGAATTGGAAAGACTTAGAGTAGAGTATTTAGGAAAAAGGGGGAAGATGACAAAAATATTAAGGGGGATGGGTCAATTATCTCCTGAAGAGAGGCCTAGAATTGGAAAACTTGCCAATGAGGTTAGGGATTTAATCGAAGGGCTAATTGCAGAGAATAGGAAAAGAATGGAGGATGATTTATTAGAGATTAAACTGGCTAAGGAAACCATTGATATTACTATTCCTGGCAAGAAGATACCATTAGGCAAGAGCCATCCCTTATCTCAGGCTTTAACTGAGCTGGAGGAAATATTTATAGGAATGGGTTTTCAAATTGAGGAGGGACCGGAGGTAGAGACAGTTTATTATAACTTTGATGGCTTAAATGCTCCTCCTAATCATCCTTCGAGGGATATGTCCGATACATTTTATATTAATAAAGATATAGTTCTAAGAACTCAAACTTCTCCTGTGCAGGTAAGAACTATGGAGAGGACCAGTCCTCCCATACGTATAATTTCTCCTGGCAGATGTTTTCGGAACGACACGCCAGATGCTACACATTCACCGATGTTTCACCAACTTGAGGGCCTAGTAGTTGATAAGGGGATTACCTTAGGGGATTTAAAGGGGACCTTGGAAATTTTTGCAACAAGGTTTTTGGGAAAAGATACAAGAATTAAATTTAGGCCTCATCATTTTCCCTTTACTGAACCCAGTGCAGAGGTAGATGCTTCATGTTTTAAATGTAATGGTAGAGGATGCAGTTTCTGTAAGTCTAGTGGCTGGATAGAGCTCCTAGGTGCTGGTATGGTGCATCCAAATGTGCTTAGAAATTGTGGTATTAATCCAGAAATATATAGTGGCTTTGCCTTTGGTATGGGTATAGACCGATTGGCCATGCTCAAATATGGAGTAGATGATATAAGGCTATTTTTTGAAAATGACATGAGATTTTTAGAACAGTTTTAGTAGAATTTTATTATTTTACTGTTAATATTATTAATGATTAGGAGGACATTAATATGTTGGTACCATTGAAATGGCTAATGGAATATGTAGATATTGATATAGGTATAAAAGAATTATGTGATAGAATGACAATGACTGGTTCAAATGTTGAGGATGTAAGAGAAATGGGTAAGGATATTACTGGGGTAGTAGTGGGGAAAATCCTAGACATAAAATCCCATCCTAATGCAGACAAATTAGTTATTAGTAAGGTTGATATAGGTAATAGGAACGTACAAATAGTTACCGGTGCTACTAATATATCTGTAGGTGATCTTATACCTGTGGCATTGGATGGTGCAGTCTTGCACAAGGGTCTTAAAATACATAAGGGAGAAATAAGGGGTGAAATGTCAGAGGGTATGCTTTGTTCCCAAGAGGAACTGGGGATAGACAGAGGGGTTATTTCAGAGAATAGTCGGGAAGGTATATGGATATTAAATGGAAATTACACCCTAGGAGAAAATTTGAAGGACGCGATAGATCTAGAGGAAGATATTATAGAATTTGAAATTACTTCTAATAGGCCAGATTGTTTAAGCATGATAGGGATGGCCAGAGAGGTAGCAGCCACATTAAATACTAATATAAGGCACCCCAAGGTACAACTTAAGGAATCCACAGGTAAGGCCAGTGATATTGCAAAAGTTATTATAGAGGACACCGCTGGCTGTGGAAGGTATTTAGCCAAGGTAATTAAAGATGTTAAAATTGAACCTTCTCCTGATTGGATGCAGAGAAGACTTGCAAATGCAGGGATTAGACCCATAAACAATATAGTAGATATTACAAACTATGTTATGCTAGAGTATGGACAACCCCTCCATGCATTTGATTTAGATTATATTTCAGACAATACCATAATTGTCAAGAAGGGCAAAAGAGGGAGAACCTTTACAACTTTAGATGGAGATACTAGAAAATTGAAGGATTATATGACTATGATTTGTGATAGCGAAAAGGAATTGGCAATTGCAGGAGTTATGGGTGGAAAAGAATCAGAAATTACCTATAAAACGAAAACAATACTTTTGGAATCAGCTTACTTTGACCCCGAAGGAGTCAGATTAACATCAAAACAATTAGGGCTTAGGACCGAAGCTTCTTCACGGTATGAAAAGGGCCTCGATCCAAATACTGTTGAAATAGCAGCGAAACGGGCATGTCAATTGATTGAAGAATTGGGTGCTGGAGTAATTCTTCAGGGTTCAGTGGATGTTTATCCATCTGTTAAAGAGGCGAGTAAAAGATATATAAAACCCAAGAAAATCAACTCGTTACTTGGGACTAATTTAAGCAAGGTAGAAATAATGGAGATTCTCGAAAGACTTGAACTATACACAGTAGACAAGGGGGAACTTTTACATGTGACTATTCCCACCTATCGGCTGGATCTGGATATTGAGGAGGATTTTGCTGAGGAGGTAGGAAGAATTTATGGCTTTGATAATATTCCTTCTACAATGCCTAAGGGAAGTGCTGAGGTAGGGGGTAGGACCAAGGAACAGACCATAAGGGATATAACAAAGAAAACTTTAAATTCTATGGGACTGTATGAAATACTCACCTATTCTTTTATTAGCCCAGAATGGTTAGATAAAATACGACTAGGCGATAATAGTATTAGAAGGAATTTTGTTCCCCTATTGAATCCTTTGGGAGATGAAACTAGTGCTATGCGGACTAGTTTATTGCCAAATTTATTAGAGGTTATGAAAAGGAATTATAATAGGAAAGTTGATGTTTTTAGAGCTTTTGAATTAGGCAGAATTTTTATACCCAAGGCCAATAAACCTTATAAACTACCCAATGAATTGCTAAACCTAGCCATTGGTTTATATGGCACGGAGGAGGATTTTTATACATTGAAAGGAAGGGTGGAAACTCTTTTGCTCACCCTTGGCATAAAAAATTATCATTTTGTGGTGGAAAAATATCATCCAAGCTATCACCCAGGCAGATGTGGAAATATTGTTTGTGGGGATCATATTATTGGCACCCTAGGGGAATTGCATCCTTCGGTAATCGATAATTATGATATAGGCAATAAGTGTTATTGTGCGGAATTGGATTTTGAATTGATAATGGACTTGTCACAATTAGGTAGACAGTATAAGCCTTTACCTAAATATCCAGCTATAGTCAGGGACTTCGCCGTGGTTATTGATAAGAAAGTATTAGTTAAAGAAATTGAATCCATTATACGGGATGAGGGAAAGGATATATTAGAAAGCTATCAGCTATTTGATATTTATGAAGGTGACCAGATTGCACAGGGTTATAAAAGCGTGGCTTATACAATAACCTACAGACATGAGTCTAGAACTCTCAAGGACGAGGAAGCAAATGACCTACATGATAAAATTGTTAATAAAATAAAGGATGAATTAGGGGGTATTCTAAGGGATTAAGGAAAAATATAATATTTTATTAATTCTTTAAGCAAAACTAGCAGGATATTGTCTATTTATAAAGAAAGTTATTATATATACAATTTAATTTCTTATATTTTCGGTGTTTATAGGTCTACATGTATTAGTCAAATAAGGGGTTGGTGGGCAATGAAGGAAAAAAATCGAGTAATAGTCAAAATTAATGGTCAAGATTATCCCATAGTGGGTGCTGAGCCTAAGGAATATCTGCTAAGAGTAGGTAGTTTTGTTGATGAGCAAATGGAGAGAATCACCAAGCATAATAGCAAATTAAGCATTTCCATGATAGCTGTATTAACATGCATAAATATTGCAGATCAATTGTTAAAACTACAGGACAAAATGATCAGTATCAAAAAGCAACATATAGACCCCTTAAAAGAGTTGGAGGAAATAAAAACCCAACACGAACTGGCTTTACAGAAACTAGAGGATAAGACTGAAGGATTTAAGTTACTTCAAAATCAGTTAGAGGATTTAATTGATGGTAAAAGGAAGACTGATAAGGAAAATGCCAGATTAAAAACTGAACTCAGGAACAAGGAAAAGGACATAATCAATGCGGAAGAAATTATAAATGATTTACAAAACAAGCTTTTTGAAAATCAAATAAAACTTGTACAGATGCGCAAGGACTTAGACAAGTATGTCAAAGCCACTGAAGATACTTAATGAAATATGAGGATAGTAACTATATACAGGATAAGAACTAATGCTTATAGGGGGGAAATGGATATATCAATGGGGTCTTACGCATTCTCATATGGATGCAGAAGATCCCTTCACTTATGAAAACTAGGAGGGAAACAAATGGAAAATGTTTTTGACATATTAAAGGAAAGGGGATATGTGGAGCAGGCAACCCACGAGGAAGATCTAAGGGATCTATTGGGAAAAGAGTCTGTAACATTTTATATCGGTTTTGATGCTACGGCAGATAGCCTTACCTTAGGCCATTTTATACAAATTATGGTGATGACACATATGCAAAGAGCCGGACATAGGCCAATAGTTTTATTGGGTGGAGGCACGACAATGGTTGGAGACCCCTCCGGCAAAGAGGATATGAGAAAGATGTTGACTAAAGAGATGATTGATAAAAATGCCCAAAGGTTTAAGGAACAATTTTCTAAATTTATTGATTTTGAAAATGACAAGGCTATTCTTGCTAATAATGCCGAATGGCTCTTGGACCTAAATTACGTCGATTTTCTCCGTGAGGTAGGTGTGCATTTTTCGGTTAATCGTATGCTAGCAGCAGAATGCTATAAATCTAGGTTGGAAAAGGGTTTGACCTTCTTGGAGTTTAACTATATGTTAATGCAATCCTACGATTATTTAGAGCTCTTCAGACGCTATAATTGTAAAATCCAAATGGGTGGTAGCGATCAGTGGTCAAATATTCTTGGTGGATACGAATTAGTTAGGAAAATAGAAGGAAAGTCTGTTTATGCCCTGACTTTTAAACTCCTTACTACTAGCGGAGGAAGAAAAATGGGTAAAACAGAGGCGGGAACCTTATGGCTAGATCCAGAAAAAACCTTACCCTACGATTTCTACCAATACTTAAGAAATGTTGATGATGGTGATGTAGAAAACTGTTTAGCCCTGCTAACATTTCTGCCCATGGATGAAGTTAGAAGGTTAGGCTCCTTGCAAGGGGCGGAAATCAACAAGGCTAAGGAAATACTAGCCTTTGAAGTAACAAAATTGGTGCATGGTGAGGTTGAGGCAAGAAAGGCTCAAGAGGCCGCAAGGGCTTTATTTAACAATGATGTGGTCAGTGATGAGGCTATGCCTTTTACTGAAATTAGTCAGGATAAATTTAGACAGGGTATGGATATTTTAAGTATTTTAACTAGGACTAAATTAGCATCTTCGCGATCTGAGGGTAGAAGATTGATACAGCAAGGCGGGATTAGTATAGAGGAAAGTAAAATCGATGATTTTAATTATAAGATAATGTTAGAGGATTTTGTGGATGATAAATTAATTATTAGAAGGGGTAAAAAAATATATCATCAAATCCGCCTAATTTAGGGCAGGTGAAAACCAATTCTAGCTATCGGATAGTGTTGATGGTTTAGAATTGGTTTATTTATTACATATCAGATGTTGGGAACCTTCTAGCTAGAGGGGTAAAAGTCTACAAAGGAGAGTCAGAGGCGATGAAGATGGAATTTCAAGTATCTTTATTTGAGTTATCAAAAATATTATCAGAAGCTATGGATTTAATCAGTCCCATCCTATATAACCATCATAAGGAAGTGGCATATATTGCTTGTCATATTGCAAAGGAATATATGCCCGAGAAGGAAAATTTCAATAATTTACTGATAGCCGGTCTTCTACATGATATAGGTGGAATAAATTTGCAAGAGAGAATAAAGGTATTAAAATTTGATATGATTGAACCTTATAAACATGCTACTGTAGGTTATTTACTGTTAAGAGAATTTCACTACTTTAAGGATATAGCCAAAATAATAAAATATCATCATTTGCCTTGGAATAATATTAGAAAAAAGAAATTGGAAGAAAGTACAATTCCTATAGAGAGCCACATAATCCACCTAGCTGACAGGATTACATCTTTGATAAATAAGGATGAGGAGATTTTAGGGCAGGTTGATTATATTTCCCGGGCTATAGAGAGACAAAATAAAAAAATGTTTCATCCAGAATTGGTTGAGACCTTTAATAAAATAAAACATAGGGAAAGTTTTTGGTTGGATATAGTTTCGCCCGACCTGCATTATCGTCTAGAGGAGCTTTGGGTTGATTGTGAAAGGCATTTGGATATAAAGGATTTAGAAAAGGCGACAAAACTAATTGCCAGAATCATTGATTTTAGAAGTAGGTTTACTGCTGTTCATAGTTCAGGAGTTGCAATAGTTGCGGAAAACCTGGCTAGGAAATCTGGATGGGGAGAGGTAGACTGTTTAAAGATAAAAATTGCTGGTTATCTACATGATTTGGGTAAATTGGCCATATCTAATGATATTTTGGATAAGGATGGAAGACTAACTCATAATGAATATAATATAATGAAGGCCCATACATATTTTAGTTATCATTTATTAAATAAGATAGAATCCTTAAAAGAAATAAATAAATACGCATCCTTACACCATGAAAGATTAGATGGGACCGGTTATCCCTTCAGATTTAATGGGGACAAGCTAGGGGAAGGTTCTAGAATTATGGCAGTCGCAGATACATTTACAGCTATAGCTGAGGATAGGCCTTATAGGGTGGGAATGGATAAAAACAGAGTTATAAAAGTTTTAGATAAAATGGTTAATGAAAACAGCTTAGACAGTAAATATGTAGATTTATTAATTGATAATTATGATCTAATAGATTACAAGCGGGTGATTGCGCAGAAGCAGGCTAGAGATATATATAAGAAATTTACAAAGGCGATTAAAAACATAGACGAATATTATTGTTATTAAATTCCAAAACCCAATAATCGCTTGCCTTACAAGAGAATAAATGTTAGTATTATTCTGATGACAATAAACAATCTTTAAACTAGTCCAGAGAGGCTGGCAAGATGAGTTTATAATTACCATTGATATTAACTTCTTGCCAGCGGGCAGGAAGTATTTTATTGTCTAAATATATGACAAAGCACCTTTAAACCAGCCCGGTGAGGCTGGAAAGGGAGAAATTAAATTTCTCCTTTAAATAAATCAAGGGAGGATTTATAATGACAGAAAACACATTGACAGAAACAAACTATGAGGCAAAGTGTAAGGCTGGATTTTTGGAGTCGGTAAAAAGATCCATTCTAGCTATTCAACACTTGATAGCGATGTTTGGAGCCACGGTTTTGGTCCCTATACTAACGGGACTGGATCCATCGATTGCCCTAATATCTGCAGGGACAGGAACCCTAATATTTCATTTATTAACTAAGGGTAAGGTGCCGGTTTTCCTCGGATCATCATTTGCTTTCATACCAGTAATTATAGCGGTGGGCAACTTGTATGGTGATTTAGCCTATGCTCAGGGTGGTATGCTTGTTGCAGGCTTAATTTATGTACTAATGTCTTTGTTTATAGGGAAAATAGGCATAGACAGGATACAGAAATATTTACCTGCGCAAGTTATTGGACCCATGATTATTGTTATTGGATTGAATCTAATACCAACAGCTTATGATATGGCTTCTGGCCATTTGGTAATAGCTTTAATAACCTTAGCTACGGCCCTTACCATTACATTTGTCGGCAAGGGTTTTATAAAACAACTATCTATCCTAATTGGTGTACTCATGGGATACTTTATTTCCTTAAGACTTGGTCTTGTAGACCTTACTGTAATAGGACAAACACCGTTATTGTCCATGCCAAACTTTAGACTGCCTAGATTTGACATAGGTGCTATATCTTTAATAGCTCCCGTTGTATTAGCAGTATTTATGGAGCATATTGGAGACATTACAACAAATGGGCAAGTAGTGGGTGAGGATTTCATAAAAGATCCTGGATTAAATAGAACGCTACTTGGGGATGGGGTTGCAACAATTTTCGCAGCCCTCATAGGAGGGCCCGCAAATACTACCTATGGGGAAAATACAGGTGTGTTGGCAATCACACAAAATTATGACCCATCCATACTAAGATTAGCCGCAGTATTTGCCATTATTTTAGGCTTTATATCAAAGATTGGTGGATTTTTAAACTCTATCCCAAATCCTGTTATGGGAGGAATCAGTCTAATGCTATTTAGCATGATAGCATTAATTGGTGTGCAAACCATAAAAAATAGTAAAATTAAATATAACTTCAAAAATCTTTTGGTTATGATAACAATTCTAGTTATCGGTTTAGGTTCAGGATATATAGAAAGCCTCTGGGGCTTTAGTATTGGGATTCCGGTGACAGAAACAGTAAAAATAACAGGCCTAAGCTTTGCGGCCATTGTGGGCGTCCTTCTAAATGCTTTGCTAATGAAGAAATAATTTAAAACTCATATATAATACCCCTATTATTATTCCTAAGATACCTTAATATAATAATAGGGGTTTTAAAAATCGTATGAAATTTATTATAACTATATATTTGGGAAATCTTTATCTAGTTTTTTGACTGTATTATAGTAAGCAGTGAAATCTCCGTTAAAGGGTATGGTTTGATCAAAATATTGTTTTTCTATAAATTGCCTGGCAATATGAATAATGCATTTTTCATCCTCATACTCATATGTAGCACATACCTCCATGATGGCCTTTAGGCATTGAGCCAACTCCTGCCGATTGAATTTAATAGAATCATTAAGTGGATACTCACAAATGTTATCAAGCCGATATTTATTGTTTTTCTGGGCCTCTACAAGTATTTGGTTTAATAAAAACATGGGGCAGGATTCGTTATTACAGGAGTCGCATGAGCACCTCATGGAGCACAGGTTTTGCAAAGAATTTTGAACTCTTAAGGTATTTAAATATAGGGTCTGGGCATGAACTCTCAGTGGCGTGTTGGGGTCCTTAAAGTGATTAATAAGGGGGACTATTAAGTAAGATAACACTCCTATTAATAAAGTAAAATAAACAAATATTGTATAAGGATTTATCAAGTTCTCTGGTATGGAATTAAAAAGTTTTATCGTGCCAAAGGTTAAGAAGGTACCAGCGGACACCAGTTTTAAGGCTAATTCTGGTATTTCCTTACCGATTTTGCTCCCAACCCAAATACAAATTGAACTTGCCAGGACCATCCCAAGTACTGTCCCCATAAGTACTCTTAGAGGATGATTGCTTTGTGATGCTAGGGCAATAGCAGTTAGCTGTGTTTTGTCTCCTAATTCACTAAAGAAAAAAGCCGTGGCTACGGTCAAAATTGGTGTTTTATAAGAAGAGATTTTATTATCTTCATCGAAATCCTCTTGAACTAAGTTCCAAAATCCAAAACAAATAAAGGAAATAGCGGCTATAATTTGTATCACATTTAGCGATATTGTCTTAGACAGGTAAAAGCCTAAAAAAACGGCAAGAAAGTGGTTAAGAAAAGAACCTATAAACACACCCAAAATAACTTTTTGTGCCGGATACTTTATAGCAAATAATATAACCAATATTTGACTCTTGTCTCCTATCTCTGAAATCAAAACAAGAAAACATGCATAAATTAATTCTCTCATAATAAAGGTTTCCTCCAGTTGTATATTGAATATTTAATTAGGTAAATTCTATAATAATCACTATAATATATTTATTTTCCTTTTGCTATGCAGACATTTACTATACAATATAGATATAGTTTTTTTATTGCAGGACAAGACTCAAATATAAACAGGAAAACCCTTAGATAAATTTATAGTTATGTCCCAATATCGAAACTCTATAGTATTATAATACTAAAATATTGGCAAATCAAGTGCAATAAAAATATATAAACTAGTTTTATCTAATGGAGTTTCTGTGAAAATGGAGATAGTTTCTAAGACGAGGAAATAGTACAGGCTCCTTAATTGCCATATAATTCTTTTAACTTAGATAGAAACATCTAATCTTTATTAGTATACTATAATGGAAATCAAAACCATGCTGGGGAAAGACAGGTGATGATATAATGAGCAAAACTAAAATTTTAATTGTTGAGGATTGCCCCCTAACATCTAGGAAGATAAAGGTTAGTCTGGAAAAGTTCGATTATAATGTGGTTGGTATTGCAATATCAGGAGAGGAGGCAATTTTTTTATCCTTATTCCATAAACCAGATCTGATATTAATGGATATAGAGATTGAAGGGGATATAGATGGAATTGAAGCTGCCAGAAAAATTAGGTTATCATTAGACATACCTATTATATATTTAACCGCATTATCAGATAAGGACACCCTCAGTAAGGCAAAGGCCACTGGGGGATTTGCCTATCTAGCAAAACCCTTTAGAACTAGGGATCTACATGCTAATATAGAAATGATCACTTATGCCCATAATATGAAAAGACAAGCTAAAGAAAATGAAATAAAGTATAAAAACATTTTTAACAATATGTTTGATGGCTTCGCCTATTATAAAATTGTTTGTGATGAAAATAACCGGCCACATGATTATGTGTTTTTGGAAGTAAACAATGCCTTTGAAAGATTAATTGGTATTCCAAGGGATAAGATAATTAATAAGGGAGTAAATTGTCTAGCTACTCTCTATAAAAGCAACAAGTTTTTTGAGGATATTAAACTTTTTGGAGAGGCAGCAATAGATGGGAAAAAATTATATATAAAAGAATATTACTTTGAATATGCGGACAAATGGTTTTCTATTGGTATCAGTAGTCCTCAACCCGGTTATCTTTCAACTCTTATGACTGATATTACTGAAATTAAAAAAACCGCAGAAAGATTAAGATATTTGACATTTTATGATAGCCTAACAGGCTTATATAATAGGGCATATTTTGAAGAGGAGCTTAAACGCCTTGATACCCCCAGACAATTGCCCCTTAGCCTGATTTTGGGTGATATAAATGGACTGAAATTGGCTAATGATGTTTTTGGTCATAAAGAAGGGGACAAGTTACTAATTAGTATTTCTAATAAATTAAGGGCAAATTGTAGAGGGGAGGACCTAGTGGCTAGATGGGGTGGAGATGAATTTATTATTCTTCTTCCCAAAACTGGAGAAAAAGAAGTTGCTGAAATATGTAATAGAATAAAGAAGGCATGCTTGGAATGTGATGAGTCGATTATAAAAACAAGTATTGCCCTAGGAGCTGTAACCAAGAGGACACTTGATCAGGATTTAAACAAATTACTCCTTGAGGCAGAGAATAAAATGTATAAAAATAAACTAGTGGAAAGTAAGCGAGTACATGAAAGAATCATAGATTCATTACAGGGGTATCTGTTAAATAAAACCCATGAAACGAGGGAACATATAGAAAACACAAAAAAAATTGCCCTACTAATGGCCAATTGCCTTGGGCTTTCATCTAATAAAAAGCATGAATTGGAATTATTGGCCGAATTTCACGATATAGGTAAAATCTCAGTATCAGTTGAAATAACCGATGAGAGAAAAGCTCTCACAGAGGCTGAAAAGGAGTTGATTAAACAACATCCGGTAATTGGATATAGAATTGCAACTGCTTCCGCCAAGCTCATGCCTATAGCTGAGGAAATATTATTTCACCATGAATGGTGGAATGGGAAGGGTTACCCATTAGGTTTAAAGGGCGATGATATTCCTTTAATTGCAAGGATATTTAGCATAGCTAATAGTTATGATGTTATGATTAGAGGTTATGGGTATAGGCCACCTATGTCAAAACATCAGGCCATTGATAAAATTAATAATTATGCTGGTACTCAGTTTGATCCAAGGATGGTTAAGGTTTTTATGCAAATCATAGAAAATAATTTACTATAAGTGGATACAAAAAGTAGATACAAACCATCTGCTAATGGAGGGCATATCTTTTATTATTGTTAGGGGGAAAATCTAATGACAAAGCAGGTGTTGGTTATAGAGGATGACAAAATTAACCAAAGATTAGTTAAGGATACCCTTGAGAAAGAGGGCTATACTGTTATTGTAGTAGCCAATGGCGAGGATGGGCTTGTAGCCTTTAAGTCATATGATCCAGATATAATATTAATTGATCTTTATTTGCCAGGTATAAGTGGCATTGAGACAGCCGACAGAATTAGACAAGTAGAAGAGAAAAGGGCTATTTATACCCCTATCGTGGCAATGACTGCAACAGTTTCGACACAAATAAGGCAAGATTGTTTTAAGGTTGGTATTGATAAGCTAATAAGCAAACCAATAGATATTAGAGATTTAAATTATTTAGTGGAACAATTTTTTAAAAGCAATACTATGGATATGGAAAAAGCATTAATAGATTTAGAGGGGGACAGCCAGCTATTACAAGAATTGACGGAGGAATTCATTGGGAAAAATTATGCTAACTCATTAATTAAGGATATAGGTAATGCCATAGATAGGGAGGATTATTATAATTTATATAAGCAAGCTCATAAACTTAAAGGTGCTGCGGCTTGCATACGTGCAAATAATATATACAATATATCATGCAAACTGGAATCCAAGGGGAAAAGTCATACTATGCAAGGAACAAAGGAATTACTTTATTCCCTAAAGGAAGAGTATAAAAAGTTAAAAAACTATGTATTAAATTATAGATGGTATAAATAATTCCCTGTATGAAGTTTGTTGTTGGGCTGGGATTTAAAAACAAACTTTTGGGCATTCTATTTTTAATCCTTTATTTATATTTTATTTTAAACAATTAAAATGGCGGAGGGAGAAATACATATGACATTTCATGTTGGAAAAGAATACAGTGGCTTTAAATTAATAGAGCAGACAGAGATTAAAGAGATTAGGTCTACTGCCCTGAAATTTAAACATATTAAAAGTGCCTGTAGGTTATTATATATTAAAAATGATGATGATAATAAGGTTTTTGCCATAAGCTTTAGAACTCCACCCCAGGATAGTACGGGTTTGCCGCACATATTAGAACATTCTGTATTATGTGGTTCCAGAAAATACCCTAGCAAGGATCCCTTTGTAGAGTTGGCTAAAGGATCATTAAATACTTTTCTAAATGCTATGACCTTTCCTGACAAGACAATGTATCCTATTGCTAGTAGAAATGATAAAGATTTTCACAATTTAATGAGTGTTTATTTGGATGCTGTATTTTATCCTAATATTTACGACAAACCACAAATTTTCGCCCAAGAGGGTTGGCATTATGATATTAAAAGTCCTGAAGACGAAATTTCATACAAGGGTGTTGTCTATAATGAAATGAAGGGAGTTTTTTCATCTCCTGAACAGATAATGTTTAGAAAAATCCAGGAATCATTATTTCCTGATACAGCATATGGATATGACTCAGGTGGTGATCCTGAAGTTATACCTAAGTTAAGCCGAGATCAGTTCTTAGACTATCATAGGAATTTTTATCATCCATCCAATAGTTATATATATTTATATGGCAACGGGGATATAATGAAACATTTAGAATTAATTAATGATGAATACTTAAGTGATTTCCATGAAAAGGATATAGATTCTAAGATTGATCTGCAGAAACCCTATACACAAGCCAAAACTTGCTTGACGGAGTATTCAATATCTCAGGATGAAAGTGAGGTTAATAAAACCTTCTTAAGCCTAAACTTTGTTGTAGGGCAGTCCACTAACCCCGAATTACATATGGCATTTGATATTTTAACATATTTACTTTTACATACTTCAGCATCTCCATTAAAAAAGGCCTTGCTAGAGGCTTCTCTAGGAGAAGATGTTTTTGGTTCTTATGACAATAGCATTTTACAGCCGGTTTTAAGTGTTGTTGTTAAGAATACTAATGAAGACTTAAAGGAAAAATTTGAAACTGTTGTTTTTGACACATTGCAAGAACTTGTGGAAGAAGGAATTGATAAGGAACTTGTAGAGGCTGCCATTAATATCTATGAATTTAAATTGAAGGAGGCAGACTATGGAAGATACCCTAAAGGGTTAATATATGGAATGAAAGCTATGGAAAGTTGGCTTTATAATGAAAATCCTTTGCTACACCTAACTTATGAACCTTTACTAGAAAAAGTAAGAGCCGCATTATCAACTAATTATTTTGAAAACTTAATAGAAAATTATTTGTTGTACAATCAACATAGGACCCTGGTAATTGTTAAACCTAAAAAAGGCTTAGTCCAGGAAGTTGAGGAGAGAGTAAGGGAAGAACTAGCCCTATTTAAGGAAAGTTTAACTGTAAAGGAATTAGAGGATTTGATTAACAATACAAAAAATTTGAAGAAATACCAGGAGGAAGCAAATAAGGTAGAGGATTTAGAGAAAATACCCTTGATATCTTTGGAAGACATTGATAGGGAGGTTGATATGCTACCCTTAATTGAGAAAAAACAAGATAATATACCAGTACTATTCCATCCATTAATGACCAATGATATTTTATATATTAGCTTGGTATTTGATACAAGGGTAGTTCCCCAGGATCTTATTCCCTATATAAGTCTATTAAGCTTAATACTAGGAAGAGTCAACACTAAAAAGTATGGCTATGAAGACCTAGCAAAGCAAATGGATATTTATACAGGTGGAATAGATTTTAATGTGGAAGCATTTTCACCTAAAAATAATCACAATGATTTTTTGCCAAAATTTATTGTTAGATCTAGTTCCTTAACAGGACAGATACCAAAGCTCTTTGAGTTAATGGGAGAAATACTTGGCAATACAAAATTTGATAACCCTAAACGTTTGAAAGAAATAATTCAAGAAACCAAGTCTAGGTTGGAAATGAATATTTTACAGAATGGCCATACTGTGGCTGCTAGAAGAGCAACATCATATTTTTCACCTATAGGATACTATAAGGAAAAGTGTATAGGAATTGAATTCTATAAATTTATAGTAGACCTTGAAAAAAACTTTGATTTCAAGGCTGAACAAATACAAAATAATTTACAGGAGTTATCAAGAAAGATCTTCAATCGTCAAAACTTGATTATAAGTGTAGGGATGGAGGAAGAAAACTATAAAGACTATCAAGAAAACTCTGATCTTTTGATGAAATATATAGATGATAATGACTTTGCAAAATACAAATATAGCTTTAGTCCATCAAGAAATAATGAAGGACTACTAACTTCTAGCAAAGTCCAATATGTAGCGAAGGCATACAATTTTAAAGAATTGGGTTATGACTACACCGGACATTTACAGGTCCTAAAAACAATAATAGGGTTAAATTATCTATGGAATAAAATAAGGGTAACTGGTGGAGCCTACGGTGCTATGGTAGGGTTTAGTAGGAGTGGAAACTTTTATTTCACATCTTATAGAGATCCCAATTTAGATAGGACACTGAAAGCTTATAATCTGGCCTATGATTATATTAAAAACTTTGATGCCGATGCGAGGGAAAATGAAAAATATATTATAGGAACTCTTAGTAATGTAGATGCACCCTTAACACCCTATATGAAGACACAACGCTCTATAGCTAATTATATCAGCGGTATTAGTAAGAAAGATTTGCAAAGGGAGAGGGATGAGATATTAAATACTAAGCCAGAGGATATTCGTAATTTGGCCGATTTGGTTAAGGATACTATGGATCAAAATATTCTATGCGTTCTAGGTAATGAGGAGAAAATCAGGGCTAACAAAGAAATATTTGATAAGCTGGTAAGAATTTTCGATTAATTTTAACCATAGTATATTTTAGAAGTGCCATGGGGGGTACTTCTAAATTTTTTTGTATCTTTAATGAATATAATATATAATTTATTGAATAATATAAATTTTTAATACTTGATAAAGGATGGATATAGTATGGATAAAATAGCTAAAGGAAAACCTGTGGCTGATAATATCAGTAAAAATTTAATGAAAGATATAGGTGTTTTGCATAATGGGGGATTTTATCCCAGACTTGCTATTGTAAGGGTAGGAAAAGATCCCAACAATTTAGCATATGAAAGGGGAATTTTGTCGAGATTTAAAAAGTTAGGATTAGCAACCGAGGTTAAGGAGTTTAAAGAGAATATAAGTGAAGAAATATTTGTAAAGGAGCTAGAAGCTATTAATAAAGATGAAAATATCCATGGGATTTTAATTCTAAGACCTTTACCAAAACAGTTGAATGAGAACAATATACAGTATAAGATAAATCCTAACAAGGATATTGATTGCTTGAATCCATTAAATGAGGCGAAATTATTAACAGGGGATAAGACCGGTTTTTTACCCTGCACACCAGCTGCATTAATGGAACTTTTAAAATATTATAAGATAAAAATTCAAGGGAAAAATGCAGTGGTAGTGGGAAGGTCGATGGTTGTTGGCAAACCTGCGGCCCTACTATTACTAAATGAAAATGCCACTGTAACCATATGCCATTCGAAAACAGAAAATATGAGGGAAATAACCAAAAGTGCCGATATTCTTGTGGTGGCAATTGGAAGGGCTAATTTCATTGATGCAAGCTATGTATCAAAGAATACAGTGGTAATAGATGTTGGGATAAATGTGGATTCAGAGGGAAATTTATGTGGTGATGTTGATTTAGAAAATGTAATAAATAAAGTAGCTTCGATAACTCCAGTGCCGGGCGGTGTAGGGGCGGTTACAACGACCATACTCGCTAAACAATTAATCAAAGCCTGTAAAATACAGAATAATTTGTAAAAATGGGGTTCAAGGGGGAATATAAATGGTTATTTCAGAAAAAAAATCAATAGATGAAATTATAGGGTATTTAAAGCAAAAGGAAAATATCATAGTCATAGGGTGTTCAGAGTGTGCAACAGTTTGCCAGGTTGGTGGGGACAAAGAGGTTGCGGCAATGGCTAAGCTATTGGACTCAAGGGGAAAAAATATTCTAGCCTGCCTTGTATTAAGTCCAGCATGCCATCTATTAGCCACAAAGCGGGAATTAAGAAAATACAAAGACCAACTTGTTATGGCCGACGCCGTGCTTTCATTAACCTGTGGAAATGGAACACAAACAATATCTAAAAGTACAGATATCCCTGTTTACCCCGGAACTAATACAAAATTCATAGGTGAAACCCAAAGAATTGGAAAATTTGAGAAGGCATGTATGGCATGTGGTGAATGTAAGTTAGGTTGGACTGCAGGTATATGCCCTATAACAAAATGCGCTAAAGGATTGGTAAACGGGCCTTGCGGTGGCTCCAAGGAAGGCAGATGCGAGGTTAACCCCGAGTGGGACTGTGCCTGGATACTGATCTATGAAAGATTAAAGGAAATGGGAATGTTAGATAATCTAATTAAACTAAGGGAAGCTAGAAGTTTTAAAAATTCTAGCGGACCGGAAAAAATCAATTTACGAAGAAAAAAAACTTCACTATAGAGGTATAACAAAAAGAAAGGGGGGTATTCACATGTCTTTATTGAGGGATGTGCTGGAGGCAGGAGAATTTGCTATTACAGCTGAAATTGCACCTCCTAAGGGGACAGATTTAAGTCGTGAATTAAATTGTGCTAGGGCTATTAAGAACAAAGTTCACGGTATAAATGTAACGGATTTTCAATCAGCAGTCTTAAGAGCAACATCATTAGTAACTTGCAAATTATTAAAAGATCAAGGTGCTGAACCTATATTCCAAATAACTGGAAGGGATAGAAATAGAATAGCAATTCAGGGGGAATTATTGGCGGCTAATATTTTAGGAATTGAAAATGTTCTAGCCCTTACTGGTGATCATACATCAGTAGGAGACCATCCACAGGCTAAAGCCGTCTATGATTTAGATAGTGTTGGGATATTACAGGCTGCTCAGACATTAATGCAGGGCAAGGATATGGCAGGTAAACCCCTAAAGGGAAAACCGAACTTTTATCTAGGGGCTTGTGTGACACCGGGTTATGAACCATTAGAATTACAAATTATCAAGATGGTAAAAAAAATCAATTCTGGCGCCAGATTCTTCCAAACACAGGCAATTTTTGATATAGATACAATGAGAAGATTTAGAGATAAAACTAAGTTTTTAGATAGCAAGATATTGGCTGGAATTGTACCCTTGAAATCTCCCGGAATGGCACGTTATATGAATAAAAATATACCGGGTATACATGTACCGGAAATTTTAATAAGAAGGATGGAAGCCACTGATCATAAGTATAGGTTGAAGGAGGGCATGAGGATTGCAGCGGAATTAATACAAAAATTAAAGGAAGAAAATTTGTGTGAAGGTGTACATATTATGGCTATTGGTGCCGAAGAGAATGTATCCTGCATACTAGAAATGGCCTGTTTATAATGACAAAAAGGAGGCAAAACAATGAAAATAATCATAATTGGTGGTGGACCCGGTGGCTATGTTGCAGCTATTAGAGGGGCCATGTTGGGGGCAGATGTAACAGTAATTGAAAAATCTCAACTGGGTGGTACTTGTTTAAATACTGGCTGTATACCAACAAAAACTTTGCTAAATTCCACTAATATATTAGATAAGCTAAAAAAAGCAAAGTCTTTTGGTATTAAAATCCCTGAGGGTGTTGAGGTAGAATTAGATACAATAATGGAAAAAAAGGATAAAACAGTTGCCCAATTGGTAAAAGGAATAGAATTTATTTTTAGACGTAAAAATGTAAAAATTGTAAGGGGTTTTGCTAGATTAATTAGTCGTAATGAGGTTGAGGTTATAAATATAGATGAGAAAAAACAAATAATCAAGGCTGATAAAATAATTCTTGCAACTGGATCGCTTCCTATTGTTCCACCCCTATTCCCCTATGATGGAAAAAAGATAATTACCAGTGAGGAGGCTTTATGCCTAAGAGAAATACCAAAATCCATGATTATTGTTGGTGGGGGTATCATAGGCTGTGAATTTGGCCAATTCTTTAATAGTCTAGGTTCCAAAATTACAATTATAGAAAAGGAAAAACAATTGCTACCCTTTGAAGACGAGGATGTGGCCAGACAGTTGGAAAGAAGTTTCAAAAGAAGGAAAATAGGTATAAAGACAGGCCATGAAATAAGGAGGATAGATGTAGAAGAGGAAGAGCTTGTTGCTTATTGTAATCAGGACTTAACTATAAAGGCTGAAAAAATGTTAATCTCTGTGGGAAGGAAGGCAAACTTAACTAACTTGGGTTTAGAGGACATTGGGATTAAAACAAACAAGGGCAGGGTAGTTGTTAATGAGAAAATGGAAACAAACATTGAAGGGATTTATGCTATAGGAGATATTGTGGAATCACCCTTGCTGGCACATGTGGCATCTAGAGAGGGGATTGTTGCTATGGAAAATGCTCTAGGAAAGAATAATCAAATGAGCTATAAGGCTGTCCCCAGATGCCTATATACTAGCCCGGAGATAGCAAGTGTTGGATTAACAGAAAAGGAAGCTAAAAGAAGAGACTTGTCCTACAGGATTGGAAAATTTGATTTTAGGGGATTAGGAAAAGCCCAGGCTATTGGAGAGTACTGGGGGTTCACCAAGATATTAGCCGATGATCAAGACAAAATTATTGGTGCCACTATTGTTGGGGCTAGTGCAACAGAATTATTAGCCGAACTGACATTGGCTGTAGAATTGGGTTTAACAACAGGGGAGGTTAGGAAAGCAATTCATCCTCACCCAACATTGTCAGAGGGTATAATGGAGGCACTAGACGATGTTCACAAGGAAAGCATCCATACTATATAAAATAAATCAAGGAAGGTTACAACATATGTTTTTTAGCCTCAATCAACATTTCATTGGCCTTTTCCATAAAATTAGCAGCCTTTTCTATGTAATTGCACATGTTGTTCTGTGAACTTTGCCGACATTTATTAGACCATGTTAAATATTGCTTTTGCAAGGATTTATTTTGCTTAATCCAGTGGGCTGATAATATTTTAAAGGTTTTTTTGTCAAAATGAGATGGGGCATCTAGATTATGATTGTAACTTTCTTGCTTTTTATTCATAAGAATCCTCCCTTTGAGTATGTATATCTGTAGCTATTTAATGTTAAATTCTTTTTTTATTATAGATATTGCATCATTAATTAAAAGCATAAGTGGCTTGTTTTCTAAACCAACCAGTTCAAAATTTTCAGGAACAATAGGTAATAATATTTTTAATGCCTCCGATTCAGAGATTGCCTTTGAAATTTTATCGGTAACCTCACCCATCATACCATTGGGCAAAATGATGGAGAAAGGCCCTATAATAATATTAGCTCTTTTTATAGAGACAATGATAGCATTTTCTCCAGTAGCACCCTTGTTAGCTCGATTTTGCAACATTTTAGAGGTTGCTATAGCATTGGTACCCAAGCTATAAATCTCTACATAATTTGGAAGCTCCTGTCTTAAGGCCTGTACTATCTGGGCTCCTATTCCTCCACCCATTCCATCTATAACTGCTATTATCATTGATTTATCCCCCGATAGTGTAGTATTTTATATTTTAGCAATATAAATTTTATGTTCCATTAATCTAACTTCCTTTACAAAACCATCAATAATTTTTTGTTCTCCTAATAGGTTCTTCAAATACACCTTATTATTGCGGGGTTGCAGGTGGGTAACTTTCTCCATTATTTTTTGTTTACCCCTATTAGTAACAAGATATGCTGTTGATTCACACATAATAATCCTCCTACTAGTTTAAGAAATATCTTATTGATAAAATCATACCATAATTAATAAAACCTATCAATCAATGATTATGACTAAGGCCTAAAAACTTTAAACAATTTAAATTTCAACCCATCTATGATAAGGTTAAATATAATATGGTATAATAAACTACGATAAATCAAAGCCTCAAGGGGTGAAGTCAGATGCAAGATACAAATTTAAAAACTTTAGAATATACAAGTATTATTGATTTGCTTGCGGAAAAATGCACATCTATAATTGGAAAAAATATAGCGAAAAATTTAAAGCCAATAAAAAACTTGCAAAAAATTAAAGGAATGCAAGAAGAAAGTAGTGAAGCTCAGAGCATCCTACTCAAAAGAGGGGAGCCGCCTTTACATGGTATTCATGATGTCTTGACCTTGGTCAGAAAAACTGAAATAGGTTCATATCTAGATCCGGGAGAATTATTATATTTAAAATCTACCCTATCTGTTGCCAGGCAATTAAAACAGTTTATTAAGGAAATGGAAGCAGAGGACCTAGTGCATCCCATTATTGATAAGCTAATTACGGACCTGCACACATTAAAAGAAATTGAGGATAAAATAGAGACTTGCATTCTAAATGAGAAGGAAATATCTGATAATGCATCTAGAGAATTAAGAAATATACGACGAAAGATGAATTCGAAAAACGATGGAATAAGAAATAAATTAAATTCAATAATAAATTCAACAAGCTACCAAAAATATTTACAAGATCCTATTGTGACTATAAGGCATGATAGGTATGTGGTGCCAGTAAAACAAGAATTTAGAGGACAATTTCCAGGTTTGATACATGACCAGTCCTCTAGTGGGGCAACCTTGTTTATAGAACCCATTTCTGTTGTTGAATTAAACAATGAATTAAAAGAATTAAAGCTTAAAGAGAGGCGGGAAATTGAAAGAATTCTACTGGAGATTTCTGGATTAATAGGCGAAAAGGGAGAATTAATTAAGGATAATCAAAAAAATTTAGCAGAAATAGACTTTATATTTGCAAAGGGCAAGCTTTCCATTGATATGAAGGCCATAGAGCCAAAATTAAATCAGGAGGGCAAGGTAAAGATAATTAATGGTAGACACCCATTACTAAAAGTTGAAGAAGTTGTACCCATAAGTATTTGGTTGGGGGAGGATTTTAAGCTATTGATAATAACTGGGCCCAATACTGGGGGTAAGACAGTTACCTTGAAAACAATTGGTCTTTTCTGTCTAATGGCACAAAGTGGACTACACTTACCTGCTGATTATGGGACAGAGTTACCAATTTTTGATAAGATTTTTGCGGATATTGGAGATGAGCAAAGTATTGAGCAAAATCTTAGTACCTTTTCCTCCCATATGACCAATATAGTAGATATATTAGATGAAGTTACGGGTGACTCCCTAGTTTTGCTTGATGAATTAGGTGCGGGGACAGACCCTACAGAAGGAGCAGCTCTGGCCATGGCAATTTTAAATCATTTAAAGGAGTTAGGGGTTTCAGTGGTTGCAACAACTCATTACAGTGAATTAAAGCAATATGCATTAATTAACGAAGGTGTTGAAAATGCTTCTGTAGAGTTTGACATTAAATCATTGGCACCCACTTATCGAGTGCTAATAGGGGTACCTGGTAAATCTAATGCCTTTGAAATTTCTCAAAAACTTGGCTTGTCAAGGAAATTAATAAAAAATGCCCAATCATTATTAACTACAGAAAGTATAAACTTTGAGGCCTTATTATCTAATATTGAAGAAAATAGACTTGCCAGTGAAGAGGACCGGAGGCAGGCTGAATCACTAAAACTGGAATCTCAGGATATATTGGATAAATACTATAAAAAGAAGGAAAAAGTTGAGGCACAACGAAAAAAAATTATAGGGAAAGCCAAGGCAGAAGCACTTACAATATTACAGGAAGCAAAAAAGGAATCAGAAGAGATAATAAAGGGGTTAAGAAAACTCAAACTAGATGCGGACAGGGGAGCAGTCAATAAGGAAATCGAGGAAGCTAGGCGCCATTTAGCAAAGGGCATGGATAATCTTTCTCCCGACCTTAGTCAACATATATTCCCTACAACTAGTAGCAAGCCTCCAAAAAATCTTAAAAAGGGGGATCTTGTGAGGATAGTTTCGATGGACCAAAGCGGTTATGTTATTAATCCGCCTAATGATAGGGGAGAGGTATTTGTGCAGGTTGGTATTATGAAAATTAATATACCTGTTACAAATCTAGAAAGAATTAAGGAAGATGAAAAACCTAAGCAAAAAGCTTTTGCTAAACTTGTAAGATCAAAAGCCAGCAATGTAAAAAATGAATTGGATATACGTGGCCTAAATTTAGAAGAATCTTTTATGGAGGTAGATAAATATTTGGATGATGTTTATCTATCAGGCCTAACAGAGGTAACTATTATCCATGGTATTGGAACCGGTGTACTAAGAGCTGGTATCAAGCAAATGCTAAATAAGCACCGTCATGTAGAAAAATTTAGAGAAGGTAGATATGGGGAAGGGGGAGCAGGGGTAACAATTGTTAATATAAAATAAAATGTCTAGACAAATTGCCATACCTTTTCATAATATAAATTTGGTTGATTGTTAAAGAGATATATGGTATATTTATTAGCAGGTAAATATTTAAATAATCAATGAAGGGGATAGTAAATATAAAGATTGTTTTAGCGAGCCGGGGTCGGTGAAAGCCCAGTACATATTTATTATTGAAGCGCACCCCTGAGACTCTATCTGAAGATAAAAGTAGGATATGACGTGAACTTTTCCGACGTTACAGGAATTAAAGTGGGCAAAAGGCCAATCAGAGTGGTAACACGGGATTATTCTCTCGTCTCTAAATACAGGGGCGGGGGTTTTTTGTTAAAAAAATTAATAGTATTGGGGGCAATCAAATGATTAATTTTAAAGGAGAAGTATGTGAAATTTTAGGAAAGTTCTTATCAGAATTTAAAAAGGATGAAATTTTATCTATGATAGAGGTGCCACCAAACCCTGAAATGGGGGATTATGCATTCCCTTGTTTTAGATTAGCAAAAATTTTTAGGAAATCACCTAATTTAATTGCTAAGGAGCTGGTTGAGTCAATTAAATTAAATAAATATTTCGATAAGGCTGAAGCCGTTGGGGCTTATGTTAATTTTTTTATAGACAAGACCGTCCTAGTTGGGGAAACAATTTCAAATGTTTATAAGCAAAAAGAAAGATATGGAAGCAGTGACTTGGGTAAAGACAAAAATGTTATTGTTGAATTTTCATCACCAAATATTGCAAAACCATTTCACATAGGCCATATAAGAAGCACAGTTATAGGGCATTCAATTAATCGGATATATAAATTTTTAGGATATAACACTATAACAATAAATCATCTGGGGGATTATGGGACCCAATTTGGCAAACTAATTGTGGCCTTTAAAAGATGGGGAAATGAGAAGAGGGTAAGGAAGAGTCCCATTAGGGAGCTATTAAAACTATATATTAAATTCCATGAAGAAGCAGAAAAGGACCCTGATTTGGAAGAAGAGGGGAGAAAATGGTTTAAGGCCCTAGAAGATGGGGATGAAGAAGCTCTAGAGTTATGGCAATGGATTAGAGATGTCAGCTTAGAGGAGTTTGATAGGGTATATAACAAATTGGGAATTACCTTTGATTCCTTAGCTGGAGAAAGTTTTTATTCAGATAAAATGCCTAGGACAATAGAGATGTTAAAGGAGGCAAATCTTTTGGAGGAATCCCAAGGGGCAGAAATTATAGACCTAGAGACCTATGGTCTATCACCTGCATTAATTCGAAAAAAAGATGGGTCTACCCTGTATATAACTAGAGATATTGCAGCAGCCATATACAGAAAAGAGACCTATGATTTTTATAAAAATATTTATGTAGTTGCCTCACAACAAAACCTCCATTTTCAGCAATGGATTAAAATCATTGAATTAATGGGATATGATTGGGCCCATGATTGTATCCATGTCCCCTTTGGTTTGGTAAGGCTAGAGGAAGGTACAATTGCTACTAGGAAAGGTAGGGTGGTTTTCTTAGAAGATGTCCTAACAAAGGCAGTAGAACAAACCAGAGAAATTATCAAGAAAAAGAACCCAGATTTAGATAATATTGATGAAATAGCGGAGGATGTGGGAGTTGGTGCCGTGGTTTTTCAGGAGTTATCCAATAATAGGATTAAGGATTATACCTTTTCTTGGGATAAGGTATTAAACTTTGAGGGAGAAACCGGACCCTATGTCCAATATACCCATGCAAGGGCAAGTAGTGTTATAGAAAGGGCTGGAATGAAATTTGATAAGGAGATAAATCCAGAGTTGTTAACAGATGATGTTACTATGGAAGTTATAAGAACTGTACACCAATTTCCAAAAATTGTGGTGGATGCCCAGGAAAAAAATGAGCCCTCTATTATAACCAGACATATTATTGATATAGCCCAGACCTTTAATCGCTTTTATCATGACCATCCAATTTTAGTTGAGGATAAGGAGCTAAAAAAAGCAAGATTGGCAGTTGTCTATATGGTAAGGCAAGTGATAGCAACGGGATTATATTTAATTGGCGTCAAGGCACCGGAGAAAATGTAAAACTTAATGGCAAAATCTATATTTAAAGATGGGGGGGCTTTACAATTGAGAATAAAATAATTAATACCCTGTTGTGGATGGCATATGGTGATGCATTAACTTTTACAAAGGAAAATATAGGGGGGAACTCATGCAAGCTCCAGGAATTTACCCTTAAATACGATGAAGAATTATCCATAAAAAAGCCGGCAGGTCAATATAGCTATATAACAGAACTTATGTTAATTCTAATCAAATGCTTAATAGATGACAGGGAACAACTAAGGGTTAAGGTCGATTACACTAGGTTTTATGATGAATTAAGACTATGGCGGTACTATCGTCATGGGAATCCATCTGCCATATTGGCTAGATTAAAGATAAAAAATTATTATAATACATCTGCCTATTGGGGAGATAAACTGTATTGTGGCATTAATCGGGTTATAGCCATCTTTTTAGGAAATAATAACTATCAGGTGGCAGAAAGGGAAATATACAAAAATCTTATATATTTTCACAGGCATCCTGAGGTTATTTTAAATGGACTACTTATAGCTAGAGCGGCTTATATAATTTTGATGAGCTCAGCTATTGATGAGGAAAAATTATTACAAGGGCTAAAGGATTACCTGATTGATCTTAAACTTGCTCAAATAAATGAAGGATTAAGGGTGAATTATGGCAAACAATATAGGGTAGAGTTTGAAAAGAAAAAAATTAAACTCCTTATGGATATAGATCGTTATAAGTTAGATGGGGATTTGAAGGATCAAGAAGACAGAAAATTAATTTTAATGATAATCCATAATTATTACAGGTTTGTCAGGGGCGAGGGGGCAGATAAAAATTATGAAGGTCATAAATATTATAAAGAAATAATGTCCACAGCCTATGGTTTTTTAGGAATTTCGGGTATTCCTTATAATGTTAATAATGATTCCTTTAAAGATATGGAATTTATTCATCAAATGGGGCGATATCTGCATAGATTAAGAAAATACGAGCTGCAACGAAGTCAATATGCTAGAGGGGATGAGGTTAATATATTTAATCTAAGGGAGAATAGCACAATAAAACACCCAATTTTAAATAATATTAAGATACTTGAAAGGAATGACTTGGAAAAATTTATAAGCTTGAAGGTTGAGACTAAATCTGTAGTATATACATTCATAAAAGATAAAAACAAGGCGTTTGATTAGCCGCCTTGTTTTACAAATTTTTTTCTAAAAAGTCAACAATACTTTTTTCTGATGTGTTATATAATTGACTCAGTTGCTGGACTATCGTATTTTTCAATTCAATAAAAGAAGAGATTCCAGTTTCTTGGCCAGTATATTCTAAGGCTTTGATTATCATCAACATATCCCTTTTAGAGATTTCTTCAACAGATATTTTAGAATAATTATCCATAATATTTACCCCCTTGTCCTATGAAGTCATTTAACACATTCTATTCTGTCTCCCCAAACTCTCAAATTAAAAAACCTTAGTAAGGGTCTGAAAAAGTCAGGCGACACTATAGTAAAGACTCTTTTTCATAGCATGAAAAATTATATAGAATGCTACTAAATTTGTAGCATGAATTGAACTTTTAAAATCATTCATTAAACTAGGTTCCCTGGATAAATATGTGAAATGCAGCCTATTTAAAATTGACATAATATCATTGGCTGAATTATTCTGCGCATTAAAGGATGGTTTTTTAATAAAGACACGCGGATCACGAGTTTTATATAATTTATGCAGATTATTTTCATATTGTATATGGCTTATAAAATCATCCTTAAATCTTTGCCTGTCATTATGGGGCACACAAAAATAATCGGCTATATAATGGGTTACTATTCCTATATCCCGAGATAAAATTTTAAGAGAATTTTTATCTTTAGTAAAATCCGCTTGGGACAATTGATGAATTTTGTTACATATTATATCGAAGGATTCAGGCTTAAAATGTGGTAATCCCGATAATTGAAAGGGTATATCAGGTATTACGCTACCATAGGTTAGGTTCATTTTATTAAGATTAAGATTGAATTTTCTCCTGATATTTTCATAAATAATTCCAGCCATAATCATGTGACTTTGAGGTAGCATGCTATACCTCCCTTCTATAGATCTAATATTACATTAATATAATAGTATTATATTGGAGAAAGCGGGAGATTACAATAGATAAATTTGCTTTTATAAGAAATTTACCTTTTATTCGACAAGAATCTAAAAAGAGGAGTATATTTAAATGAAGTTATTATTGGTTGCCTTAAATGCGAAATATATACATACTAATATTGCAATAAGATATCTTAAACATAGTATGAATGAAATTAATATAGATGTTGATATAGCAGAATTTACTATAAATCATAGGATAGAATATATAGTTAGTGAAATATATAAAAGAAGGCCAAAAATAATTGGGTTTTCGACTTATATCTGGAATGTTGATATGATCCATAGAATTAGTAAATTACTTAAAAAGATTATGCCAGAACTTGTTATTATATTGGGAGGCCCTGAGGTTTCATTTGATGTAGAAGAGATTATGAAATCCAATGATTCAATAGATATTATTGTAATTGGTGAGGGTGAAAAAACATTTCCTAAATTAGTTAAGGCCTTAATAAACAATTGGGATTATTCGCAAATAGATTCTATAGCTTTTAGGGCTAAAGGTAAGGTATATGTAGGTGAGACGTTGCCTAAACCCATTAACTTGGATGAGCTTTCGTTTCCTTATCAGAAGGAGAATTTAAACCCTAATAAAATAGTTTATTACGAGAGTTCTAGGGGTTGTCCATTTCAATGCCAGTATTGTCTATCGTCTAGGTTGGGAGGGGTTAGATTCAGGTCTCTTGAGCTAGTTAAAGAGGAAATACTTTATTTTATTGAACAGGAGATAAAACAGGTAAAATTTATTGATAGAACCTTCAATGCGAATAAAAGTCATGCTATGGAGATTATGGATTTCATAGTGAAGAATAGCAGAGGAAAAACTAATTTTCACTTTGAAATAGTTAGTGAATTGGTAGATAATGATATGTTAGGATTCTTATCAAAGGTACCCGCTGGTTTGTTTCAATTTGAAATAGGTGTTCAGTCAACAAATCCAGAAACATTAAAGGAAATACAAAGGAAATTAAATTTTAATAGATTGACAAAGGTTGTGCATCATATTAGGAATGATAGAAATATACACCTACATTTAGATCTAATCGCCGGCCTACCTAAGGAAGACTACTTTACTTTTAGGAAAAGCTTTGATGATGTATTTTTTCTAAGGCCAGATAAACTACAATTAGGTTTTTTGAAACTATTACGCGGTTCTGGCATAAGGGAACGCTTTAAGGATTATGGCTATATTTTTGATGATTATCCCCCCTATGAGCTGCTGGAAAATAACTGTATTAGTTATACTGATATTGTAAAATTAAAAGGGGTAGAAAAGATGTTAGAGCTTTATTGGAATAATAGGATGTTTAGGAACAGCATATATGCTATAATAAATAACCATTATAGGAGTCCATTTAGATTTTTTGAAGATTTGTCGTGTTATTGGGAGAAAAATAAGTATCATCATAAATCACATGGACGGGACAAACTATATAATATAATATTTGATTTTTACAAATCAAGATGGGGAAATCATACCAATATATTCAAAGATATTTTGAAATTGGACTATTTAAAACACAATAAAACATATACACTACCATCTTTATTTCGGAGAAATGAAAGTAAGGAATTTACTGACAGATGCCATAAATTTTTACAAAAACCTATTAATATAAAAAAATATCTTCCGGATTATCATGGTTTATCGGCAAAACAAATTATAAAAAATGTTCATTTCGAGAGATTTGACTATAATATAATGAACATAGTAAACAATAACCAGGATTTGGAACAGGTGGTGGAGGAAGAAATTATAATATTATTTGATTATAGGGCATCAAAGGGAGCCATAGAAGCTTGTAGTTGTCATTTGTTAGGTGACCGTGAGTTTTAATACAAATTTTGATACAATAATGTTATTAATTATCTGTATAAAGGAGATTTTAAAATGGAAATTATACAAGATATAATATATACCAATAAGAAAGTTATTAGGGGAACCTTTAAAAATCTCATCAAGAATTGGCCTATTATATTTACAGGTTTGTTTTATTCGACAGCTACCTTAATATTGGCCCTAGTACTGCCTTTCTTTTGGATATTAGCTGGTCTGGTACTAATTGTTTCAACTAGTGCTTTAATTTCAAATTACTTATACTTGATTAATTGCATAATTGAAAGGGGAAGCTTTAAACTTGATGATTTCAAATCGGGATTCACAGCATATTTGAGTAAAATTTGGGGAATTCTTTTCATTGGATATGTAGCTTCAATAATTATAAATACTTTGTTGATGCCGGGCTTTAGGCGCGGATTTAATCCCATGGGCTTAGGCGTTATTATCAATTTTTTAGCCTTTGTGTTATTCAATGCTTTGCCTGAAACAATCTATCAGAAACATTATAACCCATGGGAATCCATCAAATATACAGTTGAATTTGTAAGGGACAACTGGATAGAATGGTTTATACCAAACTTAATCCTAATTCTCCTCTTATATTTGTTTACTGGCAAACTATTGCTTGGAATTTTTAATTACCATTTACCCTTTAGAGTATCACTTTCGCCTTTGTCAATTATTCTTTATATTGTTGGTCAGATTTGGTTATCTTTCATGATGATTTATAGGGGATACTTATTTGAGATATTGAGTACTAGCAATAGAAGGAAACGGCTCTTTATGAGAGAACTGTAGAAACATTACCATAAAATAATTATGTAAACTCCAACTAGAGAAAGTGTTAAAGAGGGTATATTGTATATATTATCTTAAAATACGAAAATGTATGGAGGTAAAAATGGAATTTCAGATAGATAAGTTTTTGTTGGAATACACAAACAACCTATCCTTTATTCATATCAGACAAGATGCTAAACTACAACTCCCAGGATACCATCTTCCTCCTGGAGGACTTGAGGCGCCAATTATTACTAAAGAATTAGCAGCAAATATTAAATCAAAGGATGAGGATAGCATTATTACAGTAGGTGCTTTGCTAAGAGGCATGATCTATTTGATAGGTATAGATGCTGCCTTTAAGTATAATGATGAATATAAGAAATTTTTATATGTGGCAAATCCTACAATTGAAGAATACATAATAACTAAGGGCATCCAGGCGTTGAAAAACAAACAATATATATTGGCCCTAATTAATTTTAAAGCACTTGTGTATTTGAATCCAAGGAACTCGAAAGCTTTAATTAATTATGTAACAACATTAAGAAAGTATAGAGATCTAAAACTATTAGATAATCCCGAACTTTATAATATATTTACGGAAGAACTAATTTCTAAACTTAAATATCTTATATCAATTCATAAAGAGGTTGCTTTGGCACATTATTATCTAGGTTTTGCGTATAGAGATAAGCGTGAATATAAAACTGCCAAAACACATTGGAAAAAGGCCTTGAACTTGGGATTAAAACAGGATCTAAGAATAGAAGTTGAAGATATATTACATAAGCTAGAAGATATAAAAATTTACACTAAGGGTTACGAAGAGATTTTGGCAGGAAGGCACCAAGAGGGTTTAACCTATTTAAAAGAAATAGAGAATAAATATCCAGATTGGTGGAATCTACTTTTTTTCATAGGATTAGCATATAGACAACAGGGAATATTTCATGAGGCAGTAAAATATTTTAATAAGGTGATTGAAATAAAAGATGGACAAAAAGATGCTCTTGTGGAATTGGGATTAAGCTATGCAGGTTTAGGCGAGATACAAAAAGCAATTAATATTTTTAAAGGCATATTAGATACTGATAAAAATAATAGCGAGATTCTATGTAATTTGGCTATGCTATATTTAGAAATAGGGGATATAAAAAAGGCCAAAAAATACATAACTCTTTCACTTAAAATTGCACCCAATGATGAAATAGCATTAAGGTGTAGGGCAAGGATAGGTAATTTATAAAAAATAAAATTAATATTTAAGGTAACTTACAATACAATAATTGGCATCGCATATATTTCCGCTCCCTATTTTATTAAAGGAGTTTTAACTTAAATATAGAATATTATATTGGATAAATATTATATAGGTGGTGTTATTGTGATGAAAACCTTAGAGGATATTATCAAAAAAGCTCAGGCTCAAGACAAAATGACATTGGCAGTAGCAGCTGCACATGAACCTGAAGTTTTAAAGGCAGTGGTTGATGCTAAAGAACATGGGATAATTAGTCCTATACTCATTGGTGATAAAAATAAAATAGAAAATATCGCTATTTCAAAAGAGATCAACTTGGATGAGTGTACCATTATTAATACTCCTGATTTAGAAGAGTCTGCAATGGAGGCGGTGAAAAAAGTATCTTGTGGAGAAGCTGACTTTATTATGAAGGGGCTAGTAGATACTCCGACTTTATTAAGGGCTGTTTTAAATAAAGAAGAGGGTTTAAGAACTGGGAATTTATTAAGCCATGTAATGGTATATGAAATACCAAACTATCATAAACTACTTTTTCTTACAGATGGAGGCATGAATATTGCGCCCACATTAGAGGAGAAGAAAGGAATTCTTGGAAATGCTATAGTAGCTGCCAGGGCAATATTAGATAGTGACCATATTAAAATATCATGTCTAGCTGCAAATGAAAAAGTTAGTAAAAAAATGCAGGCAACAGTAGATGGCGACAAACTAAAATATCTAGCACAACAAGGCTATTTTGGAGACGACATTATAGTAGAGGGTCCAATTGCTTTTGATTTAGCTATTTCTAAAAATGCTGCAAAGATTAAAGGATTTAAAAGCCCTGTGGCAGGAGAAAGCGATATAATATTAGTACCTACTATAGAAGTAGGGAATGGAATAGGGAAAGCGTTAAGTTATTTTGCTAATGGGAAATCAGCAGGTATTATTATGGGTGCTAAGGTTCCAGTTGTATTGGTATCTAGAGCAGATGATGCGGTAACAAAGCTCAATTCAATTGCCCTTGGAAGTGCAATTGCTGCTACATTATAAGCCTAAACATTTTTGGGAAATCGGACCATATTAACAATGATCTAAAAAAATAAAAAACAGATATTGACGGGAGTTCTAACCTGTGGTATATTAGTCCATACATAATAAGCATGTAGCGCTAACCAACTAAATAGATTGGGAACTTATAAACTAAGAATAAATAATATAAGAACTCCCTTGACAGACAAAAAAGAATTTGGTATAGTATTAAAAGTCACCGTTAAAAATAAGTGGGGTGACA